>DAIODQ010000018.1:0-2165 GCA_036746715.1 Polynucleobacter sp. | reverse complement strand
GTGAGAAGATTTTTTAAGTAGGTCCAAGGTTTGACAGTCCGTCATGAATCGTTTGCATTTTTACTTTTTTGGCTGCGCTTGCTAATCCAGCATCTCGTCCGACAAAAAAACCAATGCCAGCACTTAGTGTGGCAGCACCAGCGAGTGTCAACAATAGGCTGGCGCTGATTGGAGTGGACGATGCCGCAACGATCATGCCGCATACTATTACCATGGAACCTGCTAGAATACTGGAGTTTGGACAGTGTGCCGCAGCACACATATGTAAGTAAAGCGTATGTATAAGCTTTATGAGAGATGAAGGCAGGCCCTTCGAAGTCGGTTTCCAAGAGCAGGCTTCAAACTACCTCAAGCAGCTGCCATTAAGAGTGGTGGTTGTGAGCGTTGAGGAAAAGTCGAAATAAATTCGGCAAGTATGGATCAGAAAGACGAATTACCCTGAACCACTGTTGACGCGTCGTTACCCTAATGACATCAAAATTGAGATCGTGTCTAAATTTCAAGATTAGCTCACAGGGAGCTTGGTTTACTGTGTGAGCGGTGTCCGGCGTATAGGTGGCGTGATTCTGATCTGGGCTTTCATAAGGAACTGCGGGAACCAGTCGTCTTGATGTTAAAGGAGAAGTGCAAGAGGCAGAAACCTCAAGCATGAGAGTACTGAAGCAAGGCACTGGGGCGGAGCAACTCGTATTAGCGATGAAGTTGCTGTAATGGTAATGGAGTGAAGGGGTTGCGTTAGGTAGTGGAAGTTAAAATTCAACTCGAAAGAGGAGGAAATTTTGAATGAAACAAAGTCATTTACCATTTCTAAAGAATTGGTGATGCAAGCCTTTGAGCTAGTCAAAGCAAATGCTGGGGCTGCTGGAGTAGACAAGCAATCGATAGCAGACTTTGAGAAAAACTTGAAGGACAATCTTTATAAGCTTTGGAATCGGATGTCATCTGGCAGTTATTTCCCTCCACCGGTAAAAGCAGTACCGATACCAAAGAAAACAGGAGGTGAAAGGATTCTAGGGGTGCCAACGGTATCCGATAGAATTGCACAAATGGTTGTTAAATTGATATTTGAACCCTGCGTTGAACCATACTTTCTCCCAGACTCATATGGCTACAGGCCAAATAAATCAGCACTTGATGCTATAGGAATTACAAGGCAGCGATGTTGGCATTATGACTGGTTGCTTGAGTATGATATCAAAGGGCTATTTGACAATTTAGACCATCAACTGTTGATGAAAGCGGTAAGAAAACACACGGACAACAAATGGGTTTTACTTTATATAGAGCGATGGCTAACCACACCAATGCAAATGCCTGATGGGACACTGCAAGAAAAGACCCGAGGAGTGATGCAAGGAGGGGTCATGAGTCCTGTGTTAAGTAACTTGTTTCTGCATTATGTGTTTGACTTATGGATGAAAAGAAAATACCCAAAAACCCCATGGTGCCGCTATGCGGACGATGGTTTGGTGCACTGCGAAACAGAAGAAGAGGCTCAACAACTACTGTCTGAGCTAACGAATCGGTTTAAGGAGTGTGGGTTAGAACTACATCCGGACAAAACGAAGATTGTCTATTGCAAAGATAAAAACCGAAACAAAGAATATCCAGAAATTGAGTTTGATTTTCTTGGGTATACATTTCGACGAAGATGGGTGAAGAACAGTAAACAAAACACTACATTTGTAGGGTTTAATCCCGGAGTCAGTAAGTCGGCACAAAAATCGATGCGAGCAAAGATACATGATCAGAAAATTAATAGAAGGACAGATCTTAGTCTGAGTGACATAGCGAAAACATTCAATCCAATATTGCGAGGATGGATTGAATATTATGGAAAATACAATCGTTCGTCGTTATATCCTGTACTAAAGTACTTTAATGGTCGACTGGTCAAGTGGGCGATGCGCAAGTATAAAAAGCTTAAAGGAAGAAAAACAGGTGCGGGAGCATTTTTGGAAGGTATTGCAAAGAGAGAACCGTACTTGTTTGCACACTGGAAGATTGGAATGGTAGGATCGTTTGCCTAATGGAAGCGGTGTGAGTCGAGAGGTTCATGCACCGTTTTGCGAGGGGCTGGAGGGGAAGTTCCTCCGGCCTACTCTACAACCGTGATCTAATACGAGCCCGAGTCCGTGGGCGTGCCCGAGCCCGCCCGAACCCGA
>DAIODQ010000017.1:0-9322 GCA_036746715.1 Polynucleobacter sp. | reverse complement strand
CCGTCGGAGTGTAGCGCAGCCTGGTAGCGCACCTGCTTTGGGAGCAGGGGGTCCAAGGTTCGAATCCTTGTACTCCGACCACTTAATCTTGTGAGTCTCTTAGCGAGGCTCATTCAAAAACTTAGATCTGCCTAGATCTTCTTACCTGGTTTAATAAAATTAATCCCAAAATAGGCCCAGGTAACAGCACCCAACTAATGTAGTGATTGAGATACGGTATGAGTACAGTGCACAACTGTATTGAGACCATGGTGATCCCAAAGCCAATTGCATTCTGGATTGTAAGGGCCGTTCCCACAATTTCAGGGGGACAGGCTTTTGCAGAGATTGCCGATAGTTGCGGTGAGTCAGCGGCAGCACTCATGCCCCAGATTGCCCAAAACATCAGTTGCAGCATAAGAGGCACATCCTTGATCCATGGATAGAGTAGGCAACATAAACCCGAGAGACCTAATGCGTAACTAGCTACGCGTGAGCTCGTCATGGTCTTGCTGAGTTCACCGCCAATCAGACAGCCAACGGTACCCATGGCAATTACCAAGAACGCAAAGCCCGATAACTCAATTGGATTATGTATTGAATGGGTACTTGCAATTAAGACCGGAACAAGGGCCCAGAATGCATAAACCTCCCACATATGACCAAAATAACCTAAGGCAGAGCTTCGATAGTGTGGAATGCCAAAAATCATCCGGATGCTCATTGGCTTGATGGTGGATTGAACACTCTTTTTTAAATGAGGGCCATCGCCCAACCAATAGATGATGATCATGGCAACCAAAGCCAGAAAAGAGGAGAACACAATCACTGACTGCCATGGCCAATCAATCCCAAAAAAGCGCGTTGCATGGGGAAGGGCGGTGCCTAATATGAGCATCCCCACAAGCTGGGCTAAACGCTGTGAGGCTTTCTCAGGATCCCACGTGATGATCAGTTTCATGCCAACGGGGTAGATGCCCGCTAAACATACTCCGACTAAAAACCGGAGAGTTACACCTGTGGCCATACCTTCTGCGTACAGTGCAAAGAGAGCATTACATAGCGCACCCAGTAAAGCACACAATGCAAATATTCGACTGGGCCTAAATCGATCGGCGACACCACTAAATGCAAACAGTAAGGTACCCGCTACAAATCCGAGTTGCACCGCATTGGTGAGTACGCCAATACCCGCTAAGCTAATCTCCCAAGTTGCCATTAGATTATCCGCAACACTATTCATGGAGAACCATAAAGAGGTACCCAAGAATTCAGCGAACACGATTAAGAAAGAGGCAGTACCAGGGCTGATTGACCTACCGGATAGATGGGGGAGATTATGTTGGGGCGTCATAAATTGGATAAGACTAGCGCAAAGCCATGATCGAGATTACCAGATCGTAATACGCGAGGAAATAATGGCTTTATACATCACATAGGATCTTTTGTAGCTTATTGTTTGTATTGAATGAGCGCTCAAATCCTGTCAAAAGAGGTATTAATTTTCAGGCCATGGGTAATAAATGTTTAATTGAAAAACAAGTTTGATCAAGTTATGAAAGGGGATTTAAATGACTAACTTAATCACGATCGATCCAGCAATTTGTCATGGTAAGCCTTGTATTCGTGGCCTACGTTATTCCGTAGAAAATATCCTAGAGTGGTTAGCTAGTGGCATGAGTACTGAAGAAATTCTGGCTGACTATCCAGACCTTAATAAAGAAGATATTTTGGCTGCCCTTTCTTATGCTGCCAGATTAAGTCATGTAAAACGGTTTGAGCTTTTGGTGGCATGAAGTTTTTAGTGGATGCTCAACTGCCGCAGTGATTTGTAAGCTGGTTGCAGGTAAGAGGCCACGATGCCATTCATACCACTGATTTACCTCTAAAGAATGCAACTCCAGATCGCGATCTCACCGCATTTGCTGTTTTAGAATCAAGAATCGTGGTAACTAAAGATGATGACTTTGTTCAATCATTCATGTTAACTGGCCAACCTGCGTTACTATTAATTTCAACAGGAAACATTTCCAATAATGATTTAGAGCGTCTTTTGCAGGTTAATCTGCATTTAGTATCGGAAGCGTTTAGAGATCATCGCTTTGTGGAAATTACTCATGATGGTTTAATTACTCATGAATAGTTATGAATGATTGCAGCTATTTGATTTCGATGATTTTTAGAGTTTTGCCCATTTATATTTTTCTCGATAAACTTGATGGACCGAACATATTCTCCACACCTAGAACCGCCAAGTAACCCCAATTTCACTTCGGTCTGAAGCAAGCCCTCGGCTAGTCCAGGCATTATTGGGAGTTGTACTATTCTGTAAATAAGAAAGTCCAATATCAACGTTCTTGTTGACCCTGAATATCGCAGCCACCATCCCATAATCATTTACAGCTGCTGCATTGCTAGACGTATCAATCGAGCTACCGATATCCAATGCTAACTTAAGCCACGAGTTCACAATCCATACCGGTGCAATCGATCCTGAGATCAAGTTCACTTGATAGGGAGAAAAGGTGCCACTGATCGAGTAGTTGGTGTTGTATGGATTACGGGCATAACTAATATTGCTATGCACTTGGAATGAGTCCCAATAATAAGAGAGAATGTAATTAAGTTCATAATTAGTCTTTGCTAGACCTAAGCCCTGAACTTGTTGTGAGGTACTTGCAGGCAAGGTAATGGTGGGTTTGATGGCCATACCAAGACCGCGCTCACCATCTCCCCAAAAACGCCATTTGAGACCCAAGATATTATTTGTAATCGGAGAATAAGAGCCGCGCGGTGTTGCGTAATAGGTCGAAGCGATCGAGAGCTCGGTACTTTCGGATAGACCATGTGTATACGTCAACGGGAAAGCCTTTGCGTTACCAAGACCTCTATATTCTTCACCGGGAGTGGATACCCCACCTGGATTTCCTGCCACATTGTTATGTAGGACGTAGAAGTACTGCTCAATCTGATTAACACTCTTTCCAATCGTGCCAGCATCATCTGTATTGAGAGGCTCAAATGCATGAGCGGATGATGCAAGGCTAGCAAGCAATACAGCTTGAATCAGTAAAGCTCGAACCGAACAATTGTTGTGAACCATGGACATCTCTGAAAAGCTCTAGTTTACCGAGCAGGATGTCAATTCAATGACTTAGGAGACTTTACGTAAACGAAGTATGAGAAGGGCAACAAGACCTGCGAGCATCACATAAAACGAGATCTCAGCAGCCCCTTTGCTATGGGCATACGTGATACTTGAATATGCTAAGTATGCACATGAGGCACAGAAAATGAGGGGAGTAATAGGATAGAGTGGCACCCTGAAAGGACGTATGGAACGATCCTTAAACCGAAGGATGAATAAACCGAGGCCCACTAAAAATAAGAAGCTCCAAAATACTGGGGCTGTAAATTCCACCATGGCCTCAAAACCATCATTTTGCAAAGCCCCAAAACCAACGAGAGCAAGACTAATGACCCCTTGAACCAAGTATGCAAAGCTTGGCGATCCTCGTGCGGACTCCCATTTAGCCATCTTGTGCAATCCCTCCCAGTCATCGCCCATTGCATAGTTAGTTCGCGCACCCACAATCATGGTGGCATTAATGCTAGTCAGTGCCGCAACTGCAACAAAAAGACCCAGCAATTGCTCACCCAGCGGACCAAAGGTAAGGCCCAATAGATCGGCAGGTGCCGCTTTACTGCTTGCCAGCGCCTTTAAGCCAAGACCATTAATAAGAGCAATATTAACGAGTAGATAAATAACTGTTATGACCACTAAGCTCACCATAATCACGCTGACGATGGTTTTACTAGTACCTTTGAGCTCTGCCGAGATATAGGCAGACTCATTCCAGCCGCCAAAGGTGAGTAAGACAAAAACCATGCCAAGCCCCAACATCCCCAGTTGCGGATTGCTAGAGAACAGTGGCGGGTTCTCAACCGCCGGCAGTGGATTACCAAAAATACCAAAGCCTGCAATGATGATTGCTAATAAGCCGCATACCTCGAAAATAGTTAATACCGTTTGTATTCTTGCTGAGGCATGTATTCCAATCAAATTAATGAAAGTGAGCGTAATCACAATCAGAAATGCCCAATAGATGGTGGAGTTGGCTCCCAGTGGCAGAACCTTACTCATGTAATCACCAAATACAAATGCCAATAGAGCAATTGAGCCAGTATTGATGACCATTGCTTTAGCCCAGCCATACAAGAATGAGACATTCTTGCCATAGGCACGGGTTAGGAAGTGGTAATCGCCACCTGCATGTGGATAGAGAGTAGCAAGTTCAGCATAGCAAAGCGCACCCATTAAAGAGATGAGCGCACCGGCTACCCAAATTGAGATAGCCCAACCGACATCACCAGTAATACCAGCAACCATGGCCGGGGTCTTGAAGATGCCAGCACCAATGACGATGCCAACAATAATAGCAACCGCCCCTAGGGGGCTGAGCAAGCGTAGAGGGGAGGCGCTTGAGTTAGCGCCTTGAGAGCTCGACATTCAAGCTTAGCGACGAGTACCAGTAATACCGTTACTGAGGTGACCGCCTTTACTATCCCCTTTTAATTGGGAACCGTTAATCGTTAATTTGACATTATGTAATTTGTCTCTGCGATCAATGTAAGCAAAGCTCAGTTGATCACCTTCAAGATTTGGGTTCAGAATTGCTTGGGTCTTGCCACCGAGCGTTAAGGTACCACCAACACGTTGATAACGCTGTGCTAGATTAAGAACAACCTTGTTTTGAGTATCAATACCTTCGATCACCCAATCACCTGCTACATTAGCTGGAACAATCCAATAGTAACCTCTCTGACCTGCCTCAATTTCTTGATCAGGTTCCCAATCTCCCATGGTAAAGGCGTGCGATACCACGCGAGTACCCGGCTTCATCTTCAAGACAATAGGGCGCAGTTTTAAATTTAGGTCGGGGAGAAGATACATTGTGACAACAGTTGCCTTACTAAAATCTTCCTTAAAGATATCGCCATTAATAATCTTGACGCGATCACTAACGCCGGCACGAACTGCATTACGTTGAGCAAATGCAGCCATATCGGGGTTGTACTCAATACCAATCGCACGGGCACCAAATTCCTTTGCAGCTGCAATTGCAATCTTGCCATCGCCTGCTCCAAGGTCATATACCAAATCGTTTGGGGTTACCTTAGCTGTTTTAAGCATTAGGGTAACTAATTCGCCTCCAGTAGGCATCCAGATCACATCTTTACCTTCTTGGCCTAATCTAGGCTGGTACTTGTCATCACCCCCTGCAGTTTGGGCAAAGGCATTGAGGGTAATGGTTAATCCAAGGACGGCTAGCCAGGCTTTAAGCATCTTCATACGGTCTCCAGGAAACATTCAAGCGTTATAAACAGTGTATTTATAACAGGAGTTTATGGACTCATCCAAAATCCCAAAGAGATAGCAAGTCCGTTAAAATCCAAGAATCCCTTTCTGCCCATAGCTCAGCTGGATAGAGCAACGCCCTTCTAAGGCGTAGGTCGCACGTTCGAATCGTGCTGGGCAGGCCAAAGGCCTGACTGGTCTGTGAGACCTCTCATGAATTTTTTAGATCTAGCTCGTTCCGGCCAGGGCTACCACGACTCATTAAAACCACCTTCGGGCGGCTTTTTCTTTTGTGAAAATAACTCTTTAGTCTAATATCGAAGAATTCAACTTTAGTAATTAGGGCAAAAAATGAATTTTCACTTCAATAGATATTTCTTAATATCAGGCTTATTGATGCTGATGTGTGGATTATTAGTGCCCATTTACTCGCCTTACGCAATTGCCCAAATCGGAATATTACAAGCCCATTTAATTGGCGCTGTTCAGGCGCTCGTCTTTTTCGCATTTGCTTGGATGTGGCCGCAATTAACTTTGCCGGTTTTTTCAAAAAAGATTGCGACTATCTCTCTATACATTTCACTATGGGCCAATTGGCTAGGTACTTTTTTTGTGGGTATTTTTGGCGCTGGTAAGGAGCAATATATTGTTCATCAAGATTTAGTGCCAGGAGCGACAGGCTTTTGGAATGTTATAACCTTAATGCTGATCAATCTATCCCTCTTGGCGGTACTTGCAACTTTATTGGCTATCGTAGGTTTTCTAAAATATGATTTTTTAGTTCTACGAGATAAGACAATAAATTACACTTCATTAGCATTATTCATGGCTTGTATTGGAATTGCCCTATTTCAAACTTTTAATCCGGAGTATTCAAACGGATAACTCAGATTTAGACCCCGGGCCACCAAAAAACACCTAAACCACCTTCGGGTGATTTTTTTGTTTGGGTAATAGTGTTTTAAGCAAAATTCGTTAATTTCTCTTAAGATACGCCCATGAACTTTCCACTCAGTCACATCGCCTCTCTTTGTAAATACACCGGCATTAGTTTTACTGCTGGTGCCATTACCCACGGATTTTTTAGTGAGGAACGCGCCATCTGGACAGCGGTATTCGGGGTCGCGATTTATCTTGTTGGTGGCACATTAGAAAAAATTGCCAATCCCGATAAAGACCATAGCTGGACTGATGTATTGGCTATTGGTATTGTTGCCTCAATTGGTTTGGGCTTCTTCACTGGTGGACTTCAACATTTTCCAGACTCTCCCGGTAGAAGCTCATGGGTAGTTCCAGTGGGATTTGCCATGTCTTTGTTGGCCATGTACCTAATGGAAGGTAAGGGCAAAATAAAAGTAAAGGCAGTATTGATTTATGGGGGAGTCAGCTTAGCTATTGTTACTGCGGCATCTCTATATTCCCTTTCTTACTTTAACGAGCATGGCGGGGGCGTCCATGGTCATAGTCATGGACATGGAACACCGGCACCAGTAATTACTCAAGCGATGAAAGAAGTTCGCATTGAGGTTGATGACACCATGCGTTTTTCCCCAGCAATATGGGAAGCACAAGCAGGTGAGCCCATTCGCATTATTTTAGTTAATAAGGGCAAAGTTAACCATGAGCTGGTAATTGGCACTGAAAAGGAGATCGTCGCCCACGCCAAAGAGATGGCAAGTCCTGGCGCTAAAGGGAATCACCATACGAATGAAATCTCAGCAAAACCAGGACAACAAGCTGAATTAGTTTGGACTTTTAAAAAGCCTGGGCAATATGCCATGGCGTGCTTTGAATCTGGTCACTATGAAGCTGGCATGAAGGGCGTCATCAATGTAGTGGCAAAGGCGCACTAGATAGTCAGCATCCTAGGCCCCGGTCGATTCCGCCCCGGGCCACCAAGAAACACTAAAACCACCTTTGGGTGGTTTTTTCATTTCAAAGCGTCCAGAGACTGGACGCTATTGGTCTCGGATATTCCCATCAAGAGTCGTCCTTTAAAAGGATAAATCAATTATCCATCCCTGTGGGAGTCGATGTCGTTTAAAACCACAAATTTAGTAATCAGGATTTGAGTTTTGGATTAGTCATCAACAAGACTTTGCCAATAATGCCTGTGGTAGGAAGTGGTGGTAATTTTGGTAATGGCATTGTTGAAATCTCTTTTGCGGATCTCGCATCTACTCCAAGGCCTAAGTAAGTGTTTGCAGTCAAAAGTCTTGCCAAGCATCTAAACTGATTACACAATAAGATAAAAGCCCAAGTATTTTGATCTGAGCCATCTTCTGTAAAGAAGGGCGCTACTCCAGTGATAATGTAATTAAAAGAACTGAATTGAGTCGTTATAAAACACACCCTTGGATTAAATGTGATAAAGACCCAGTATTAATGATGGTTATCGAAACATTCAAGTTGCCCTTAGAATCCAATCATGCGTTTTAAATTGACCCGATCTTCATTGCTTGTTTTCTTATTCTTGGGAATCTTCCTCAAGTGCCTCTCACCCCTTTTGCATGTGCATATCGGAGGCAGTAATGATTCCGGAATTCATATACCCGGCCTGAGTGCGCTTGATAGCATTCAACTCTTAGATGATGGCAGTCCTGAATCTGCGCCCGACTCGTATGCGGTAACCGTTCCCGATGCCCGCAAGCATTTTCTGGATGCCGCCTTGGTTACTGCTTTTGTTGCAGTCGCCCTTTTTGTTTTAAAAGATCGACCCTTTATTCGACGAATCTCGTTTGCCAAGACCTTACGGATCCCGTTTTTATTCCTTAACCCCAAGTTCCCACCTCCGGCCTTAGCGCCACCCCATCGCCACTACGTCTAAGCGCTTACAGAAATAGGTAAGCCAATGGTTGGCGGTAACCCCTAAAAAGTAAATTTCATTGCTTTAAACCCTTAGCGGGTTGATCGCCTCCATTCTGGGTTGTTTCTCACGAAACCAAGTGCTGTACCCAATCGGGTACGAAATCGGTATGGGGATATTTATGTATTATCAAGACAGCGAAGGCATTTATGTGCCAAAAAAACCAGTTACGCATCGTAACAATGAGTTTGTTGAAGATCAGTTTGCCCATTTATTTGAAATGCAATCCAAGCATTTTTGGTATCTAGGGCGCCATCGTTTTTTATTGGAGTCGGTAAAGCGTCATCAAGCATCTGATAACTTTTCAGCAATTGATTTGGGTGGGGGGTGTGGTGGCTGGGCAGAATACCTAACCAAAACAATCCCCAATCGAATAACCGATCTGGCATTGGCGGATTCTTCTCGAGTGGCGCTCCTCAATGCCAAAGGAGTGCTAGACGAAGATGTCGATCTGTATCACATAGACCTTATGGATTTACAAATGCAGGAACAGTGGGATACGGCTTACTTATTGGATGTGATTGAGCATTGTCCGGATGATGTCACCGTGATGCAACAGGCGGCAAAGGCCCTAAAGCCGGGCGGTAAGCTATTTGTGGCGACCCCAGCGTTAGACTTCTTTTGGTCCTATAACGATGAATTTGTACGGCATATTCGCCGTTATGACAAACAAAAGTATCGGGAGCTGGCGAAGAGTACTGGGCTAGTGCTCAAAGATGCTCGGTACTTTATGTTTTACCTGAGCCCCTTGTACTGGCTATCCCGTAAAACCCGTTCCAAAAAACTTGATGAGGAGCAGATGGCAAAGCTCTATAAAGAGGAATACAAAACACCTCACCCAATTATCAACAATGTACTCAAAGCCGCGTTCTATGCAGAAACTCCATTAGGCCACCACTTATCGTTTCCGTGGGGGACATCGATATTGGGGGTGTTTGAAAGGCCTAAAACTTAATATCTGACTTTGAAACTTAACAAGCCATTATGGTGGATGACTGGTTACAAGATTAAAAATTCCTTGCGTCGGCGGATAGATTCCGCCCCGGGCCACCAAGAAACACCAAAACCACCTTCGGGTGGTTTTTTCATGCCTAGCCCCTTAGTTTTAATCACGTCAT
>DAIODQ010000016.1:0-14052 GCA_036746715.1 Polynucleobacter sp. | reverse complement strand
CGCCCCGGGCCACCAAGAAACACCAAAACCACCTTCGGGTGGTTTTTTCATTTACAGAAGATTAATTCCAAAACCCTTCATCAGCAAAGAAAATAAGCCAAAGCAGATAACTGTTATCACCACGCAAGCTCCCATGGTTATCCAGAATCCTAGCTTGGGTAGTAGGTATGGAAACAATAAAAACATAGGCAGCGTTGGAATCACATACCAAAATGTGTAATAGGCATGATTTGCAATCTTTTCTTCTGGCTGATTTTCTATGTAGAGCCATACAAGAGTTAATAGGGTCATCAGTGGCAATGCCGCAATAAAGCCACCCAACCTATCGCTTCGTTTGGCAACTTCTGAGATGAACACAACCATTCCTGCTGTTAGTAAGTATTTCGTAATAATCCAAGTCATGATATCCCCTTAAAACAACTTATCAACTTCAAACAATGTCAGAACGCCCATAATTGCGAAGATGGCTGCGGCAATAGAGTGAACTAATTTCATTGGAATCTTTGCCGCAAACTTGTTCCCGACAAATACTGCTGGCACATCAGCAATCAACATTCCTAATGTAGTTCCCACAACAACCGCTAATGGCGCCGCATAGTGAGCCGCCAGTGCGATAGTAGCTAATTGAGTCTTATCACCCATTTCAGCTAAGAAAAAAGTAATAAAGGTAGCGCCAAATACACCCAAGTGTTTAGCTACTTGAGTTTCTTCTTCTTCAATCTTGTCAGGTACCAATGTCCAAATAGCCATGCCGATAAATGACGCGCCTAGAATCCAACGCAAGACTTCAGGATTGACCATTGAAGTAATCCATGCCCCCAAAGCACCAGCTAAGCCGTGATTGATAATGGTTGCCGCAAAAATACCCAAAATAATGGGAATAGGTTTTTTAAAGCGCGCCGCAAGAATAAATGCCAGTAGTTGGGTTTTATCGCCCATTTCGGCAAGCGCCACAACGCCAGTGGAGATTAATAGTGAATCCATTTAGATAGTCCTCTAGGCTGTGACATAAACAAATGACTACAACGCACCCACAGCCTAAGTAAGTGTTTGTAGTCAAAAGTCTTGCCAAGTATTAAACCGCTTACACCATAAGCCTAAGCTCAAGTATGTTGATGTAAGCCATCTTCTGTAGAGAAGAGAGGCTACTCCCTAGTGACGATTGAATTATAGCAAGCCAAATATGACAATTTGATTAAGGCAGGATTAGGGCTCCTAGGCCCTGGTCGATTCCGCCCCGGGCCACCAAGATTCTATAAACCACCTTCGGGTGGTTTTTTCATTTTGGGATCTGCTATAAATTGGCTATCTATCAATGGAGCAGATATGTTCAACTTCTCTAAGTTAGGCGTTCCGATTATTCAGGCGCCGATGGCTGGCGGCATCAATAATCCATTGTTTGCCTCAGAAGTTTCTAATGCTGGCGGTGTTGGTAGTTTTGGATTCGCTTACAGCACTCCACAAAAAATTAGCGAAGATTTAGCAGCTACGAGAGCCTTAACAAATGGTCCCATTAATGCCAACTTTTTTGTGTTTAGCCCAGTTGGTTTGCCATCACAAGCCATTCAAACACAAGCTATTGAAGCATTAAAGAATTTGCCTATTGAAGGCGAGTATTCAGTTTCTACGCCTCAAGCCCCGTTTTATCCTGTCATTGAGGATCAACTTAATCCTATATGGGAGCATCGCCCAGAAATATTAACTTTCCATTTTGGAGTTCCGTCGCTGAGTCTTATTGAAAAGGCGCATTCACTAGGAATTGCTGTTGGCATTACTGCGACAAGTCTTAAAGAGGGAAAGGCGGTTGAAAAAGCCGGCGCTGATTTTATTGTGGCGCAAGGCATTGAGGCTGGCGGACATAGAGGCATATTTAACCCTGATGGAGAAGATGAAAAATTAAGTGCGATGGATTTAACTAAGCAACTGGTTAAAGAGTGCTCTATTCCTGTTGTTACCGCAGGCGCAATAATGGATGGAGCAGACATTGCTAATGCGTTAAAGGCTGGCGCTGTTGCCGCTCAGCTGGGAACAGCCTTTTTATGTTGTGTTGAGTCAACCGCCTCTCCTGCCCATAAGGAGTATTTGCTTAAGCACCATAGCAGGGGCTCAGTATTCACGACGGGATTTTCTGGAAGGCCTGCTCGGGGAATAGATAACGAATTTATTCAATTGATGGATGGCAAAATGGTTTTGCCTTTTCCAATACAAAATACGATGACAGCATCTCTAAGGCAATTGGCGGGAAGAGCTAATAATGGCGAATATCAAAGTTTATGGGCTGGGCAAGACTATTCCAGAACAAGAAAGCTCAATGCTAAGAGCCTGATGTTGGCGTTAAAAGAAGAACTTTTGATTGCCCTTGACTGATATAGGATTGGAAGCCTCGGCCCAAGCCTTTTAAAGCCATCGCCATCGAGTAGAAATAAAACCACCTCAGATCATGTTTTGTCGGTTTACCCGACAAATTTGACATCCGACCGTCTGCGGTTGCCAAGTCAGATACATGGCATTCCACCCAACACCAAGGTTCTCGGTGCCGATCGAACACCTGATCTAGCCAGGCTTATGCTATTGTTTAAGTTATTGTTCTAGCTCATTTTTACAGCTTCTAAGGCGTAGGTCGCACGTTCGAATCGTGCTGGGCAGGCCAAAACTGTAAATTGATAGCCATTCAGGCTTAAAAATGGCCATTAAGCATAGTTTGGGACTATTGAAAATGATAGAATTTTCAAGTACTTAAACTTGAACATCTGACACATGATCGAAATATTGCCCGTATTGCCTCTATGGGTTGATGTAACAGCGATGTCGACAACCGCAATGTATGGAGCAGCAACCGCTAGAAGTCGAAATGTCCCAATTGCAGGTACATTGATTGCAGGTATTTTGTGCGGTGCTGCTGGAGGTATGGTGCGTGATTTGTTATTGGGCTTGGAGCCAGTTGCAATTTCAGGTCCTTACTATTTGCCCTGGATTCTATTTGCCGCCGTTGTGGGCGCATTTCTGTTTTATCGATTCATCTCAAAAAAACTGCCGTATCTAATACTGCATGGCATTGCGATCGGTTTGCTCATTGCAATTGGATGTCAAAAGGCTCTAATTCATGAGGTACCCTTTGTTTCTATTATCCTGTGCGGTGTTTTGACTGCAACAGCTGGGGGCATGGCGCTTGATGCCTTAACTGGGCATCGTTCTGCGGTTTTTAGTCAGGCCCATTGGTTTGCGACCGCATTGATTATTGGATCCATTATTTTTTATGGTCTAACAACTACTACAAATTTTTATTTTGCTACAACCATTGCTGTGTTGTTAACAGCAAGCCTTTATGTTTTGAGCGTCATTCGCAATTGGCCATCTCCAAAATGGCCCAATGAAAGTGATGATATGTCTGCTTAATTGATTGGAGATGATGATGAAACAACCTTTCAAAGTTGCTGCTGTTGAATACAACCCAGAGTTCATGGAGTTTGAAAAGAATATTGTGGGCGCTTGTGCGATGACTGAGGAGGCTGCGAAGAATGGCGCAAAGTTAATCGTACTTCCAGAGACAGCAATCTCTGGTTATATCTATCGTGATTTAGAGCAGTTTTTACCCTATATGGATACTGTTCCTGGTAAAACAACGGATGCATTGGCAAAAGTGACTGCTGCATATGATTGTTATGTTGCGATTGGCATTGCAGAAGTCGATCCCGACACAGGGCTTACCTACAATGCGGGTGCATTAGTTGGACCTAAGGGTTATATCGGTAAATATCGTAAAAATGGCTTGAATCCATCAGATATCTTATGGTTCGTGCCAGGAAATACCGGCCACCCTGTTTTTGAGACTGATTTAGGTCGAATCACCATGATTATTTGCTATGACGATACCTATTGGGAACCAGCTAGATTGGCTGCTGTTAAAGGTTGTGACATCATTGCTTATATTTGTTGCTCTGATCGCGTACTTCCACAACTAAGAAAAGAGGCAACTGGAAATCATTCCACGATTGCGGCTGTTCAACACCAGTGCGCCTGGAATGGTTTGGCGATGGTTGCTTCTGATCGCAACAATGCAGAGACCAATCCCACTACAGGTATTACTGTCACTTATGGTGGAGCAGCTTCGATTTGGCAGGCCGATGGCGAGCGGATCGCACATGCATCATCCACGGACTTCACCAAAACAATGGCAAATAAAGGAACCATTATTTACGGCATGATTGATCCAGCCCGATTCGATAATGATCAGAAAAAGACATTAGCTCTGCGTAGACCAGAGTTATATAAGGATTTGGCGTTCTTTCGGGCGCCAACTGATGGCGCAGCAACACAGGAATCCAGTCCAGTGCTAGCAAGAGCGGTACAGTATCAGGTTGATGAAAATGATTTTGATGGCAATCTCAATCGTTGCGATACGCTTATTAAGACTTTGCAAGCAGATTCCAAGCAATCTAATTTGGTTGTTTTACCTGCATATTCCTTTTGTGGCCCCGTATCAAAAGGCAATTATCAATCGCTGGGTGAAAAGTTATTGGGTAAATCAACCCAAGCTGCAAGCGACTTTGCAGTTCGACTAAAAACTCATTTGGTTGCTAGCTTTATTGAAAAAGATGGCGAGAGCTATTTTCATACAGCAGTGCTATTAGGCCCTGACGGAAAGTTGATTGGACAGTATCGGCAAACGCATTTAGATCCATCCCTCTCATTCTTAGCTGCTGGTTCTGATATGCCGGTCTATGAGACAGCCATTGGAAGAATTGGTTTATTGCTTAATGATGATTTGCGTTTTCCAGAAGCCTCTGGAGTGATGGCCTTGCGTCGCGCAGATTTAATTGCTGTGCCTACCAATTGGTCAGGACAGTATGGTGGACGATTGCAAGATGCTCAAGGCCTCTTTGATCATCCTTGTGCCGCTAACACCATGATTTTCTGGTATGCAGCCGCAAAGACTGCCCAAGCATACACTGTGGTCGCTAATGCTGTGGGCAATGGATGTATGGGCTCAAGCGGAGTATTCACCATTAATCCGATTGATTCCTTAGAGATCCCAGAGGTTGCCTCAATTGATAAAGAGGAAGTAGTTTCTCTTGCTTTTAATACCCTTGGTAAGACCTTGTGGATGAACCAACAGAAGCTGGTTGGCGGAAGAAGGGCGGATCTTGCGGCACCACTCGTTTTCCCACTAAATTCATCTTCTTTAGAGAAATGGAAAACGTCCCCCGGTTTTAATCTTGATGCTTGGGCTGCTTATCAGCAATAGCAATGGAAGTAAACGCCATTCGCGATGTCTTCAATTTGCAAGCGCTCTTAATGGGCGGTCTTGTTCTCATCCTTTGTGTTGTCATTCAAGCTTTATTTGTTTTGTTGGCAGTTTCAAAATGTAAACCGAACATAAAGGCTTTAATGTTCGAGAACAAGACCTTTCTTGCACACTTTATTTTTTTGTTAGGTGTTGTCATCCTGTTAACTTCTCACTTACTCCAAATTTATGTTTGGGGGCTTGCACTTAATCTATATGGAGTGATTGATAGTTTGCATAAGGCTATGGTGTATGCAGGTAGTACCTATACAACGGTTGGTTTTATTACAGATCCACTACCAACACAATGGCAGCTGTTATCCATCATTATGGCCGTCTCGGGCTTATTTGCATTTGGCTGGAGTACGGCAGTGGTTTTTATTATTTCTCAGGCACTCTTTCCTGTAGAAAAGTAATAATTCTTACTAGAATGTCGGTTAACCCGACAAATGCCATGTTCAAACACTTGACCATCTGCCAATACCACCCGACATCCAAGGCATTCCACCCAACACCACAGATCTCGGTGTGTATCGAACACCAGATCTAGCAAGGCTTATGCTGTTGTTTAACTAATTGTTTTAGCTCATTTTTACAGCTTCTAAGGCGTAGGTCGCACGTTCGAACACGAAGTATCGGCGTAGCCAATCGTGCTGGGCAGGCCAAACACATGCTGGGCAGGCCAAAACTGTAAAGTATGTGTCCGGTATAAAGTGTCTTGTCGTACAGAAAATTCTATTGATTTGATTGATGAGATGGTGGCAGGGATTGGCTGACCAGGTCGACCATTGGGCGGGGCTTTAACACCGCCGTGAAATCTCGGCTTACGTTTGGCTAAACTATATTCGCCCAGCTCAAACTTGTGCACTTTGAATTAAATATGGTAAGGTACACATATTGAACATGAGGGGGTTATCTATGGGAATCAAGCAACTTCTACTCGGACTATCAGCGTGCCTGATGGTGGGGTCTGCCACTGCGTGTTATGACTCATTTGTAGGTACGGATCAGGAGCAATCATTTTCAAAGGCAAGCAACTCAACTGTTTCGCGTCCGCAATCAGCTGAAACCACTGCGAGCGCTACAAATACTATGCCAAAAATTCAGGAGACCGATAAGCGTTCCTCTACCACCTACAGTTCAAGTACCAAATAATCAGTTTTGATTGTTTGTAGTAAGACTGCTCGAGTAGTGCTTTCATTAACTTAATCAGTTGAATAAATAGACTTTCTAGAAGACACGATTTCTTCTAAGGCCCAGGTCGCACGTTCATACAAGAAGTATTGACCGGGACAATCGTGCTGGGTAGGCTAGTCAAATCTAGAATCACTGAGATTTAGAGTGCCGTTCTATGCAAAGGCCATAACTACTCCAATATAAGGTTAGACTATTAAGAAGATGCCATAACCAATGTGTAGGACCTATGGAGTCACATAAGAGCATATCCAGTTGACGACTTAGTAGTGAAAATGGAAAAACGATGACCGCCAGCCATAAAAATCGAGCCGCTTGCTTATTTGAGTGTTGGGTCACCAAGGCATAGATTAATAGTGCCAACCAAGCGCCTAGATAGATACCTGGGGGCAACCACGGTAGAGCTGGCTTTAAGTGATTCATTAATAAGTGAGCTAAAACAATGCTGACGATGAGCAGTAGAAGTGACCCCACCTGAATCAATAGCGAGTTTCTAGACCATTGCTTAGGGATTAGATATGAAAAGGCTACTAAATATAGAGCAATTGCTAAGACATCCAGTAGGCCAGTGAGGCGATTAGCATAGGTATGGAAACTAAAACTGCCCAAGCCAATCAGGATCATTAGAATGGTCATCAGAGCGGAGCGGGGAGATCTTAAGCGCCACAGGAACAATCCTGCCACGATGAATGAGAGATTGCTAATAGCATTAATGGGCTCGGCCCAAAAACTTGCATCTAAGCGCTCGCAATAGATATCAACAGAATTGAACCATGTGCTCATTGATAAGTCGCCTGGTGAGAGGTAAGCATACTTTGTCTTAATCGATTTTAAGTAGTTGTTTTTATGTTTCTTGGTCTAAGCAGATTGAAGTGTCTTTAGTTGGATCGCAAAGCTGCCAGCCTGACTGTTCGAAATCAGAATGCCAAATTCAGTTACATCAGAAAAGGATAGGGTAGGCGCATCAACAGCCTGTCCACGAAAAGTCGCCTTAAATTGATTTAAATGAAAACGATACGTTTGCCAAGTAGGTTGAGCGATAAAGTCTGCAGCATATGTCACCCGAGGCACTAACTCAGTGCGCAAGACAAGCTTATAACGCTTGCCATCACCTTTTGCCAAAAGCTCAATGAGTTGAGTTCCGCCGGGAAACCGCACTGATGAACGCATGGAGGCAAAGCCGCCATTATTTTCAAGCGAGACCTGACCTTCAAAAAACATGCCATGCGGATCTTCGCGAAGGCTCGATTGGGATACGCCACCCATCACACTATCATTCACAATCCAGCAATCTCGCATCGTATTAGGGTTAGTGAAATCCATGCGAACTCCTTGTGCGCGTGATGGTTCGCTCCAGCATAAAAGGTAAACACTAGAGGTGCAAAGAAAATTTCTTCTTGAATTCATTTTTTCTAACAATAAAGTTGGTAGAGTCAAGGTCTCTTTATAGGGGGTACAGACTTCCAAAGGTATAGAACCCAGACAACACAACACCCGTAAAGAATCGTAAAGAACTCCAATGGTAAATCCCAGTATAGGATTTTGCTGATTTGATCGGCCCAAAATGATTCAGGGGCATGAGTACGACGTAGCAAAGCCTCCAATATAGTCAAAGGGCAGGTTATGTGAAAAATAGCCTCAATGGCAATCAGCACCATCAGACCCGCGTGGATTTGGCGCAAGCGTCGTGCTCGCACCCATGACCATTGCCAGTATGCGCCTAGAGGGATTAGTAGCATACCGGCTGCTAAGAAAGCGGCAATGGCAAAGTGAGCAAGCAATACGAGGTCGGCTAATAAGGTCATGGGAAAAGCATACACAATGGATATGGCAATAGTGGAATACGGTTTTCCCGACAAAACTATTGCATAGCTGCCATTTTTTTGACTTAAGCCATTAAGTTAATTGGCTTTCCAAGTAATTATGATTTTTTCTAAGCCAAAAGTTGAAGATTCAAATATGAATAAGTGGCAGAGCCACTCCTGCCGAGCAGGTAAATTTATGTATATTGCTTCAATTACTTAGACTTTTTGAGATTTTCTCTAATAAAAATTGATTTTGATCATAATACCTAGCAATCTCGACTAAGGTATTTAAACCCAACTTATTTTTAATGCTGGCCCGATGCCATTTAACCGTGCGCAGAGTTATATTTAACGCATCGGCAATCTCATGTTGCCGATAACCTTTGCCTAATAGTAGAAGCACTTGGGCCTCACGTTGACTAATTGGAATGGATATTGAGTGATTAAGGACTGGTATTGCCGCTGCTAATTTCATCGCGCTTGACTGTTGAAAGAGGGCTTTAAGGGCTTGACTAACCTTCTCCCCAGTAAATGGTTTAAGTAAGAAATCGGCCGCTCCGCCATGCCATGCATCAATAATGTCGGCCTGTTGTGCATTCCCACTTGTAAAGATAACTGGGAAATCGATGTTCAATTCTTTCAACTTAGTTTGTAGCTCAATCCCATTCATGCCAGGCATTTGAAAATCTAGCAGGATACAGGTAGAAATACCATCCTCAAGGTCAAAGTTATTCAAGGCGCAAAGTAATGCTTCTGCCGATTCAAACTGGGTTACTAAATATTCTTTCGAGAGCCAGTCAGTTAGGCTACCCCTCAGAGCAGCATCGTCTTCAACCAGAATGACCCGTAATTGTTTCATTTGACTTCAGTTGTCTTATTTAGAGGGATTTGGATTTCAAAGCATGCCCCACCACGTGCATGATTCGATGCAGTAATTTTGCCTTGATGCCGCTCGATAATGGTTTTACTTAACCATAAACCCACTCCCAGCCCGCTTGGTTTGCTTGTTTTATAGAGCTCAAAGAGGGACTCAAATGCTATTGGATTGATACCCAAACCACTATCGGTTATGGAGAGGGTGGCGCAGGAATCATTTTTTGTGATGGTAATCAAAATTTCTCGAACACCGGAATTACTCTCGTTGATTGAGTCGACGGCATTATTGAACAAGTTAATGAGTACTTGTTGCAATTGAACCCCATCTCCAAAAATAATTGGATTAGATTCATAGTGCTTAAGTAGCGCGATTCCTTTTGATTGAAGGGTTGGTTTTATAATCTCGAGGACTTCGTTACAGACCTTTTGTAAATTGATTGACTCAAATTTCTCAATCTTTGATCCAAAGAGCTGCCTTAAATTTTGTACCAAGCCTGATAATTGGTTCGACTGCATACAGATTTCATCTAATGAGTTAATAGCGCGGGTATTGTGGTCGGTGGCTGATAAATCACGGCGAGCCGTTTCGGCTCGAATCGCAATCGTAGTCAAGGGCTGACTTAATTGATGGGCTAATGAACTAGCAAGCGCACTAATACCAATAAATCGGTTTGAGGCAATGAGGCCTCGCAAAAATTGATTTTTCTCTTCAATCGCTTTGACAAGAGGGTGATTTAGGATATTTTCAGTCGGATTAAGTTGATCGACCCAAGTAATCCGAAAGCCTATGTAGGTCATGTAGCGAAAGCTACCTAATATCATGAATAGCATGAAGGCGATCATCGCCGGTGCGGTTGGCTCCCCTCTTGGCATAATGGGGGCACTCGTAAAGTTGGCGATTACCCGAATGATTCCAAAGCAAATAAAACCAAGTGCGAGCCATTTCAGAAATTGAACAAATCGATTGTTGGGAAAGCTTGGCAACAATACATGTTTGTATGCCCAATAATTCGCTATAAAAAGACTTGTCAAAATGATCGTATTGGTGAAAATGATCCAGCGAAAGTTGGATTCATTGCGATAGATTTCTGCCATGATAGTAAGTGCACCAAGCGTAGCTACTCCCAACACAAACCACTTTTTATTCATCTTCTTAGTGATGCATAGCGTGCTGTACAAAATTGCTACTTCAGATGCTAGGGCAGCGAAATTTGGGATTCCAATGGTAAAAGCATTGACAGGTACAGCATTAACATTCACCAAAAAAATGACTGCACAACTAATGACCATGCAGAGTTCTGAAAATAAAAAGTAACGGGCGGATAAATCTAATCGTGTTCTAAATGCAGCAATCAACAGCCCACTTGAAATCAGGGTGAATAGAAAATACGCAAGACCGAGCACTGCAAATGAATTCATATTAGTTGTAATGAAACTGTAATCATTCCTTAATCGACTGAGCTATCCAAGTTTATGATTTTTTTTGATAAAAGCGATAGATCTATCAGGGTAAACGAGGGTGGGCTATTACTCCAAAACTGTACCAAAGTACATGGTATTCAATTTTCAAATTAACTACAGTTAACTTATTAATTTTTTGAGAATACCTACGCCATGGAATTACGTAATAAGAGATATTTACTTAAATCATTGCAAGCTCTATTTGGAACTGCGTCGTGCTTAGCTATTAGCCTGGCTTCTGCTAACACAGACCCCAACCCTATCCCAGCGTTAGCTGATCAATGGCGTTTCGAAGTCACGCCCTATATCTGGGCCCCAGGGATTAATGGCACGATGGGATTAGATAGTGGCTTGGCAAGATCGGCTGACTTTAGTTCAAGTAACGTATTAAGTAATCTGAAGACTGGTGGCATGATTGCCGCCGAGGCGCACTATGGTAAGTGGGGTGTGATGGGTGATTTGGTCTCGGCTACTTTGCAGCACTCTGGTTCAATACCGGTAGCAGGGGGAGCAGCTACTGTTGCTGACAAAATTACGCTGCAACAAACCATCCTGACAGGTGCAGTGACCTACACCTTTGCCAATACCAAGAATGCATATTTAGATGGTTTGCTTGGTGTTCGGGCCATTGATGCGACCGCCACATTAAATGGCAATCTAGTTGGCACTCCTGAGAAGGAGACCATTTCTAAGAAGACCTCAACAGTTGATCCTATCGTTGGCGCAAAGGGGCGTTATCGGCTTGCCGACTCGACTTGGTATGTCCCATTCTATGGAGATATTGGGAGTGGTGGCGGTACCACTAATATTACTTGGCAAGCGATGGTGGGGGTTGGCAAAACATTCGGCAAGTTAATTGATGCCTCATTGACCTATCGTGCTCTTTACTACGACATGAAAGCTGGCGGTGTATTACAAAAAACTACGATGCAAGGCCCACAGCTTGCTATCACATTTAAATTCTGAGCTCAGCAATATGCCTGTCTAAATAACCTAACCACTTTAATAAACGCACCCGTATTTTTTATGAATTGATCTTTTGAAAGGATGTCGATATGAGCACCTCAAGTCGTCGTAAGTTTCTTAAAACCACTGCTATTGGCAGCGCAACAGCAGCCCTTGGCAATCCTGTGATGGCTGCACCAAAGACTAAATTGACCAAAGCTAATGCAATGGATCATGTAATTTTGGTGCTCTTTGAAAACCGCTCCTTTGACAATATTTTGGGGTATCTCTATCAAGCTGGTGAAGTACCCAAGTTTGAGGGTGTGGTGGGAAAGAACCTCAGTAACCCGGTGCCATCGTGGGCACAGTATCCTGCTCCCAATGGCAGAGTTCCGTTCACGGTTGCAACCTCTATGGACTCGCCCAATCCAGATCCAGGCGAAGAGCATCCACATACTAATACTCAGATGTATAACATTTTGGATGAACGTAATCGCTTCAAAATGGGCAAACAAATGACATCACCTTGGAATGCGCCAACGTCTTCTAATGCGACACCGAATATGGAAGGTTTTTTAACTGACTACATTAGTTTTTATACCGCCATGATGGGCCGTCAGCCTACCTATAAAGAGTACGCACAATTAATGACGGGCTTTACCCCCGAACAAATTCCGGTGATCACTGGATTGGCGAGGGGATTCTCGTGCTTTGACCACTGGTTCTCGGAAGTTCCATCGCAAACCTTTACTAACCGCTCATTTTGGGTTGCAGGCACCTCTTCTGGTTATGTTGTGAACGACCCAGCCGATAACTTCCTCTTAAACAATAAAGCTGAAACGATCTTTAATCGATTAGAGGCAAAGGGTAAGACTTGGAAGATTTACGTATGCGAGCCCGATCCGCTGTCTTTTACTGGGCTTATTAGCATGCCTGTCTTAAAAAAGTATTTTGCAACGCATATTGTTCCCTTTGCAGAGTATGAAAAAGATTGTGCTAAAGGTACATTGCCTAATTTTGCATTCATTGAGCCTAATTTAGTTGCTGGTCATAACGACTATCATCCTGCTGCTGGAATGGCTATCATCCAAGGGGTTAACCTTCCACTCGACGAACCTTCTTCAGTGCTGGGTGGTGAAGCCTATTTATCGCGTATTTACAATGCCTACAAAGGAATGGGTGCGACACAAAAAGGCTCAAACGTTCTCAATACAACTCTCTTTGTTGGTTGGGATGAGCCAGGCGGAACTTACGACCATGTGCCGCCACCCCTTGTGCCTGCTCCTAATGCAAGTGCTCCCAAAGGTCAGCAAGACTTTGATTTCCGTCGCTCGGGTTATCGTGTACCTGCCGTCATGGTCTCGCCTTGGATCCCTGAAAAAACAGTTTTCAATGAGGAGTATCGTCATACCTCGATGATTGCAACCTTACGTAAGGTTTGGAATTTAGGTAAGCCGTTTACACAGCGTGATGCCAATGCTAGAACTCTGGAAAAATGCTTTACGTTAAATACGCCGCGTGACCCAGGCACATGGCCAAATCCTGTAGCAAGACCCGCACCGGCTTATACGGCTCCAGATCCAAAAAATCTACCGCCGTCCTATTCCAATCTTGCCAAAGCGATGGTCCCCGCGATCATTAAATTCGCGCATGCCCAAGGATATCCAACCCCAACCATGCCGAAGACCCCAAATGGTGCTATTACGGGTGAACAAGCCTTGAAGATCGCGCAAGAGTTCTCAAACGAGATGTTTCCAGGTTTAGCAAGAAAAGCCTAGCGTTCTGCTTGAGCAATTAATGAAGCTTTATTGATGGATAAACAGCCACTATAAGTGGCTGTTTTACATGTGTCTATTCCATGAGCCTTGATGACAGATTTCACTGGATTACATGCCCCGGTATTTTGGCGAACAACTATTCACCAAACTGTGATGAGGTTCTAATGTTTCTGTATCCACTTGATTGAAGCTAAATCGACATACCCTATAAAATATTTACTTCGCCAATTCTGGAAAATCTGTTTAGGATTCGATATGAAGCCATTTATCAAACTAGCTATTCCCGCTTTACTCGCAAGTTTCCTCACGTTCGGACAAGTGCAGGCGGAGCCAGCCCTTACACCTTTTTATCAAGAGGTAAGCAAAATAAGCCCATCGGGCAAATTGGGTCAAGTTATCAAACAAGAAAAGATCAGCACTCCAGTCAAGGGGGCACAGGCTTGGAAGATTGCTTATATTTCATCTGATGTTGCTGGGCGAGCAACCATTTCTACTGGCCTAGTGGTTGCACCAGTTGGTCAAGCCCCCAAAGAGGGCCGCCCAGTATTGGCGTGGGCACATGGCACGACAGGAACCGCACAAAATTGTGGACCTTCGCAGGTAACCAATCCGGTAGTCCCGCTCAATCAGTATTTCTTGGTGGGCGGTAATTCATGGACGGACTATGGCATTCCAAATCTTGAAGAGTTTATTAAAGAGGGCTATGTCA
>DAIODQ010000015.1:0-15553 GCA_036746715.1 Polynucleobacter sp. | reverse complement strand
ATCCGCGAAGGCGGTCGTACGGTCGGTGCCGGTGTCGTTGCCAAGATTTTGGCGTGAGAAAGATTTAGGGGCGTAGCTCAATTGGCAGAGCGTTGGTCTCCAAAACCAAAGGTTGGGGGTTCGATGCCCTCCGCCCCTGCCAGCATTTTTTTGTAAGAAGATTGGTACATGTCACAACAAACTATTGAAAACTCGGAACAGAAATCTAGTTGGGTAAGCTTGCTTGCTGTGGCAATTGTGATCGGTGCGTTAGTTGTTTATTACACACTGATCGATCAGGCATATTGGGTTCGCCTCGGTGCGTTATTTGGCGGTATCATTTTGGCCATAATCATCGTTGCCTTGTCCGCAGATGGTCGGCGTTTTATTGCCTATAGTAAAGATTCTTTAGTAGAAGTAAAGAAGGTTGTCTGGCCCACTCGCAAAGAGTCAACTAGGATGACTTTGGTAGTTTTTGGTTTTGTGGTCATTATGGCCCTATTTTTATGGCTAGTCGACAAATTGGTCGAATGGTTAGTGTTCTCGATCTTTTTAGGCTGGAAGTGAGTATTCATGGTTGACGCAGATATGGTTTCCAACCCACAAGCCACTGGCAATATGCGCTGGTATGTAATCCACGCCTATTCGGGTATGGAAAAGAGCGTAAAAAAGGGGCTTGAAGAACGCATCGCTCGGTCAGGAATGGCTGATAAGTTTGGTCGAATTTTGGTTCCATCTGAGGAAGTGGTTGAGATTAAGTCTGGTCAAAAGTCTGTTTCAGAAAGACGTTTTTTCCCAGGATATGTCCTTATAGAGATGGAAATGACCGATGAGTCTTGGCATTTGGTTAAAAACACCCCCAAAGTAACTGGTTTTGTGGGCGGTGTACGTAATCGCCCTTCCCCGATTTCAACCGCAGAGGTCAGCAAAATCATGGATCAGATGCAGGCGGGGGTTGATAAACCGAAGCCCAAGACCCTCTTTGAGGTGGGTGAGATGGTTCGCGTGAAGGAAGGCCCCTTTACAGACTTCAATGGCAACGTTGAGGAAGTCAACTACGAGAAGTCAAAAATACGTGTTTCTGTTACAATTTTTGGTCGCGGTACGCCAGTTGAACTTGAATTTGGTCAAGTGGAGAAGATGTAAGTATCTTTAGTTTAAGAGTTTATAGAGGAGCGGATCTAGATAACGCCAATTCTAGTGAAGCGTTTACTCAACGGCGGTTAAGTAAAACTTAACGCGCTTTTTTGGAGCAAGTATGGCAAAGAAAATTATTGGTTTTATCAAATTGCAGATTCCTGCTGGTAAAGCTAACCCATCCCCACCCGTTGGACCTGCATTGGGTCAGCGCGGATTAAATATTATGGAATTCTGTAAGGCGTTTAATGCTCAAACTCAGAGCATGGAACCTGGCCTGCCGATTCCGGTTGTAATTACAGCGTTTGCCGATAAGAGCTTCACTTTTGTGATGAAGACTCCGCCCGCAACGATATTGATCAAGAAGGCAGCCAAAATTGATAAAGGCTCGCCACGTCCCCATACTGATAAGGTAGGCAAAATTACTCGCGCACAAGCCGAAGAGATTGCTAAGTTAAAAATGCCTGATCTGACAGCTGCTGACTTAGATGCTGCGGTCAGAACCGTTGCTGGTAGCGCCCGCTCGATGGGCATCACTGTGGAAGGAGTCTAAGCATGCCTAAGTTATCTAAACGCGTGAAAACGATTCAGTCCAAAGTGGATCGTAAGAAATTTTATCCATTGGATGACGCATTGGTTCTTGTAAAAGAATGCGCAACTGCTAAGTTTGATGAGTCCATTGACGTTGCTGTTCAGCTTGGTATTGATGCAAAGAAATCCGATCAAGTTGTTCGAGGTGCGGTAGTCTTGCCTGCGGGTACTGGTAAGCACGTTCGAGTTGCAGTATTTGCTCAAGGCGAAAAGGCCGAGCAGGCAAAAGCCGCTGGCGCAGAAATCGTAGGCATGGAAGATTTGGCTGAGCAAATTAAAGGCGGCAATATTAATTTTGATATTTTGATTGCATCGCCAGACACCATGAAGATTGTAGGAACTCTGGGCCAAGTACTAGGACCACGGGGTTTGATGCCTAATCCTAAGGTTGGTACTGTGACTCCTGATGTAGTCACAGCGATTAAGAATGCAAAAGCCGGTCAAGTGCAGTTCCGTGTCGATAAGGCAGGAATTGTGCATGCATCGATCGGCCGTCGTTCATTTGAGCCAACCGCATTGAAAACAAATCTCTTGGCATTGCTTGATGCATTGAACAAAGCTAAGCCAAGTGCATCAAAAGGAATTTATTTAAAGAAGATCGCAGTCAGCAGCACCATGGGTGCTGGTGTACGGATCGACCAAGCTTCACTGCAAGCGGCGTAAGCTGGTAGTAAAAAGAACTTTGGGTCGAGCGCCTTGGTGCTCGAACATCAAAGACCGTTGGTGAACAAAGCGTTGTTAGCAGAGTTCTTAATGATTACGAAAGTAATGACCAGCGTAGATGGCGACCCTGTGAGGATATTTCGGGCACACCCCGCGATAAACGAATCAGACGCTGGTGTGTAACCCCGGTTGGAAGCAATCGGAATATGAAGGAGTTAAACCGTGCCTTTGAATGTAGAAGACAAAAAAGCGATTGTGGCTGATGTCGGCGCTCAATTGGCTGCGGCTCAAACAGTTGTGCTGGCTGAGTACCGCGGGATACCCGTGGGTCAGCTCACCGCTTTGCGTGCCAGTGCACGTTCGCAGGGTGTGTATCTTCGTGTTTTGAAGAACACCCTCGCGCGACGCGCAGCGCAAGGTACACCGTTTGAGCAACTTGGCGACTCGATGGTTGGTCCATTGATTTACGGAATTTCTGCTGACCCTGTTGCTCCGGCAAAGGTGCTTCATCAGTTTTCTAAAGGACAAGATCAGCTGGTTATCAAGGCAGGCTTTTATAACGGCAAAGTACTTGATGTTAATGCGGTTAAGGCATTGGCAACCATTCCGTCTCGCGATGAATTGCTCTCGATGTTATTGGGAGTAATGAAGGCGCCTGTATCGGCAATGGCCCGTGTTCTTGGCGCAGTTGCAGAGCAAAAAGCAAATGGTGCACCAGCAGTTGCTGTTGCGCCCGTTGCCCCAGAACCTGCCGCTGAGCCAGCCCCAGAAGCTAGCGCTACGCCTGAGCAAGACAATCCCACTCCCGCTGCTTAAGTGACGCAGGATTAATTATTACAGTATTAGGAGCTAAAAATGGCAATTACCAAAGATGAAATTATTGAAGCAGTAGGCAATATGTCCGTAATGGATTTGAATGATCTCGTGAAGGCATTCGAAGAGAAGTTTGGCGTATCCGCAGCAGCCATGGCTGTTGCTGGTCCTGCTGGCGGTGGCGGTGGCGCAGCTGCTGTAGAAGAAAAGACCGAGTTCACGGTGAACTTGCTCGAAGCTGGAGCTAACAAAGTTGGTGTGATTAAAGCGGTTCGCGAAATCACTGGTCTTGGTTTGAAAGAAGCTAAAGACTTGGTCGATGGCGCACCAAAGCCAATCAAAGAGGCTGTAGATAAGAAGACTGCTGAAGAGGCTAAGAAAAAGCTTGAGGACGCAGGTGCTAAAGCTGAAATGAAGTAATTGAGATAAAGAGGGCTTTTGGCCCTCTCTCGGTTTGATCCTCAGTGGTCAAACCAGATCTCATATTTACTTTTACTTTGTAATTCTGAAATCTGGTTTGCCTTCTGATACGACTGCAGAAGACAAGTTTGGTCGGGCATAACAATAAAATTGTTCTGCTGTCCGCCAGTGGTTGGTAGAGGCCAACCGCCAAATCTTTGCTCAGTCGCTGCCATCGGAGATGAAATGAACTATAGCTTCACCGAACGCAAGCGCATCCGTAAGAGTTTTGCTAAGCGACCCAATAATCATCAGGTTCCATACCTGCTTACAACCCAGCTAGAGTCCTATGCTAAGTTTTTGCAGGCTGATAAGCCAGCAACAGCCCGTGCAAATGAAGGGCTGCAATCCGCATTTACGTCCATATTCCCGATCGTGTCCAATAATGGATATGCACGCATGGAGTATGTTTCTTATCAGTTATCGCCACCCCCATTTGACGTTAAAGAATGTCAACAGCGCGGCCTGACTTTCCATTCCGCTTTGCGCGCCAAAGTTCGACTTATCATTAATGATCGCGAAGCGCCCCAAAAGGTGAAAGAGGTTAAAGAACAAGAGGTGTATATGGGCGAGATTCCGCTCATGACCGATACCGGCTCATTTGTGATTAATGGCACAGAGCGCGTCATTGTGTCACAGCTGCATCGCTCACCCGGTGTGTTCTTTGAGCACGACAAAGGTAAGACCCATAGCTCCGGCAAACTCTTGTTTTCGGCCCGTATTATTCCGTACCGTGGCTCATGGCTCGACTTTGAGTTTGATCCTAAAGATATTTTATATTTCCGGGTAGACCGTCGTCGTAAGATGCCCGTAACGATTTTGCTCAAGGCTATTGGTTTAAACAATGAGCAAATTTTGGCGAACTTCTTTAACTTCGATCATTTCACCTTATCGCAAGCTGGTGCATCGATGGAGTTTGTGCCTGAGCGTTTGCGGGGAGAGGTAGCGCGTTTTGACATCCTTGACAAGAATGGTGTCGTCGTCATTCAAAAAGATAAGCGCATTAATGCAAAGCACATTCGTGAGCTCGAGGCTGCTAAGACCAAGATCATTACAGTTCCAGACGACTCCTTAATTGGGCGCGTGATTGCTAAAAATATTGTTGATCCTGATTCTGGCGAAGTATTAGCCAGTGCGAATGATGAAATCACCGAAGATCTATTGGCTAATTTGCGCGAGAGCGGTATTAAGCAATTTGAAACGATCTACACCAATGATTTAGATTGTGGAGCTTATATTTCACAAACCTTGCGTGTGGATGAGACTGCAGATCAAATGGCTGCCCGTATCGCCATTTATCGCATGATGCGTCCTGGCGAGCCGCCTACTGAAGATGCTGTAGAGGCTTTGTTCCAACGTCTGTTTTATAGCGAAGATTCATATGATTTATCGCGTGTAGGTCGAATGAAAGTAAACAGTCGTCTAGGTCGTACAGAAATGGAAGGTGCTATGGTGCTCTCGAACGAGGACATCATGGATACCATCAAGATTTTGGTAGATCTGCGAAATGGCAAAGGCGAAGTTGATGATATTGATCACCTTGGTAACCGCCGCGTACGTTGTGTGGGTGAGTTAGCCGAAAATCAATTCCGTGCCGGTTTGTCGCGCGTAGAACGCGCAGTTAAAGAGCGTTTAGGCCAAGCCGAGACTGAGAATCTTATGCCCCATGATTTAATTAACAGCAAACCAATTTCCTCTGCTATTCGGGAGTTTTTTGGCTCATCGCAGTTGTCGCAGTTTATGGATCAAACAAATCCTTTATCTGAGATTACACATAAGCGTCGTATTTCAGCATTAGGACCAGGCGGACTCACTCGTGAGCGCGCAGGCTTTGAGGTGCGTGACGTGCACCCGACTCATTACGGACGTGTTTGCCCAATTGAGACCCCAGAGGGTCCGAACATTGGTTTGATTAATTCCCTCGCATTGTTTGCAAGATTGAACGAACATGGGTTCCTTGAGACCCCATATCGCAAAGTAAGCAATGGGAAGGTAACCGAGCTTGTGGAATATTTATCGGCGATTGAAGAGGCTAAGTACACTATTGCTCAAGCAAATGCGACCATTGATAAGAATGGTAAGTTAGCCGATGAGTTGGTATCTTCACGTCAAGCCGGCGAGACCATGATGGTTGGTCCCGAGCGTATCGATTACATTGATGTTGCGCCTAGCCAGATTGTTTCTGCAGCAGCATCGCTCGTACCTTTCTTGGAGCACGATGATGCAAATCGTGCCTTGATGGGCGCAAACATGCAACGTCAAGCTGTGCCCTGCTTGCGTCCTGATAAACCATTGGTAGGTACTGGGTTAGAGCGTATTGTTGCATTAGATTCTGGGACAGTAGTGATGGCTACGCGCGGCGGTGTGGTTGATTACGTTGATGCGAACCGTATTGTGATTCGTGTGAATGATGATGAAACTGCTGCTGGCGAAGTGGGTGTGGATATTTATAACCTCACCAAGTACACCCGTTCCAATCAGAACACCAACATTAATCAGCGGCCTATCGTTCAGGTCGGTGATCATGTGAAGCGCGGTGATGTCGTTGCTGATGGCGCCTCAACCGATCTTGGCGAGTTGGCTTTGGGTCAAAACATGACTGTGGCATTTATGCCATGGAATGGCTATAACTTCGAAGACTCCATTTTGATTTCTGAGAGGGTGGTGGCGGACGATCGTTACACCTCGATTCATATTGAGGAGTTATCGGTTGTTGCGCGCGATACTAAATTGGGCTCGGAAGAGATTTCGCGCGATATCTCCAACTTGGCAGAATCCCAACTAGCTCGTCTAGATGAAAGCGGTATTGTGTATATCGGCGCTGAAGTTGAGGCAGGCGATGTATTGGTTGGTAAGGTAACGCCCAAGGGTGAAACTACCTTAACCCCAGAAGAGAAATTATTGCGCGCCATCTTCGGTGAAAAGGCATCGGATGTTAAAGATACATCCTTGCGCGTTCCATCTGGAATGAGTGGTACGGTGATTGATGTTCAGGTCTTTACTCGTGAAGGCATTGAGCGCGATGCGCGTGCACAAGCAATCATTGCGGAAGAGTTACAGCGCTATCGTCTTGATCTTAATGATCAGTTGCGTATTGTTGAGGGAGATGCCTTTGATCGTTTACAAAAGCTCTTGATCAATAAGACCGCAAATGGTGGCCCAAAGAAATTAGCCAAAGGTAGCAAGATTACGAAAGAATATCTCTTAGAGCTTGATCGTTATCACTGGTTTGATATTCGTCCTGCCGAGGAGGATGTTGCAACTCAGGTAGAGGCGATCAAGACCTCGATCGAAGCAAAGCGTAAGCAGTTTGATGCCGCTTTTGAAGAGAAGCGTAAGAAATTAACTCAGGGCGATGAGTTGCCGCCAGGTGTGACCAAAATGGTTAAGGTGTATTTGGCGGTGAAGCGCCGTTTACAACCAGGCGACAAAATGGCAGGACGTCATGGCAATAAGGGCGTGGTATCTAAAATCGTTCCGGTTGAAGATATGCCTTACATGGCTGATGGCCGTGCGGTCGATATTGTTCTTAACCCGTTGGGCGTGCCATCCCGCATGAACGTTGGCCAGATCTTGGAGACCCATTTAGGATGGGCTGCTCAAGGCATCGGTAAGCGCATTGAAGCGATGCTCAAAGAGCAAGCCAAGATCGCTGATTTAAGAAAGTTCTTAAAGACCCTTTATAACGAAACTGGTCGTCAAGAGAATATCGATGAGTTTGGTGATGATCAGGTTCTTGAGTTAGCGGGCAACCTAAAAGGCGGCTTGCCGTTTGCAACCCCGGTCTTTGATGGTGCAACTGAACTTGAAATTAGCAAGATGCTCGAGCTTGCCTACCCTGATGATCAGGCGAAGAGCTTGCATATGACTCCATCCCGTCAGCAGATCACTCTGCATGACGGTCGCACCGGCGATGCATTTGAGCGTCCGGTAACCGTTGGGGTAATGCACGTGTTGAAGTTACACCATTTGGTGGATGACAAGATGCATGCTCGTTCTACAGGACCTTATTCTTTGGTTACCCAGCAGCCATTGGGCGGAAAAGCGCAGTTTGGTGGTCAGCGCTTTGGCGAAATGGAAGTTTGGGCACTCGAGGCCTACGGAGCATCCTATGTGTTACAAGAGATGCTGACCGTGAAGTCAGATGACGTTACTGGCCGAACCAAGGTTTATGAAAACATTGTCAAGGGCGAGCACACCATTGATGCTGGTATGCCCGAATCCTTCAACGTTTTGGTAAAAGAAATCCGATCGTTGGGTATTGACATTGATATGGAGCGTAACTGATATGAAAGCATTGCTCGATTTATTTAAGCAAAGCTCTGGAGAAGAGCAGTTTGATGTCATCAAAATTGGCTTAGCCTCTCCCGAGAAAATTCGTTCATGGTCCTTTGGTGAGGTTCGTAAGCCAGAGACAATTAACTACCGTACATTTAAGCCAGAAAGAGATGGCCTCTTTTGTGCCAAGATTTTTGGCCCCATTAAAGACTATGAGTGCTTGTGCGGTAAATATAAACGCTTAAAGTTCCGTGGTGTTATTTGTGAAAAGTGCGGAGTTGAGGTTACTTTGGCCAAGGTTCGTCGTGAGCGCATGGGCCATATTGAGCTTGCAGCACCGGTTGCACACATTTGGTTCTTAAAGTCATTGCCATCCCGTCTGGGAATGGTTTTGGATATGACCTTGCGTGATATTGAGCGCGTTCTTTATTTTGAAGCCTATGTTGTCGTAGATCCGGGCCTAACACCTGAGGGCGCCATGAAGCGCGGCCAGATTATGTCAGAAGACGAGTACAACGCCAAGATTGAAGAGTTTGGTGATGGTGCGTTTACTGCCATCATGGGCGCCGAAGGAGTTCGTGAACTTCTCCGTACTATCAATATTGATCGCGAAGTCGAGTCGATACGTTCTGAGCTCAAGGCAACTGGCAGTGATGCCAAAATCAAGAAATACGCTAAGCGTCTAAAAGTATTGGAGGCATTCCAAAGCTCGGGTATTAAGCCAGACTGGATGATCATGGAGGTATTGCCTGTATTACCTCCTGAGCTGCGTCCATTGGTGCCATTGGATGGCGGACGTTTTGCGACATCTGATTTGAATGATCTTTATCGTCGCGTGATTAACCGTAATAATCGCTTGCGTCGTCTTTTGGAGCTGCGCGCCCCTGAAATTATTGTGCGCAATGAGAAGCGGATGTTGCAAGAGGCGGTTGATTCATTGCTTGACAATGGTCGTCGTGGTAAGGCAATGACTGGTGCCAATAAGCGCCCATTGAAGTCTTTGGCTGAGATGATTAAAGGTAAGAGCGGTCGTTTCCGTCAAAACTTGTTGGGTAAGCGCGTTGACTACTCGGGTCGTTCGGTCATCGTTGTTGGCCCTACCCTAAAATTACATCAATGCGGCTTGCCTAAACTGATGGCTTTGGAGTTGTTTAAGCCTTTCATCTTTAATAAGCTAGAGACCTTGGGTATCGCAACTACGATTAAGGCGGCCAAGAAAGAAGTTGAGAGTCAAACCCCGATTGTTTGGGACATCCTTGAAGAAGTGATTCGGGAGCATCCGATTCTATTAAATCGTGCCCCAACCTTGCACCGCTTAGGTATTCAGGCATTTGAGCCTATGTTGATTGAAGGTAAGGCAATTCAGTTGCATCCTCTGGTCTGCGCCGCTTTTAATGCTGACTTTGACGGCGACCAAATGGCGGTTCACGTTCCCTTGTCGCTCGAAGCGCAAATGGAAGCGCGCACCTTAATGCTGGCCTCGAACAACGTACTGTTCCCCGCAAATGGTGAGCCATCTATTGTTCCATCACAAGACGTTGTCCTGGGTCTGTACTATGCAACGCGCGACAAAATTAATGGCAAGGGCGAGGGCATGGTTTTTGCCGATATCCCTGAGGTAATTCGTGCGTATGAAGCTGGTATGGTGGAAGTTGCTAGCCGGATTGCAGTGCGTATTACAGAGTATGAAATCGTGAATAAGGCTGCAGAGGGCGATGAGCGTTTTGTAGCGAAGACTTCAGTCCAGCATACTTCCGTCGGTCGTGCAATTTTGTCTGAGATTTTGCCTAAAGGAATGGCTTTTGCGGAAATTAATAAGCCGCTCAAGAAGAAAGAGATCTCGCGCTTAATTAATACTTCATTCCGTAAATGTGGCTTACGTGAGACAGTGATCTTTGCAGATCGTTTATTACAGTCCGGCTTCCGTTTGGCAACTAAGGCAGGCATCTCCATTGCAATTGATGATATGTTGATCCCTAGCTCTAAAGAAGGAATCATTAACGAAGCTGCAGGCAAAGTTAAGGAATATGACAAGCAATTTATGTCAGGACTTGTAACTAACCAAGAGCGCTATAACAACGTTGTTGATATTTGGGGTGCTGCTGGCGATCAAGTTGGTAAAGCCATGATGGATGAACTTTCACACGTTGATGTGACCGATCGTAATGGCAAGACTGTTCGTCAAGAGTCTTTCAATTCCATTTATATGATGGCCGATTCTGGCGCGCGTGGGTCTGCTGCACAGATCCGTCAGTTAGCTGGCATGCGTGGTTTGATGGCAAAGCCTGATGGCTCGATCATTGAGACCCCCATTACAGCAAACTTCCGTGAGGGCTTGAATGTATTGCAGTACTTTATTTCAACCCATGGTGCGCGTAAGGGTCTTGCTGATACGGCGTTAAAGACCGCCAACTCGGGCTATTTGACGCGTCGTTTGTGTGACGTTACGCAAGATCTAGTGGTGATTGAAGACGATTGCGGTGCAACTTCTGGTGTCACGATGAAGGCTCTAGTCGAGGGCGGAGAAATTATTGAGGCATTACGCGATCGTATTTTGGGTCGAGTTTGTATCGGTGATATTTTGCATCCCGATACACAAAATGTGATTATTCCGCACGATACCTTACTTGAAGAAGATCATGTGGATCAAATCGTAGAGTTAGGCATTGATGAGGTAAAAGTGCGTACTGTACTTACTTGCGAGACTCGTTATGGTCTGTGCGCAAAATGCTACGGCCGAGACCTCGGGCGAGGCGGTTTGGTTAACGTGGGTGAGGCAGTTGGTGTGATCGCTGCCCAGTCCATTGGTGAGCCAGGTACTCAGTTAACGATGCGTACTTTCCACATTGGCGGCGCAGCATCCCGTGCACTGGTGGCAAGTAACGTTGAAGTTAAATCAACCGGTTCATTAAAGTTCTCCTCAACCATGCGCATTGTGACTAATGCTAAAAGTGAGCAAGTGGTGATCTCGCGCTCAGGTGAGGCTTTGGTCTTGGACGACAATGGTCGTGAGCGTGAGCGTCATAAGATTCCGTACGGCGCAACCTTGACCGTTAAAGAAGGTGCTAATGTAAAAGCTGGAAATAGCATTGCCTCTTGGGACCCTCTAACACGTCCAATTATTTCGGAGTTTGCCGGTATAGCTCGCTTTGAAAACGTTGAAGAAGGCGTTACAGTTGCTAAGCAAGTTGATGAGGTTACCGGCCTCTCGACTTTAGTGGTAATTGATGGCAAGCGTCGTTCAGCAGCAAGTAAAGGTTTGCGACCAGTCATTCAGTTGTTGGATGGCCAAGGGAACAATATCAAGATTACCGGTACTGAACACCCAGTGACGATTGGTCTTCAGGTCGGCGCTTTGATTACTGTCAAAGATGGTCAGAAGATCGAAGTGGGTGAGGTCTTGGCGCGCATTCCGATTGAGTCACAGAAGACACGCGATATTACCGGTGGATTACCCCGTGTTGCTGAACTCTTTGAGGCTCGCTCACCTAAAGATGCTGCTATTTTGGCAAAGGTGACTGGAACCGTCTCATTTGGAAAAGAAACTAAGGGAAAACAGCGCTTAGTGATTACCGATATGGATGGTGAGAGCAGTGAGTTCTTGATCCCGAAAGAGAAGCAAGTATTGGTTCATGATGGTCAAGTCGTCAATAAAGGCGAAATGATTGTTGAGGGGCCTGCTGATCCGCACGATATTTTGACGCTAAAGGGTATTGAAGAGTTAGCAATCTACATCGTCGATGAGGTTCAAGACGTGTATCGCCTTCAGGGTGTGAAGATCAACGACAAGCATATTGAGGTTATCGTGCGTCAGATGCTCCGTCGTGTGCAGATCACCAACCCTGGGGATGCCAATTTCATCACTGGTGAGCAAGTCGAGCGTTCGAAGCTATATGACGAAAATGATCGTGTGATAGCAGAAGGTAAAACCCCTGCGCAATTTGAAAACGTACTCTTAGGTATTACGAAAGCGTCTTTATCAACCGATAGCTTTATCTCAGCAGCGTCTTTCCAAGAAACTACCCGGGTGTTGACCGAGGCTGCCATTATGGGCAAGGTTGATACTTTGAGAGGTCTTAAAGAGAACGTCATTATTGGTCGTTTGATTCCGGCAGGAACCGGTTTAGCCTATCGTCGTGCTAGAAAAGTGCGCGAACAGTTTGAGCGTGACCGTGCCCAAATGATTGCAGCTGAAGAGGCATTGGCTTTAGAGGCGGGCGTTGTTGAAGCTGTGGAAGAGGCAGCACCGGAAGGTGGGGCTGACCAAGCTTGATGGGTGTCAGTAAATAAGGCAATTTGGCCAGTTTTTTCCTCAAAGGTTGACGGAAAAGGCTGGCCAAGCTAGAATGCTGAGTTCTACTGATTTGTAAGAAAATCATTTAATTAGAAAACCCCAAGAATTTTTCTAATGCCTTGATTTTTATAGATAAAAGCAATAAGCGAGTAAATTTATGCCAACAATTAATCAACTGTTACGCAATCCGCGTTCGCGCCTTGTTGTCAAGAGCAAGAGCCCTGCGTTGCAGAATAGCCCCCAACGTCGTGGTGTTTGCACGCGCGTTTATACCACTACGCCTAAAAAGCCAAACTCAGCGTTGCGTAAAGTTGCCAAGGTACGCTTAACGAATGGTTTTGAGGTCATCTCTTATATTGGTGGTGAAGGCCATAACCTTCAGGAGCACTCGGTTGTTTTGATCCGTGGTGGTCGTGTAAAGGATTTGCCAGGTGTGCGTTATCACATCGTCCGTGGATCATTGGATCTACAGGGCGTTAAAGATCGTAAGCAATCACGCTCTAAGTACGGTGCAAAGCGCGCCAAGAAAGCGTAAATAAGTTTGTTGTAATGCAGTAGAGGTCGTATGACCAAGTAAGTGGTTACTTCGCTTTGCTAGCAAAGTAGTTAAGTAACTGAGGGAAATGTTCCCTAACTGAATAGATAGGAGTAGTTATGCCACGTCGTCGCGAAGTTCCCAAACGGGAGATCCTTCCAGACCCTAAATTTGGGAATGTGGAAGTTGCCAAGTTCATGAACGTTTTAATGCTTGATGGCAAGAAATCTGTCGCCGAGAGAATCGTTTATGGCGCTTTTGAGCATATTGAGAAAAAAGCCAATAAAGAACCCTTAGAGATCTTTTCAACCGCGATGGGAAATGTAAAACCCATGGTTGAGGTGAAGAGCCGTCGGGTTGGTGGCGCTAATTATCAGGTTCCAGTCGAAGTGCGTCCATCGCGTCGGTCTGCTCTCGCAATGCGCTGGCTTCGAGAGGCAGCCAAGAAGCGTGGCGAGAAATCAATGGCCCAACGCTTGGCCAACGAATTACTTGAGGCTGCTGAAGGTCGTGGCGGCGCAATGAAGAAACGCGAAGAGGTTCACCGTATGGCTGAAGCCAATAAGGCCTTCTCGCATTTCCGTTTCTAACGCTCTAACCGAAAGAAAAAAAGTGGCACGTAAAACCCCCATTGAGCTCTATCGCAATATAGGCATCTCAGCACACATTGATGCTGGTAAAACGACAACGACTGAGCGCGTATTGTTTTATACCGGCGTAAATCATAAAATTGGTGAGGTCCATGATGGCGCAGCCACAATGGACTGGATGGAGCAAGAGCAAGAGCGTGGTATCACGATTACTTCTGCTGCAACCACTGCGTTCTGGAAAGGAATGGCTGGCAACTATCCCGAGCATCGTATTAATATTATTGATACCCCGGGACACGTTGACTTCACAATCGAAGTAGAGCGCTCAATGCGCGTTTTAGATGGTGCATGCATGGTGTACTGTGCTGTGGGTGGCGTGCAACCTCAGTCTGAAACAGTATGGCGACAAGCAAATAAATATCGCGTTCCCCGCCTAGCTTTTGTAAACAAGATGGATCGTACTGGCGCGAACTTCTTTAAGGTCTACGACCAAATGAAGACACGCTTAAAAGCGAATCCGATTCCGGTTCAGATTCCGATTGGCGCAGAGGAGAATTTCCAAGGCGTGGTGGATCTGGTGAAGATGAAATCCATTGTTTGGGATGATGCTACGCAAGGTACAAAATTTACGTATGGCGAGATTCCAGCTGAATTGAAAGAAACTGCAGAAGAGTGGCGCGAGAAAATGCTTGAAGCTGCTGCTGAAAGCTCTGAAGAGATGATGGATAAATATCTCGGTGGCGAAACTCTCACAGAAGAAGAGATTAAAAAAGCACTACGTAATAGAACCATTGCTGGCGAAATCGTACCGATGCTTTGTGGTAGCGCATTTAAAAACAAAGGTGTTCAAGCGATGTTAGATGCCGTTGTCGATTTCTTGCCATCCCCGGTCGATATTCCTCCGGTCAAGGGTGAGAAAGAAGACGGCAGCGAAACGAGTCGCAAAGCCAGCGATGACGAGAAATTCTCTGCCTTAGCATTTAAGATCATGACCGACCCTTTTGTTGGGCAGCTCATCTTCTTCCGTGTTTACTCAGGCGTTATTAATTCTGGTGACACCATTTACAACCCAATCAAGGGCAAGAAAGAGCGTATCGGCCGTTTGTTACAGATGCATGCGAATCAACGCGAAGAGATTAAAGAAGTTCGTGCTGGCGATATCGCTGCTGCCGTTGGTTTAAAAGAGGCAACGACGGGAGAAACACTATGTGATCCTGATAATATTTTAATTCTAGAGCGCATGGTCTTTCCTGAGCCTGTTATTTCTCAGGCAGTAGAGCCGAAGACTAAGGCAGACCAAGAAAAAATGGGGTTGGCGCTTAATCGTTTGGCTCAAGAAGATCCATCATTCCGCGTGAAGACCGATGAAGAGTCTGGTCAAACCATCATCTCTGGAATGGGTGAGTTGCATCTTGAGATCTTAGTAGATCGTATGAAGCGGGAGTTTAGCGTTGAGGCAACGGTTGGTAAGCCACAAGTTGCCTATCGCGAAACAATTCGTAAAAATTGTGATGAGGTCGAAGGTAAATTTGTTAAGCAGTCTGGCGGACGTGGCCAATACGGACATGTGGTACTAAAACTGGAGCCACAGGCACCTGGAAAAGGTTTTGAGTTCGTTGACGCAATCAAGGGCGGAGTAGTTCCTCGTGAATACATCCCTGCTGTTGAAAAAGGGATTGTTGAAACACTTACATCTGGCGTACTCGCCGGATACCCTGTGGTAGACATTAAGGCAACTTTATTCTTCGGCTCTTATCATGATGTTGACTCGAATGAGAACGCATTTAAGATGGCCGGCTCTATGGCATTTAAAGAGGGCATGCGTAGAGCAAGCCCTGTTTTGCTTGAGCCAATGATGGCGGTTGAGGTTGAGACCCCTGAAGATTTTATGGGTAACGTAATGGGTGATTTATCCTCACGACGTGGAATTTTGCAAGGTATGGACGATATTCCAGGTGGCGGAAAGATTGTGCGAGCAGAAGTACCGCTTGCAGAAATGTTTGGATACTCCACTGGCCTGCGCTCACTAACGCAGGGACGCGCAACCTACACGATGGAATTTAAGCATTATTCAGAAGCACCCAAAAACGTTGCCGAGGCAGTAATGGCAGCAAAAGCAAAGTAATTTAATTTTTTGAACATTGATTAGCTAAATAGAGGGCACCCAAAATGGCAAAAGAAAAATTTGAACGGACTAAACCCCACGTTAACGTT
>DAIODQ010000014.1:0-21321 GCA_036746715.1 Polynucleobacter sp. | reverse complement strand
CACAAAATTTTCGCATCCTGTGGCTTTTCAGCGAGATATTCGGTTAGGGCCTGAGCAACCACATCCTCAACAGGCCCACGAACCTCACTAGAAACTAATTTATCTTTTGTTTGACTCGAAAATTTCGGCTCAGGAACCTTCGCCGACAAAATGCAGGTGAGGCCTTCACGCATATCGTCGCCAGATATTTCCACTTTTGCCTTTTTGGCAACCTCATTCTCATCAATGTATTTGTTAATGACGCGCGTCATCGCTGCACGCAAACCTGTTAGATGGGTACCGCCATCGCGCTGTGGGATGTTGTTGGTAAAGCATAAAACTTGTTCGTTATAACCATCGTTCCACTGCATCGCTACTTCGACCGTAATTGTTCCGCCCAAATCTGAGGGTCGCTCTGCTACGGCATAAAAGATGTTGGGGTGTAAAACAGTTTTGTTTTGATTAATGTACTCAACAAAACCCTTGACACCACCGGAGAAAGCAAAGTCTTCTTCTTGCCCGCTGCGCTGATCTACCAAGCGAATGTGAACGCCGTTATTTAAAAAGGAGAGCTCGCGGATGCGCTTTACTAGGATCTCATAGTGATACTCAATATTTCCAAAGATTTCTTCATCTGCTAAGAAATGGACCTCGGTCCCACGAAGGTCGGTGTCTCCAGTTACCGAGATCGGCGATATCTCAACCCCATTCTCTTTTTGGATATTTCTATTTTGTACAACCCCGCGTCCAAACTCCATGTGATGTGTTTTACCGTCACGACGAATAGTAAGCCGCAGCCACTTAGATAGAGCATTAACACAACTAACCCCAACTCCATGAAGGCCGCCAGACACCTTATACGAATTTTGATCGAACTTACCGCCGGCGTGTAACTCTGTCATTACAATTTCAGCGGCGCTGCGTTTGGGTTCGTGCTTATCGTCGTACTTAATGCCGGTTGGTACGCCGCGACCATTATCAATAACAGAAATGGAGTTATCGGTATGTATGACCACCGATATTTCAGTACAGTGGCCTGCAAGCGCCTCATCAATTGAGTTATCTAAAACCTCAAAAACCAAGTGGTGGAGGCCAGTTCCGTCCGAGGTGTCGCCAATATACATACCGGGGCGCTTTCTTACTGCTTCTAGGCCCTCTAATATTTGAATCGATGCGGCACCATACTGCTCTACTACTTTGTTTTCTTCAGACATATCTTTTTATAACTTACTTTCTTTTTTAAGTCTAAATACGCATTGGCATCACGACATACTTAAATGACTCTGAGTTTGGTAGTGTAATAACAGCACTACTGTTGGCATCACCCAGACTTATTTGAATATCACTGTTTTTTATATTAGCCAACACATCCAATAAATAGGTCACATTAAATCCAATTTCCACCGACTCTCCGTCGTACTGAGTTTCAATTTCTTCCTGCGCTTCTTCTTGCTCAGCATTGGTTGATTGAATGGTTATTTTGTTGTTTGAAAGAGAAAACCTCACTCCTTTAAATTTCTCGGTTGTCAAGATGGCCGCTCTTTGTAGGGCGGCCTGCAGTAAATCACGACTAACGATTAAAGTGTTTTTGTGACCCTTCGGAATTACACGCTGATAATCTGGAAATTTTCCCTCAACCAGTTTGGAGATTAATTCAATGTCGCCAAAGCTTAATTTAATTTGATTGCCGCTGAGGCTAAGCTCTAATGGCTCATCACCATCACCCAGAAGATGCTGACATTCCAAAATGGTTTTACGAGGAATAATAATTTCTTGTTTCTGACCCCCGCCTGTGGGAACCTGTTCAAGTGTTGTTTGACTAAATGCTAGACGATGGCCATCAGTAGCAACCGCAATAAGGTCTTTTCCCTCTAACACCAAAAGCATTCCATTTAAATAATAGCGAATGTCTTGCTGTGCCATTGCAAAATAGACCTGGCTTATGAGTTGTTTGAATGCCTTTTGGCTCATCTTCCACGAAGTGATTTGTTCACCACTGGTCTGCATTACCGGGAACTCCGAAGCAGATAAGGTCTGTAGAGAAAATCGGCTTTTTCCGCTTTGCACAACCATGCGATTATCTTTCAGGCTCAAACTAACAGGTCCCTCAGGAAGTGCGCGCAGAATATCCAAAATCTTGCGAGCACCCACCGTGGTTGTTACCTCATCATCCCCAATACCGAAGACCGCTTTTGTTGTTATTTGAATTTCAATATCCGTCGAGACAAACGAAATCGTATTCGCAGACTTGCGAAATAAAAGATTAGCCAAAATTGCAAGGGTATGACGTCGTTCGACAATACCACTAACAACCTGAAGTGGTTTTAATAACTCATCCCGAGTAGCGTTAACTAATTGCATTGTTTTTATATTCCTGTTTATATATCAAAATAGTAATAGTAGTAAGGGCCCAGCTTTTTGTTAGTAACCTAAATTTTATAGCGAATTCAAAGCGTTCTAAGAAAACTTTCTTGTGGATAAGTCTGGTAATGCATGTGGACAAAATGTGTAGATGGCCCACACAAAACTACCACCAATTCTTATCCACAAAACAACTCACAACTTAAACACATGCTTATCCAAACCCTTATCCACAGACTTGTCCACACTAATTTTTTAGGGACTGCTCTAGTACATGAAGCTCATGGTTGAGGTGTGAGTCGTGTTGCCGCTCCTCGGTGATCTTGCGAACCGCATGTAAAACCGTTGTGTGGTCACGCCCCCCAAAAAGCTCCCCGATTTCAGGAAGACTTTTTTGGGTAAGCTCTTTGGCAATAAACATGGCAATTTGCCGAGGCCGGGCAATATTAGCGGGACGCTTTTTAGAGTACATGTCTGCGACCTTGATATTGTAAAAATCAGCCACAGTGCGCTGAATACTATCAACCGAAATCTGACGATTTTGGATAGAAAGTAGGTCCTTAAGAGCGTTGCGGGCTACCTCGATGTTGACCTCTTTGCCATGAAACCGAACATATGCCAGTATTTTTCGGAGCGCCCCCTCAAGTTCACGGATATTGGAGCGAAGATGTTTGGCCACAAAAAACGCAACATCCTCGCTCATGGGCACACCCTCAGCAGCAGCCTTCTTCATAAGTATCGCTACCCGCATTTCAAGCTCAGGCGGCTCAATAGCCACCGTAAGACCAGAATCAAAGCGCGAAATCAAACGTTCGTCGATGCCCTCCATCTCTTTTGGATAGGTGTCGCTAGTAATAATGACCTGTGCGCCATTGTTAATCAGCGCCTCAAAGGCATAAAAAAACTCTTCCTGGGTTCGTGATTTGCCCCCAAAGAACTGAATATCGTCGATTAACAAAAGATCGAGGGAGTGGTAATAGCGCTTAAAGCGGTCAAAAGCTTTTTGTTGATAAGCGCGGACTACATCAGAAACATACTGTTCTGCATGGATGTAGCGGATTTTTGCAGCCGGCTTTTCTTTTAAAAGGTGGTTACCAATGGCATGAATAAGATGGGTTTTTCCTAGCCCAACACCCCCATATAAAAACATTGGGTTATAAGAGGCTCCCGGATTGTGAGCCACCTGAATAGAGGCCGCACGGGCAAGCTGATTTGCTTTGCCGGTAACAAAACTCTCAAATGTAAGGGCCGGATTAAGCTTCGCCTGCTCGCGCTCTGCGGGGTTGCGAACGTCATCAATGGCATCAAAACCCGGGGTGGGCGCCTCGACTGCCTGCTCATCAATCACCACATGAGGGGGGGTGCGCTCAACATCTTGGCCGCTCGAGCGCACAGGGGCAGGGCCACCACGATTGGAATCCGCGCCTAGGGTGAACTGTAGGTTAACGGGATAGCCAAAATAATCAGCCGCAATTTCATGAAGCCTCGAGGAAAATGTGCGTCTAATCCAATCTAATTTAAAGGGGTTGGGAGCCCCAATTAAAAGTAGTCGCTCACTTTCCTCGTACCCCTTAATTTTAAGGGGTTGTATCCATGTTTTAAACTGTTGCGGCGAAAGCTCTTTTGCCAGTGTTTGTAGTGCCAAATCCCAAAATCCAAGGGGATTAAGTTGGACCAGCAAGGGAGGAATTTCAGGTTTGCTCATAGATTTACTTAGGACTCGATTGTAGCGATTCATAAAAGTTATCCACAAGAAAGCCAAGGGTGGATAACATGTGGATAACTTGTGCAAAAATCATTAAACCCATTTAAAAACAGATGGATATCTAAAATTCGGCACCCAGAAATATAAAAATTAGGCAAAACCCTTGTATTAAGTTGACGCTACATAAACAAATAGAGAAAATAGAGGGTTTTCTTAGGACAAATCATGAAAAGAACATATCAACCTTCCGTAACGCGCCGCAAAAGGACCCACGGTTTTCGCGTCAGAATGAAAACTAAAGGCGGTCGCGCCGTGCTAAATGCGCGTCGCTCAAAGGGGCGCAAGCGCCTAGCTGTTTAAGAGCGTTGAAATCTAGCAGAATCACAGAGCTTTTAAAAATGCGGCCCGCAGCGAATGGGTGTTGGGCGTTGTATTTGGAGGCTTCCACAAATCAGCAGCAACCCGAGCTTGGGCTAGCTATTGCAAAAAAGCTGGCAAGGCGAGCTGTAGACCGAAATAAGTTAAAGCGTCTTAGTAGGGAGCTTATTAAATCGGCCGCATTTGGCAGCAAGAGCGATTGCGTAGTTAAGTTACGTAAGGCTGTTGGAAAAAACACGCATGGAAAATTGCGCAAACACGAGCAAAATACGCTAAGGGAAAGATTGATGGAGTTAGCCCATGCCGCTAATTAATAAGGCCCTAAGCTATTTGGTGCGTGGCTATCAGCTTACACTTTCACCTTTTTTTGGAACCCACTGCAGATTTGCACCAAGCTGTTCTGAATATGCCTGCCAGTGCCTTAAAGTGCATGGGCCGGTCAAAAGTCTCGTTAAAATTAGTTGGCGCATTTTACGCTGCAATCCCTGGTCAGCCGGCGGTTACGACCCGGCCGTTAAAGAAACTACCGAAAAATCATTTATTACCAAGATAAGCAATTAAAAATGGACATCAAGCGAACACTACTTTGGGCAGTATTAACGATTTCGGGCCTGATGCTCTATAACAACTGGCTACTTTACGATGGTCGGCAGGCTCTTTTTGGACCAACCCCACTCACACCAAATGTTTCTAAACCACCAGAGCCAAAAGAAACTCCAGCGGGAGCCCCGGCCGTCGCAAACACGGCAACCCCACAAGTCTCTGCTGCTCCACCAAGCGCAGCCGACCTGCCTAAGCAGGCAAGCCTTCCAAAATCACAACCGGGCCCATCCATTAGTGTTACAAATTTAACAACGGGTGAGAAACATAGCATCAAAAATGAGGTGCTGGAGTTAGAAATAAGCGCAACGGGAGCGAGCGTAATAAACGCTAAATTACTCAAGCAACTGGGGGTAGACAAAAAGCCTATTACCCTTTTGCAGATCACACCGCAAAACCAATACTTTGTTCGCTCGGGCCTAATATCAGCCACCAGTAATGATCTACCAAATCACACAGCCACCTTTGTTCTGAACAAAAGCGGACGTGCCGACAATAAAAATTTTATAAGTTTTGTAAGTGAAAAGGGTGGCGTACGTCTTGAGAAAAGCTACTTTTTGAGTGATGGCAGTTATGTAGTCGAGGTAGAGCATCGCGTTACACAAATAGGAGCACAAGGCGCTGCGAATCCACTTGTTATCTATAGCGAGCTAGTGCGCGATGGAACCGCTGTAAGTGATAGCGAGTTTTATAGCACATTTACAGGGCCTGCTCTATATACCGATAAAGAAAAATTTACAAAAATAGATTTTTCGGACATTGAAAAAAATAAATTGACCATCCCAAGGCAAATTCCCGCTGGAGAGCCCGGCTGGATTGCCATGGTTCAACATTACTTTGCGAGCGCTTGGCTACCAAGCGATAAAACGGTGAGGGACGTCTATGTGGGAAAAGTTGAACAAAATTTATATCGCATTGGCCTACAAACCCCACTTGCCCCCTTGGCGGCCGGCGCAAGCCACATTGAAAAAACGCGCCTGTTCATTGGGCCGCAGGAAGAAACTCTTTTAGAAAAAATTGCCCCTGGCTTTGACCTAATCAAGGACTATGGTTATCTGACGGTTATTGCAAAACCCATTTTTTGGTTACTGGAGCAAATCCACTCCTACGTTGCTAACTGGGGCTGGGCAATTGTTATCTTGACACTCCTAATTAAGCTTTTATTTTTCCCGTTGTCGGCCGCAAGCTATAAGTCAATGGCCCGCATGAAAGAAGTGCAGCCGCGCCTTATGACCTTGCGTGAGCAACTTAAAGGCGACCCACAAAAACTTAATCGTGCCATGATGGATTTATATAAACAAGAAAAAATAAATCCATTAGGTGGGTGTTTGCCCGTTGTTGTTCAGATTCCAGTCTTCATCGCTCTTTACTGGGTGCTTTTATCGTCCGTTGAAATGCGCAACGCCCCTTGGATTTTGTGGATCAATGACCTTTCGGTACCGGACCCCTACTTTATATTGCCAGTGATCATGGCCGTGTCGATGTACGTGCAGGTTAAGTTAAACCCAACCCCGCCGGACCCGCTTCAAGCAAAGATCATGATGTGGATGCCAATCGTATTTTCGGTTATGTTCTTCTTCTTTCCAGCAGGATTGGTGCTCTATTGGGTTGTAAACAATATTTTGTCAATCGCGCAGCAGTGGCAAATCAATCAAATGTTTGCAAAGCGAAGCGCTAATAAATAATTGTCTAGGATGGGGATCGCATGAGAAACCATCCCATCGCAGCCATTGCTTCCCCACCGGGGTCCGGTGGGGTAGGCATTATTCGGGTATCGGGGCGGGACCTCGTTGGCTTGGCAGATCTTCTGTTGGCCAAGCCCCCCAAACCGCGCTTTGCCCATCACTTATATTTAAATGATTCACACGGCAATCGCCTAGATGAGGTATTGCTGATTTATTTTAAGGGACCGGCTTCCTTCACCGGGGAGGATGTTCTAGAGCTGTATTGCCATGGCGGAGCATTTTTGACGCAGATGATTTTGAACAGAGTGATTGAGCTAGGGAGCGACTGGGGCATTGTGCAGGCGGAGGCTGGCGAGTTTTCTCTTAGGGCCTACCTTAACGGCAAAATTGATCTTGCTCAGGCTGAAGCCATATCCGATCTTATCAATGCGCAAAGTGAAGCCGCTATAAAGGGAGCAGCGCGCTCACTGCAAGGACGGTTCTCGCAGAGAATTAATCAACTGATCGAGGAGATTACTCAGCTTCGCATATTGGTTGAGTCCACCTTAGACTTTCCAGAAGAAGAGCTTGAGTTCCTCGAGAGCTCCAAAGCAAATGAACGGCTTGCTGAGATTTTAATAGAGCTTCACGAGCTGGTTGAAGAAACGCGGCAAGGAAAAATCCTACGCGATGGAATTCAGCTTGCGCTGGTTGGTTCGCCTAATGTTGGCAAAAGCTCATTGTTAAATTATTTTCTGGGTGAAGAGCGTGCGATTGTTACCCCCGTGGCTGGAACTACCCGCGATCGCATTCAAGAGAGCATTTCCTTACAAGGAATGCCTATTCACCTAATAGATACCGCGGGCCTCAGGACGTCTACTGATTTGGTTGAGCAGCTTGGAATTGCAAAAACGTGGGATGCTATTCAAGATGCGGACACGATTATTTATATGCGTGACCTTTCTCAAGCACAGAGTCCTGAGGAGAGTCTAATCGCAGCGCAAGTGACGAAGTGCGCCAGTAAAAAAGCACACATTATTAATGTCTTTAACAAACTAGATTTGCTTGCTACAGAAAACCAGTCGGCCCACTCTCTTCATGACGAAAGTGCTATTTATATTTCAGCAAAAACAGGCGCAGGAATGGATCGCCTAAGGAAAAAAATTCTTGAAGGGGCGCGTTGGCACAGCAACGAAACAGCCGGGATATTTACAGCTCGAGAACGTCACTTAAGCGCAATTTCGCTTGCAAAAGAATGTTTACTCAGAGCCCAGGCGCACGGTGCAAATGGGAATCGCTCTCTAGACTTGTTTGCAGAAGAGCTACGCTATGCACAAGATGCGCTTGGCCAAATAACAGGAAAACTGTTGCCGGATGAGTTGCTTGGAAAAATCTTTAGCGAGTTCTGTATTGGTAAATAAGACGTCAAATCAATATGACATAAATGTTAAAATTGATGCATTGAGATAGCAGATTAAAAAATAATACTGTTAATAAATAATGGTTTACATTTGAGGGCGTCATGAACAAACCGGCCAGTCCAAGTGCGCTTCACATTAACGCACCAAGCTATGTGAAAAATCAAAAGCTAATTCAATGGGTGCAAGAAATTACTTCGCTTACTCAGCCAGATCAGGTGCATTGGTGTGATGGATCGGCCGCTGAATATGACGCTTTATGCGCCTTGCTCGTAAAGGCAGGAAGCCTAAAAAAATTGAATCCTGCAAAACGCAAAAACTCTTATTTAGCAATCTCAGACCCCATGGATGTAGCGCGTGTTGAAGATCGAACCTTTATTTGCTCCAAAGACAAGGATGATGCGGGCCCCACCAATAATTGGGTGGATCCAAACGAAATGCGTTCAACCTTAACCCCCTTATTTGAGGGATGTATGCGTGGCCGCACACTGTATGTTGTGCCATTTTCCATGGGCCCACTCGGTTCGCCAATTGCACATATTGGCGTCGAGTTGTCAGACAGCCCTTATGTGGCTATTAATATGCGCATCATGACTCGCATGGGCAAGGAGGTTGTGGAATTATTGGGCGCGGATGGCGACTTTGTTCATTGTGTGCACTCGGTTGGTAAACCGCTTGCCCGTGGTGAAAAGGATGTTGTTTGGCCAAACAACCCCACAAAATATATCGTACATTACCCAGAAAGTCGTGAGATCTGGTCCTTTGGTTCGGGCTATGGCGGCAATGCGCTTCTAGGAAAAAAATGCTTTGCCCTCCGCATTGCATCCACGATGGGGCGTGATCAGGGTTGGTTGGCAGAACACATGCTGATTTTGGGAGTAAGCTCACCCGCGGGAAAAAAATACCATGTTGCGGCAGCCTTTCCATCGGCGTGCGGAAAGACAAATTTTTCGATGATGATCCCGCCCAAGGGTTTTGAGGGCTGGAAGGTAACGACAGTGGGCGATGACATAGCTTGGATAAAGCCTCGCAAAGATTCTGCCACAGGACAAACACGCTTGTATGCAATTAATCCAGAGTCTGGATATTTTGGAGTGGCTCCGGGCACCAATCGTACTACAAATGCAAATTGCGTAGATTCATTAAATCAGGATGTCATTTTTACAAACGTAGCCTTGACCGACGATGGTGATGTTTGGTGGGAAGGCCTCACCGAGACCCCGCCCAGCCACCTCATTGATTGGCAAGGAAAGGATTGGACCCCAGAAGACGGTAAGTTGGGTCGGTTAGCGGCACATCCAAATGCGCGCTTTACGATGGCCGCAAGCAATAACCCAGCGGTTGATCCTAATTGGGACAATCCAGAAGGCGTACCACTCGACGCATTTATTTTTGGTGGGCGCCGCTCAACTACGGTGCCGCTTGTTACGGAGGCGCGTAATTGGGTTGAGGGCGTTTATATGGCTGCAACCATGGGCTCAGAAACCACCGCTGCAATTACCGGCAAGGTTGGCGTTGTGCGACGCGATCCATTCGCGATGATCGCATTTGCTGGGTACAACATGAGTGACTATTTTCAGCATTGGTTAAATATTGGTAAGAAGTTGGAAGCTGAGGGTACAAAGCTACCCAAAATTTATTTAGTGAATTGGTTTCGCAAAGATGATAATGGCAAATTTATTTGGCCAGGCTTTGGCGAGAACATGCGGGTTTTATCTTGGATTTTGGGACGAGCAGAAAAAACTGTGAGTGCGCAAGAGACCCCCATCGGCCACTCTCCGGGTCACGCCGATCTTAATTGGAACGGCTTGAGTTTGTCGGCGGAGCAGTTTCATAAAGCAATTGCAGTGCAAGCGGACGATTGGAAGACGGAGCTTGATTTACACCAAGAGCTTTTTGATAAATTGGCACATCGCTTACCAACAGAGTTAATCGAGACGCGCGCTAAATTACAACAGCGTTTTGGAATATAAGTTTTTTGCCCAAAGAGTGTGTTGATGTTCTGATTGTGGGTGCCGGCATTGCTGGCGCTACCTTGGCTAGGCAGTATTGTGGGCTGGGCCTTGCAACATGCTTAATGGATGCGCAAGCTGGTCCTGGAAGACTTACTTCGGCGCATGCAGGGGCGATTACTCACCCCCCAGTAGGGCGCAGTGCCAGCAAACTTCATACCATAGCCTTGGGTGCATTTCGTCTAGTTGAAGAGGATTGGCAAGATCGTTGGCAGGAGCGAGGAGTTTTTTTACAGAGCAAGCCAAATACATCCTTTGATCAAGTGGCCCTCTCCGAAAAATTACAGCAATTGGGGATTGGTTCCGAGATGGGCCAGTTAATTTCCTCGCGGACAGCGCAGGATTGTTTTGGGATTAAGCGCTCGGGCATTTGGTTTCCGAGCGCCGGCTCAATCAATCTGGGGCGGCTGTGTGATGATCTCGTGCAACAAAGCCCTGGGTTACGCACGATATGGGAAAGGACCGTAGCGCGTATTCAAAAAGAAAACGGTATCTGGCTTGCATTCGACCAAAAGGGAGATTTATTAGAACGGGCACATACGGTTATTTTGGCTAATGCATTTGGAGCTCAAGATCTACTGAGTCCGTTTGGCATCCATCTTTTTTTAAAGCCAGTGCGGGGCCAACTGAGTATTTTTGGTTTAGCAAAAAACTCTAAACTCATTCAGCAACTACCAAAAACAATCATCTCAGGCGAGGGCTATTGCTTGCCGCCTCAGTACGACAACCAGCAACAGTGCTACCGCTGGTTAGTAGGCTCAACCTACGACGAGCAAGACGATTGTCTAGAGTCCAGAGCGATTAGCGACCACTATAACCTACAGTTAGCAAAAGGAATATTGGCTCCAACGGACTTGAATATCGATCAACTTCGCCCCATTGATCAATTTGTGGGCTTGCGGTGCGTTACTAAGGATCGGCTTCCGTTGATAGGCGCCGTGTCCCAGTTAGAAAATATTTACGTGGCCACTGCGTTAGGATCAAGGGGGCTGTTATGGTCTACCCTTGCGTCTTATGTAATACCAGCACTATCTCATTCCTCGGCTTTCGCGTTAGACCGACTTGCACGCTTTGGCTTGGACACAGATTTGCTCGCACCTTTATCGCCCACTCGTTTTTTTGCTGGCGCCTTAGCTTCAAATTCAAAACCAATTTTTCCGCCTTCGCCTAGGGCAAGATAAGCTTTAAAGCCGCGGCCAGTTCGATTCGACTTAAAGTTTGTTAGGAGATCAGTTTTGCCTTCTGTCAGTAATTTCTTAATTTGTTCTGCAGAAATTTCTTGTTGAAGGACCACTTTGCCAGTTTTAAAATCACAAGTTTTATTTGGGCCCGTATTGTGTTCGCATACATAGCGCATACCATCCTCATAAACAGCCCCAGAGCATTTTGGACATGCGCCTAGTGCTTCCCTGCCAGCGAAATCAATGACCTCTACATCATCATCTTGACTGTTTCCAAAATCAAACTCTAGTTTAAAGCCCGCATTGGGATAGTCGGCATCATCTTTGGGGATTTCAACCAGTTTAATAATGGCTGCAAAAGGCCGACCCATCTTGCTTCGAAAGCCCTGTAAGGGACCAATGGACTTATCTTTAAGAAGCAACTCTGCTTCGTCGTATTCAAAGGCTCTGCCACCCGGTGTTTTGCTAATCGTAAACCCACAGGATTCACATGCAAAGCGCCGATAGTTTTCTTTAACAGCTTTGCCACAATGGGGGCAGGGGGTTTTAAGTGTGACGTAATCACCAGGAATGGTATCGCTATTAAATTCTTTGGCTCGCTTCACAATTCGTTGCGTCATTTGCGCAATTTCTTGCATGAAGGTATTGCGATCTAGCTTACCTTGTTCGATTAAGGAAAGTTTATGCTCCCAGGTTCCTGTGAGGTCGGGCTGAGTCAGTTCAGAGACATCGAGGCCTCGCAATAGGGTCATCAATTGAAATGCTTTTGCCGTTGGGATGAGTTCACGTGCCTCACGAACCATATATTTTTCTGCAAGCAGGCCTTCGATAATCGCCGCTCGTGTAGCGGGCGTTCCCAAGCCTTTTTCTGCCATCGCTTCACGCATATCATCATCGTCTACCCACTTACCAGCGCTTTCCATCGCGGAGAGCAATGTTGCTTCGGTATACCGCGCCGGTGGTTTGGTCTTGAGGTCAAGAAGCTCAATCGATTCACTTTGAACCGACTCATTCTTTTGTACGGACACTAATTCATCATCTGCTTGGCTTGCTTTGCCATAAACGCTTAACCAGCCAGGCTCGACCAACACACGACCTTCGGTCTTAAAGTGATGACCAGAGACCTCTGTGATCCGAGTGGTTACTCGATATTCTGCAGCCGGATAAAAGACTGCCAAGAACCGTCGTACGACCAAGTCATAGAGTTTTTGTTCGGGCTCGCTTAGCGTTTTAGGAGACTCGAGCGTCGGAATGATTGCAAAGTGGTCAGAAATTTTGCTGTTGTCAAAAATACGTTTATTCGGTTTAATCCATGATTTCTTACCATCTCCTTTGAGAATGGTGCTCGCAAAAGATTTATATTCAGGAGAGTGCTCGCCTAGGCTTTTAATAGTTGCGTGGACGGTGTCTAAGTAATCTTCTGGCAGTGCTTTAGCATCTGTTCGCGGATAGGTTAAAACCTTATGCCGCTCATACAGTGCCTGTGCAAGGCCCAAGGTATTTTTTGCTGAGAAGCCAAAGCGCGCATTCGCTTCACGTTGCAAACTGGTGAGATCAAACAATTGCGGGGCAAGTTGAGTTGCCGGCTTAGATTCTTCGGTAACAGACCCTTTTTTATTTCGGCACGCAGCCACAATACTTTTAGCGGCCGCCTCGCTCCAAAGGCGGTTTTCTCGGGCATCGGGATCGGCAGGATCTTTTTTAAACTCAGGATTAAACCATCGCCCTTCATAAATGCCTGCCGCAGCAATAAACTCCCCGCGGACCTCCCAGTAATCCTTAGGAACAAATTTACGGATTTGTTCTTCGCGTTGCACGACGATTGAAAGGGTCGGTGTTTGCACTCGCCCCACGGTTGTTAAGAAAAACCCCCCGCCTTTACTATTAAAAGCCGTCATTGCGCGAGTGCCATTAATCCCCACTAACCAATCAGCCTCCGATCGGCAGCGGGCCGCATCAGCAAGTGGTTGTAAATCACTATCGGAGCGCAGCTTAGAAAAACCTTCTCGTATCGCCGCAGGGGTCATTGATTGAAGCCAAAGACGCTCAACAGATTGGGGTGCTTTGGCATGTTGTGCAATTAGACGAAAGATGAGCTCGCCCTCGCGCCCTGCATCGCACGCATTAATAAGACGGTTGACATCTTTGCGCTTGATCAATTTTTGTAAGACTTTGAGGCGCGGCTCTGACTTAACGATGGGGCGTAAATCAAAATGGGGCGGTATGACTGGCAAATTAGCAAATGACCACTTGCCACGCTTAACTTCATATTCATCCGGAGCGGCAATTTCTAATAGATGCCCGACTGCCGATGAAATCAGAAAAGTATCATTCTCAAAATACTCATCATGTTTTATAAAGCCACCCAAGGCCTTTGCAATGTCATTTGCAACGGAAGGCTTCTCGGCAATGATGAGTGCTTTAGGGTGCTCTACGCTTACGGTCGATTTGCTAGCTTTTTTTGTTGTTGCCACTGTTTGCCTATGAATGAGGGGTGGATCCCACCCGTTTTGAGTTTCGTTTTTGGGTCAAAAGGAAGCCTAATTTAAACGTTTTTTCAAAGTAAGCCAGCGTCGCCCCTTTTTTATTATTAGCCGAAATCCTAAATTAAAGTCAAATCCCTGTTCGAGATACCCTTGCCAAATTGATATTTTATATATATAAATCATGTACTTATAAAAAAATACTAATTTAGTAAAAAGACAACTTTCAATGAAAACGGCCATTGGGGAGCTCATTAAGGACATCTTCAATTCCGCAAATTAGCTTCGCCCCTTCTTGAATTAGCCGATGAGAGCCGGCATATAGCGTCGAAGAAATCGGGCCCGGTATCACGAACACCTCGCGGCCAAGGTGAGAGCTGAGATAGGCAGTAATTAATGACCCCGATTTCTGGGCGGCTTCAATCACAACAGTTCCAAGGGAGAGGGCTGCAATAATGCGATTTCGCCTTGGAAAATGAAAGCCCTTGGGGCCTGTGCCAGGCGGGTATTCTGAGATTAATAGGCCCACTTTTGCAATTTGTTTTGCTAGGTCCCGATGCGCGCTTGGATAAATACTATCCAGGCCGTTTCCACAAACCGCAATAGTTTGGCTTGGCCCCCCCAGAGCCAACACGCTGCGGTGAGCAGCGCTATCAATACCGTAGGCAAGACCCGAGACGATGTGATATCCGCTGCGCCCAAGTCCTGCGGCAAAGTGATCGGCATGCAGTAAGCCAGTGTGTGAAGCCTTGCGGGCGCCGACGATGGCCACCATGGGCTGGTTTAAAAGCCCCGCATTGCCTATATAGAATAGTTTTTTTGGGGGGTCGCAAAGATCTAACAAGCGCTTTGGATAATCAATAGAATCTTGGCTCAAACAGCCGATTGTCATGAGAGGATCAACTGAGTTGGGGTGAATAAGCTTGTTCATCGATGTATTCTTGCTTAGCTAAAAATTATTGCCAATGAGGTCAAACGGATTTGTTTGTAAGATAATTGGTATATGGCTGTCTTATCAATACTCCACTATCCAGACCAGCGCCTACACACGATTGCAAAACCGGTGGCGGCGGTGGATGCGCGTATTGTGCAGATTGTTGCGGATATGGGGGAGACTATGTATGAGGCGCAGGGTATTGGGTTGGCCGCTACACAGGTTGATATTCATGAGCGCATCATCGTTATTGATGTCTCAGAGGATCGTAATGAGCTGATGATCTTTATTAACCCCGAGCTCACCTGGGCTAGTCCAGAAAAAAAATCCTGGCGCGAGGGTTGCCTCTCGGTACCAGAGTTTTTTGATGAGGTTGAACGCCCCGAACGCATTACGATCAAAGCCCTTAATCAAGCAGGAAAACCATTTGAGCTAGAGGCTGATGGGCTTTTGGCAGTATGTTTACAGCACGAAATGGACCACTTGCAAGGCAAGGTATTTGTCGAGTACTTGTCCCCATTAAAGCAGAGTCGCATTGCATTAAAACTTAAGAAGCGAGCAAAAGAATTGGTCGGGCTTCGCTAAACGCGAACCATTGCAGATGAAAATCATTTTTGCAGGAACCCCCGAGTTTGCAGCAGAGGCATTACGTGCGCTGATTGCAGAGGGGCATGAGATCGTGGCGGTATTAACTCAGCCCGATCGCCCAGCAGGCCGAGGCATGCATTTACAAGCCAGCCCAGTGAAGTTGCTTGCGCAAGAAAAAGGCATTCCGGTATGGCAGCCTCTCAGCTTAAATATTCATGCGACCGATCCACGAAAACAGCATGACGCAACAGCAACTCTTTCCCAGTTAACACAAGCGCAATTTGATGTGATAGTCGTGGTCGCCTACGGCTTAATTTTGCCGAGCGACGTTTTGCAATTGGCCGAACGCGAAGGCCGCTTTGCGTGTTTTAACATTCATGCCTCTTTGTTACCACGTTGGCGCGGCGCGGCACCCATTGCGCGCGCAATTGAAGCGGGCGATACTAAAACGGGTGTGGCTATTATGAAAATGGAGGCCGGGCTAGATACGGGCCCGGTATTAATGAGCCAAGAGGTCGAGATCCACGCGGAAGAAACCAGCCAATCTTTACATGATCGCTTGGCCAAGCTCGGCGCCAATTTAATGGTAGAGGCATTACAAAGAATTGCGTCTAATAAAGTTCATTTTGTGCCACAAAGTAATGATGGGATTAGTTATGCCAATAAGCTTCTGAAAACAGAGGCTTCAATTAATTGGCATACAAAAGCCCAATTAATTGATCGCAAGGTACGTGCTTTTAATCCATTTCCAGGAGCAAGCACACAGTTTGATGGAGAGCTCATCAAAATTTGGAGGACGCGCTTACCAAATGCCGTTGAGCAAGAGCTCCTTGAGGCAAAGAGCGCCCCGGGTTTTATGATTGGCCTAAGCGCTAACGGGTTTTGGGTCCAATGTCAGGATCAATGTCTTGAGGTGCTGGAGTTACAAAAATCGGGTGGCAAAAAGATGTCAGCACGCACTTGGTTTTTAGCGAACAGCAAAAGCTCAAGTAAGCAATTTTTGAGCTAACTCACACTTATTAAGACTTACTAAGCGGAAAATTATTCTGGATAAGCCAATCGAGAGGGTAACCGGCGCAACTCAAAGCGCAGCACTTGCCCAGATATTACAGAGCTCCGCCAGTACACTTGAGCAAGTTATTTATGAGGGGCGTTCATTGGGGCAAAGCCTTGATAGCCTGGACTCTAAATTACGACCAGCGGTACAAAGCGTTACGTTTGCAGCATTGCGCTCTTGGGCACATGCGCAAGATCGGATTCAGAAACTGGTTCCTAAAAAACCCAGCAAGGAGGTTGACTTACTCTTGTGCGTGGCATGCACCCTCATTCTTGATCAAAAGCGTGGGGATACCCAAAATTGTTATCCAGTTCACACGATTGTGAATGAAGCGGTTAAGGCAGCGGCCAGCTCACCAAAAACCAAGTTTGCGCAGGGGCTTGTCAATGCGGTCTTGCGAAAAATTGCCAACCCGAATAACGCTGAAGGCAAAACCAAAGAAGGGTTTGGCGTGGCCTTTCCAAGGTGGTGGCTTGGTCAATTACAGGCTGCTTACCCAAAACAATGGCAGGATATTTGTGGCGAGCAGAGCAGGAGGCCATCATTAGTCCTACGAATCAATATTAACAAAATCAATCGTGCCGACTATTGTGCTCTATTGGACTCTAAGCATATTGCATATGCAATCATTCATTCATTGGGCGGCATAGCGCTTGATGCTGCGATTGTGATTGAGGACCCGATTCCGGTATCGGAGATACCCGGATTTGATGATGGGCTTGTTTCTGTTCAAGACGCAGGAGCGCAATTAGCAGCAAAGCTGTTAAGCCCGCAGGTAGGTGAGTATATTTTGGACGCATGTGCAGCCCCAGGTGGCAAGACCGCTCATTTGGCCGAGCTCATGGGCGAAAAACCTTATCAACTGCTTGCTTTAGAAATCGATGCCGAGCGACTTAAAAAAGTGGAGGGCGGTATCGAGAGGTTGGGTTTGACAAAACACACTATTCGTCTTGTGCAAGGTAGCGCAAGTCGGCAAGACTGGTGGGACGGCCAGGCCTTTGACAAAATTTTATGCGATGTGCCGTGCTCCGCCTCCGGCATTGTGAGGCGCCACCCCGATATTGTTTTTTTGCGACGCAAAGAGGATATTGCAGCAGTGATTAAGGTCCAACGGGCTATTCTAGAAAACGCATGGCGTATGCTTCAGCCGGGTGGCAGCCTCTTATATAGTACTTGCTCAGTATTCCCGCAAGAGGGAGAGGAGCAAATCGCCTGGTTTGTATCTCAGCATCCGAATGCTTTACGATTGAGTTCCCCCGGACAGCTACTTCCCAATCTAAACAATGATGGATTTTTCTACGGTTTGTTAAGCAAGGACCAAGAACAGAGTAATTAAGAATGATGGGTTTACTGCGCAAAATTACCTTAAGCCTCATTTGCATTTTTGCTATTTGCATCGGTGCGACCGCCCATGCCCAAGGTATTGTCGTGAAGCAGGCAGAGCTTGAGAAGACCGATACGGGATGGCTCCTAAATGCAAATTTTTCGATTACATTGCCAGCAGGATTGGAGAATGCATTAAAAAAAGGAGTGACCTTATATTTTGTTTCCGAGTTTATGCTCACCCGCGGTCGTTGGTACTGGTTTGATGAAAGAACTGTTCGTGTAGAGCGACAAATTCGTCTATCGCATCAACCGCTCATTAATCAATATCGCATCACGGTTGGCGACTTTACATTTAGCGCTACAAGCCTACCAGAAGCACTGCGAGTGGCCGGAACGGTAGGTGGGTGGAGCGTCATTGAGGCTGCTGCAATTAGTCCTGCCAAACAATATGACGCCGGTGTGCGAATGACTTTGGACTTGGGCAGGCTTCCTAAACCATTTCAGGTTGATGCGCTCAACAGCAAAGACTGGTCTCTGGCGGGTGAATGGTTGCGATTCCCATTTAATGCATCGATGGGTAATGTTGTGGGACGGCAATAATGGATATTGTTGCCATCCTAACAAGCAAAGACCTTATTAAGCGCAGAGCTCTGCCAGTGCTCACTTTGCTTGCTGGCCTCATTGCCCTTGTACTCTTGCTTCTTCTTTCTACAGCGACCTCCAATACGGAGTTTTTTGATAGCTATTTTATTTGGCTCTATGCCGCCAACATTATTGTTGGAGTCTTACTATTGTTATCCATCATTGTCTTGGTAGTTGTCATTAGTATTCGTTGGCGCAAGGGACGCTTCGGCACCCGCTTAATTGCTAAATTAGCCATGATCTTTGCCTTGGTTGGGGTGTTGCCCGGAGTTATTTTATATAGCGTATCTTGGCAGTTCGTCTCCAAAAGTATTGAGACCTGGTTTGATGTTAAGGTTGAATCAGCGCTCAACTCAGGGCTGGAGCTAGGGCGTGTAACCTTAAGAATTGCACAAGAGGAAATATTGGCCGAGGGCAAGTTCATTGCTGAGCAGGTTGTGCAGGTTCCACCAGGAACCACTTCAGAGCAGGTTGGCAGCATGATCGTGAAGATCCGCAATCAGTTTGGGATACAAGAGGTAAGCCTCTTCAATATACGGCGCACTTTAATTCTGAGTACAGAATCCAATCCCAAGGAGCATTTTCCAGCACCTAGTGCAGACGTTGTGGCCGAGGCATTTAAAAAGAATGGCGTAACCTTTTTAGATGAAATTGAGGCGGTTGAGGGGCAGCACGGCTATCGCGTACGGGCGATTGTGCCCATCACTCGACAAAAGGCAGTGCCGAGCAAAACAGGACCCAGCAAAATGGTCGAAGATAAGTATTTCTTACAGCTGGTCCGTTTCATACCGTCGCCTCTGGCCAAGAACATCTTTGCTGTCGAGTCTGCCTATAGCGAATATCAGGAGAAGGCTCTTGGTCGAGTTGGTCTGCGTAAGATGTATATCGGCACCCTCACCCTCACCCTCTTTTTTGCTTTGTTTGTTGCAGTTACCCTCGCTCTCTTATTGGGCCGGCAATTGGCACAGCCTTTGCTGATGCTCTTGCGCGGTACCCAAGCGGTAGCGCAGGGTGATTTAACACCCAAGCCAGAGCTAGATACTGGGGATGAGCTTGGTATGCTAACCCGCCAGTTCAATGTCATGACCAAGCAGCTCTCAGATGCGCGCACCTCTATGCAAGAGTCCAAATCTTTCCTAGAAACAGTCTTAGGAAATTTAACTGCCGGCGTTTGTATTTTTGATAATCAATTCAATTTAGTATCGAGCAACCCTGGAGCAGCAAAAATTCTTGGAACTCATTTGCTCGCTCTAACCGGTGGCCCATTGGGCGGCACTCCCGCCCTTCAAGAGTTTTATAGCGCGGTTCGTGAAGAATTTGCAACACAGAACTTAATAGCTCCCACGACTAATCAAGCGCCTGATGGTGAGGGGTCGGTTTGGCAAAAGCAGATCCAAATTCATCCGATTAACGAATATGAAAATGATTTAGGATCAACCCTATTTGTAAGGGGCACTCAGCTATCTTCCGAACTGAAGATGATTGTGTTTGATGACATTAGTGATGTAATTGCTGCACAGCGCTCGATTGCGTGGAGCGAGGTGGCAAGGCGTTTGGCCCACGAGATTAAGAACCCATTAACACCCATTCAGCTCTCTGCCGAGCGCCTACAACATAAGCTACAGGGACAATTAAGCCCCGAACAAACAGAGATGATCGAGCGTAGTACGAACACCATCATTGGGCAAGTTCAGGCCATGAAACAAATGGTCAACGAGTTTAGAGATTTTGCAAAAACACCCACACCCAATTTAACAGCCTTAGATCTGAATGCCCTGATAAAAGAAATAATGGACCTTTACGAGGGAAGCGCGATCCAGGTTAATCTTGTTAGTGATTGCCCACGAGTAATGGGTGATCCAACTCAATTACGTCAAGTGATCCATAACCTATTGCAAAATGCACAAGATGCAAGCTTAGAGACTGGTCATGTAGAGGGGGCTATCGCCATTAAGACAGAGTTGGTGCCCATAAACGATATTGGCCAAAGTAAGTTTGCAGTCCGAATGACAATTACTGACAGCGGCCCTGGTTTTCAGGCTAAGATATTGGCAAGGGCATTTGAGCCGTATATCACCACCAAAGTTAAGGGAACCGGACTCGGTTTAGCGGTCGTGAAAAAAATTATTGATGACCACGGTGCAAAAATTGAGATCAATAATCGTAAACAGGGAGATGCAGTGTTAGGCGCCCAAGTATCCATTTTGTTTGTAAATCTTGTGAAAGAGGCTGCATAAGCATGGCTAGTATTTTGGTGGTGGATGATGAGATGGGAATCCGAGAGCTCCTGCAAGAGATCTTGACCGAGGAAGGGCATACGGTGTATCCCGCCGAGAGCGCTATGCAAGCTAGAGCAGTGCGTGAGCAAATGGAGCCCGACCTCGTTCTCTTAGACATTTGGATGCCTGATACTGATGGAATTACTCTCCTAAAGGAGTGGGCCCGTGATAATTTGTTAACGATGCCCGTTGTGATGATGTCAGGCCATGCAACGATCGATACGGCAGTTGAGGCTACTCGTATCGGAGCCCTTAACTTTTTAGAGAAACCAATTGCACTTCAAAAACTCTTAAAAACCGTTAGTAAGGCGCTAGAAAGGGCCCCTCTCAGAAAGCCCGATGGTGAGGCGATAGCAACACAGACAAACTCGCTCGAGCTACCAAAAAGCAATTGCACCGATGAATACATCAGCGGCATTGCAAAGAGCTATTTTGGAATACCCCTGCGCGAATCACGCGACCTCTTCGAGAAAGCCTATTTTGAATACCAAATGTTGATAACTAGTGGCAGTATGACAAAAATCTCAGAGTTCACTGGTCTAGAAAGAACACACCTTTACCGCAAGCTAAAGGCCCTTGGAATAGACGTCAGCAAATATAAGGGCGAGTGATCCTATATAATCGCAAATCTTGGCCTGGTAGCTCAGTCGGTAGAGCAGAGGATTGAAAATCCTTGTGTCGGTGGTTCGATTCCGCCCCGGGCCACCAAGATTC
>DAIODQ010000013.1:5000-25930 GCA_036746715.1 Polynucleobacter sp. | reverse complement strand
CTCAGGCCCTAACCGAATATCTCGCTGAAAAGCCACAGGATGCGAAAATTTTGTGTGGCAAGATCGTGGATGCGGCAAGAGCACGAGAGGCCGCCAGAAAAGCGCGCGAAATGACGCGCCGTAAAGGCGCCCTTGATGGAATTGGGTTGCCAGGAAAGTTGGCAGACTGTCAAGAAAAGGACCCCGCCAAATCCGAACTGTTTATTGTCGAGGGAGACTCTGCGGGCGGCTCAGCAAAGCAAGGTCGAGATCGCAAATTTCAAGCGATTTTGCCCCTCAAGGGAAAAATCTTGAATGTAGAAAAAGCCCGCTTTGACAAGATGCTGAGCAGTCAAGAGGTGGTCACCCTAATTACTGTTCTTGGCACCGGTATCGGGGTTGAAGAATACAAAGCCGACAAACTTCGCTATCACCGCATTATTATCATGACCGATGCTGATGTTGATGGTAGCCATATCCGCACGCTGTTGCTCACATTCTTTTATCGGCAAATGCCAGAACTTATTGAGCGCGGTCATATTTATATTGCCCAACCACCGCTTTATAAAGTAAAACACGGCAAAAGTGAGCAATACATTAAAGACGATGTTGAATTAAATCAACTCTTGTTTAAGATTGCCCTTGAACAAGCGTCGATCGAAACTCCTTCCGGAGAAAAAATTTCTGGTCCAGGCCTTGAGGATTTAGCAAAAAACTATCAAACGATTCAGGCTGTAGTTGATCGGCTTGCGCGCACCATGGATGAAGACGCGCTACGCGCAGTAGCTGACGGGGTCAGCCTTAATTTTGATACAGAGAGCTCCGCTGGCGATTCTGCGCAGCGACTTAGAAAAGCGTTTTTAGAAAATCAGGCCCCCCTTTCCGTAACCCCTGAAATCACAGTCCAAAAAGAAGAGCGTACGGATCGCTACCGCCTGTTGCTTGCCAGACGCATTCATGGGAACCTAAAACTTTCTGTCCTAAGCTCAGATTTTGTTGCTAGCGATGACTACCAAAGTTTAGTAAAAGCTGCAACAGCCCTTTCAGGCCGAGTTTTGGCTGGGAGCCGCGTGCGGCGAGGTGATCCAGAAAAATCAAACAAAGAGCATGTTGTGCAAGATTTTCGCGGGGCCTTTGAGTGGCTTCTCGCAGAGGCCGATCGCTCAATTAGTCGGCAGCGCTACAAGGGCCTGGGTGAAATGAATCCTCAGCAGCTTTGGGAAACAACGATGGACACCACGACGCGCCGCTTGTTGCGCGTTCAGATTGAAGATGCGATTATGGCGGACCAAGTGTTTACCACCCTTATGGGCGATGAGGTTGATCCTCGCAGAGCATTTATTGAGAAGAACGCGCTTATTGCTCGCAATTTAGATATTTAAGTCATGAAAAAACGTACAGCCCCTAAGGTGGTGGCAAAAAGCCATATTGTCGTCAAAAATTCTGAAATTCATGGCCGCGGTGTTTTTGTAAAAAAAGATATCCCAAAGGGCTCAGCCGTAATTGAGTACATTGGTGAACGTATTAGCTGGAAAGAAGCCTTACGTCGGCATCCGCATGATCCTGAACAACCAAATCACACCTTTTATTTTTCGTTAGAGGATGGCAGGGTTATTGATGCAAATGTGGGCGGCAATGCGGCGCGCTGGATAAATCACTCTTGTAAACCGAACTGCGAGGCGGATGAGATTCAAGTGAGTGGCGAGAGCCGAGTTTTTATTTTTGCGCGCCGTAAGCTTTTGCCCGGCGAAGAGCTTTTTTATGACTACTCTCTAAATCTGGATGGCAAGTTAAGCAAAAAAGAAAAAAGAGACTACGCCTGTTTCTGCGGTAGCAAAAAATGCCGTGGCACGATGCTGGACCTTGGTTAACGCCTTGACCCTGCATGTTGTTTATTACTATTCAAGAATTAGAAGCCGCTATTAATTATTGGCGCTCACAATCCCCGGCGCGGGGAGAAGAATTGGTACTGTCAAAAGAAGCAGCTGCGCTTGCCAAGCCTTACGCTCTCATGATAGTTCAGGGGTCTCAGCGAATTCCGATTGATATATTGGATGAAACATGCAAGGCGGCTCTTGCAAAGTTTTTGGCTATTCGTAACTCTCTTTAGATAATTCGAGCAAAAGAATATAACAGGTAATGTAAATTTTTGTGGAAACGCTAGTCGATCTTTCATCCTATTTGTGGATATTGCTTTTGCTCGCCGCTTTTGCTTCTGGCCTAGTAGATGCTATTGCAGGCGGCGGCGGACTGATTCAGGTGCCGGCACTATTTTCAGCATATCCAGATGCACACCCTGCGACACTATTAAGTGCTAACAAGGTCTCCTCAATTGGCGGAACCATTAATGCAGCACGGCGTTACTTAAAACACGCACGCTTACCCTGGAACATTTTGGGCCCAGCTACCTTAGCAGGATTTGTGGGCGCCCTCCTCGGCGCTCTGGCGCTGAGCGTTTTTCCTCCTGAGCCCTTGCGCAAAGCTTTGCCGTTTATGTTGGTTGTGTTGTTGATCTATACCTGGTTTGCCCCGAATCTTGGCTTAGAAAATCGACCAGCTCATAAGGTTGGGAAGAATGAGGTTTTGAAAGCGCTTGCAATGGGCTTAGTGATTGGCTTCTACGATGGGTTTTTTGGGCCAGCGACAGGAAGCTTTTTTTTGTTTGCATTTGTGCGTATTTTTTATTTCGATTTTCTTCACGCTTCCGCTGCAACCAAGCTTGTGAATGTTGCTACCAATTTTGCAACCGTCTTAATGCTTGCAAGTCTTGGATTTATTGATTGGCCTCTGGGTTTAAGCTTAATGGTTGCAAATATTGTTGGTAGCCAAGTTGGAACGAAACTGGCGATTCAGCATGGCAGTCATTTTGTTAAGAAGTTCTTTTTGGTGGTTGTGCTCGCTCTGATTGCGAAATCAGGATATACAGCATTTTTTCCTATTTAAATCAATCATTTATAAAATAATTAAGTGCTATTGGCGACGCTGTTTCACGTGAAACAGTAAAAATGCTATTATCAACGCCCGACAAGAGGGCAAACCATGCTTTATTCCAAGAAATTTGATGTCATTGTGGTGGGCGGAGGCCATGCCGGTACTGAAGCCGCTCTCTCTGCTGCTCGGATGGGCTGTACAACTCTTTTGCTAACCCATAGCATTGAAACCCTTGGTGCGATGAGCTGCAATCCCTCGATTGGCGGTATTGGAAAAGGCCACTTAGTTAAAGAAATCGACGCCCTGGGTGGCGCAATGGCGGCGGCGACCGATGAAGCTGGAATCCAGTTTCGCATTCTTAATTCCAGCAAAGGGCCTGCAGTTCGAGCAACGCGCGCCCAAGGCGACCGCCTCTTATACAAAGCTGCGATACGGCGGCGCCTTGAAAACCAGAAAAACTTAAGCCTGTTTCAGGCTGCGGTAGATGACTTAATTGTCCTGGGCGATCAGGTTTTTGGCGTTAAAACGCAGGGCGGCCTTGAGTTTAGGGCGCAAGCAGTGGTATTGACCGCCGGCACATTCTTGGATGGAAAGATTCATGTTGGACTGATCAACTATAGTGGCGGGCGCGCTGGAGACCCAGCTGCAATGACCCTGTCTGCTAGGCTTAAGGAGCTTGCCTTACCGCAGGGGCGACTTAAAACAGGGACGCCGCCGCGCATTGATGGGCGAACCATTAATTTTTCGGTGATGAGAGAACAGCCGGGGGACTTAGACCCTGTTCCTTGTTTTTCGTATATGGGGCGGCCGGAGCAGCATCCAAGGCAAGTACCATGCTGGATTACCCATACCAACGCAAAAACGCACGACATTGTTCGTGGGGGGCTCGACCGGTCCCCTATGTATGCAGGACTTATTGAGGGGGTCGGCCCGCGTTATTGCCCTTCCATTGAGGACAAAATCCATCGATTTTCGGCAAAAGATAGCCATCAGATTTTTTTGGAGCCAGAGGGTTTGACGACCAATGAGTTTTACCCAAATGGCATCTCAACCAGCCTGCCATTTGATGTTCAGTTAGATTTAGTTCACAGTATTCAAGGCCTTGAATTGGCTGAGATCGTGCGGCCTGGCTATGCGATTGAATATGATTACTTTGATCCTAGACGGCTTAAGCATAGCCTAGAAACGAAGGCAATAGCAGGACTTTATTTTGCCGGCCAGATTAATGGCACTACTGGATATGAGGAGGCGGCTGCCCAAGGTCTTTTGGCGGGAATTAATGCGGCACTTGCTGCCAAGGAACAAGAGCCATGGCTTCCCAAGCGCAGCGAATCATATTTGGGCGTGCTGGTTGACGACTTAATTACCCGAGGGGTCCAGGAGCCCTATCGTATGTTTACGAGTCGCGCGGAGTATCGCCTGAGCCTTCGGGAAGACAACGCGGATGCCCGCCTTACGGAGCAAGGGCGCTTAATGGGCTTGGTAGGCGATCCGCAGTGGGAATTTTTTCAGAAAAAACAGGATTATGTTTCACGTGAAACAGCGCGTCTTAATGAGTATCGTGTTGGCCCTCGGCATGCTGCAGCACCAGCGCTGACCTCGCTTATTGGCCAAGCCCTATCCCATGAAAGCACTCTTGCAGAGGTCTTGCGACGCCCAGAGGTATCCTATCGAGACCTTATGAAGGCCGATAGTCTTTTGGCAGAGGGGGCCCCATTCATATCGGATACTCAGTTGCAAAAACAGGCCCTAGATCAGGTTGAAATATCAATTAAATACCAAGGCTATATTGAAAGACAGAAAACTGAAATTGAGCGACACGAGCATTATGAAAATCTCTCCTTGCCTGCCCACTTAGACTATTCTCTTGTAAGGGGTCTATCTGTGGAGGTTTGGCAAAAACTCAATGACCATCAGCCTCAAACTTTAGGGGAGGCATCGCGAATTTCTGGACTCACCCCAGCTGCCATTTCATTGCTATTGGTTCATCTCAAGAAGGGCATTGATAAAACACAGGTAGTTTCATGACGACCTTGAGCTTGGAAAGTAGTCTCGCCGACCAAGGCCTGAGCGCTGAACAAATTAAGGCCATGGACTACTTTTTGAACGAGCTCTTGCGCTGGAACCGCGTGCATAATTTGACTGCAATTGAAGATACCGATGCCGCTATTAATTTACATCTAATTGATTCTATTATAATTTTTCCGATACTAATGCGTTATTTGGATAAAACTTTAGACTTTGAAGTGATGCCTCGACGGATTGCCGATATGGGGTCGGGTGGCGGCCTTCCAGGGATTCCACTTGCGATATTACAGCCTCAGTGGCGCTTTCATTTGGTCGAAGCAAGCAAAAAGAAAGCAGCTTTTTTACAGCATGTGCGTGGCGCTCTTCATATGAAAAATGTGAGCGTTATGGCAAAGCGCGTTGAGGATGTTGCCCAAGAAATGGCAGGAGAATTTGATGCAGTAACAGCGCGCGCATTTACGCGCCTAAGGAGATTATTGGGGCTGGCCCGCCCTCTGCTAAAGCCATCTGGCCTGGTGTTTGCGATGAAGAGTCAGCGTAGCGAAGAAGAAATTGCAGAGGTCTCTAAAGATGAATGGAGACTTCTGGAAGAGTGCGTCACTGTTTTACCAGGACAAAAATTAGACCGACGTTTATTGATTTTTCAAACCAAATAAAAAGTAAAAATGGCAAAGATATTTTGTATCGCAAATCAAAAGGGTGGTGTTGGTAAAACAACCACAGCAATCAATCTTGCCGCTGGGCTGGTTGCACAAAAACAAAGAGTTCTTTTGGTTGATCTTGATCCTCAGGGTAACGCAACAATGGGGTCAGGGGTTAATAAGGCCGAATTAGAAAACAGTGTTTACCAAGTGTTAATTGGAAGTGCGTCAGCGTCGCAAGCCCTTTTATACGCAACATCAGCGGGCTATTCGGTAATGCCTGCAAACCGCGATTTAGCTGGCGCAGAGGTGGAGTTGGTTGATTTGGATAATCGCGAGATGAGGCTTAAATTAGCCTTAAAAGAAATTCAAGATCAGTTCGATTTCATCCTGATTGATTGCCCACCGGCTTTGTCTTTGCTGACTCTTAATGGCCTTTGTGCAGCCGACGGCGTGGTGGTGCCCATGCAGTGCGAATACTTTGCCCTTGAAGGCCTATCAGACTTGGTTAATACAATTAAGCAGGTGCATGCCAATTTAAATCCTGGGCTAAAGATAATCGGTCTGTTGAGGGTTATGTTTGACGCTCGCGTCACATTGCAGCAACAGGTATCAGAGCAGCTCTTGAGGCATTTTGGCGACAAAGTGTTTAATACCATTATCCCCAGAAATGTTCGTTTAGCAGAGGCGCCATCATTTGGCCTGCCTGGGGTTATTTTTGATCAATCAGCGCGTGGAGCTCAGGCCTATATTCAATTTGGCGGTGAAATGGTTGAACGTATTAAGACAATGTAGGAAGAAAATGAGCATAAACAAGAAAAAAGGTTTGGGAAGAGGTTTAGACGCCCTCCTTGGTGATTCGAATAAAGCCGCAGCAGGTGATTCGAGAGAAGACGGCAAGAACACCTTGCCACTCAATTTATTGCAAGCGGGCAAGTACCAGCCAAGACAAAAAATGGACGACACTCCATTACGAGAGTTAGCAGACAGCATTCGGGAGCGAGGAGTCATCCAGCCCTTGCTGGTTCGTGGTTTAGGAACAGGCCGCTACGAAATTATTGCGGGTGAGCGGCGTTTTAGGGCTGCAAGCATCGCCGGCCTTAAAGAGATACCCGTTCGTATTGTAGATGTGGATGATCAGGCCGCCGCCGCAATGGCACTGATTGAGAATATGCAACGCGAAGACCTTAATCCGCTAGAGGAGTCGCGAGGACTGGCGCGCCTCATTGAGGAGTTTGGCTTTACTCACGAACAGGCCGCCAAAGCAGTTGGAAAGTCGAGAAGTGCGATTAGTAACTTATTACGCCTATCTCAGTTAGCAAAGGCTGTGCAAGCGATGCTAATGGCTGGCGAGCTTGATATGGGGCATGCTCGAGCCCTTTTAGCCCTACCGGGTTCAAGCCAGGTTGCTCTGGCACAAAAAATTGTGGCTCAGGGCCTTTCGGTGCGTGAGGCTGAGCGCATGGCAGCTACAGCAGCCTTGGTTTCTGGCGATTTATCAAAGAAAAAGCCAATAAAGGGCGCTGTTAAGGCCGACCAGCTGGATCAAGACCTTAGGCGCCTGGCACAGAATATGGCAGATATTGTTGGTTTAGAGGTGGAGTTCAAAAATAAGGGCAAGGGCGGAGAGTTACGGTTTTATTTCAGTCAATTTGATGAGCTTGATTCCCTTATGAAAAAACTTGGACTAGAGTCGAATTAAGTAATAAAAGTGCCTAAAACAATTGACCTTGGTTGGCTCAAATACTAGAATATTAAGATTAAATTGGTTACCAAAAAAGAGCATTCGACCCATTTTGAAGTTTGGGACGATCAAGATAAGCAGCAGTTGGCTTATCGGACCTACAGCAAGGAAGAGATGGAAGCCCTTCGGCGGGCAAAAAAAAAGGTATTTTTTACCTTGTCGCCGTGGGCTGTCATCGGCGCGCAAATGGCTGTGACAGTTTTTAGTGCGCTGTGCTGGTCCTTTTTTGGAAACCCCATCGGGTTAAGCCTTTATACTTATTCGGCCCTATGGGGAGGGTTGATCGGGGTTTTTCCAGCAGCTCTATTTGCCTTGCGACTTGGGGTGGTAAAGCAAATGAAAAACCAAACCCCGGGGAATTTGTTGGTTGCGATTGTTTCTGGTGAATTTATAAAGATTGCCGTAACAATTGCCATGTTTGTATGGGTAGCTTTTAGTTATCCAGATTTGAAGTGGATACCGTTGCTGGTCACCTACGTTATCACGTTAAAGTGCTATTGGCTTGCGTGGTTATGGCGGTGAGTAGTGTTTAAATTGTGTACTAAAGGAATTGCTTAAAAAATGGCAAGCGCAGCGCACGGAGCTCAAAGTGAGCCCTTAACACCAACCGCCTATATTGCAGAGCACTTGCAAAATCTTAATAATATTGGCGGTGCACAAACTTCCATTATTGATTTCAGTGTCATTAATCTTGACACATTGTTTTGGACTCTTTTAATGGGTCTTATTACTGTTGGCTTCTTGCTCATCGCCGCAAGACGGGCAACCCCTGGCGTGCCGGGCCGTTTTCAGGCCTTGGTGGAGTTGCTTGTAGAAATGGTTGATACACAATCCAAAAGCATTGTGCACGGCGATAGAAGCTATATTGCACCCTTAGCACTGTTTGTATTCTGTTGGATTATTTTATTAAATACCCTCGACCTCGTGCCGGTTGACTGGGTTGTGGGTGTTAATCACTTCTTGGAAAACTTTGGCGCGCATGTTCCTCATCACAAAATAGTGCCAACGACAGACTTAAATGCAACCTTAGGAATGTCTTTTGCCGTTTTGATACTGGTTTTCTTTTACAGCTTTAAGATCAAGGGCGTCGGCGGCTTTGTGCACGAGCTTTTATCTGCACCCTTCGGTGCAAAATGGTATCTCGCACCCTTCAATTTAATTTTAAACATCATTGAATATATTGCAAAGGGAGTATCCCTAGGGATGCGACTTTTTGGAAACATGTATGCAGGAGAATTAATCTTTTTATTGATTGCTCTGCTCGGAAGCATCTGGACTTTTAGTTTGGACCTTAGCGTGCTTGGATTGATTGGACATGTGATCGCAGGATCGGCATGGGCAATATTCCACATTCTTGTTATTTTGTTGCAAGCCTTTATTTTTATGATGTTGACCTTGGTCTACATTGGACAGGCGCATAGTCATCATTAATTAGTCGTTTTTATTTTTTAACACCACTTTTATTACTTAGGAGTCAACATGCAAGCATTTTTAGCAAACATTCAAGGCCTCACTGCAATTGGTATTGGTCTCATTATTGGCCTTGGTGCCCTCGGCGCCTGCTTGGGTATTGGCCTTATGGGTGGAAAATTTATTGAAGGTGCAGCGCGCCAGCCTGAGTTAATGAATGAATTGCAAACCAAAATGTTCCTGTTGGCTGGCTTAATTGACGCCGCCTTCTTGATCGGTGTTGGTGTTGCGATGTTGTTTGCTTTTGCAAACCCACTTCTCGCCGTTATTAAGTAATTTTGTTTTGAGCCACAGAAGTGGCCATTAACTGCAAAATGTTTTGAAAGGAACATCGTGAATCTTAACGCGACCTTATTCGCGCAAATGATCGTTTTCTTCATCTTATGGTGGGTCGTTGCGCGTTTTGTATGGCCGCCTTTAGTGAAAGCGCTAGATGAGCGCTCCGCTAAAGTTGCGGACGGTTTGGCGGCGGCTGAGCGAGGCAAGATGGATCTCGAAAACGCCACCAAAAATGCAGAGTTAGCCATGGCATCTGCCCGCCAAGAAGGCGTGCAACGTGTAGCAGAAGCTGAAAAAAGAGCGCAAATGGCTGCTGATGAAATTAAGGCAAATGCGCAGGCAGAAGCCGCGCGAATTATTGCCCAAGCAAAAGCCGATGCTGAGCAACAGGTTGGCAAAGCACGGGATGAGCTGCGCAATCAAGTTGCAGGTCTTGCTGTTAAAGGAGCAGAACAAATCTTGCGTCGTGAGGTTGACCCCAAGGCACATGCGGCCCTATTGGATCAATTAAAGGCAGAACTATAAATGGCTGATATTGCCACAATTGCTCGGCCGTATGCCGAAGCTTTATTTGCAAGCGCTAAGCCTGCTGATCTAAGTGCTTGGGCAAATCAATTAGAAAACTTGGCGGCATTGTTTGAAAATGCCGAATTGATTGCGTTGGCTAATAACCCAAAATTAAGCTCAAATGACCTGTTCAAATTAATTGAAGGTCTTCTTAAGTCAAAGCCCGATCAGGGCCTTGCTAGCTTCTTAAATTTGTTAGCCAATAACCACCGCTTAGTAGTATTGCCAGAAATTGCAAAGCAATTTATTGCTATGAAAAATCAGAGCGAGGGAGCGGCGGAGGCAATCATTACATCCGCATTTCCGATGGAGGGCGGAGCTTTAACTGAGTTATTAGCAAGCTTGAAAAAACGATTTGGTGGAAAAGAGTTACGCCCGACGGTTGTGGTTGACCCAGAGCTGATTGGTGGTGTTCGCGTACAAGTAGGCGACGAGGTTTTGGATAGCTCGATTAAAACCCGTTTGGTGCAAATGCAAATCAATTTAAGCGCGTAACGATTAATTAAGAACATACGATTTATATCTAGGAGTAATTGATGCAACTGAACCCTTCCGAAATCAGCGAGCTGATCAAAAGTCGAATTAACGAATTAGGCGTTGATTCAAAAATTCGCAATGAGGGCACTGTTATTTCAGTGACCGATGGTATTTGCCGAGTATATGGATTGTCGGGTGTTATGCAGGGCGAGATGCTGGAGTTCCCAGGCAATACCATCGGACTTGCGCTGAACTTAGAGCGAGACTCCGTTGGCGCTGTGGTGCTCGGTGAGTACACCCACATTAAAGAAGGCGACTCCGTTAAATGTACGGGACGTATTTTGGAAGTTCCTGTAGGCCCCGAATTGTTGGGTCGAGTTGTTGATGCCCTCGGTCAGCCGATTGATGGCAAAGGACCAATCAACAGCAAAATTACTGACTTTATTGAAAAAGTTGCGCCGGGTGTGATTGCGCGCCAGTCGGTTAGCCAGCCTGTGCAGACTGGACTTAAGGCGATTGACTCAATGGTTCCTATTGGACGAGGTCAGCGCGAATTAATTATTGGCGACCGTCAAACTGGTAAGACTGCGGTGGCCGTTGATGCCATCATCAATCAAAAGGGTAAGGGCGTTTACTGTATTTATGTGGCGATCGGTCAAAAGGCTTCCACTATTGCTAACGTTGTTCGTAAACTAACAGAGCTTGGCGCAATGGAATACACCATTGTGGTTGCCGCGAGTGCATCGGAATCAGCGGCGATGCAGTATTTGTCTGCTTACGCAGGTTGTACGATGGGAGAATACTTCCGCGATCGCGGCGAGGACGCTCTGATTATTTATGATGATTTAACCAAACAAGCGGTTGCCTATCGTCAAATCTCCTTGTTGCTCCGCCGGCCACCAGGTCGCGAAGCATATCCTGGCGACGTATTTTATTTACACTCACGACTTCTTGAGCGTGCCGCTCGAGTCAATGCCGATTACGTTGAAAAATTTACGAATGGTGCAGTAAAGGGCAAAACCGGATCTTTGACCGCTTTGCCTGTGATCGAGACACAGGCCGGAGACGTATCCGCATTCGTGCCCACAAACGTAATTTCGATTACCGACGGACAAATCTTCCTTGAAACCGACTTATTTAATGCGGGTGTTCGCCCAGCAATTAACGCCGGTATTTCGGTTTCGCGCGTTGGTGGAGCAGCCCAAACAAAAGTAATTAAGAAACTTTCGGGTGGTATTCGTACCGACTTGGCTCAGTATCGTGAGCTCGCAGCCTTTGCGCAGTTCGCATCCGACCTTGACGAAGCAACGCGTAAGCAGTTGGAGCGCGGTAAACGGGTTACTGAGCTATTAAAGCAGCCACAATACAACCCGATGCAGGTTTGGCAATTAGCTGCCTCACTATATGCAGTGAACAATGGCTTCTTTGATGATCTAGAAATCAAACAGATTTTGCCCTTTGAAAAAGGCTTACATGAGCACTTAAAGTCAAAGTACGCAGATTTGGTTGGTCGTATTGAGGACACGAAAGACTTGAGCAAAGATGATGAGTCAGCATTACGAGCAGCGATTGAAGACTTTAAGCGCTCGGGCTCTTTCTAATTTAGGCGATCATGGCAGGCACAAAAGAAATACGCAGCAAGATCAAGAGCGTTCAAAATACGCGCAAGATCACGAAAGCCATGGAGATGGTGGCCGCATCGAAAATGCGTCGTGCACAAGAGCGTATGCGCTCAGCAAGACCATATTCTGAAAAAATTAAAGCGATTGCTGCGCATCTAGCAAAAGCAAATCCAGAGTACCGACCAGCCTATATGGTGGTCCGTGATCTTAAAAAGGCTGGCGTGATTTTAGTTAGCACTGATAAGGGATTGTGTGGCGGCTTAAACACTAACGTTCTGCGCTTAATTACCAACCAGGTGCGAGAATTTAAAGACAAGAATGTTTCTATTGAATTTACTGCCATTGGCTCAAAAGGTTTGCAGTTTTTGAATCGAGCTAAGGCTAAGCTCTTGTCTCAGTCCGTGCATTTAGGCGACACCCCTCACATGGATGCATTAATTGGGGCAATTTCGGCACAATTAAGCGCATTTGAACGCGGCGAGGTGGATGCGGTTTATTTAGCGTATACACGATTTATTAATACGATGAAACAAGAGCCAGTTTTAGAACAACTTTTGCCCCTTCAATCCTCTGAATTAAATCAGGAAGGAGGTGGCAGTCATGGCTGGGATTACATTTATGAGCCTGATGCCGAATCGGTTTTAAATGGATTGTTAAAGCGTTACGTAGAAGCTCTCATTTATCAAGCTGTGGCAGAGAATATGGCTTCTGAGCAATCAGCCCGAATGGTAGCAATGAAAGCAGCATCAGATAATGCGAAAAATGTTATTGGTGAACTGCAGTTGATTTATAACAAAACTAGACAGGCGGCGATTACTAAAGAGTTATCAGAAATTGTGGCTGGAGCTGCAGCGGTTTAGTTTGCAAAAATTTAAAGTTTAAATAGCGGAGAAACATAATGAGCAACGGAAATATCGTTCAATGTATTGGTGCGGTGGTGGATATTAAATTTCCACGAAATGAAATGCCCAACATTTATGATGCTTTGACGCTGGTGGAGAGCAAGGAAGCCTCATTTGCAGAAAAAGGCTTAACTTTTGAGGTCCAACAGCAAATTGGAGATGGTGTGGTTCGTGCAATTGCAATGGGCTCTAGTGATGGATTGCGACGCGGCATGGAAGTGAAAGCAAGTGGTGCCGGCATCAAGGTCCCGGTGGGCCCCGCGACCTTGGGGCGAATTATGGATGTGCTTGGCCGACCAATTGACGATGCTGGCCCTATAGCAACCCAAGATCGCCGAGCCATACATCAGCTTGCCCCAAAATTTGACGAGCTTTCTCCGTCGGTTGATTTGTTAGAAACAGGCATTAAGGTGATCGATTTGGTCTGCCCATTCGCTAAGGGCGGTAAGGTTGGTCTGTTCGGTGGTGCCGGTGTGGGCAAAACAGTCAATATGATGGAGCTGATCAATAACATTGCTAAACAACATTCCGGCTTGTCAGTATTTGCTGGCGTTGGAGAGCGCACTCGTGAAGGTAATGACTTTTATCATGAGATGAAAGAGTCTAACGTTATCGATAAGGTGGCCATGGTATTTGGTCAGATGAATGAGCCGCCTGGAAACCGTTTACGAGTTGCCTTGACAGGCTTAACAATGGCCGAGGCGTTCCGCGATGAAGGTCGCGACATTTTATTCTTCGTCGACAATATTTATCGTTATACGCTCGCGGGTACTGAAGTGTCTGCTTTGCTGGGCCGCATGCCATCATCTGTTGGATATCAGCCAACCTTGGCGGAAGAAATGGGTAAGCTGCAAGAACGCATTACGTCAACAAAAACTGGGTCTATCACGTCGATACAGGCAGTTTATGTTCCAGCTGATGATTTGACCGATCCCTCGCCAGCTACCACCTTTGCGCACTTAGACTCCACTGTTGTTTTATCGCGTGATGTGGCTGCTCTCGGTATTTACCCAGCGGTCGATCCTTTAGATTCTACTAGCCGTCAGCTCGATCCACAGGTGGTAGGTACCGAGCATTATGAGGTTGCTCGTGGTGTACAGATTACATTGCAAAAATATAAAGAGCTGCGCGACATTATTGCGATTTTAGGTATGGATGAGTTGTCGCCCGATGATAAATTGGCCGTGGCACGTGCTCGTAAAATACAGCGTTTCTTATCACAGCCTTTCCACGTTGCTGAAGTGTTTACAGGCTCTCCTGGTAAATATGTACCACTTAAAGAAACTATTCGTGGATTTAAGATGATTATTAGTGGAGAGTTGGATCACCTTCCTGAGCAGGCCTTTTACATGGTTGGCTCGATTGATGAGGCAATTGAAAAGGCGAAAAAACTGTAATGGCAACAATACGTGTTGACGTTGTAAGTGCAGAGCAGTCAATTTTTAGTGGCGAGGCAAAATTTGTCGCCTTGCCAGGAGAATCTGGTGAGCTTGGTATATTGCATGGTCATACTCCGTTGATTACACGGATACGGCCAGGCACCGTTCGCATTGAAAAGCCCGATGGCGAAGAAGAGCTTGTATTCGTTGCTGGAGGGTATCTAGAGATTCAGCCAGACTGCGTGATTGTTTTGGCAGATACTGCAATTCGTGGCCATGATCTTGACGAGGCAAAAGCCATTGAAGCAAAAAAACGGGCAGAAGAGGCAATGCAAAATCGTGCCGGCGACTTTGATATTGCTCACGCGCAATCCGAGTTTGCAATGGCCGCCGCACAATTGGCGGCAATATCCCGTTTTCGCCGAAAAAAATAAGTATTTAATTGTTAGTTAACGATCGCTTCTTAAAAGCCTGTTTAGGCGAAAAAACTGATCGCACACCGTTGTGGTTAATGCGCCAAGCGGGGCGTTATTTACCTGAATACAATGGAACGCGCTCTAAGGCGGGTAGTTTTTTAGGCCTTGCCAAGAATCCCGCTTATGCCACAGAGGTTACATTGCAGCCCTTGGATCGCTATCCTTTAGATGCGGCTATTTTATTCTCTGATATTTTGACAATCCCAGACGCCATGGGTTTGGGATTACAGTTTGCAGCGGGCGAAGGCCCTAGTTTTCAGCACCCCTTACGCAATCAAGATGAAGTAAAAAAACTAAGACCGGCAGATTTGCAACAGCTTCAGTATGTATTCGATGCAGTTGCGCAAATACGCCAGGCATTAGTTCAGGATGGTAAACAACGAGTGCCGCTCATCGGATTTTCTGGAAGCCCATGGACTCTAGCCTGCTACATGATTGATGGCTCAAGCTCTGATGATTTTAGGCATGCCAAAACGATGATGTTTAATCGCCCTGATTTACTAAAACATATATTAGATATCAATGCTCAATCAGTAGCTGCATATTTAAGCGAACAACTGCGTTCGGGAGCTCAAGCCCTGATGATTTTTGATACTTGGGGCGGATTATTACCAGACGGCTGGTATCAACGAATTTCTTTGGCCAGCATGCGCAGCGTAATTGATCAACTTCCACGAGAAGTGAATGGTCAAAAAGTTCCTATTATTATTTTTACCAAGGGCGGCGGCCTTTGGTTAGAAGACATGGCCGACTCCGGCGCCGATGTGATTGGCCTTGATTGGACGATGTCGATTGCCAAGGCGCGTACTCTGTTGGTAGCAAAAAATAAACCTTTGGCACTACAGGGAAACTTTGATCCCATCGCCCTTTTCGCAAAACCTGAACAAATTACGCAAGAAGCATTTTGTATCCTAGATTCTTTAGGAAGCGCCCCGCCCTTAAAGCCCGGACTTCATCCACTGGATGGCCACATTTTTAATTTGGGCCATGGAATATCTCAATTTACAAATCCAGAAGCGGTTACAGTTCTGGCTAAGGCCGTTTCGGAGCATTCTGCACAACTGAGAAAACCACGCCAAGTAAGGTAAGTCCCTATAAATTAAGGGTTTTAAGGGCCACTTATGCACACCGATAGCCCATTAGACCGATTTCAAAGAGATTCAAGATAAAGCAAAAGCATTAAATCCTGTAAGCTCTACAAGCCATTGATTTTATAAGTTTTTTATAATAAGCATCTATTTGAGTTGAGGTTTACTCTTTTATGCGATGATCGTTACAGGCCCTATATGTAGGGCTTATCCACAAAGTTATCCACAGAGCATAAAAGTTGATACACATTTGAAAAGTCCTGAAAAAATCATTGTTCAGGTGGTATTGGATAAGCCCCTTAAAGATGCCTTTGATTACATCTGGGATGAAGCATTTTTAAGAACCAAGCCAAAATTAGGCATGCTTGTAGAGCTTCCATTTGGCAGCTCCTATCTTGTCGGGATTGTGGTGGGGGTGAGCACTCACTCGAATATTGAGTTGGCAAAATTAAAAGCTGTAAAAGCCTTGTCACCGCTTCCGTGTTTGGATAAAAAAATAAGAGAGCTCGCTGAATTTGCCTCGCGTTACTATATTTATGGCCTTGGAGAAACCCTACTTCCAGCCATTCCGAAGTGGTGGAAAAGCCCCGCCAATTGGGAAAAGGGGTTAGGCGCCGCTCGGATCGACAAATTAAGCGCCATAAAAATCATACCCTCTCACGATAAGGTCATAGACCCAGAACAATTAAATCAAGCCCAGGCAGATGCCCTGAGGCATCTTTCTAACGCCGACCAGAAAAAATTTCAGACTCTATTTTTGAATGGAGTTACTGGAAGCGGGAAGACCGCAGTTTACTTAAATTATCTTCAGCAAGTTATTGGCAATCATCGTGATGCTCAGGTATTGATTCTGTTACCAGAAATCAATCTTACGCCACAACTGGAACGAAGAATAGCAAGCCATATACCAAATCAAGAAATGGCAGTATTGCATAGCGGTTTAAGCGATAAACAGCGAGCTAGGGCGTGGTATGCGGCGTTAACTGGAAAAGCCAAGATTATTCTTGGCACGCGCCTATCGATATTGACCCCCATTCCAAACCTAGCCACTATTGTGGTTGATGAAGAACACGATAGCTCGTTTAAGCAACAAGAGGGATTAGGATACTCCGCTAGAGACCTTGCAATTTGGCGTGCAAAAAATGAGAGCATCCCAATCTTGTTATGTTCAGCAACACCGTCATTAGAAACCTGGAACGCAATTGAGCGAGGGCGTTACCAAGAAATAAAATTAAGCGAGCGCATTCATCAGGCGCAAATGCCGATAGTGGAATTGATACAAATACAGCAGACAGATCGCGATGCAATGATTAGCAGCACTCTTAAGCAGGCCCTACAAAATAATTTTCAAGAGGGCCGTCAAGCATTAATATTTGTAAATCGGAGAGGCTTTGCTCCCGCGCTGTCTTGTGGGTCGTGCGCTTGGCTTTCAGAGTGTCCAGACTGTTCAGGTTTTATGGTGATGCATAAGCGGCTTGGATCTCGCAAGTCACCAGTTTTGTGTTGCCACCATTGCGGTTTAATAAAATTAGTACCGCGATCGTGTCCAAAATGTGGCGATACTGATTTGCTTCCTTTGGGCAGGGGAACTCAAAAAATTGAAGAGCAAATAGGGGGGATGATTCCGCAAGCAAAAGTCCTCAGAGTGGATACCGATACTGCTAGGACCGGAAGATTAAGTGAAGCATTGTTTACAAAAATTCATCAGGGTGAGGCCGATATCATTGTTGGAACGCAAATGCTTAGTAAGGGCCATGACTACCAAAATATTGGATTGGTGTGCGTATTAGATGCCGATGCGAGACTCTACTCCAATGACTACAGAGCTCCTGAAACTTTGTTTGCCCAACTGGTCCAGGTAGCAGGCCGCGCCGGACGCTCGGGGGGTGAACAAGCCAAGATGCTGATTGAGACACGTTATCCCAACGATCCGGTCTACCAATATTTACGCAATTACGATCTTGCAGGGTTTATGAAGCACCTTCTCAAAGAACGTCAAGATAGCCACCTGCCGCCTTATGTTAGTCAAGCTTTGGTACATGCACAATCAACGCATATGACCGATTCCTTGAATTTTCTAGCGGGTGTAAAAGTTTACATAGAAAAAAATAGGCCTAATCAAGGCCGATTGGTTTGTTTTGATCCTGTGCCAAAAGCTCTGGCCAAAGTAGCCGGTAAGGAGCGCGCTCAGTTGTTAATTGAGGCAGAAAGCAGGGTTCAGCTGCAGGCCCAACTCAACGACCTCGATGAATTTCTTCGTAAGCAGTCCACTGGAAGAATTACCAAACAGGGTAAGGTGCGCTGGTCTATTGAACGCGACCCATTGCTAATCTAATATTAGAGGGTGGTATCGTAAGCAGCGGGGCTAAGTAGTGCACCAAGCTCCGAAGCAATTAACATTTCACCCTTGCACTTAATTTTAAAAAGCCATACCTCATACGGTTTAGCGTTAATTGTTTCAGGTGCGTCGATAGCTAATTGATTCACTTCCACAATCGTGCCGCTGATTGGCGCGTGAATATCACTTGCTGCTTTTAAGGACTCAATGCTTGCACATGCTTGACCTTGAATAACCTCGGCTCTGAGCTCTGGAAGCTGTACAAACATCACATCTCCTAAAGCCTCTTGCGCATGATTGCTAATACCAACCCAATACATTCCATCCGCACCCACCATGACCCACTCGTGCGTGCTGGCAAATAAAAGCGGTTCTAAATCATTCATTCAAATATTTTATTGGTAATTGCCAACGCTCTCGAATCACCATGATGCGATCGAGTTTTTTACACATCCTTAGGCAACTCACCGTGATCTGGAAAAATGAGAATACCCTAAAAAGCTCAGGTAATCCTTGTGGGACGGGATTTAGGTCTTTGCAGAACCCGTTCGATGGGTACGGTTATAGAGACAGCTGGCACAAATCCAGCGCTGCTTTCGATTGCTTGTTGGTATCCAGGTACCGCCCTCTAAGCGCTTTTCCCGACTGCAAGACGAGCAAAATTTCAGGCTGGGAGAGGTATCTTGGGTTGGTGCTGGGGTGGTAGAAGTGGTCATAACGGAATCTGATAAATCTGCTCTAAACCGCTATTTTACCTCGTTTCCCCATTGCCAGAGGGGCTTAACAGAACCCGAACAGAATCGGCCGTTTTGTTGCCATCAAAGTCTAACCAAGCCTTTTCTTTGAAATCGTAAAGTTTACAGGCTTTGGCGGTATCAAAATACCATTTCCAAGAGAATGGCTGAACAATAATTCTTTCTGGCAACAGGGTTTCGAGGCGATTTTGGGCTGCTTTCAAGTTATAAAGCGGTACGCTCATGTCGACATGATGAGCAGTGTGCTCCATGATATGGTGCATTAATGCACCCCAGTAAAAATTAAACGTCAAATGAACCGTAGTTGACACAAAAGGCTGGGCTCGAAGCCATTCGGCTTTGTTGTCATACCAAGCAACAGAAGGGTGGGTGTGATGCACATACACCACGAAGCCAATCATCCCATTCCAGAATAAATATGGCACAACAAAGCCGCATAGCAGTAAGAGGGCAACCGATTGCCCAGAATAAACTGCTGAGGCAACCAAGGCGCCAAGCCAGATAAGGGCAAAGGAGCTTACTAACAGATTATCTTTTAGAAAGATGGAGCGTTCTGCCGGCTTATACTTTTTATTGGGGAAGAACATTTTGTTCCACCAAATTTCAACCAAATAATAGGTAACCGGCCCCCAGCCACTGCGGTAGTGACGCTCAAGGGCTTTACGCCATGATGGAAGCGCATCGTATTCATCTTTGGCGAGTGGCGCCCAGACAAAATCAAAGCCCTTTAAATTAGTTTGTCCATGATGGACTACGTTATGGCCGATATCCCACAGGCTATATGGCGTCAAGGAGGGTAAAAAGGCAATTCTTCCCAATACCTTATTCAAATTGCGGTATGGAGTGAAGCTTTGATGGCAGGCGTCATGGCCAAGAATAAAAATACGGCCCGTTATAAAACCAGCAACAATGCCAAATAAAACTTTAATTAGGACGTTTTCAAAGTAAACAGTTGCCGCAATACACGCAAGCCACAGCACTGAATCTAGTGTTAGAAGAGCAATTGCTTTAAGTGTTTGTCCTTCGGTCATGGGTGTTAGCCAAGAGCGGATTAAGCGACGATGAGGTAGCGGGAGCTCCGGACTCAAAGGCGTTGCTGTGTTGGCCAATGCTTGACCAGTATGGAGGGCACTATTCAATTCTGACACATTTACTTTCAAAGTTAGTCCAAATAATAGTGGTTTTTTGGGTTTTTGGTGTTACAAGACCTGTACTGCCCTAAATTTGGCGCGCCCGGCAGGAATCGAACCTGCGACCCTTGGCTTCGGAGGCCAATACTCTATCCACTGAGCTACGGGCGCCAATTTCGGCAAACAGGCTTATTGTAAGTTCCTCTGTTCATAATGCACTCGGTATAATAAAAATTCGTCAAATTTGTTTACTTAGATAACCCAATTAATCATTATGAGCGAAGAGCACGGAAGTTTAATTAAAAACATAAAACAGCTTTCCATTGCAGTGATTGCGAGTTTTTTTGTACCGTTGATCATCATCTTTCTATTAATTGTCTATGTCGGCAGTGGAAAAAAAGCAGATACCAACAGTTCAGAACAGTCCACCTTGGCGCTGATTAAGCCTGTAGGGCAGTTAAACTTTAAAGATGCCAGTGCGCCTCGTGAAATGCTCACAGGGGAGGCGGTTTATAAGGCCGTATGCGCCTCATGCCATAACTCTGGTGCTGCCGGAGCCCCTAAGTTTGCTGATGCCTCATCATGGGGCGGCCGAATCGGCAAAGGTTATGAGGCTTTGTATGCTTCCGTTATAAAGGGCAAGGGTGCGATGCCTGCGCGAGGTGGCGCAAACCCGACCGATATTAGTGATTATGAAATTGCACGCTCGGTTGTCTACCTTGCTAATTCAGCGGGCGGCAAGTTTTCCGAACCAAAGGCTCCAGCAGAAAAACCTGCCGCTAAGTAAGGCTTAATCTTTGTTCTTGAGGGACAGGGCTATTTGATAAGCATCATTTTTGCTTAATCCATACATAGCGTTTAGCGTGGCGGCAATATCTTTGCTGCCCATATGGTGCCCCAAGAGCCTTGCTAGCTGATTGGGTCCTGCAAGACCTAAGCCAACATTTTTTTGTTGAGAGCCGCTGAGCATTAAAACAAACTCCCCCTTGAGGTTGTTGGGGTTTTCAAGCCAGAGTTCGATCTCGCTAGGTTTTAGCAGATGGATACTCTCAAATTTTTTACTCAGTTCCCGTCCAATAAAAACCCTGCGTTCGTCACCAGTTAGCGCTCTCAATTTAAGCAAT
>DAIODQ010000012.1:0-29006 GCA_036746715.1 Polynucleobacter sp. | reverse complement strand
ATGCTCTTTGATAAACGCGTACTTCACTCGGACACTTTGGCAAAGTACGCGGCGGTGAGTTCAACCGGTCAATGCAACACTGTCTATGTAACTAATATAGGGGGTGGGGTGGGGTATGGCAAGGATGGGAAGACCGAGCTTAACTGATCAACAAAAGTTCGAGTTGTGGCAGCGCTGGAAGGCTGGCGAGGGTGTAATACCCCCATTTAAGTAGATATTCCTAAAGAGGAAAATTCTGCTTGTTGTCGATAGTGTATAGGCGACAACTTCCCTAGTGCCGCATGAGGACGATCCTCGTTGTAAATCTTGATCCATTTCTCAGTGGTGTCCTTGACTTGATTAAGGTTTTCAAAGATCCAAAAGTAAGTAATTTAAGGGGTTTTGCACAAACAGACTTAGATTTAATCGCCATGCAACTAAATCAACGCCCAAGAAAAACGTTAGGATTTAATACGCATATTTATACACTAATGAGGCATGTTGCATTGACCGGTTGAGCTCACCGCGGCCTTTTTAGGATGTCACGCTCTTCGGTAGTTCGCCTGAGCTCTGCTTTGAGCTTAGTCATCTCGGCTTGCAGGGCTTTGACGTCTTCTATAAGTTTCTCATCTAGCCCCTTGAGTTTTCGGGTCCAGGTATACAGGAGACCCACAGGAACGCCTAAACGACTAGCAACATCTGTGACTGAGTGGCCTTTTTCAAGAATTTGTTTAACCGCCTCTAATTTGAACTCAGCTGTGTATTTGGTTCGCTTCATAACTACTACCTTGATTCATTGTTGACAATATTAACTGTCTACCGAATCGGGGGAATGGCAGGATGATTTTTTCAGCATTAATATCTCGTCGAACTTTTTTTCTATATGCCTATTTCTGATGATACGTAAAAGAAAAAACAAAACCAAAAAACTGCTGCTTAATGCGTAAACAAAGATAAGCTTACTTAACACAAAAAATCCTTCCCCAAGGAAGTGGGCAAAAAAGTAGTCATCAATAAAAACGGCAATTGAAAATATAAAAATAACATAGGGGAAATCAAGAAATCTGGTAATCGTAGCCATGAATCCTTGAATTATCTTTCGATAAATAATTTTTGGTATAAGTGGCGCACTGGCCAACGTTTTTCTATATTCATATTTACCAGACATTAATGCCCTTTTAATATGCTTTAATAACGCTATGTCTATGGCGTACATATTTACGATAGGCAAAAAAATCGTATTTAATATGCATAACATACCCAATGCTAGGATCAACCTGCTTGCATCTTCATTATGCGACCATAAAACTACACCCGCCAAAAATGATGACTGCACTACGATGTGATGAATTTTATCTAAGTATGTACCCTCTTTAGATGTCATTCTGAAATATCTGCTCACTTCGCCATCAGAAAAATCTGATATAACTGCAATGAAGACAAATGCAAATGCAATATATACATATCCAAGATATAGCGCAATACCACTAGAAATGCCAGCAAAAATTCCAAATAGCGTTATGTTATTTGGACTTGCTTTAATCTGTATCAATATCCAAGTTGGGTAAATAGATATGAACCGAATAATCCGAAACATAAGTGGATAATCGTAATCATACTTAACGCTTTGACAAATCTTTCTCAGTTTCTTTATGCTTACCAACTCCATATCAAAAACTCGCATCGATATCAAAAATCTGCACTATTCCATTAAGCCTATCTCTCGTGACTTTTGATAAAAGATCAGTCACCGTATCCACCTCCACCCATCCGCCGTTAACAGTGACTGCGTCAAGCCTGATATCCAAACCTATCATCACCTGTAACAAATCAGTCATATAGGCTTTTTCCAACGGTTTGCCGCGCAGAGTCCCTGCTGATTTGGCGTCATGGAACGTCTTCTTTAAAAGTTGCACACCCTTGGCTGAGAACTTCATCAGGCCCATGTATTGTCCTTCAATTTCAGCAAGCGACTTGGGCTTCTGCCCAATCTCTAGAATTCGATGGTCGGCTGCCAATTTGAGAGTTTCAGCGTCCGCCAAAGGATCTTCGTTACGCGCGCGCCAATAGCACTCCCAGTCTAGGTCAATGGCGACAGCAATGTCAGCTTTTGATTTTAGAAGTGCTTGTAGTATTTCCCTTGAATAGACAATATCCCCATAACAAAGAAGCACATCACCCTCAAGGTCATCCTCTGCACAAAACAAAGTCCAAACCATGTTTGTTTCGGCATATCTTGGATTCACTCGAATCTCGATACCGGGGCGCTTCAGCATTTCAACGCGATACCCGCCGATTAAAATAATAGAGTGAACGTCCTCTGACGCCAGCACAGCCAACTGTCGATCCAGCAAACTATACCCATCCACTTCAACCAGGCATTTCGGTCGATCCAGCGTATAAGGACGCAAACGCGTGCCTTCACCGGCCGCAAGAATAATTGCCTTCAATCCAACTTTATTATCCACTGATTAACCTCTTAAGCCGCTTGATATCCTGAAGGGAGAATGATGCCTCACGCTCCGGATGCCACATCCAACCTTCCCACGGTAATTCTACATGCTGGATCGCCTCTATCGAACCGTCTTCCGTCCGTGCCGCGACCTCGAATCCGTCCGGACAGAAAGCCAGACCCCAGTTGTGATAGCTGTTCACCTCGGTTGGCCATTCATCCTTCTTGGCAGAAACCGCCAATTGATGCCGGACTCCGACATGCCCTACTTTCTTGACCAGGGCAACACCGGCCCATACCGCCATCATCTGTAGCCCGCGGCAGATCCCTAGGACCGGCATCCGTTTCGTTTCGGCCCACGAAAGCAGATAGCGTTCAGTGTCATCCCGCGCAGGGTATTGACCGATATCATTACCGCCCGACAGAATCAATGCGCTGGGCTTTATGGCTTGCAGCCAGCTTTTAAGGGTTTGCTCAGACGGATGACCGGTAGCCAAAAGGGTGTTGGGAACAAGAGCCGGCAGAAACCCCGCGTGTACTAACCACTGAACAAGCCTGTGGTCCAGCGCATCGCGAAGTTCCGTGCGGCCAGCGACGGCATCTATCCGCTGGGTAACGGCAACTACAATTTTAGAACTTGGATTGATGATTAAGCCTTACTAGCGGTGAGAACATAAATATTGCAGAACTGATCTGGGAAAAAACGCATCAGAAAATTCTGCAGCCTCTGACCGAACCACGACAAACGATAACCTTCAGCACGCGCTTTATTTTCATCGAATTGTTTATGTTCCGCAGAACGGAAAATAGCGAATTTATACAAAATGGGCATGTTCTCTACTGGACCGATAAAATCGATGACGAAGCCCGCACGAGTGAATAATTGCTCGTACTCGCTGCGGGTCAGGTTCATCTTGTGAAAAAACCGCGTCTTGCTCTCGCCCCCCCTGCTCTTCGCCTTCCTGTTGGCCAGCAAATCGGTAAGCCTGGTTTGAATATTGTCCGCTCGGAAGGATGCGCAGACCAGTCCGCCCTTCTCCAGCACCCTGTTCGTCTCGTGAATAGCCTTATCCAGCCCGTGTTCAAGGTTATGGTACAGGCCGAATGCAAGGACGTACTTGAACGATTGGTCTGCAAATCTCAGATTGGTGATATCACCTACCTCTGCCTGTAGCGTCGGGTCGATCTCCTTAAGCTTGCTGATCGCAACATCGATGAAATCGAAACCGATGATGTCGTAACCGCGATTGTGGTAGTAACGTAAAACACGCCCGGCGCCGCAACCCGCCTCCAAAATTTTTCCTGCTTTATCTTTCACAGTCATCTGGGCGTATTTGAGCGGGTATACACCCAAATTTTCCATTGGCGCATCCGCTGGTATATCGTCCCAGCGCTTGGTCCAATAATCTTTGTTGTTTGCACTTCGATAAGTGATTCTCATCAGATCCGATTCCTTTTCTATATTACTGATTCACGCTGAAACTTCAGCCAAGTCGAGATTTCTTCTGCAACCAAGCGGTTTCCATCAACCGACAGATGGCCGCCATATTGATCGTTGATGTAAAGTTTTTTAAATCCGGTCTCGATAAATTTTCCGGTAAGATCAAGCACGGGTAGCTGCCGTGCCAACTCACTAAAGTAACCCTTATAAGGCGCGACTTTATTTTTGTTCAACTTGAGATCAAGCAATTGCGGCATTACAACCACCAACGGGATATGCCCCCGGCGCTGCGCTTCCTCCTTGAATCTTAGCAATATCGCACTTAAAAGTTTTGTCGATTTGCTGTCGCTGTATAACTGATAGGCATCGCGAAGATTATTTTTCATCACTAAGGTGAATGGAAGGTTTTCTATCCTATCGCTTGTAATGCCTAAGACACGCCATACTCCCCGAGCTGCAACAGCGGAAATCAGCATGCTTTGCTTCAGCGGATTTCGCATCAAACTGAAGGTATATGGAAACCGAAACTGGTGCGAGCGGAATTTTTTCTGATAGAAACTATCGGCCTCTCGTATTTGAGGGAGCTTTTCATGTAAAATAGTAAAGTCCTCTGCGCTGCGCATGAGATTTTCCAGCAGGCTCAATTGACCTTCCGGATCGATTATGAAACGTGGCTTAAATGCGAAAGTATTTCCGAACTCTAAGTAGTGTTTCCAGTAAGACTGTATCCTGCATATCGTTTCCGGCACAAACCCCATCACAACAACCCTTACCGTATCCGGCAAACTCATGCTCTCGTAACGCAATAGCGCCTGGTCTACCCCATAGTTGCCTACACCAAAATTTAAAACACCAAAACCGTCCAATTGCGATAGCTGCGCCTCCCAAGTTTCGTCATCTTCCACCTGCCTGCAAAAAACATAGGAATCGCCAAAAGCTGCTATGAATGGCGGAGACTTTTCAAATGAGTTCGCGCGTGACCCTGCTGAGTCGACATGAAAGGTAATCGGCCCTTTTTGGCCATTTTCGATTCCGATGGTATTGGGTCTGCGCACCCATCCCAGATGGGGGTCGAAACTATGATCCATGAATTTTTGCAGCGCCCGAAAATCAAAGGTTGGCAACTCGTCTTTTTTTGTAATCAGCCATGGAAAACCTCGCCGTTGCAAACTCACAATCAGAAATATCCCGACTTCGATAATGGCTAACATGAGAGCTAACGCCATTAAATTCATGCACGCCCCAGAGCCTCTCGTACTGTATCAAGATTCATGATTCTGTCCGTTAATTCCTTAAAATCAAGCCGATCAATATCATTCTCGATCACCAGCTCCGGATTTTCTGGTTCAGGGAATGGTATGTCCACACCCACCACGTTAATAATTTCTCCTTTCAAGGCTCTAGCATACAAATTCTTGATATCTCGCCTAAGTAACGTTTGCATTGAAGCTTTTACATACACCTCGGAGTAATCAGCAATATTTTCCCTGTTCCAACGCCGCAACTCCGGGAAAATTGAAAGAACAGCAGCAATGACATGTATCCCTTGATCGACAAGAAACTTCGAGAGAGCCGAAAGCCGTTCGGCATTACGCCACCGACCTTCGATGGTATAGTCAACATCATTCCTAAAAAGAGTTCGTACCAAATCACCGTCCAATAGAACTACTTTGCCATTCAATTGGCGAATTCGTTCAACCACTTGACTAGCCAATGTTGTTTTTCCAGTGCCAGATAAACCTATTATCCAAATAACCATCAATATTTCCTATTAATACAACGGATTAATCAGCCCAGCCGCGCAATCAAGAAGAATCTGGTTCGCGCCAATAAACACTTCGAAGCGCTGCTCACCACATCCAATTGCGGCAGGGATACCAAATTCAGCACAGCGAATCGCCATATGAGAATTCGCGCCACCATATTTGGTAATGAGTCCGCCAATCTGCTGGGAAAAAATCCAATCAAAGCCGGGATCTGCATTTTCAATCAGTACGATTTTACCGGATAGTGCAGGGGTTGCTTGCCCTACGAGCAGGCAGACGCAAGCTGCTGTGATTTTCTTGTGCGTGATGAAATTCGGATGGCTGACCTGGAAGGGAACGATATGGACACCCGCCTCATCAAACAAAACCTGAGGGAGACGTATTGCTGCACTTAAAGCATGACGCTCAGCCTCATCCTCGGCAATCTGGCGCAACTGTTCTTCGATACTCTTTTCACTACTCTTTGCGACGACATCGAGCAGTTTGCTAATCGAAACGTGAGACATTTCATCGCGACTCAAACCATGCTTCTCACCAAATCTAGCAATCAATTCAAGCATTTCACTAACGGAGCGTGTGAACACGAACTTGCCATACTCACGGCCGACTGTAGCGGATTGAACATAAGTGAGCAATTTTTCGGCATCGAACTCTGGGAAATCCTCGGCTTGAAGAAGCCGATTAATATCTCGCCTCTGCTGTGCGCTCAACACAAACTCGTTGTGCTCTTGTTGGGGATAAACTTGCGTATCATTCATCCCAAAATCGGGCATCTGATCATAACGGCGTGACAGGATGTCATAGGTGCCGGGACGCAGGTGTCCATACTCCGCCATAAAGTCGGATCGTGCTAGCTCGCGGAGCTGCAAACGGCGCATATCGTTCACTAGTTCACTGGCAACCGTTCGAATACCAGACTGAATAAAATTGACATCTTCGTTAGTCAAGATTCCACGCCGATTCAGTGACAACAGAATCGTTCGCGCAATGAATCCATGACGCGCCAAAATCGAAAAAGGCACAGTACCCAGGCGAATACAGTCGTCGATCATTCCAAATAGGGCCGTGGCATCCTGGGATATGGGCAACCGACGCGCATCCGACTGTTTCCTTGCCAACTTGTCCACCTTGGCCAATGCGTTGCTTATTCCACCCTCACCGCAATCCGCTAGCAGCGATCGCGTCTGTCGGCGTAACGCATCCTTGAACTCCGACTTCTCGACTTCACTTAGTGCGGCGCCAATCAGCGCCTCAATCCTCTCGTCAATGTCGAAGCTATAGGTCGTAATTGCAACTTCGAATTCAACCTTGTCGTGTAGCTCCGGATGAGCCTTAAGTCTACTCACCCAGGCATCGACCAGCTTCGTGCCTATCGCCGGTGAAAGGGTGTCGGGTAAATAAGAATGGAAGCTCAGCCGGGTGTCGATAAAAGGCTGGCCCGCGAGAGAGATCATCAAAGGCTGGCCGACTGGGACGGCATACCCCATAGTCTCTCTGGCAATACGCCATGCGTGATCGGTGATCAAGGTCCCGTAGAGTGAGTAGGCTAAAGCCCGTGGCGCACGCCCTATCATCTCGGCAGGGTTCCAGTCGGGCATCTGACCGAGCACCGTAGTACCGCCGTAAACGCACGAGATAGGTTGCAGCCGCGATTTGACAATTGCCTGAATGCCTCGCAATGCCGCATCAATGCGTTTGGCAACTGCTCTGTTCCAATTAGGCTTTGTGGTGATCGCACGCACCTGCAATAGGTAAGGAGTGAAATCATCTCCGAGCGCGAATTCCACATCCAAGAACTGACTGTCCATGATATGCTCAAGTTCTTGTATTGCCTGCATAAGCAGCTGGAAGCGCTCAGACCGCAAAGCTTGCGTCGCTCCGCGATGGATATAGAGTGTACGATTAGCATATTCACCGCCACCAGATGTGACCGTATTAGTCAGCCCGGAAATATCGTCGTAGTTGATTACGTAATAAGGTGCGCCGGTGTTCAGATCGTGTGTAAAAACAACACCACTCATGCTGGTATTTAGCACCATCTCTTGAATAATGACTTCATCTCCCTCCGTGCGAGACTCTTTGCGCTCGTAGCTGGCAATTACCTTAGCAATAGCGGCACGTATTACTTCCGAGTCTGTTGAGGGTACGTTGAGCACTGAATCATACATTCCGGCGCACGCATTTTGCGTACCGTCTTCGTTGGAAGCTGAAGAACGTATAACTAGAAGACGGCCGGAGAAATGTTCCTTTATCTTATGGGCAATTTGATCTGGCTCGGAAACAAAAGATGTGACTTTGAAGACGAGAAGTTCAGGAATCTTAAACTGAGAAACCTTATTTTTAAGCAACCAAAGAGTTTGACCTTTAGAGATTGTTTCGATCATTTTTTTATTTTTTTACAATCATATATTTAGCTAGGTGCCAAAAGCTTTTTATATAAAGCTGAGGCACTTGCAACAGATTGGATACAAGTGATCCCCACAGAATTTTTGCAGCCCTGCATCTTGTCATGTCTGAATCAAGGCCAAGGTACTCACTGACAAGTAATTGCTGTTCCATGGTAACTGCATCTACTTGCTCTGAGAGAAGTACTCGCAAGCGTTCCAAACGCATAATATCGTCCTCATCGCCGTAATTTCTCAAATCCATGAAACCATCAGGAACGTCTTTTGACCCATTTATGTGATATTCCGGGTGATCACCGAAAATAAAAAATGGAATCCCAGCTTCTAGAACGTAAAACGTATGAGATCCGATGTTTGGCGATGTCGCATAACGGAACTGGTAGATCAGTGAATAGAATCGATCTACAAAGTCTCTGGCACGGGTTGATCCGGCAGTGACTATGGGAATCCCATATTTACGAAGTTTCTTATGCGTTCCTTTCTCAATATCATGAAATGACATACATATTGAAATTGGTTGATATTTTTTCGGCAACTTTGTGAGTGCTTCAATATAGTCATCAAAGTTATTATATAAAGGGTTGCAGGCACCATTAGAGTGCGCATAGAAAACCAGTGTTCCTGTTCGGGGTGAAGCGGGATTTCCCCAATATTTTTTTCTATAAAACACCCACGGATGTGGGACGTAATAGGAAGATTTTCCATGCTCCAGCTTCATGACGACGGACTTTTTTTTATTCCATGTGAAAAATATTTTATATGGGGAGTCAATCTCGTTAGACCAACATTTTGATTCCCAATGGACGCCATGATCTGATGTAAAAAAGAGAGGTAAAACCGATGGATAACGAGCCCATTTACGGAAGGTCTTGCCGAAACTGGTATTCTCAGACTCCCAAGCTGCGCATGGGGTAAGTCCACGCTCTAACAAAGAGTGTTGGCTAAGTTGTTCAAGCTTTTCATCAGAGAATCCCTCTGAAGTAACTTCAAAGCCCCTGCAAACACGCGTCATATCTTGAAGCCCTTACCAATTGTGATGTATTTTTCCCCTTCTCTGCATTCGAGTTTGTCGTTAGCTTCAAAAATATTTGGCAACTCACAACTTTCAATATGCTCAAAACTATTCACATCCTGGCGTACACTCCACCCATTAAATTCCCATTCACTAAATTTCGGTTGGTTCCAAAAAAGCGGGCTCCTATGTTGGTCCATGATAAATTGTAGAGATCGTTGCGTAATTCCTAACCAACCCATAAAGAGCTGCGAATATTCCACCGGTGCTTGTTCATGTCTGCGCACTAAGGCAAGACCTTCTTTGCGAGTCATACGACCATGTCGAATTTCACGACACGCATGATCTGTCACTTTTGAAAATCCGTGCTTAAATAATTTAAACTGATCATGTAGATTCATGTAGTTAAAGCAATCAACATGGTCGTAACAATCAAAGGTACGGTTGAATGCCGCAGTGCGGTAGTCATATTCGCGCATCATCTGTTCATGCTGCGCTTTCGGATCCCACCGTACATAATTACCTAAGTAAATTCCACGCACACCAACGGCATTGAGATCATGATCATCAGGGTAGCGATACTGCCAGATGTCCTCTTCTTTGAGCGTATCAAAAATGGACAGCAGGTCATCAGCCTCATGACCCATGAGGTCATGATCCTTCCGATAGCGCCGCGTCATTTCAACTTCATGCTCATGAGAGAACATGCCAACCTGTTCAAGACCTTGATGGGCACCCCAAATAATCAACGGCACCTTGTATCGCACTGCAGTTTGCACTGGGAATACCGTCTGTCCAGCCAATATCGGCCAGTATATACTGCCAAAACGGCGCAATGTACTGCGAGTGATTTTTTTGACCGAAATCGGATTGACATTTTGATACAAGATGTCGCAGTTAAAGCGGATCCGAAGATTTGCAAGATTACGTATACCCAGCGGTGTATTGAAATACTTGTTATACGTCACCAACAGAGGGTTTAGACCCAGACGCTCTTTGACTAGGTGAACGATGTAGTAAGAGTCCTGCGCGCCCGTTACAGGAATAATGCAGTCGTAATTAGTCCCATCCTTACTGCGGTATGGCTTAACCAAACTTTCAAGCATCTTCCATCGCTCCGGCCAATTAAGCGTATCCTTTTCCTCATGAATGCGGCAACCAGAGCAGATGCCCTCTTCATCCAAAGTCAAGCCCAATGGGTGTGCTGTTGTATATAGGCAGCGCTTACAAAACTGAATGTCAGGCATCTGTATCGGCTATCAGTGAAAATTTAGATTGATAAGTGGCGGGCCGCAAGGGCATGCCACTTAGTGCTGCTTTGTATTCTTGAATGGCATGCTCTCGGTAAGATAAAAAATTACCAATAGCGACAGCGGAAACTCCTGAAGTTTGTAGTAGCGCTATCGTCTGATCAGATTTGCTAATACCACCAAATGCAATGATGGGGACATCTTTTAAAGGAAATGCATCGACAAGTTTATGATCAAAAGCGGCCGGCATCCCCTCGTGCTGCCAATCAGTGATCAGCACTTCGGAAATAACACCAGACTGGATTAATCTCAATACATCACCTGAAAGCGGCGTTGATGTTTTCGACCTATAGTCAAACCACGCCAACTCTTCAGATTGCCAAGACAGCGGCAATGAAGCGATAAGCGCTTGTGCGCCGAGCCTCTCAAAAAGCGCCTTAATAGATAACAAGTCCTCGTGTAGCAGCGCGTCAACAATGATGCGATCTGCGCCTAGTTGAATTAATTTCACACCATCCGATACTGAGCGAATACCTCCTGCATAAACCAATGGCGTCTCTAGGCCAAGCTTACCCAGTCGCTCAAGCAACACGAAATCAGGACCAGAACCTGCCATTGAACGGTCAATGACTTGAATCAATATTTCGTCAGCACCCCAGCGGTCCAGGTTTTTTACTAAACATTCAGGCGTGCCCAATGGTAAATAGCGTCGGTAACCAAACGATTGCACTGCCCAGCCATTTTTTACTGTGACCACCCCAATTAAACGTTTTTTAAGCATGGACTAGCCCTGTAATCAGATTTTTTAGCATAGTCTTGCCTGCTAACTGACTTTTCTCTGGATGAAACTGCAAGCCAACGACACTACCTCGTTGTATTACCGAGGAAAATGCTGACGGGTGTCGAGTCACTGCCACTTGGTACTCGGCCGGCCCTTGGTAGCAAAACGAATGATTGAAGTAAAAGGCTTCCCCGTCACTTGAGGACCATAGAGGGCTACGCTGGCTAAATTCCAGTGTGTTCCAGCCTATGTGCGTGCCATGATCGGCAAAAGGCACAATATCGCCTGGGATCAAATCCAAACCAGTTGTGTATGTATGTTCATAAGAAGCACTTGCGAGCAGTTGCATACCCAAACAAATTCCAATCAATGGGCGGCCTTGGCGAGCTTGTTCCTGCAAATAGTCGACTAATCCACGCTCATGTAAGGTGGCCATGGCTGCCGGAAAAGCCCCAACTCCAGGCAGCACCAATACATCCAATAAATCTAACTCGGCCGTATTGTTGCTGACCCTAACCCTAAAATTAAGATCTCGCAGACTATGAACAACAGAGGCGTGATTACCCATGCCGTAATCCACAACGCCAATTGTGAGCGTGCTCATAGTCCAACACCAACCTTGAATTTTCGGCTAATGGCCCCAGTAGAATCAACTTCAAAAAAATCGCGATTCATTGCACCATGTAAATGAGACCAGAATTCTTGTTGCGTGATCTTCATAAACTCACAAAAACTAGCAATATATTTGTCCGAGCACTTCCCGTCATACTGCTCTACAAGAGCAATCGCAGTTGACCTATCCATTGCACCCGCACGCAGCTCTTCATTGACATACTCAGTCACCTTGCCAAATCCAAACTTCAGATATTTAATCATCTGATTCAGATTGTGCCAGTCTTCATCCAAGTTGCTCAAGCCATACAAATCGCCCGTGTCTTCAGGTAGTTCAGTTCTTATATTAAGGCCTACTGGGCAGGCATATGACGCATTTTGCAACAAACTCCAATCACCCAAGAACCATCCCAGAAAAATTATTTGAATTTTGGATTCATCGAACTCTTCACCACTTGGATATACATAGGGTAATATTTTTTTATGATTGAAACCCGCATCAAGCATCCAAGTATGCCCGGTACTCAATGTGTTTGAATGCCGCAAGTTGCTGCCATCGTACCCATTGCAGCCCATTGTCTGCAAATCACCAACTTGAAGTGCCGGATTCTCTCCCCAAAATATCAAAGGTATTTGATATTTAATTGCTAGTTGCGGAACAGAGCTGAATAATGCTAATTCTGTCGAGCGCGCCCAGTTAGTAAACATAAAAAAACTTTCCCGCATTAATTGGCGCCATGTCTCTGGCGCAGGCGATGAAAGTACAACATCAAATCCCATTTCAATTAAATTGGAGATGTTATCTACACCAAGCTGAGACACGTGCTGCGGTGGATGACTCAAACTTACCAAGAGTGGCTTCAGTCCCAGGTTATCCCTGACCCATAGTGCCTGACGAGTACTGTCTTTACCTCCGCTCACCCCAATAATGCAATCAAAATGCTGACCGGGAGCCCTCTTAATTATCTTAATCAAATCCAGCAGGATTTCATAGCGTTCTTGCCAATCAATTGCCTTGGACTGTTCATGGTAATGGCACGCAGGACAAAGCCCCTCTGCGCTGAATACCGTATTAGGTCTAGTGTCCGGCTGCAAACAGAGCTTGCAGTATTTCATCTAACTACCCCAAGCTTTGGAGTATTGAATAGTTCAAAGGACGAAGCCACAACAGCATGGCTTGAACGCAGCAATGGAACACCCCCCAGCACGGGATAAACTAATCCCGTACCGGGAGAGTAAAAACCCATGGCATGTGCGACGAGTGCCGAATGTGTCAAGGGGCAACGCCATTGAATGTCGGAACTTCCCGATGAGGTCATGGCTGTTTTATCAATGAGGACCAAACCGCTTGGGTTCAACGGGTTGCCGCAGTAATCAAGCAAGCGATAGTCTGTTACCGTAGCCCCCAGCACCTCCGCGGTTTTTTTGAGGCCGCAAACATACCCATGTTCCCTCATTCTCGCCTGTGCTTCAGTGTTGGCCAATTCATACACAGGCTCAACGAGCACTACTGCTCGACGAGCAACGCGCATCAATTCTTTGATCGCAGCTTCTTCACGCCCTCCATTTGGCTCAAGCGAATGTGAGGTATACACCACATCGACGCTTGAATCCTCCAGCGGTATTTCGAAAAGATCTGCAACAAACAAATCAGCCGACGTGGCATTCTCGGCCAACCAGGACAATCCGTGAGCACACCGCGACCAGCTAATATCGAAACCGAGCGCATGTCTGGGCGAACTAATCAAACGTTTGAGCACACCTGCAAGCGTGGTAGCTTCACCGCATCCCACTTCAAGAACCGTACTTTGCTTGTCGATGTATGGATTCAGTATGCCTGCCAATTGGTCACACCAACGCACACGGGCTTCCGGATTTGCTCTCGATCCAGAAATATATGCACCTGCTTGCAAGTCGTATGCAATCAGTGTCGCAATGGGTGAGTTGCCAAGCGCGCCCTTCGTTTGCCGGGCATATTCCATAACATTCTCGCCGTTGGTAAAAGCAGCACGCATACCGGGTATCAAGCGTCCTAGCTCTGTAACATCGGCACGAAACAGATTTTCAAGATCAGTATTCATTAGTTCTTTCTCGGCATTAGTCATCATTGTTCATCCTAATAAGCTCCAATCCAAAGCAGTCCCACGCTTAACATCCTGCCTCACAACTTTGCCCAACACGACATCCAAATACTTGGTCGGCAACCCCAACCCCGGCCGAATCGCGCGCACATTGTCTGTGGTTAGCACATCTCCCGCTTTCAAATCCTGCACGGCATATAGCGAACGCCGAAACACAATTGATTTTTTCTCTGCTTCCGTGGCGCCATAGCTGACTTGGCCCAGCGCCTGCCAGGCGCGTTCAGTCTCTAGCACCAATTGCGCCATCTCAGCGGGCTCCATTGAAAAGGTGCTGTCCACCCCGCCATCGGCACGGTTGAGCGTGAAGTGTTTTTCGATCACGGTTGCGCCCAATGCCACGCTAGCGACCGATACACCCACGCCCATGGTGTGATCGGACAAGCCGACTTCGCACCCGTACAATTCACGCATATGCGGGATGGTCAGGATGTTGGTATCGCGGGCTGTGGCAGGATAAGTGCTGGTGCACTTGAGCAGAATCAGATCATTGCAGCCAGCCTCACGGGCGGCGCGTACGGTATCATCGAGTTCGGCAACACTAGCCATGCCTGTGGAGATGATCATTGGTTTGCCGGTGGCAGCAACACGGCGGATCAGCGGCAGGTCGGTGTTCTCAAAGGAGGCTATTTTGTAGCACGGCACCTCCAGACTTTCTAGAAGGTCTATCGCCGTGCCGTCAAACGGGGTGCTGAAGATGATGAGGCCCAGTTCACGCGCCCGTTCGAAAATCTGTTGGTGCCATTCCCAGGGTGTGTAGGCCTGCCCGTAAAGTTTGTAGAGCGATGTGCCCGTCCACAGGCTACTCGGATCGCTGATATGAAACTCGCGCTCATCCAGATCCAACGTCATAGTGTCGGCTGTATAGGTCTGAATCTTCAGTGCATGCGCCCCAGTCTTGGCGGCAGCCTCGACAATTTCCAATGCGCGGTCAAGCGACTGGTTATGGTTGCCGGACATTTCGGCGATAATGAACGGAGGGTGGCCAGCACCGATTTTTCTATTGCTGATGGTGATCATTTGTCTATTCCTGTCAGTAGTTCTTTGGCAACCCATTCACGCTTAAGCATCCCGAAGCAGACCAGGTCATGATAATTAGCGCCGTCGAAATGCTGGTCACGCAGTATTCCCTCTTGAACGAAGCCTAACGATTTATGAAATTCAATTGAAGGCTGATTCCAATGCAGTGCTTGGCCGCAAATCTTGTGCAGATTTTCCTTTTTGAATGCGTGGTTTAACGCAGCTAGCCCGAGCTTCCTGCCCGTCCCTTTCGGTGCATCAGGGGCGGTGTAAAAGCCCCAATCCACCACCCCGTGGTAATTTGTTTCCTTGAATTGGGCAAACCCACAACACTCCGCATTTATTTCCAACACCAGTAGCTCTATACCGGTGTCCTGCGATACGCGATCAAACCACGATATATGCTCTTCGATTGAAATCGTGTGTTGGGTGAGCATATAGCGCCGAATCTCGGCGTGATTACGTAATTTCAAAACGCTTTCGAGATCGGCAGCGATCATCGGCCGAAGACAACCATGGCTCGCAGAGGCATTAATCATGGTGTTCACTAAGCGCCTTTCTCACACGGCTCGTGCCTTGCCCGTCGGTGACCAAACAACTTTTTTGACTTAATTGACTTAACGCATCAGTTGTAACAAACAAGCTGAGCATTGATCGCAGGGCGTGAGGAATAGCATTCACACTACCAAGTGACTTCGCACTTCCACTTTGCTCAAGGGCAGCAGCACCATTACGCTGATTCTCTGCGAGTACCACAATCAGCGTCGGCAACCCCAGACAACAGCGTTCCCAAGATGTGCTGCCTGCAGCGCCGATGGCCAAATCGCTATCAGTCATCAGCTGTGCCATGTTATTGACATTAATCTTTACCTCTGTTGGTTGCCGCATCTGTTTTGCGAGCAACTGAATGCGCTCTAGCCAAGGTGCGTGTTGGCCCATCGCCACGATGATGCGCAAGTCGGCTGGCAGCTGGCAATCCTGCAGGGCCTCAAGCACTTTGCCGGTTGCATCGGCTTGATCCACACCACCCATCGCAATCAACAGGTGTTTGAATTGCGGGGTGGCACGGCGGCGCAAACTTTCGTCGCGCTTGGCAGCGAATTCAGGGCGAAGCAATGCATAGTGCGGTCCTACAAGAACGGTGCAACCATTTGGTACAAGCTGGCTATAGTCACCTACATCACGGCCTAAGTTTTGATCAAGCAAGAGATCACAGTCGTGTGGTCGGTCAGCCAGATCATCAATCACCATCAGTTTGCGACACAGTGGACGCAGCACTTGCTCCCAGCGAACATCAATTGCATAGTGATCGACAATCAGCCAGTCGACCGCCCTCGTGCCAACGCCGACTTTTGCCTGCGCGGCATCGACGGTCCAATCGACACCAAGCCAAACCGCGTAGTTTGACTGCATTTCAACTGACACTTTGTTAGCGACAGACGTCTCAGCAGCCATCGGTAGCACACTTACCGTAAAACCACGTTGAAGGATCTGCGCGATCAAATTCCCAGGATGCTCTCGACAAATAAAATGGCACTGGGCACCGTCAGCCTGCAGCGCGTCGGCCAACGTCAGACAGCGCATGACATGGCCAGTGCCAATTTGCAGCGAAGCATCAGTGCGGAAGGCGATTTTCATTTGATGGAAGATACCAACGTTTGATGTCTTTTAATCAGGAAACAAGCTTTTGCCATTTCAAGGTCTTCTGCATTGTCAATATCCATAGCGGATATCCAACTTAGCGAATGGAAAATGTGGGTTGGCACGTAAAAGGTTTTTGCAGACTTAAGAGCTGGGCCACGTGCAATCCATATTGCACCGCTTGGACAATATAAAGGCGGCAAATCTTGAGAGCGCGCAACCCGGGCTTTTGGAAATAAGTATTCGGGGTTGCCTTGCAGATCTAGCTTGGCCGCCCACCAAGGGTTCATCCAGCCAAAACGAAAGCTGCAAATCTGGGACTCGGCACCCTGATTTATAAAATTCTGAATAGCGGCTGTAATATCGTTTGCATCACGGAGCGGACAATTAGCCATGAGTTGCGATACCACATCAAACTGCTCGCCCCAGTGTTGTTCTGCCTGCCTAAGTGCAGCAAGGGTTGCCTCGCTCGATGGTGTATTGTCGTCGGCACCAGAATTACGCAAAAAGGGAACCTGCGCACCAAAAGAGCGCGCAATCTCAGCAATTTCTGGATCGTCTGTAGAAACTAGCACTTGCTTATATTGAGCTGATTGCAAAGCAGCCTCGATTGTCCACGCGAGCATAGGCTTGCCATGAAAATCGAGAATGTTTTTTCCGGGTAAACGTTTGGATCGACCGCGCGCTAAAACGATCGCAATATGTTTCATTACCAAATTCCCCATCCACCATCCACGGAAAGTATATGCCCGGTAATGCCAGAGCATCTATCGGATAGTAGCATATCCACCGGGCCGATTACTTCATCTTCTCTAAGCATACGCCCCATTGGGCAAAGCTGTGCATAGCGTTGTTTGAAGGCTTCGTCGACTCGGCCTTCCACCCCGCCGAATGCGACACAGTTGACCTGGATGTTTTTGCCAGCAAGGCGAACTGCCAGCTCCTTTGTAAGATGTGCCAGCGCTGCTTTTGCTACACTGTAGTGAGGTGGTGATTGTTTCATCGGTTCAGCGTACAAATGCGGGTTTGCAGCAACCGTACCATACTGCGAACCAATATTTAAGACTCTGCGTAATTGGCTATCTCGCTGATGGACTAACGCCATTGTCAGCTCATAGGGCACGACAACATCGAGTAAATATTCGTTGGAAAAGTTTTCGCGACTGACTAATCCATCTTCGCCGATTTTTAGGAAGCTGAGGCTTCTGGCATTATTTATCAGGTAATCAGGACGAATATCCTGTGCATCAAGCTGTTCTCGTAGCAATGTGCTCGCATTATTTTCAGTGAGATCCGATTTGATGCCTACGAATCTGTCGCCGTAACTTACATACTCTATCAGCATTTTTTCTAGCGACTCATCTGTACGGCAAGTTGCGATGATGCGATCGCCTGCCGCCAAAAAATGGCTGACGAGAGTGCGCCCAAACTTGCCGCTTCCACCCGTAATCAATATTGTTCTTGGGTTCACGGCGCTCTCCCGGACTCAATCAGGTTGACAACTTCTAGCATAAATTCTGGATCGATACGCACATCCTTATGAAGGATGCCTTGGACGAATTCAAACAACGCACTTTTGAAAGCGGAATAGCTGTCTTGAAAGAACAAATCCTTCCAGCCCAAATCGCCCATGACCCTTAGAGTTAATGGTGCGTTTGAGGAGCCGATGGTGCTAACGAGCGCTTGAAGGCCCTTACTGTATTCAACGGTCAAAGTTGTTGCATCCTTGTTTCGCCAGACTTGAGTGCGTTCTATCGCACCCCGCTCATTAGCGAGCAGTAAAAGCGGTTCAATGCCATGGACAGCATACTTGTCCCAATCTTTCGGAACTGTGGCGTGGATATGGCGCAGGCGGCCAAGCTGGGCTAATTCAAGTTTAGATAATTTGAATTCTTTCGCGTATCGTAATGCTGAACAAGAAAAGAGTTGCCCAGGATATTGCTGCTGATTAATTAGCTGCTTAGCTTCGGTGACGGATAATGCCAGTGGTTTGTCGATGTATATTGGTATGCCGGCCTTGAGAAATGGTGCGGCGAATTCGTGATGCGTTTCGGCATCATCGCGTGCTAGCAGTACCCCATCTACTTGCCCAATCATATCCGTGTAGTGATCGACCACATTTTCAATCAATGCAGCCTTGGCAATATGAGAAGCAATATTTTTATTTTGTGCCCATACATGCGTCACTTTACCTTCGGCTATTGCGTCATTCGGAAACTGCTGTTTTTCGAGATAGCGTGGGATAACAGGAAAGCCGCAGTCTTCCATTGCCACCGCATCATAGCCATTAAAAATGGCCGACCAGGAATAGGGATGCCCATTGCCGGGGGAAAGACCGATTACGCCAAGTTTCAAAGGCTTCACTTAAGTTGCCAAAGTGATGGGTTGACAAAAATGGTGTCGTTACACGCCAACCCTGTTGCATCAAAATTTATCTTCATTGCATAATCATCAAAGCATGAGCGAAGCTGCGCCAAGTTATCAAGGCCAACCAGCACGGTATCAATGTATGGAACATTCTTTACGAAGGATAACGCTGCTTGATTAACAGTCAATCCTTGTTGTTGAGCCGCAGCATGCCAACGGGTCAGCAAAGATCGAACAGGTTCAAAAAATGCAGGAATCTTTTCCAATGGCATAAGTAATAAACCTTGTAAAAAAACCGATCTCACATGTATTTCTACGCCTTCATTTTTTAGCAGCTCCAAATGCCCGCTAGTCAGCATGCGCTGATCCATAACACTAAATGGCAGTTGAATTAAATCTGGTGTGAATTTTTTCATTACAGCATCGACTTGTATGCTGTCGTAAACGGATACCCCAATTTTCTCTACCAATCCTTTATCTTTTAACTGCATCATCGCCGTCAGAAGCTTGTCTCCGCCGGAAACAAGAATATCTTCAGCATGGTGAATCAGGAGCCCATAGATTGTTTTGCACCGCAGTAAATTCAGTGATTGTTGAAATGTCTCATTAAGCTGATACACTTCAATGTCAGAAATGTGACATGTTACAAATTTAGGTGTTTTTGTTACTACCTTAAATCCTTCAAGCGGGTTTGAACCCAGCACGGCTTCAGATTTCCCATACAACGATGCTGTATCCAGAATCTCAATTCCATGATGCCTCGCTTCATTCAGCAGCGCAGTTACTGTTTCCGGCGAAGTGATTCCATGCTGATTGGCAAGTCCATAGGGCAGGCCCCATTGGGCAGTTCCCAAACCAAGCTTGTTGATGCCATTCATTCTTCTAATGCCATGCGCAAGGTTTGCACCACAAAGTCTTGCTGGTCTATAGTCAACCCCGGATACATAGGGATGCTGATGACCTCTGAATAATACTGTTCCGCCTGCGGACAATACCCAACGTTAAAGCCCATCTGTTCATAATAATGATGGCGATAAACTGGGATGTAATGCAGATTTACGAGCATTTCCGCTGCATGAAGTGCGTCATAAACTTGACGTTGCGTCTTATTAATTTCATTCAACTTCAAACGAATAACGTAGAGGTGGAAGCCTGAATAGCTGTCTGCATGTTGCCATGGGGTTAGCACAGGCAAAGCGGATAGCAGCTGGTCATAGCGCTTGGCGATGGCGTGGCGCTGGGTAACAAACGCATCAAGTCGCTGTAATTGGCTTAAGCCCAATGCGGCTTGCAAGTCAGTCATACGGTAATTAAAACCGAGATTAATCTGTTGATAATTCCAGATTTCTTGTGCTGGGCGGGGGTGCATGTCTACTGCGGTACTTGTGATGCCGTGACTACGCAGTAGGCGCAAGTGTTTGGCCAAAGTCGCGTCATTGGTAACCGTCATGCCGCCCTCGCCGGAGGTGATGATTTTAACCGGGTGGAAGCTGAATACGGTGATGTCGCTGTAACGGCAGTTGCCGATAGGTTCGCCTTTGTATCTGCCACCGATAGAGTGTGAAGCATCTTCGATGATTTTGAAACCGTATTTCTGGCTTAGCGCATGGATGCCAGCCATGTCGCAGGGTTGTCCGCATAAATGTACGGGGATCACCACTTTGGGCAAATTGCCGGTTTTTTCTGCAAGGGCCAGTTTTTCTGCCAAGTAATCAACGCTGAGGTTGTAGGTGCGCGGATCAATGTCGACAAAATCCACCGCTGCGCCACAATACAACGCACAGTTGGCGCTGGCAACAAAGGTGATGGGCGTGGTCCATACGCAATCGCCCCTGCCTACACCCAGCGCCAGACAGGCGATGTGCAGCGCACTGGTGGCGCTGTTGACCGCCACCGCATGCTGCGCACCACAATAGTCAGCAACGGCCTTTTCAAAGGCAGGCACAGCCGGACCTTGGGTCAGAAAGTCTGAGCGCAACACGGCGACCACTGCATCGATGTCGGCCTGGTTAATGTCTTGGCGTGCGTAAGGGATGACGTTCATTAGATTTTTCCTGCGTGGCGATGGTTAGATTCTTTATTCTCCTGCGTCACCGGTGCCGCTTGATTCACGATGTCGTGATAGCTGCCGGCGCGCTTGATGCGACCATCATCCAACTCAACAATCAGCGTGCAGTTTTTGAGGGTGGTGAGACGGTGGGCGATAATAAGCAGGGTGAGGTCTTTGCTGAGGTCTTCGATGGCTTGCATGACGGCTTGTTCAGTTTCGCCGTCTAGTGCACTGGTGGCTTCGTCAAAAATGATCACGTCGGCTTGCTTGTAGAGGGCGCGGGCAATGCCGATACGCTGGCGTTGACCACCAGAGAGGCGGATGCCGCGCTCACCGACAAATGTTTGGTATTGCTTGGGCCAGCTTTTAATGCTGTCGGCAATCTGAGCTTGTTGTGCGGCTTGTCTGACGCGCTGTTGGTCTATCTGGTCTTTGGGCACACCAAAAGCAATGTTTTCTTCGATAGTGATGTCTGCCAGAAATATGGCTTGCGGTACATGGGCGACATGGGCTTGCCAGGCGCGGTTATTTGTGGGCGTCACAGGTTGACCATCAATCTCCAAGGTGCCATCGGTTGGCTGTAGCAGGCCCATGACGATGTCGAGCAGGGTGCTTTTGCCACTACCGGTGGTGCCGATAAAACCCACGCGGCTACCTTTGGCGATGGTGAGGTTAAGTTGCTTTAGAACATAGGGCGTTTGCGGGCTGTAGCGAAACACAAGCTGCTTGAGGCTGATGTTGTGCTTGAAGGGCAGCGGTTGGGCGGCTGGCTGGCTGGCGTAGTCGGGTAAGGGTTGGTCGAGCAGCTCGAGTGTGTCTTGTAACGAGGCTTGGCCGCCATTTATTTGAGTCCAAGATCCATAAGCTTGCTGTAAAACGGGCAGTAGACGCTGTGCGCCGAGCGCCAGGGCGCCGAGGATGGGGATGGCTTTGGCAATGCCATCGGTTTGCTGGGCAAGCGAATAGGCCAGCGCAGCGATAAGCACCATGCCCAGAGCCTCCATGCCGTAACGTGGGCTGGAACTGATAAATAAATTGTTCCCCTGCGCGCGGCGCAGGGGAAGATCGGCATTGCGGTAAAACTGGCAATAGATGGCTTGGCTGCCATCAATGAGCACATCGCGGATGCCGCCCAAGCCCTCTTGCAGGGATTTGATGACATGACTGGATTCGCGGGCGATGCGCTGGCTATCGGCCAATAGTTGCTTGCGGGTCAAACGGATGATGAACGCGTAGATCAGACCAAATCCGCCAAAGGCCGCCAGGGCGATGACAGGCTCTACCGCCAACAGGGCGATAAGGATGGCAATGAGCATGATACTGGAACTGATGAGCGTTAAAGCCGGCAAGATGATGCTGTAAATGACACCGTTGGCTTTGCCCGAGATACCGTTGATGACCTCGCTGCTATTGCGGGCGCAATGCACTGCATAAGGCTGATAAAGCGTGCGGCGGTAGATGCTAATACTGAGGTCGGCCCCAGCGGCAAAGGATAGGCGGGTACTGGCCCAGAGCAACAACAAACGCATGGTGCCTGCGATGAGCGCCGCCACGGCAAATGCGATGGTGAGCGTTAAGAGGAGTTGCGCTGGCTCTGTGAGCCCTAGGGCTTGGATGATAGGCTGTGCTGCAGCGTGCTCAAAGATCCGCTCTGGCACAGTTAATACTGCAAGAAACGGCAACACAGCTCCTAAGCTAAGAATTTCCGCAAACGCGACGAGCACCATCAATATCAGCAGCAGCCCAAATTGCCCACGTTGAAGTGGGCTGATGTGGTGCCAAAGGCGTTTTAGTAGGGTTGTTATGGATTGGTTGGGTTGCATTAGATAAGCTTGAATTCATTGTGGTACCAAGCGACAAAGCGCTGGATGCCTTCTTCCAGTGTGGTGGCAGGTTGGTAGTGAAATTGCTCGACGAGGTAGGCCACATCGGCGCTGGTGTCGGGCATATCACCGGCTTGCAGAGGCAATAGCCTTTTTTCTGCGGGGGGCACAATGCGACGCTGAATGAATTGAGGAGTTAGGTTCAAAGAATTGGGTTTTATTTTTGAAGTGTTTAATACTCAATAAGCATCAAGCCCGCTAATGCCCGCTCTCGAGCCTTTATTCGTATGAATTGCATATATTCTCCAGGCCATTTTGAGTTTAGCAATCAAGCCAGGATCCATTTCGTTCGCATGCTTGCGCATGACGAAGTGTTTGGCCTCTTCGATTCGCTCAATGACGTCTTGGGGATTACTCACCATGCAGACCGATTTACCAAATCGGATGAGCTCCGCATTGACTGGAAAGGACTTCTGCTTAAACATCTGAAGAGCCATGCTGTTATCAACCTTAGTGGCCCCAGTCTTCGGATTAACGATCTGGTAGATTATGGTGGTCACTACATCATAGAGTGGCGAGAGTTTTATTGTGCCGGTGGGAACGTCGTATAACAAGGAAAAATTTTTTAGATGGGCATCACCGTTTTTCAATAAGGTCGAGACTGCTAGGTACTCAAAAAAACGCGCCTTGCTCTCTGCAGCATGTTCCCCGCAATACAGATCAATTGCCTTGGCAATCGATTCATAACTGCCATGATATTTTTCGTTTGGTGTCTTTCCCATTAAAACGACCATATCCTCAAGTCCAAATTTTTGACCATCCGCCGTCCTGTCAAAGCGCTCCATTATAAACAGCCCACCATCGGGATCTAAGCGCACAAAGAGATAGCAATTAAATAATGGTTCGGACTTGGTAGTGAGTACACCGCGTTGGATTTTTTGCCTAGCGATGGTTGGCAAAAAGGATGTATATCCTTGGTTGCAAAGGTTCTGATAAGCCACCTGCTCCTGCTTGGGTTTAGACTGTAAAAGGTACCAGTGAAGCATGATGGGCTTAAATATCGCTGGTGAATGCGTTAGTTAGCGCACTACAGATTTGGCTCATGCTTGTTCAAAAACTCAGATGCGAGGGGGTTTGCAGCAAGAGGAGAGGTGGCAAGCTCTTCGTGCAAGTGAGCGATCTCCTCTTTAAGAAGCTCGTACTCTTTTTCTTTGCGCTTTAAGAAGTGTATGGTAAGGATTAGTTTTTCAGAAATGCCCTTAGGTGTTAACAGGTGCATGTGTTGCGACTTATTTGGATTTTTTGAGAAATTACCCCACTTCAACCAACCTTTGTCTTTTAAAGCTTTGAGGCAGTAGTTGGTTTTACCAAGGCTAATCCCCAACTGATGCGCTAGCTCCCGCTGCGTCAGCTCTGGATTTTTTTCTAGTAATTTCAGTAATTTAAGATGAATTTCAGGCTGCATAGGGGTCTAAAGGGCCAATGTCTAGGGTGATATTTACGTAAATAGTTCAAGAACTATACCATATTGTTCAAAAAATGAACATTACTCTTTGTTGCCTATGGTCTGGTAAAAACTCCCACGCTTAGAGGGCAAATCAAGCACACGCTTGCGGATCATTCTCTGAGCCCAAAATCAGCAAAGTCTGACCGGCCCGACTGGGCTTGCCTGATGGCGGGCTTTTGTTGAATTGAGCAAAATAGCCAACATTAAACCCTTGCTTACTCCATCAACTCATGAACCCACACCAACGACTTCAAGCCACAATTATCCAGATCGAAGGTGCCTATGCGCCTGCGACCTTCCGCGCATATGCTGCCGACTTTGCTGCATTCATCCGCTTTTGCGATTCTAAGAACTACTCCGCTTTACCTGCAAGTCCTGTGGCACTAGCAGAATTTATTAGTTTTTTGAGTAAGGGCAATAAAAGCTCGGCCAGTATTCGGCGGGCGGTGGTTGGCATCTCGACCATTTATATCTTAAACCATTATGCAGATCCTACCAAAGAGGCTGGGGTTAAGCTTGAGATGAGGCGCATGCATCGCACATTGGGTCGTGCTGCAAAACAAGCTTATGGAATTGATGAGAACTTACTCAATCAATTACTTAACTCCATAACGCCATCCTTACGGTGTCTGCGTGATACGGCTCTTTTGCTATTGGCGTATGACACCTTATGCCGCCGCAGCGAATTAATTACCTTACGTATTACTGATATACAAATGCGTGAGCTTGCTAATAAGTCGCATCACACTATCTTGCTACGTAGGGGAAAGGTCGATCAAGAGTCACACGGGCGTCGCTTGATTCTTCAAAGTAAGACTGTATTAGCCATTAATCATTGGCTTAGCGAAGCAAAGATCAATGGGGGCTTTATTTTGCGTGCGGTCAAACGAAATGACAGGGTCTCAGAGAGTTTATGCAGCGGCCAAATTAATCGGATCTACAAGCGCCTTGCTCAGGAAGCAAATATTGATCCTGCTATCGTTCAAAACATTAGCGGTCACTCTTGCCGAGTCGGTGCTGCGCAAAGCTTGCTAGCATCTGGAGCCAGTATGCCCATGATCATGAATCGGGGCCGCTGGTCTAAAACCGATACGGTGATGCGCTACTTAGAGTAATATGGTAGCGGGTATTGACGGGTAGGCCGACATCACTGCAAATCTAAGCTAGGAGCAGCTAAATAGTGCTTGACCGATCTAAGATCGGGGATTGCGTTGCAGTTTGAGATTACGAGTGATCTTACGTCCCAATAAAAATGCCAGCATTGCAAATCCAGTGATTGCGATACCAGCCGCGGTGGCTATGAGCATGCCGATTTTTTTGGTGGTCGAGACAGTGCTTGTCTCTAAACCCTTAAAGAAACGGGATTCAATCGCAACTATTTGCGAACGCAATTGATCCAAAGCAAGCTGACCTATTAAATCACCCGCAGAGAGATTGCTGCGTAACTTTGCTTCGATATTTAGCAATGATTTAGTGAGCAATAAACCATCTGTTTGGGTATCCACCATCGGCACCGCCTGCTCCAAAAATTGCTTCACTATTACAATTCGCGCTAATCGATCATTTAGTCGAGCAATTAACTCTTTACTGTTATTGAGATCGTTATTGACGGCAATTAATTGATTTTCAACGGGTAGGTACTTCGGGCTATTTTCTTTTGAATCCAAGGGCTGCATATTAATAGCTCCACGATTTGGAAAGCGCTTAAGTAAATCCTCCAAGGTTTTAATACGCTCGCGATAATAGTTTTGATTAACCTGAGTCTGGGTCAATTGATTACGAATCTCCGCCACGGTGGAGGTCTCACCTTCATAACTATTAATTAAAGATTTCAATTGCAGATAAGCGCCACCCGTTCTAAAAAATTCAGCTGCAATACGAACATTATTTAAGGAGCTTTCTTTGCTTTGCCCATCAGTGAAAATCATAAAACTAAGTATCTGCGTTGTGGCACTATCAAGATCTTTACTAACTATTGCTAAACCTTTAGTATCCGCCTTCAAAAGTGCATAACTAGGCGATACATTTTTTATCCACCACTCTGGGTCACTCATTGCCCCATAGATAGCCTTACGTTCAGCCGGAAGATTATCTTGGGCAGCTATCTGTCTGGCTAAATTCGGCAAACTTTTATATAAGGTTATCCAAGCAACCAAGTCAAGTCCATAGATGTTGGTGTTGGTGTTGGTGTTGGTGTTGTTAAGAAGTATGAGCTCTGCCTTGTAACTGCCCAGAATATACCAACCCCCAAAACCTAATACAGCTCCCGCAATACCGGCCAGTACTAATTGCTTCCAGGTTTCTTGGATGAATTCAACGATATCGGCCAGTGAGATCTCTGTCTCCGCTTCACCACTGTCATTCCATTTTGAAGAATCGTTCACGCACTTGCCCTTGAATTATTACTTAACGTTATGAGAATTAGTATAAATGACAATGTGGCAATTTAATCATTTGCCCCTATTTGCTTGAGCTTTACCACGAGCAAGGCGGGCAAAAGGGCCAATAAATAGAAGAGGATCTCAATACCATGCTGAATGGTAATCTCACTTACCGTATATAAAGACATAATTAGCACCACAAAACCCAATACGGTCATGCGCGCTGGATAAGGGTGTCGAGCAGCCTCTATAAAGGTGAGGAGTACAGCAGAAAAAATCAGGCCCAGTATTGGAATACCGAAAGCAAGACCTAACTCCACCCAGCCACTATGCGTTGCGATACTAGGAATCTCTCCCTGTGCGGCCATAAATATCAAATCGCCAGAGGCTTTTTTTAAACGCCGAGAAATAGTTGTCTAAGATACCGAGATTCGCTTGATTTCGAATGGCAATGATCTTTTTTAGCCCCTCATAGCCCTCTAAAGTAGTTTGTATTTTCTCCCATGTGCCATCAGTTGAGTAATCGTCACTAATAACAATTTCTATGTCTTCGCAATCTTGATTTAATAGACTTTGTAAAGCATCTTGAACGAACCGCTCTTGATTAAAGGTCAGAAGAACAAACGAGGCGGAAGGCCTTTCAATATGATCTTGCTTATTGCGCCCTTTAGACTGAGTCACAATACTGCTCCATCATCATTTGCGCCCATAGGTATCTTCAAAACGAACAATATCATCCTTGCCCAAATAGCTACCAGACTGTACTTCAATAATCTCTAAAGGAGCCGTGCCAGGATTGGCTAAGCGATGAGTTTGGCCTTGCGGGATATAGGTACTTTGGTTTTCAGTAAGCGTGATGATCTTATCGCCATTGGTAATCTCTGCCGTACCTTTCACCACAATCCAATGCTCGGCGCGGTGGTGGTGCATTTGTAGGGATAGGCTGGCGCCTGGCTTGACCTGAATGCGCTTCACCTTAAAGCTCACACCCTCGTCCACACTGTCGTACCAGCCCCAAGGGCGAGCAACCTTACGATGTAGATTCTTTTCTTCGCGCTGCTGGGCTTCTAATTGATTCACAATATGTTTAACATCTTGGCTCTTACTTCGATCTGCCACCAATACCGCATCTGCGGTCTCAATCACAATCATATTATCTAAGCCAACCGTACTCACTAAGCGACTACTGGCGTATACGAGTGAGTTGGTTGAGTTGCTGAGTAACACATCGCCACTCGTCACATTACCCTGGGCATCTTTATTGCCTACCTGCCACACGGCATCCCAAGCGCCTAAATCATTCCAGCCTGCATTTAATTCAACCATCTTGACTTGGTAGTTGCTTCCAGGGCATTTTTCAATTACAGCATAGTCAATCGATTCACTCGGAATAGCGCTAAACCGTTCTTTATTGGGGCGCACAAAGGGTGTGCTATCTGCCTGATCTAAGGTCTTTTGATCCCAGGCCTTTTGAGTGGCATCCAAAATATCAGGACGAAATTCTTTTAATGCAGCAAGCCATGTACTGGCGCGCAGCACAAACATACCGCTATTCCAAAAGTAGTTACCATCTTCTAAATAGGCTTTTGCAGTTTCTAAATTGGGCTTTTCTGCAAACTGCTGAACAGCATATTCAGCAAAACTGCCTTTGCTGGCAGACCGCTTAATGTAGCCATAGCCCGTTTCTGGCACAAATGGTGTGATGCCTAAGATAGCAATCGTTTTATTACTCGCATCGCCTGTAACAACAGAGATGCAGTTTTGTAAGGCATTTGTGAACGCATCCGCATTTTGAATGGTTTGATCTGCAGGGGTAACGACCAAAATAGGATCATTACTTTGATCTGCATTGATTTCGGATGCATAAAGCGCTGCTAAGGTAAGTGCTGGCGCAGTATTACGTCCCAATGGCTCGAGCAAGAGGGTTGCATGAATGCCACTCATCTCGCGCAGCTGATCGAGCACTAAAAAGCGATGGTCTTCATTGGTCACAATCAAGGTACTGCCTAGAGGAATGAATGCGGGACTAATTTAATTCAGTCGTTCTACCGCCCCCTGAAACAGACTCGTATTTTGATTATTGCCGGAGAGTGCTAAAAACTGCTTCGGAAATCCGGTCCTCGACAATGGCCAAAGCCGGGTACCAGAGCCACCACACAGAATTACGGGTAGAGCCAATAGATTCATGTATCAATAATACCAAATCAAGGAATACTATTTTTGGCACAGACATCAACATACCCGCAGTATTTTCACCCCTCGGACAAGCATTTCAATAAGAATAACTACCAATGAATCCTTTTTATCGAATTTCCCGGCTTTTTAAGGTAATTAGGGCGAAACGTAACCAAAGTACAGTTGTAAAAAGAGTTTAAAGACGT
>DAIODQ010000011.1:0-45567 GCA_036746715.1 Polynucleobacter sp. | reverse complement strand
GATGTTGGCCCAGGCGAACCAAATGCCAAATGTCATCTTGTCATTGTTGAAGTAACTTTTAGAGTATGAGTTAAAGCCTAAGGTGGATATATTCACCCTAGGCTTTAGTCGATAGTAATAGGAGAGAAAGAATGAGCACAGTTAACGTAAGTAATTCGGCTACTAGCTCTGGAGTAATGCAATCGGGCGGAACAGTTCCGCAGCCAGTAGTTCAGCAGCCAATTCGGTCGGATGCCGAGGTGGTCGCACTAGTAGCTAATACGGTTATTAAGCCATCTAACGTCGATGCGGCTAGTCAGCCAACTCGTGAGGTGGTGGCAAAAGCTGCAGCCGATATCCAGCAATTTGTGCAGTCTATGGGCCGTAATTTGAGTTTTTCAGTAGACGAAGTGTCGGGTTATCACGTCGTTCGGGTGGTTAACCCAAGTACTGGCGAATTAGTCCGCCAGTTGCCATCTGATGAGCTATTAAAGATCGCCCGTGATTTTGAGCGCTTAAACAACGTATTAGTTAGCCAAAGAGCCTAAATATTACGTGCCAATTTACAAGATTGGCACGTAATTTGCATAAGATCAGTATCAATACCCCTTGTATTGATTCTTATCTTTTAATTAGCGAACCCTAAAATGGCTGTTTCCTCAACTAGTTCAAATTCCTCGGTCGGCACGTCTTCCATCGACGTAGCTGCAATCGTTGAGCAGTTGATGACGGTTGAAAACAAACCCCTAGAAAAGATTAAAGCCCAGATCGAGCAAAAGAAGCTCGTCATTAGCGATCTGGGAACGATTAAAAGTAAAGTAGCTACCTTTCAGGATGCGCTGACGGTATTTCAGACGCCTTCTACCTATAATAATTCGGCAGCGAGTAGTTCAGACGCAACAGTGATTTCTGCTACCGCTAGTAATGGCGCCATCAAGGGTAACCATTCGGTAACGGTAACTAGCCTTGCTACTGCCACTCGAATTACTATTGGTGGATATGGAGCGAGTACAACTCCTGTCACGGTAGATTCTGTCGCAGGTTTTTCGATTACCCTGGCTGGTACGGTTTACAACTCAAAAGGTACCAAAACCATTGGTTCTGGTAGCCCTACAGCGATTACTGCGTTGGGTGCCAACCCAACAGTTACCGACCTAAAAAATTGGATTAATAGCTTAGGTGCTAATGTTAGTGCTAGCGCTGTTGAGACAACGGCTGGAAATTGGGCCTTGATGATTCAGGGAACGCAAACAGGCTTAGCAAATAAGGTGGAGTACTCCGGCCTTACTCTGCCAACTCCACCAACACCAAATCCCGAGACCACCTTGGCTGCCAATGCCTCCTTTGTGGTTAATGGCACCACCTTCTCACGCGCTAGCAATACCGTGACTGATGTGATTGATGGCCTAACTCTGAGCCTGAATAAAGCCTCAGCAACAGCTCAAACAATTAGTGTCACCAAGGGCGCTGATATTTCTAGTGAAGCAATTAATACATTGATCGCAGCTTATAACGATGTGATGAGCACCCATAAGTCTATGATTGCCAACAGTGCTAACTCCGATAAGCCTGGTAATTTTGCAAATACACCCTCTACCTTATCGTTTATTAATCAGATTAAAGATAGTTTTGCTAAGGGAATCTCGTACACCTCGAATGGCACCTTAACGACCATGAGCTTAAGCACCTTAGGGATTGATCTGCAATTGGATGGCACTGCCAAATTTAATTCTGCTTCGTTTGCAACGGCAAGTGCTGCAGGTCTGCGTGATACTCTGGCCTTGGGTGTGACCATGGGCTATGTGAGTAGCACGAGTAACCTCAATACATTCTTGACCGCACAAGTAAAAACGGGTGGGGCCTTGAGTAGTCAAATTACCTCTGAAACGACTGCAATGCAAGACCTTACGAAACGTAAAGATAATTTGCAGATTCGTTTGAACTCCATTCAAAATAATTTGGTGTCCCAGTATTCTGCATTGAACGCCTTACTGTTTCAACTCAGTTCTACCAGTAACTCACTGACGAGTGCACTCGATGCTCTCACCAACAGTCAGAAAAATAATTAATCTTATAAGGAATCATCATGGGCTCAAAATCTGCTCTTGCATACGCAGCCAATAGTATTGAAACAGGAGTGGTGGCTGCTGATTCCTCTCAGTTGATTGTGTTGGTCTATGAGCGCTTATTTGATCACCTCAAGATCGGCAAGAAAGAGCTCGAGAATGGTCGCTATGCGATTGAGTCCTTCACCAAAGCGCACGATCTGATTCAACAGGGTTTGGTAGCTTGCATTGATTACAAAGAGGGCGGCGATATTGCCCAAAGCCTTGGTGCCATTTACGAGTGGTCCCTGCGTGAAATCATTAATGCTAGAGTAACCAAGTCACCCGAGAAGATCCAAGAGGTATTAGATGTTCTAACCCCCCTCTATGAAGCTTGGGTGAGCCTGGCACCTAAAGAGCCTGTACCGGTTTTGCAGGCAGTGAACTCCAGCAATCCCGCACGAGTTGCCGCAGCCTATTAAGATCATTCCCCACGTCTAGGCTTTAGAGCCACTAGGCCTCTGAGCATGAGACTTAGTGGGTATGACCGTCATATTGCAATTACCCATTTTCAGGATTTAGCCGTAATATAGAGGTATGCGCCAGTTTGACCGAGTGCGCAGGGAGTTACGGATTGATTAGGGGGTTAGGGTGGCAATACAGATACCGACCACTGGCATACCAGCAAATCCAATCGTGGAGTTTCACCGTAACGATTTGGTGAATCCACCTGCTGCCCCGTCTGTTGTTGAAAATCTCAAAGCAATTGACCCACGCGTGGCACTCAATATGGCCTTACCGGTCAATGATGCCAATCCAAGTGTGACCCTTCACAATGCCATGCAAGCAGCCATGCTCAAGGGCAGTCAATTGGCTGAGCCCGGGGTTAATCAAGCAGTACTTCTGGAACTCTCGAAGACTCAAGCCAAATTAGACCCCGCAACAGCAGCTGTACTTGCAGATGCAAAATCGACCGTATCCCCAAGTCTTAGTCGACTCGATAACTTAGGTAGTGCTGCCTTGGGGCAACTGCTCTCCAACATTTTGGAAGCAGAAGACCTTGATCCTAATCTGGTTCTAAAGAACAAGACCAATCCCGCAGTCGTGACCTGGCCGTCGGGCGATCGCGAGGTAGCACTCTCCACCGATCCACGTGCAGCCATGAACATCTTGCATCAAAACCTACAAAACTCCGGCATTTTTGCCGGTGAGCAGATCAAGAAACTCTTAATGCCTGCAGCAATCTCGATAGCAGAAGAAACAGAGACCTTTGATGGTGATGTGCCACAACAAGTCGCTACACTTTTATCGCAACTGAAGTCGGATACACCGCAAGTACGCGATGCGGTGAAGTTATTACTGCGGGGTGATCTTGCTTGGCAAGGATTGCTCTTACCCAATCTCTACGTTGTATTTAAGCGTGAGGATGCGTGGCAGCAAAGTACAGAAGATCCTGGCCAAGTGATGAAGGGTGCACGCATCACTATGGAAGTTGATTTACCCCATCTGGGTAAACTCACTGTGATCGGCACCCAGTTTGGCGAGAGCGTTAATCTCACGATTGAGACCTCCGCCCAAACCAAATCGATTTTCTCGGAACGGTTAACAGATCTAAAAGATCAAATTAGCCAACACGTTAAAGTAGAAACGCATGTGGCCATCAGTGATGGGGCAGCATCATGACACCCAATAGCCCCAATAAAGTACTCAAGGCCGTTGCTCTTAAGTACGAGCTCAGTGGCACAGCCCCACGGGTTACCGGTCAAGGCGAGGGTTATGTAGCGGAAGCAATCCTAGCGAAGGCCAAAGAGTTTGGTATACCAATGCGTAATGAACCCGAGCTCGTCGAGTTCTTAATGCAACTCAAACTCAATGATGTGGTACCCCCCGATTTGTATGCAGCGGTTGCAGAGGTATTGGCGTGGGCCTATGAGATTGATGGTAAGACTGTGCCGGAGCCACCTAAGACCTAATTGTCTTAATGGGTGACGGAATTTTTGCAAAGTGCTAATATTTACAAATGATTGATTGGTCAAACTGCCCAGTAGTTGAAAGTGCTCAAGATCGGGTTAGCGGAGCCTTGGTCTTTGCCGGTTCTCGAGTACCCATTTCAGCTCTTTTTGAAAACCTTGAAGATGGTGTTACTGCGAAAGAATTCACGGAAATCTTTACAGGGGTTCGTCTTGAACAGGTCAGAGCAGTTTTAGATTTTGCCGCCAAGAACTCCCTCACTTTTGCGTGAAAGTTTTATTTGATCAGGGAACCCCTGCGCCTTTTAGAGATTATTTAATCACTGACGTTTCCCCGTTACCAAGGATATTGATAAGAAGGCCAAATCTGGTGCATGGTGTTGAGAAGCTGGTAAGCGCAGTCGCACCAAAAATCGAGATGATTGCCACTTTGGGTTAAAAGATTTTTGTATCTTATTATATGCGAATATAGCTTTATTTGTATATAATATGATACATGCCAAGTAAACCACAGCCCATATTCCCATCGGAACAGAAAATCCTTGCTGGTCTAGGCGAGCGCATCAGGCTTGCTCGTTTACGTCGGGGTATTTCCGCAGAAGCTCTGGCTGAGCGATCCTCTATTTCTAGGACAACCCTGCATCGGGCAGAGCAAGGTTTTCCAGCGGTTGCGATTGGTACCTATCTCAGAATCATGGCTGCACTGCAACTACAAGAAGACTTTAATTTACTCGCCAAGGATGATTTACTTGGGCGACGCTTACAGGATTTGGAGTTATCCAAAGCAAGGAAACAGAGTGGCAGAAGTTAATAACCCTGAATTAGAGGTATGGATTGATGTGGGCTTTATTGAAAAAAAGCCCATCAAGATTGGCCATTTGAAGCATGACCGAGGTAATGTGCGTTTTAATTATGACGAAGTATGGCTATCACACCCACAACGATTTGATATTGATCCTGATTTATCTTTAGATAACGCCATCTTTCATCCCAACCCTGCACAAGGAAATTTTGGTGTTTTTCTAGATTCTTCACCGGATCGGTGGGGGCAAACCTTAATGAAGCGACGTGAGGCAATGGAGGCCAAAGACGAAGGACGTCAGGCTCGCACTCTTTATGCATGGGATTACCTCATTGGAGTCCAAGACCAAACTAGGCAGGGCGCATTACGTTTTAAGTATCCAGGAACAGATGTATTTTTAGCTTCACATGACTTATCTGCACCGCCTGTAGCTCAGCTAGCGGAGTTGGAGAATGTTGCCAAACAGCTGAGTGATAAAAATATAGATGATTTGGATAACCTAAGAAGATGGCTCAGGGTCTTGGTTGCGCCTGGTGCATCTTTAGGGGGGGCAAGACCAAAAGCCAACTTTACTCAAAAGGATGGATCGCTTTGGATTGCTAAATTCCCAGCGAAAGATGATGACAGAGATAGCGGGGCTTGGGAGATGTTGGCTTACCAGCTAGCATTACGTGCCAATATCCAAATGCCGCAAGCAAAGTTGCTTAAACTAGGAAGCCAATATAGAACCTTTGCCGTTAAGCGATTTGATCGTATTGACGGCCAGCGGATTCATTATGCGTCGGCCATGACGATGCTAAAAAAAGAGTCTAGTGATGATGCCAGTTATCTTGATATTGCTGAGTTCATCATGACTCGAGGTGCCACGGGGTTGATTAAAGATGATTTGGCGCAACTGTTTCGTAGAGTGGTATTTAATGCGGCAATCAGTAATCGCGATGACCACTTAAGAAATCATGGCTTTATTCTGATGCCAAATGGTTGGCGTCTTTCCCCTGCTTTTGATATAAACCCAAATATTGATAAAGCCGAGCATGCTCTTAATCTAGATATAGGCGATAACCGTGCCAACCTTGAAAGTGTCATTGCTACGGCCCAATATTACGAATTAACTCAAGATCAAGCGGTACAAATTGTGAACGAGATCTTGAGTGTTACTCGCACGTGGGAGGCAGTAGCAAAAAATCTAGCTATCTCAAGAGGCGATATCGAGTTGATGCGAGCCGCTTTTCAGTCTTAGTTCAGGCTGACCGAATTCAATATATACGGTCTGATTGAATCCTTCTTTAAAAATAGAAGGGATGGATTTATCGACCATAGTTATGGTCACAAAATCATTGCAAAACGGATTAAACCTGCAGGCTAGTTACTTCTTTATAGGCATCGACTAAGCGGTTACGAACCGCGATCATGCCTTGCAGTGAGAGATTGGCTTTTTGCAAAGAAACGATTACTTCTTCCAAGGACGTATCAGAATTGCCGGCAGAAAATGCCTGTGCCTTGGCTTGTGCCGCATTGGAAGCATTACTGACGTTCTCAATGGCGTTCTTTAGGATGTTCTGGAAATCAACCCCGTTACCTGCTTTAGAATCAACATTGGTAGGGGCGCCGGGCAAGCCAGTGGCCATTGCCGCCTGCATAGCTTGCATCCGCGCCATCATTGAATCGAGATTCTTGGTATCCATATTCCTATTATTACGATCTTTTCTAATTAAATCAATACTTTACTTATCTACCTCAAAACCAGCCTCTTTATAGGACTTGAGCTTATAGCGTAGTGCCCGCTCAGAGATCCCTAAAATCTGTACAGCCTTGCTGCGATTACCGCCAACTTGGGCTAAGACCTTGAGGATATGTTCCCGCTCTACAGAGTTCATATCGCTCGCACTAGCTACCCGCCCTTGCTGACCTGTTGAATTAGAAGCAATATTTGTGCCATTTTGCGGGTTTTCCCTCAGAGTATGTGAGGAAACACTCTCATTGGGGTGACTTTCGGCACTAATCTCGAGGTGCTCAGCCCCAATTTCAGAGCCATCGCACAACAGCACAGCCCGCTGGATGATGTTTTCTAATTCACGCACATTGCCCGGCCAGTTGTATTGGGGTAGAACATCCAAAGCACTTTGGCCCAAGATGAGGTCATCGCGACCAATATTGAGGCGATAGCGTTTTAGGAAAAAATCGGCAAGCGGCAAGATATCGCCAGCACGTTTATGGAGCTCTGGAATATGAATCGGAAATACCGCTAAACGAAAGTAGAGGTCTTCCCGAAAACGACCTACTTTTACTTGCTCCTCGAGATTACGGTTGGTGGCGGCGATGATGCGCACATCGGCTTTAATGGGTTCGGCTGAACCCAAACGCTCAACCATTTTGTCTTGGAGGACGCGCAAGAGTTTGGCCTGCAAGGATGCAGGCATCTCACCAATCTCATCTAAAAATAATGTGCCACCATCGGCTTGCTCAAACTTACCCGACTGCGATTTGGTAGCGCCCGTGAAGGAACCCTTTTCATGGCCAAAGAGAATGGACTCTAAAAGAGTGTCCGGAATCGCTGCACAATTAAGAGCTACATAGGGACCATCGGCGCGCTTGGAGGTGAGATGAATATGGTGCGCAATAATTTCTTTACCAACCCCTGAGCCACCTGTAATCAAGACACTCGTGTCGGTTTTGGCAACCCGCTCGCAACGTGCCAAGGTATTAATCATGGCAGGGTCAACCGCAATAATAGCCGGAGCAGGTTTATTGGATTCGGTAACAGGTTTGGTGGGAGTATTACTTGATTTTTGGGAAGTAACCATCGCCTCAATCGCAGAACTAGGGGGTCGATAGCGTGTGATGATCTCAATCAGTTGATCGGGTACAAAGGGCTTAATCAGAAAATCACGCGCACCTGCTTTGAGTGCCTCAACTGCCAGCTTGGCATCGGCAAAGGCGGTCATCACAATCACTGGCAGATCAGGGATTTCTTTGAGGGCCAGTTTGAGAAGATCAAGACCATTCATGCCTGGTAGGCGATAGTCGGTGATCAGCACGGTTTTAAGACCAGGCTGTAATAAAGGTAGAACGCTCTCAGCACGTTGATGGGTCACAAAATCAATGTGATTCAGGCGCAAGGTCACCGCAATGGCCTCACGCAAATCTTCATCGTCTTCAACCAAAATGACAGGAAAGTCAGTATTAATCGGGGTCATCATGGGGCTGGTATGGTCATCCTATAAAGAGTTCATGCAGGGTAGGGTAATCGTGAAGCGCGCGCCCTGGGCATAGTTCTCGGCATGGATAGAACCACGATGCGCCTCAAGCGCATTCTTGGCAATCGCCAATCCAAGGCCAGTGCCATTGGAGTGACCCGTTGAGAAGGGTTCAAATAAAGAATCAATCATGGTCTGCGGAATACCAGGACCTTGATCTTCAATCGTAATGGTGACCCGTTGCGCTTTGCTGTTGCCTTGAATAGAAATCTTTTTGCCAGACTCAGAGACCTCCAAAGCATTCTCGAGGATCGCTAAGAGGGCATTCACAATCGCTTGCTGCTCGACATTGACGAGTAGGTCTTTAGCAATATCGATATGCGAGAGCAGTTGCACCCCTTTTTTTTCACAAAGAGGACGAATGCCTTGCTCAGCGGTTTGCACAATGCTGGCAATCGGAACGAGTTCAGATTTACGCGGCCGATTGGTAATAAAGCGCAACATATCCTGAGAGAGTTTTTCTAGGCCGAGCAGCTGCTTACGAAGACGCTCAGCAAATTCTTTGGATTGATCGGCCGCAATACGCTCATCGCACAAATGAGAGGAGTACAAGAGAGCAGTCGCAAGCGGCGTACGAAATTGATGCGCAATGCTCGCTGCCATCTTGCCCATGGCGGCTAGACGATTTTCTTGCTGTGATTGTTGATGCAAATGAATATTGGCACTGATGTCCTGAATTTGCACAATGCTTCGGCTACCTTCATCAATGCGCACTAATTGCACGGTACGCCGCCCGCTAGGACTCTCAATTAAGTACTCTCCGGGGGCAATCGATGCTTGCCAATCGCTGGGTAGTGTTAGCGCTTGCCCAATCACAATCTGAGGCAAAAAATTAAGTACCGACGGGTTGTGCAATGAAACTAAATTGTTTTCGAGGAGAACAACCCCAGCTGGAATCGCATTGAGCAAAATACCCAGGCGGTGGTTAGAGTCATACAGCTCTTGGGTGAGCTGATTAATCTTTTCTTGCAAGTTCGCTTGTTGCGACTCTAGTTTCTTGGATTCTTCGTAAAAAAGAGCAAATGCCTCAGCGAGCTGATTGGGCATCAACTGCAACGTGGGGTCCTGAGCTTCCGAGGCGGGCGTCTTAGACATCGTTGAGGGTAAATGGGGAGGTGAAATCGGCAAAATTTTCCTAAAAATCGGCAATATTTGTTATAGAATATCAACATTTAGTGGTTTAATGATAAAAATATTCTGTATATAGTTGTTTTGCCTTATTTTTGACGATTTTGTGCAATAAAACAGAAGCCTTTTGAGACATACCGATTTGATTCGCTAGTATTTTTGTAACTGTTTGATTTAATTAGGAATCTGCCATTGAGCGATGAAGCCGTACCCGGAATGCAGGGAGATGGTAAAGATGCTGCTGTAGTCAATATTGGCTCCAACAGTGCGGCTTCTGCACCCCCTTCCGCTGGTATGGCGGCAATTGCCTCCAGAGCCGCAAGTGCACCGGCCAAATCCAACACCCCTCCCAAACTCCGAGAGTTGATCTTTCGGTTCTCAGCACTCAATCTGCAGCAGCGCCTTATTGTTGGGGCCGCCGGCGTTCTCTTTCTTGCGGCGGTCATCTTTGTTTCATTGTCGGGACGCAAAGACGATTACCGCATTTTGTTCTCGAGCATTAATGAGCGCGACGGTGCTGCCATCGTAGCGGCCTTGCAGCAGATGAATGTCCCGTATAAATTTACTGAGGGCGGTGCTGCCATCTTGGTTCCCGAATCTTCTGTCTATGAAACGCGTCTCAAGTTAGCGGGTCAAGGACTTCCAAAGGCAGGCAACGTTGGCTTTGAGCTCCTTGAAAACCAAAAGATGGGGACCAGCCAATTTGTGGAGCAGGTTAACTATCAACGTGGGCTGGAGGGTGAGTTAGCCAGAAGCATTAGCTCATTGTCGCAAGTGAAGTCGGCGCGGGTGATGTTAGCGATTCCCAAGCAAACCGCTTTTATGCGCGAGCAAGAGAAACCTACTGCGTCGGTGGTGGTCACCATGCATCCTGGACGATTCTTGGACAACCAGCAAGTTGCCGCAATTGCAAATCTAGTGGGTTCTTCAGTACCCAACCTAGGGCCCGCCAACGTCACGATTGTGGATTCTGAGGGGAGTTTATTGGCACCCAATCCACAACGCTCAGTGGGCTTAGATAGTACACAACTTAAATACGTGGCCGAACTTGAAGGCGCTCTATCCAAACGAGTACAAGCTATTTTGGAGCCCGTTGCCGGCAAAGAAAATGTGCGCGCACAGGTCACTGTTGATATGGATTTTGGTGAGCTAGAGCGCATGGAAGAAACCTTTGGGCGTAATACACCACCCAATCAAGCGTCGATTCGAAGTCAGCAAAGTAATCAAGGTGCGACTGGCAGTGCGGCGGCATCGGGAGTACCAGGAGCGCTTACCAATCAACCTCCAGGCGGCGGTCAGGCCCCACTCAATACGCAGGCAGCAGGTAACAATAACCCCCAAAATTTGAATGCCCCGCCCGGCAATACTGGTAGCGGTGTCACCAATACACGTAATGACAACGTCGTTAACTATGAGCTTGATCGTGCGATCCAGCGAATTAAGGCCGAGAAGGGTAAGGTCAGACGCGTTTCTGCAGGCGTGGTTGTTAATTTCAAACCAGGCGGAGTCGATAAGGATGGTAAGCCTCTTAAGCCAGTAGCCTATAACGCCAAAGAGATTGAGCAAATTAATAATTTAGTAAAAGACGCTATTGGCTTTAATGAGAAAAGAGGCGATAGTGTGAGTGTTGCCAATATCTTATTTAAGGCAGAAGCCAGCGATGAACCACCGCTTTATAAACAACCCGGGGTTATTGAGCTCTTCAAGGAGTTCTTCAAGTTCGCCATTATTTTGGGCTCCTTGGGTATCCTATTCTTTGGTGTAGTTCGCCCACTCCTATTCCCACCGAAAGTCGATCAAGCCTTGGAAGAACAGCGCATTGAAGAGGAGTTTGATGAAAAGATCAAAGCCGAAATGGAGACCATGTCGCCTGCGGCTAGAGAGAAGCGTCGCATGGAGGTCGAGCTAGAGCGCGAGCGCCGCCGTATTCAGGAAGAGGAAGAGCGTGCGCACGCCGAGGCAGAGAAGAAAGCAGAAGAAGAAAATCGCAAGCGCCTTGAGGATGAGAAAAAAGCAGAATACGACGAGCTTTTGGCTTATGCCGTTGAGTTTGTAGAGAGTAATCCCAAGGTGGTCTCTGGTATCTTTAAAGAATGGCTTGCAAATGATGCAGCCAAAACGAATGAAGCCAATGTAGCGGCAAGCGGAGCTGCGTAATGACAAAGAGAGCAATTGGTCATGCCTGACGAACAAGCCGCCCCAAAGACTCTGTCGATTGCCGACGCTCTAAAAGAAGGTGTTAAAGGCGCTCAGCAAACTGGCACGGTCACCTTTGATGATCTTGACGGGGCCTCGAAGGCCGCGGTGATTTTATTGGCCGTAGGCGCTGAGTCTGCGGCCAATGTCTTGCGTCAGATGACCCCCTTTGAGGTACAACGTCTGTCGGGCAAGATGGCGGTGGTGCGATCGCTCAGTCGTGACCTTGTCTTGCAGGTTCTGCGCGAGTTTAAAGAGGTCACTGGCAATAATGCGCAGGTATCGTTTGATACCGATTCCTTCATGCAAAACATGTTGACCAAGGCAATGGGTGCCGAAGGTGCGTCAGACCTCTTGGGACGATTGGAGTCCACTCTTGACATGTCCGGAATTGAGACCTTAAAGAGAATGGAATCCGATGTTCTCTATGAGATGATCAAGAACGAACACCCCCAGATTATTGCCACGGTGATGGTTTTCTTGGAGTCCGCACAGGCAGCAGCCGTTTTAAAATTATTTCCCGATGAACTCAGAAATGAACTGATCTTGCGAGTAGCGCTCTTGGAGAAAGTACAACCAGCTGCACTGAAGGAGTTGAACGAAGTAATGTCACGTTCTGCTGGACCGGATTCTGATTTCCGTCGCAGTACCGTGGGCGGTATTGTGCCAACAGCCGAGATTCTCAATATGCTTTCTGGAGGATTGGACAAATCGGCGTTGGACAATATTCGTGGCTACGATGCAGAGTTGGCAGACGCCATTCAAGAGAAGATGTTTGTCTTTGAGGACTTCTTGGATATCGAGGATCGTTCCTTACAAACTCTGTTGTTGGAGGTTCCCAATGACACCTTGGTGATTGCACTTAAGGGTGCAAGTCCTAAATTGCGTGAGAAGCTCTTTAAGAACATGGCTAAGCGCGCTGCCGATGGTGTGCGTGAGGATCTAGAAACGCGACCACCGGTCAAGATTCAGGAAGTTGAAGAGATGCAAAAAGAGATCATTCGTGTGGCGCGCGCCTTGGCTGAAGAGGGCCGCATGATTATGGAACGAGGCAAGTCGGCCGATGCCTTCCTCTGATCAGGACTCTTTACCACTTCGTTGGGAGATCCCCTCATTCGATCCTCCCAAGCCCCCAAAGCCCCCTAAAAATCCTCCCATCCAATATCCTACGGTCGAAGAGGTCGAGGCGATTCGTGCCAATGCTTACCATGAGGCCTACGAACTCGGATCCAATCAAGGATTTATCGAGGGTCGTGAGAGTGGTTATAAAGAAGGTCAAGAAAAGGGTTATGAGGAGGGCTATCAGAAAGGCTATCTCGATGCCCATACCGAGACCAATCGCTTACACGATGCCCTAAAAGAATTATTGCTAACTCTTGATGGTTTGCCACAAGCTATTTCAGAGCCATTAACGCAACTTGCTTTTGAGATCGGCATTCGACTTTCTGCCAACGAGTCGATGGAGCGCGGACCCTTTGTAGCTGCAGTGCAAGAAGCGTTGATGCGCTTGCCTCGCCCGGGTGAGAGTTTGTATTTGCGGATTCGCTCTGACGAAGTCGAGACCTGGAAAAAAATTGTGGAAGACCCAGGCTTGCCATTTACGTGTTCCGTTTTGGTTGATGCGGATGTCCAACCAGGTCATGCGTATGTGGAAGTAGGTGGTGCGCGGATTGATGTGGGTACGGAAGCACGAAAGGCTTTGGTATTTTCTGCATTAGGTCTTAATCCTAGTGATTCTTCTACGGTATCTCCACCGAGTGTGGCGCTTGCAATCGATCCTCCCTTGCTAGAGGATAAGGTCAATGAGCCCCCTGCTTACTGAGTTTCAGTCTCGACTGCATCTTCAAAGTGAGATGCTGAAAGAGACCCCGCGCTCGATTCGGGAAGGTAAATTAAAACGCGTCTCCGGAATTGTGTTGGAGGTTGAAGGCTTACCGATGAGTATTGGCTCTGGCGCAACCATCATATCGCAAGCAGGGGATTTAAGTTTTGATGCCGAGTGCATTGGCTTTAATGGCGGTATTACGTATCTAATGCCAATTGATACGGTGGAGGGCATTGCGCCAGGAGCGCTTGTCTATCCTGCAAAAACCCCCGTTGATTATGGCAAAGGCTACATTACCAAAGCGGTGATTGAACCCTTACCGATTGGCGAGGAGTTATTGGGCCGAGTGGTGGATGGCTTGGGGCGCCCGATTGATGGCAAGGGCTCGGGCAGTAGTCATCTTGCAGCACAAATCCAACGGAGCATTAATCCTTTGGATCGCACCCCGATTCATGAGCCTTTGGATACCGGAATACGAGCTATTAATGGTTTACTCACCGTTGGCCGTGGACAACGCGTTGGCATCTTTGCTGGCTCAGGGGTTGGTAAAAGCGTCTTATTAGGAATGCTGGCCCGCAATTGCGTAGCGGACGTGATTGTGATCGGTCTTGTGGGCGAGCGCGGTCGTGAGGTTCGGGAGTTTTGTGAAGACACTCTGGGCCCTGAGTCCTTCGGGCGCGCAGTGGTCGTTGCTGCCCCAGCGGATGCCTCCCCATTGGCCCGCTCTAAAGGCGCATCGTATGCAACCGATGTAGCGACGTGGTTTCGGGATCAAGGAAAACACGTTGTCTTGATTGTGGATTCATTAACACGGTATGCAATGGCTTTACGCGAAATTGGTTTGAGCCTCGGTGAAGCTCCAGTAGCGCGTGGTTATCCACCCAGTGTGTTTGCGCGCATGCCTGAGCTCGTTGAGCGGGTTGGTAACGGGATTAATCCGAATGGCTCCATCACCGCTTTCTACACCGTCTTATTAGAGGGCGACGATAGTAATGATCCAGTCGCCGACACTGCCCGCGGAATATTGGATGGCCATTTCTTTTTAGCCAGAGAGTTGGCTGATAGCGGACACTATCCTGCCATTGATATTGAAAAATCCATTTCACGGGTGATGCCTAAGGTTACGAGTCGAGAGCATTTATTAAGTGCACGGCGCGTGAAGCAACTTTATAGCCGCTACATGCGTGGTCGTGATTTGGTCTCCATGGGTGCTTACGTTGCTGGCAGCGACCCAGAACTAGATGCGGCATTGCAGTCGTGGCCAAAGATCAAAGAGTTTTTGCAGCAAGACTCAGAGTTCAGTGTGGGCCTTGAAAATACCTTGCAAGAACTTTTGAGCATTGCTCCCAGTGAGATAAGCCTTGCCACCCCTAGTAGCCCTGCATTACAAAATATTCGGCGCTTATGAAACCCATTGAGCTCTTATTGCGCTTGGCGAAGATTCGGGAGGATCAGGCGATGGCTAATGCACGCCGAGCCACCGGTCAGGTCAATCAAGCCCAGGGCTTTCAAAAACAGGTTTTGGACTATGCCAAAGATTATGAGAATCAGATCTTAGAAGGGGCTAAATCCGGCACCACAGTGGCATTTATCCAGGATGCTAATGCCTTTCGGGAAAAGTTATTGCTCAGCTCGGCAGAAATTACCAATCAAATCAAGGGTTTATCCATGAACTCGGAGCAAGCCCTGAAAATTGCCATGCAAGCCAAAATGCGCTCCCAGGGCTTAGGTAAATTGGTGGCCAAGGCCCACCTAGAGGCCCGCAGGAAACTGGCTCGCTCAGAGATCAATCAAATGGAAGATAACTACATTGCACGTCTTCATGGGCATTCTGGCACGGAAAATGCTTAGATAAGGATGTCCTTTATGGAGATCGTATGTCTATTGCAAGTGCAGCACACCCAAAGCACCACTTAAGCCAGATCCAAGCTGGCCAGGAGACGCTTGCATCCAAAAAAGGACAGACAGCCAATGTGGGAGGGCTTGAAGACTTTCTGAATGAGCTTAATCAGGCCACCAATCTTCGCCTACAAGCCCAAGAGGAGTTAGCCACTGAAGGCCGTCTAAAGAGTAAGAAAACTCCAGAAACTAATGACAACAAGACCGATCCTGAACTGCAAATAGTGCAAAAACCGGATATTGACCCTCAAAATACGGCAAATATTGCCGATGTACATGCCCAGTCCAATCCTGAGATTGCCAAAATCATGGCAGCCTTGGAGCAACTCAATCAACGGAACCAAACAAAATCGACCTCTTTATTAAGTAACTGGGGCGAGGCGGGTCTGGGCAGAAAATCAAACGCAGATCAGCCGATCGATTTGGAGATGCTGCGCGCCAATTTCAAGAATTTAGGCCTTGAGAACATGCTGGGTGATCTTGATAAAGCCAAATCTGCTGGTAATTTAGAGCAAATCGCCAGTATGGAAGCCAAGCTAGCTCAGGCACTATTGATTCAATTGACCAATTTAAAGGCTCAAACGAATGAGGCACAAGCTGATTCATTAAGTGCCAAAGCTACGATCGATGCAAAGACCTTACAGGCATTAGAGCTGCAACGAAATCAGATTGCCGCTAATCAAACGATCAACCAGGCATTGCAAAAGCAGTTACTGGCCCAGCAGCAGATTAATGGCTCTGTTGGATCGGATACCGTGCGCGTGATCAGCGTTGAGCCGAGTGTGGCTCAAGAGCTAAAGATGAAGCAAGCTGCTGATTTAGATACACAATTTACCCTGGTACAGGGAGCCCTCTTAGGCACTAAAGTGGGCAATGCGGTTGTGGCGGAAGAAGGTGTTGCGACACTCGAACATAGAGAGGCATTGGTGGGCGATAACTTTCTGTTGGCAAAACCTTTATTAGATAGCCAGACCTTACTAAAAACTGAGCAGTCGTTTGGTGAAACGATTGACAGCGATTTCAGCGGCAACTTATTGAGTGCATCCCAAGTGGCACAGAGCAGTGCAAATGTCAGCAGCACCCCAACACAGATAGCAATGAGCCTCCAGGAGGCCTCTGTGACATCAGGACCTCTTCATAGTGAAATCTTGAATGCTGCGAGATCAGGTGGTGGCAGAATACAGTTGGAGTTAACACCGCCTGAGCAGGGCACCATTCGAATCGATTTGCGGATTGATCAATCGGGTAGAGCATATTTGATTGTGGAAGGTGCCAACGATGCGGCTAAAGCACGCTTAGACCAGGGTGGCCAGCAGCTCAAAAATGAGTTTGCCCAAATGGGTCTTCAGTTATCCCTCGACCTCAGACAAGGCGATAGTCGTTTTGCCCAAAATCAGCAATTTGGGTCTGAACAATCGCGTTTTGCCCAGCCTAGTTCTTCTACCGATAGATCCTCCATGGGGATTGGTTTATTATCTGAAAGTCTCGCAACTACAAGATTCTTAAGTGATAATGCGAGTGGTGTTTCAGGTATTCACCTGTATGCTTAATACAGTTATCTATGAGGATCGGCAATGGCTGAAGAAGAACGAGTTGAACCCACGCTAGAAGCGGGTGCAGCCCCAGTGGCAGCAGCCCCTGCATCGACAGAATCGGCTGAGCCTCCCCCCAAAAAAAGCAATAAAAAGCTCTTCATCATCCTAGGTGTTGTAGTAGTTCTGCTCGCCGGTGGTGTTGGTGGCTATATGTATACACAAAAGACAGAGGCTGAGAAAAAAGCAGCGGAAGCAGAAGCCAATAAACCAGAAAATATCCTCAAAAAGCAACTGACCGATCGTAAGCAAAATGCCCCACCCATCTATATCGCCTTAGATGAGATGATTGTGAATTTGCCAGGGCGTGGCGGTGAACATTATTTGCAAACAAAAATTGTTTTGCGTACTGCTGATTCTTCAACTGAAAGCAAAGTAAAGCAATTTATGCCTGTGATCCGCGATAAGATCATTACGGTCTTATCCTCTCGCCAAATGCAGGAGCTCGCAACGGTAGAAGGTAAAACCATGATGGCTCGCGAGGTTGCTTTAGTAATTAACTCGATTATTGCTCCGCAACTAACGGCTATTTATATCTTGCAACAACAACCAGCGACTGCTGACTTGCAGAATCTAGAACGCATTGGTGCGATTCCTAAAGAGACCTCGACTGGTAAGAAGATTACCAATGAGGCCGCACGAGCAGCAGCAGAGTTCTGGAACGTCACCGAAATGGATTTACCGGTCCAAGCAGTTCTCTTTAGCTCCTTCGTAATGCAGTAATGATCTTAATCTGCTGGAGAACTCCACAGGAAAATAATGGCAGATCAGGATATTAACTTTGAAATGAACATCAACGCTGTTGATCAGCGTGAGATGTTCGATAAATCCAAGATCATTGCGCGTCGGCGCATGCCAACTCTAGAATTAATTCATGAGCGGTTTAGTCGCGCCGTTCGTCTCACACTATTTAATATGATCCGTGCACCGATTGAGGTGCAAATGCATTTGCCGGTGGTCAAAAGTTATGAGAACTTTGTCAATGAGTTCCCAGAACGTACCAATATTAATATCGTAGGCATCCGTCCCTTACGAGGAGTGGGTTGTTGGATTGTCGATCCTGGCGTGGTTTACATCGCGATTGATAATATGTTTGGAGGCGAAGGGCGCCTTCCCCCCAAATTAGGATTACGTGAATACACCGCTACCGAGTTGCGGATTATTCGACGCTTGGTTGACGCGCTGTTGAGTGAATACGAGAAGGCGTGGAAAGCAGTCTATGAAATTAAGTTTGACTTCATGCGCCAAGAAACAAATTTTGGATTTGCCAAGATAACCTCACCAAGCGAGATGGTCTTGCACTCAAAATTTACGATTGAGATTAATGGCCGACCGGGCGATGTTGATCTTTGCATACCGTTTTGGGTGCTTGAGCCGGTTAAATCGATCTTATATAACAATATGCAGGGTTTTGCGAGTGAGCCCGATGAGCATTGGGCCAATCTCTTGTCGGATCAAGTGCACGAAGCACCTGTGACAGCGGTTGCAGTGCTTGCCAGAAAACAAATGCTCTTAGGCGAAGTTGCATCTCTTTCTGTGGGTGAGATTATCCCCATCGAGATTATGGATCCCATCACAGTCTATGTAGATGGCTTACCTGTGATACGGGGGCAGTATGGCGTTAAAAATGGCCGGTATTCGGTCAAGATCCAAACGATTCAGCATCCTGCCGAGTTCTTAAAGAGCCCACTAGAAAGTGCTCGTTTGGGGCCCAGTATGATGCGCGGTGCTGAACAGGGCGAGCTCTACGAACAGTTCTCCGATAGCGCCCCTAATATCAGCGATGGTGCCAGCGCCCAATCGCTCAGCCCAGAAGATCTAGCCAAACCGGCGGTAAGCGATACAATTAATTCACTTGCCGATACTTTAGTGGCTAAAGATGAAACAGGTTCAACGGACGTAAATCAAAAAGGGGATACAAATGGCTGAAAACGACAATGATTTAGCTAAGTCCCTCTCCAGCAAAGATTTGGCTGGCTCTCTGCGGAAAGCTAACTTTTCTAATCTCGAAGATGGCGCAAAAGCAGGTGCCGATTTCAATGAAATCGACCTCGTTATGGATGTGCCTGTTCAGGTCACGGTAGAGTTAGGACGTGCCAAGATGCAAATTCGGAATCTCCTGAACCTAACCTATGGCTCCGTGATTGAGCTTGATATTTTGGCTGGCGAACCCCTTGAGGTGGTTGTAAACGGTTGTTTAGTTGCTCAGGGAGAGGTGGTGATCGTGAACGATCGTTACGGTATCCGCTTAACGGATATTGTTACTCCGGCCGAGCGACTGCGCAAAATTAATCGCTGAGTCGCGCATGAATCCTTCGATTGGGGGCATGCTGTGGTTCTCCTTCTTTTGGCTAGCCCTAGCCGCTGCCTTAATTTGGGTGGTTGCTTATTTGGTGAAGCGCGATGCTGCCACCAAGGCATCCAACCCGAATGTCAAAATCTTAGCGCAGCAATCAATCGGCCCACGTGAACGGATTTTGGTGGTCAATGTATTAGGTCGAATTTTGGTCTTAGGCCATTCTCCAAACCAAATTAATTACCTGACCGAGTTAGCCCCAGAAGATCTAGCTAATCTCACCCCGCAGGCGAACCCTCTTGATTTTTCTATCAACCTGAAACGATTTGTAAAAAGGAAAGTTAGTTGAGGAATAAGGTATTTTGGCTCTTGGCAAGCTTTTCCTTTCTGCTTGCTCTACCCGATCTCGTATGGGCGCAGACCCTACCGCTAGTCACCACGAAGGGAGCTGGCGCTAATACGACTTACTCGGTTCCAGTTGAAACCTTACTAGCGTTAACCGCACTTAGTTTTCTTCCAGCGGCCCTGATCCTATTAACGAGCTTCACGCGAATTCTGATTGTGTTTTCGCTCTTAAGGCAGGCCTTGGGTTTAACCACCATGCCACCCAATATTGTTTTAATCGGGCTGTCATTCTTTCTGACCCTGTTCATCATGAATCCGGTTTTCGAGAACATCTATCAAAAGGCGTATCAACCATATACCGCTGGCAAGATGAACTTTTCTCAAGCGGTTGATGTGGGTAGCGTTCCCCTCAAAGAGTTTATGTTGAAACAAACTCGCCGCGATGATTTGAACTTGTTTGCCAAAATGTATGGCAAACCGATCGATGATCGCGAGAATGTACCGATGACGGTCTTAATTCCTGCATTTGCAATCTCAGAAATCAAAACGGGTTTTCTGATCGGCTTTGTTATCTACCTTCCGTTTTTGGCAATTGATTTTGCGGTTGCCAGCATCTTAACCTCTCTAGGGATGGTGATGGTTTCGCCAATGATGTTCTCCTTACCCCTTAAGCTGATAGTCTTTGCTCTAGCCGATGGCTGGACCCTGCTTTCTTTATCCCTCGTCCAAAGTTATTTCAATTAGCGATGGAAAGCGCACTCATTATTGAATTGGTGTACCAAGCTTTGCGCATGGCTGCTTTATTAGCAGGCCCAACCTTATTGGCGTTATTGGTTGTTGGCCTCGTTTTGGGTATTTTGCAAGCTGCTACCTCTGTGAATGAGTCTACTGTTGCCTTTGTACCTAAATTAGTTATCTTTGGTTTGGTGATTCTTTTGGCAGGGCCGGTAACGCTTGCACTCTTTGTGGATTACATTCAAGAGTTATTAGGCCGCATTCCTAGCCTCATTAGCTAGAAAGCCTCGCGATCATGATCACGATTACCGGATTGCAGATTGAGCAGTACATGTTGGTTTTAATGTTGTCAGCAGTGCGGATCTTCGGAGTGTTTTTGACGGCCCCGATGTTTGCGTTTCGGGCATTACCCATGCAGTTTCGGGTTATGCTCACCTTGCTCTTAGCCTTTTACGTGTTCCCGCTGGTGGGTACTGCTAACTTTCCGACACCCGGCGGTAATATCAATTTCTTTTTTGTCGTAATCGAGTTAGCCATCGGCGCTTTCATCGGTTTTATGATCCGTCTCGGATTAATGGCGGTCGACGTAGCAGCTGAAGTTTTGTCGTTTCAGGCCGGATTTAGTTTTGCCTCTACTTTCTTTAATGATCCAATGCTCAACTCGGGCTTGGTGGGACAGTTTTTAAGCTTGGTCATGATTGCATTGTGCTTTGCACTCAATATCCATTTATTAGTGATCGATCTTGTGCTCTCAAGTTTTAAAACATTACCCTTTGGAGTTTGGCCCTCGCAGTGGGGTATTCAGGCCTTCATTGATATCTTGACCAGTTCTTTTCGTTTAGGTTTAATACTTGCTATGCCGATTCTCTTGGTATACATCATGTTTAACATGACCCAAGCCTTTTTAGGTCGAACAAGCCCGCAAATGAATCTCTTCTCAGTAGGATTTGCAATTAGTATTCCACTGGCATTCTTGGTATTGGTTATTATTCTTCCAGACTTACCAGATGTATTAAAGCGCTCCCTGGAGGAGCCTCTGGGTTTAATCCGGCAGGGATTGGGAGTTAAAAATGCACCGCAGTAATTCGCGCATGAAGATCATGAACCAGGCAATGTTATTAGCCTTTACTCTTTCAGTGCTGGCATTTTCTGTGAGCGCACAACCCAGTACGGCGCCTAGTAGCGAGCCAAAGGTCATTATTCGGATGGAGCCCATGCCCCCTGAAAAGGAAGAGCCGCCAGCGATCGACCCAGCTTTGGGTGAGGGGCGCGCAGGTCCAACCGATTGTGAACAAAAATTTCCGATGCCCCCATCTAAAAAAGCATCCGATCCATACGTTGAAGACGGCGCTCTCATTTGTGAGCGTTTGGTGGTTCGAGGACAGCAGATGCAGTGTGAAATTGAGAAGTTAATTAATGACCGCTCAGGTGTTTTTGCTACCACCGGAGCAAAGACGGAGCTCGCTAACTGGGCGCGTTGTAATGAAAAAATTGCATCTCTTTTGGTGGGCGGTTTTTACTTACCAGCGAGCGAAATTGAGCGACGTTTACAAATTTGTAGCTCGAATTTCTATGCCGATCCTGGTAAGCCCCCCAAATTAGGCAGCGCATATACCCGATTTATGCGTTGGGTAACCAGTAATGATTTAACCCCGCCACCAAGTGATGCGGCATTAGAGGCTGCCATTAAGCAATCTACCCCCCTAAATAGTCAAGAAAATACGGCCGGCCTCATGAAATGCGAGTGGATGTTTGCGACCAGCAAGACCCCTCAAATCGATCCCTTGCCTAATTTGACTCCAACGACAGTGACAAAGCCGTCAAGTCCTGTAAAAGCCCCTGTCAAGAAAACTCCGTAACTAAAGTACTTACTAACTTACTTAACGGTCTCTCGATTAAATCCGTATAAAACGCATGAACCTAACTTCTAAAGCCCGACTGTTCCTTTCTGTAAGCCTTATGGCTGCAGCAATACCTTCCTTTGCCGTCGACGACAACAAGTCAAAAGAACCTTCTCCAGCAGCGGCACAAACCGCCAAGCCAGTAAGCCCCTCTGCCACTCCTACAGCGCCCACTGCGGTCGCTAAGCCCACGACTGCTCCTGTGGCAGCAAAGCCAGCCAATAATCCCGATCAGGATATGTCTGAAGCTTTGGTTAAGAAAATCAATAAAGGCTCGGGGGATATTGTCTTGAGAAGTAGCGATCTACCACCACCATTCCCAGTGCCAAAAGCCGAGGCTAAGCCGGATGTGAAAGTGGAAAAAAAGGCTGAGGCAAAACCAAAAGAGTCGCCCAAGGCAGAAACACCCGTGATTAAGGTTAAGGAAGAATTAATTCCTGAGACTCCGTGGACCTACGCCGATGGACCTGCTGGGCCTGAAAATTGGGTAAATCTAAGAAAAGAGAATCAGCTGTGCGCAAAAGGGAAGATGCAATCTCCCATTAATATAAATTTTGATAACACGGTGAAGGGAAGCTTAAGCCCTCTGATGTTTGAGTATCGTCCATTCTTCTTATCTCTGATGGATAACGGACGCACCCTCGAGGTGATTGGTGCGGAGGGCAACAACATCACCCTCAATGAGAAGCAATACCGCTTGCTTGGGTTTAATATTCACAAGCCCAGTGAAGCTGCTTTTAATGGCGAGCGCGCCGAGATGTCGATTCAGTTGGTGCATCAGCATTTTGATGGTAGTAAGGTCATTGTGGAGGTGATGCTGAGTTCCTCGCCAAAATTATTCGAGGCTGCTAAAAAGTCCTGGTGGGATAGCGCCCCCAAAGAAAACCCCTTGTTTCAGGTTCTTTTAAATCATGTTCCCCTGGTCAAAAATCAGGTTGCATCCCCCCGAGACGTTGCGATTAACCCGCAGCAACTCTTGCCGGAGGATCGTACTTATTTCACGTATATGGGATCTCTGACTGAGCCACCGTGTACCGAGGGAGTTACTTGGATCGTCATGAAAAACCCCATATTGGTCAGCGCCCAGCAGGTTCATAGCTTTGGCCAAATCTATAACAATAATGTCAGGCCTTTACAAATTAAGGGTGATCGGATTATTAAAGAGTCGCGTTAAAGCTAAGATTCGCTCTAAACCGGCAAAAATTACCGCTTTTTCTGGACATCCCATTGCGATGCCAAGCGTTACTGGCTAAAGGGGTCAAATTGACTCCGCGGTATCACTTAAATAACCAATAAAAACAATTACTTATCTATCTTGGCATAGCTTTTGCTTATTACTGACTAACAAATGAACTTTGAGCCTATTGCTCTGGGTGGATTTTGAGGAAAGTAATCATGAACGCTGTACCAAAATATGACTCATTGGTTTTTAACGAAGCTGCGCTAAAGTTGCGCACGCGTCGTCAAGAAATCTTGACCAATAATTTGGCCAACTCGGATACTCCTGGGTTTAAAGCGCGTGATATTGACTTTGCCAAGACCCTCGAGAACGAGCTCTCTGGCAAAAATCGTTTTCCAAACACCATTCCACTAGCTACAACCCATCAAGCTCATATTACTATTCAGCCAGCGGCAGATGATCCTGGCTTGCTGTATCGAGTACCCAACCAGCCATCCATGGATGGTAATACCGTCGATAGCGATATAGAGCTTAGCCAATTTACTAAGAACTCCGTTTTTACCGAAGCGGCGCTGACTTTCTTGGGCGGAACCATTAAGAGTCGTATGTCAGCCATTACTGGACAATCCTCATGAGTCTCCTATCGTCCTTTGATATTGGTGCTACTGGTCTGACCGCTCAAGCGATGCGCTTGAACGTGATCTCGTCCAACATCGCCAACGTTGAGAGCGTCTCGGGCCCCGATGGCCGTGCATATCGGGCACGACAGGTGGTCTTCTCTGCAATACCAACCCCAAATAAAGCAGGTTCAGGAGTGGCTGTCACGGAAATCGTGGAGAGTAAAGAGCCATTTCGCAGAGAGTACCGCCCAGGACACCCCAAGGCAGATCCAGCAGGTTATGTGGATATGCCCAATGTGAACCCGGTTGAAGAGATGGTCAACATGATCTCGGCACAGCGCTCCTACCAAATGAATATTGAAGCAATGAACATTTCGCGTCAGTTGATGCTAAAGACATTGGACTTAGGTAAGTAAGGTAAATCGAGGACATTATGGCAACTTCAGGAATGAGCGGAATTCGGATGTACGATCCAGCGGCAGCGAATAAGCCAAAGGATACAAATCCCAATACCGGTACAAGCGCAGCGGATCAGACCCAAAACTTCTTAACGCTTCTAATTGCTCAGATTAAGAACCAAGATCCGATGAGTCCCATGGATGCATCGACCATGACCGCACAAATGTCGCAGCTCAATATGGTGAGCAGTATGGGCACCATGAACACCTCCATGCAAGCCATGCTGTCGCAGATGCAAAGTGCCAACTTTATGAATCAGGCAGCTTTGATTGGCCATAGCCCAATGGTCGCTGGTAGCTCCATTAATTATTCTGGTGGTGAGGTCATGTTGGGTGCCAACCTCGCAAATCCATTACAGGGTGTAGTGGCAACGATCAAAGATGCTAGCGGGAATGTTGTAGGTACAGCCGATCTGGGCAACCTCAATAGCGGTATGACCAATTTTGTATTTGATGGAGTTGATGCGAATGGTGCAGCAATGCCAAACGGCATCTATCGCGTAGAGATTAGTGGCAAAAATAATGCAGGCGCTAATGAGAGCCCTACACCATATGTGGGATCACCGGTCGTATCGATCCTAAAAGAAGGTAATTTAGGTGATGCAATGCTCAAGTTGGCAGATGGACGCAGTATCAAAGCATCAGACGTTAAGCAGTGGGTTAACTAAAAAATTATTGAAGAAAGAAGGATAGCAACATGGCACAGTACGGAATCGGTTTATCAGCGCTAAACGCTTTCTCGGAGGCAATTGACGTCACCAGTAACAATATTGCGAACGCGCAAACCGTTGGTTACAAGCAAGCTGAATACGTCTTTGCAGACCAGTTCTTCAAAGCACAAAATCCCCAAAGCCGTGACCGCGCTGGTATGGGTACATCCCGAATGATCATCCGTCGCGCCAATACCTACGGAACTATTTCTGGAACACAAAACCCACTCGATCTAGCAATTGCAGGACCAGGAATGTTTATGTTGGCTAAGCAGATTGATGGCACTGTTCCTACTGAAAACCCCCAGAAATTCCAGTACACCCGTAACGGCCAGTTTGCAGTCGATGCAGAAAACCGCATCGTCAATGAGAACGGTTTGTACTTAGTTGGATATGCAGCAGATGCCAGCGGAACTATTTTAGATAGTTCCAAATCTGTTCTAAAGCTAGATCCAACACCCTATGCTCAACAAGCAACGAAGGCCTCAACAATTTCAGTGAATCTAGATTCAAGAGCAAACCCAACATCGGGTGGCGCATTTGATCCAAAGACACCTGCAAGCTATAGCCAAACGACATCCCAGACTGTATATGACGATAAGGGTCAGTCACACACCTTATCGATGTTCTATAAGAAAGTTAATTCTGTTGATATGGTCTTAACTCAACAGGCAGGTGCAAATACGTTCACCTTTGAACCAAAACAAGCATTGGGAACATTGTTAAATGGTGAACAGGCAACTACTATTGCTACAACATCAGCAGCAGCTACAGTAACCGGTCCTGTTGAGACAATCTATAACGGCATGTTGAACTATGTAAGTGGTGGCGTGGAGAACATCAGTGGCATTAAATCAGTAGCGATAACTGCTGTAGGTACTGGATATTCGCCAGGCATCTATAAGAATGTTGCTCTTGAAACCGATGGCGCAGGAACTGGCGCTTTAGCAACAGTCACTATTGCTGCTGATGGAACATTAGGATCAATCAAGATTACAGATAGTGGAACCGGATATCTTTCTGGTGACACGATCAGAATCCCAAGTAATGGAAGCATTGGTGGTACAGGCTCTGGAATTACTCTAACGAATATCGCTTCTGGAAATATTGTTGGGGGAACAAATGGGGCAACTTTTAGTAAAACAGACGGAAATTCTGACGCGGTTACAGAATCTAATATCGTAACATTTAAAGCCCTTACTAGTGGCCAAACAGTCACAGTTGGCGGTCGAACATTTACTGCTGGTTCAGGCAATGCAACGGCAGAGCAGGTGGCAACAGCAATGGCTCAGACAGCTACTTTAACTTCAGGGACTTCTGCAGATGGTGCTACAGTCGGAACATTTACAGGAGCAATTTCAAACTGGAGCACTTCGAATTTATCTGGCGTAACACTAAAGTTTACTAGTACAACCCCAAGTTTAAATGTGACAGATTTAAGCTATTCAGGAACTAATATTGTTGCTGGTGATGTAGTTACTACTCAAGCAAAAGATACTGCTGAAAATTCTGTTGCAACTTTTAGAGATTTAGCCGCTGGTGAATCGATAACTATTGGCGGATTAACCTTAACAGCCAGCGGCCCTATCTTGGCTGGAGCTGTTGCAGGAGCATTTGCAGGACTATCCAATGGACGTACTGGTAATGTTGTAAGTAATGGATCTTGGAGTGGAACCTTAAGTGGGTGGACTACTGGAACTGCAACTGGATCTACAGTGAAATTTACAAGCACCACGACAGGATCAAATGTAACAGATTTAGCTGTATTGACTAATAAAGTTGGAACAGGGACTTTGGGGGCGACTTATAATCTCGCTCTCTCAGACGGAACTAATCTGTCGATTAAGCAAATAACATCAAAAGGCGATACAGCCCAATATAAGGTTGAGGTTGATCGATTTGCTGTATTTGCAACACTGGATGGTGTACCCGTAGGTCAAACCTCGACAGGAACTGGAACCTCAACAATCCGTATTGGTGCAACAACTACACAAGAGCAAACGTCATTGGGAACGATGGCCTTTGTCGGTGGTAAGAATATCGATTCCTTATCGCGAGACCAGTTTGGTAGACCACAATTTAATACGCGCATGTCCATTGATGCATCTGGTGGCGCTGGTTCCTCGTGGGGTAAAACAGCGAATGGTGGAACAGTACAGTTTGTATTGGATAGCACAAATATGACTGGATTCTCATCGGTTGCACAAACCTATGAGAACGAACAGGATGGATCAGCAACATCCCAATTAACAGCCTATTCATTTGATAATTATGGGAAGTTAGTTGCTCAATATGACAATGGTAAATCTGTCGTGAAGGGTCAACTAGTATTGGCCGCCTTTAATAATTTTGAGGGATTAATACCTGTTGGTGGTAATGGCTTTCAGGCATCTGCAGCATCAGGTGATCCATTGATTGATAAACCAAATGGCTCACAAATGGGCGCAATTCGCTCTCAATCAGTGGAAGAGTCTAACGTTGACCTGACTCAGTCACTCGTAAAACTAATGGTTCTACAACGCGCTTACTCAGCAGCTTCACAGGCTACTAAGGTGCAGGTTGCAACACTCGTTGACGACACATTACGTATCGGTCAATAAGCCAAACCATAGGATCCATAAGCCATCATGATTAATCGCTTCGCTTACGTCTCGATGACCGGTGCTAAGGCATCAACCGAGCAATTGGCGGTAACAAGTAATAACTTAGCGAATGGTCTGACACCCGGATTCAAAGAGGTGATTAGCGCATTTCGAGCTGTGCCATTACGGGGTGATGGTGAGCCATTCAAGGGGAATGGAGCAGACTCACGGGTATTTGCAATTGATACCACACCAGGGAGTAATTTCACGGCCGGGTCAGTGCAAACGACAGGTAACCCGCTTGATGTTGTTATTAAGGGCGATGGATTTTTTGCAGTGCGTCGACCCGATGGTCAAGAAACCTATACCAGAGCTGGTAAGTTCATGGTTGATGAAAACGGCACATTAAAGATTGGAAAAGATATACCCGTAGTGGGAACTGGTGGCCTGATTACGATACCGCCAAACGCTACTGTACAAATTGCAGAAGATGGTGCTGTATTTACACAACTGCCTGGAACTCAGTTTTTAAATCAGGCTGGTAAGTTGAAATTAGTAAACCCCAATCCGAATAGTTTGCAACGCATGGAAGATGGATTTTATGATCTTCCGGGAACCCAAGCTCCGCCAGATGGAACGGTGCGTGTCGCTCAAGGAGCATTTGAGCTAAGCAATGTTAATCCAACATTAGCGATGGTACAGATGATTGACCAGAGTCGATTATTTGATTTGAACTTTAGAGCAGTGCAAACCGCAGACCAAAATGCACGGGCAGCTACAAGTTTGCTCTCCTTGTCACGTGGTTAATTAGAAGAAAGAGAACAGCATGTTACGCTCACTATGGATTTCAAAGACTGGGATGGATGCCCAGCAAATGAATTTGGATGTGATTACCAATAACCTCGCAAACTCTTCAACAACAGCATTTAAACGTGTACAACCGATGTTTCAGGATTTGTTGTACACCACCTTGCGTGCAGCTGGATCATCAAGTAATGCTCAAAACTTATTACCCACAGGATTACAAATTGGTGCTGGATCAGCGGTAACGTCGACTGAACGCATCATGATTCAGGGCTCCATGTTGCAAACCGGTAATCAGTTAGACGTAGCGATCAACGGTAACGGATTCTTTCAGATTCAGCTTGCAGATGGTACCTTAGCCTATACACGACAGGGTCAATTTAGCCTAAGTGCAACTGGACAAATAGTGACCCAAGCAGGAAATACGGTTGCCGGTGCAGGTGTAATACCCTCTACAGCAACTGGAATCACCATCAGCTCAGCAGGATTAGTTCAATACTCCACGCAGGGCTCAAGCACATTAACGCAAGCTGGTCAGCTGACCATGGCAAATTTTGCGAACCCAGCCGGTCTCGTGGCAATTGGTGGTAATAACTTTATCCCATCCCCTGCATCTGGAACTCCACAAAACCAGATCGCCGGTACGAATGGTATGGGAACGATCCAACAATACTATGTCGAGCAATCCAACGTTAACGTCGCCGAGGAGTTAGTCAATCTAATCGCAGCACAACGTGCCTACGAAATTAATACAAGAGCGGTAACCGCTTCTGATCAAATCTTGCAACGTGTTAGTAATTTGGGGCAGTAATATGACTATCTATAAACGAACCCTTGCTTACTTAACCTTAGCTACTGTATGTGCTGGTTTGTTGGGCGCATGTGCCAGTGCGGATCGACCAACATTGTTGCAGACACCAACAACTGCAAGACCAAAACCGATTCAAGAAACATCGGCCAATATGGGCAGCTTATACCCAGCAAATTCTGGTGGGCCCTATGTATCGATGGTGAGCCATCGCCCTTTATTTGAGGACCGTCGCGCCAGAAACGTGGGCGATACACTGACCGTTATCTTGAATGAAACCACTAGTGCTGCCAAGAACACATCGATGTCTGCTGCTCGTAAAGCAAATGTGACCAGTCAGTTTGCACCAGGGGCAGCAAGCGTTCCAAAAGGTTGGTATACGGGAATTTCTGATATTGCTAACTTTAGTGGAACAGGAGAAGTAAAGAGTGAGGGTGCTGGTGGCAGCGCAGCTAACAATACTTTTGCTGGAACGATTACGGTTACGGTTATTGAGATTCTGTCCAATGGTAATTTAGTTGTGGCAGGTGAGAAGCAGGTAGCGATTAGCAATGAAGAAGAAATTATTCGCTTTGGTGGAATTGTGAACCCCAATAATTTGGTCTTTAACCGAATTTCGTCTCAAGAAGTAGCCGATGCCAGAATCGAATACCGTGGTCGTGGCGCAACCGATGACACCCAAGGAACGGGTTGGTTTACACGACTACTATTGAAGTTGGCACCATTCTAATCAATATGACATTTCAATCTAAAACCCTCAAACAGCTTATCCTGATACTAAGTATCAGTGTCTTTTCAAACACGGTCTTCGCAGATCGAATCAAAGACTTTACTGATATTTCAGGACAACGTCCAAACCAATTAGTTGGTTATGGCTTGGTGGTTGGCTTGGATGGAACAGGCGACCAAACCACGCAAACCCCATTTACCTTACAAAGCGTATTGCAGATGATTGGTGTGTTGGGCGTTACCTTGCCATCGACTGGTACACAGGCTCAGTTACGTAATACAGCTGCCGTAATGGTAACCGCAGAGTTTCCAGCGCTCGCTAAGCCAGGTCAACAAATTGATGTAACAGTTTCATCTTTAGGGAATGCCACTAGCTTAAAGGGCGGCACCTTAGTAATGACACCATTAAAAGCGGCTGATGGTCAGGTATATGCTCAAGCTCAGGGTAGCTTAGTGATTGGCGGAGCGAGAGCAGCCGCTGGCGGAGCTCAAACTTCTGTGAATCATTTGTCTGCTGGTCGGATACCGTCTGGCGGAATTATTGAACGAGCTGTACCTTCCTTATTAGTCGATGAGTTTGTGCAGCTGGATCTCCGTCGTGCAGATTTTGGACTGATGCAACGAACAGCTGAGGCGATTGGTAGACGTTTTGGTTTAGGAACTGCAATCCCGATAGATGCTCGAGCATTAAACGTTCGAGTACCAACAGAACCATTACGAAGAACAGCCTTTATGGCAGCCTTACAAGATTTAGATGTACCGCCGGTCAGTGGACCAGCAAAAGTCATACTAAATTCAAGAACAGGATCAGTGGTGATGAATCAAGCAGTACAGTTGTCACCATCCGCTGTTGCACACGGAAGTTTGACAGTCAAAATTGAGCAAACCCCAACGACCAGTCAGCCTCTACCATTTAGTCGCGGACAGACTGCAGTGACTACGCAAGACACTGCAACGATCACGGATAACGGTAAAGAAAATAGCTTAATCAGTGTTGCAAGCGGTGCAAATTTAGATCAGGTTGTAAAGGCCCTCAATATGCTGGGAGCAACACCACAAGATCTGATATCGATCTTGCAAGCATTACGAGCAGCAGGTGCATTACGAGCTGAGTTGGAGGTCATCTAATGGTCCCAGCGCTCATGATGACAACTGTTGATTCATCAACGGCACGATTAATTAATAAGTCTGAATCAGCCAAGAAGCCGGAAGACATCACGAAATCTGAAAAGAAGATTCGGGAGGCAGCACAAGGCTTTGAAAGAACATTATTGCGCCAAATGCTCAGTGTTGCCCGTAATAGCAATATCAGCGGAACTGAAACCAAAAGCAGTATGTCAATGGCTTATTTACAAATGATGGATGACCAGTTAGCCGACCTATTATCAAAGACCCAAAAAATTGGGTTTGGGGAAAAAATGGCAGAGCAATTGCTAGAACAGTCAAATATCAAGCAATTAATCAATAGTGAGAAAAAAGCCGTAAACAGTAAAGATGAAGTGGCTTCGCCTGCACTGAATAAATACATGCGGCCCAATCCACTTCCCTATAAGAATTAAGAGCTTAGAAAGAATACATGGGCATTTATTCCATTAACGAATCAGCTAGTGCGGCCCTTAAGATTGCCCAAGCGGGAATCTTAGTAACGTCGCAAAACGTAGCTGGGACCTCGATAGAGGGGTTCTCACGGCGTAGCGCCAGCACCGTGATGGATGCGCTTGCGCCAAACTCATTAATGCTGAATGGCAGTAGTTTTGCAGTCGAGGGATTTACTCGCGAGTATTCATCGCTGATTGGCGCCCAGTTACTCAATCAGCAAGCAAAATCTTCGTATTCAGAAACCTTAGTGCAATACACATCAACAATTGATAGTGTGATTGCGGATAAGTCAGCGGGATTAAGTTCTGCAATTACAGAATTTTTTAATGTGCTGGGTAATTACGCTGCCGATCCAAGTAATAAAGCACTAGCGGCAGCAATTACAGGGTCTGCAAACGTTGTATCGCAACGGATGACAGGAATTACTACTCTAGTCGGACAACTCAAGAGTGATACAGCCACAGGGCTTAACGATACCGTTAGACAGATCAATACTTATTTACCAGCGTTGGCGGATATTAATCAACGTATTCTGAAGGGAAATAGTCCAGGAAATACAGCGCCATCTGCAGATCTATTGGATGAGCGCGACCGCATCTTGACTAACTTACAAAAATTGGTAGGCGGTCAGTCATTAATTAATTCAGATGGAACAGGAACCCAGTTTGTTGCAGGCTTGCCTTTAGTCGAGCGCGGCATATCTAATAAAGTTTCGGTAAATGGTGATGGTAAGAGTATTGCGGTTGAATTTAATCGCGCCAACCCATCGGGCGGCCAAGTCATGCAGACGATTCAGACCGTAGATGGTGGGCAAGCAGGTGCATTACTTAAAATGGCGAATGAGTTCATTCCCAAGATGGAGCAACGACTCAATACCACTGCTCTAGCACTTGTAAAGATAGCCAACGAGGCAGGTCAAACATCATCAACATCACCAACAGCCGTTGCCATTTTTGGATTTAAGGTTGGATCGAATACATACTCAAGTTTGGATTCAGATAGCGCTGATCTAACAAGACTAATACCAACTCTAGAAAATGAAGCCGATATGGCGAGCATGTATAACAGTGTTGGCCAATCGAATTCAGCACTTGTTGGGGCTCAATTACTAGCAGAAAATTTTGTAGCAATTGCACCAAGTGACCCATTAAGTTATTACAGTTATAACAATGTAACTAAGGTGTACACACCATTAATTACTTCTACAAAAGCAAATAGCGCAGAACAGAAAAGTACGCTACTAGGAAATGTTGTCGCTGACTTAGTGACTGATGTTGGTGTTCAGATTGCTACTTGGAGAAATTCTAAGAAAGCAGATGAAGTTGTGCTGTCTAACCTCAAAGAGCAGCGCGAACAGCTTTCGGGTGTCAATTTAGATGAAGAGGCTGCAAACTTACTGAAGTATCAGCAGTTATATAGCGCTTCCACCAAGATACTACAGACTGGTAATCAAATGTTCAATACGCTCTTAGCGATCATGAACTAGAAACGGATAAATTATGCGAGTCTCATCAAACCAGATCTTAGAAGCAGGCGTGCAGTCGATGAACAATAGCCTAGCGGATGCGATGGAATGGCAAAAAAAGATTGGTACAGGCAACAATTACAGCAAAGCCTCCGATAATCCATACGCAGTATCAAGGGGTGTGCGCTTAGATTTTGATGTAGCGCGTTTGGAGATGTATAAAACGAATCAAAACTACGTGGCCAGCTCCCATGCCATTGCTCAATCCCAAATGGGGACCATTATTGATGAGTTAATAGTGATTAAGCAGGCCTATGTGCAGTCTCAAAATGGAGCATTAAATAGTACAAACTTTAAAGCCTTAAAGATTCAGATGGAGCAAATTCGGGATACGATTAAATCGCAAATGTCTGCCAAAGATGCTACTGGCAATCCAATCTTCCCAGAGACGATTAATAATGTGCAAATTGAGCCAAATGTGACAGTAAAGTCAGGCGTTGAATTTACGGACGCATTTAATGGCGGAACCCTTGCAGACCCTACCCAGTCAGCTCTCTATACAAAAATCAATGATTTTGTGACTTATTTGGATCAACGAGCAACTGGCTCAGCCCTTACAAACAGCGCCAGTACAGTGGAATCTGGCTTAAATGACATATTTGATAGAATCACCACAGCACAACAAAGAAGTGGCGGTATAGCGGCGCAGGTTGATATATCCAAAGAGGCGATGTCTAAGATTGGCACAGAAATGGCAGCAACCGCGTCGGCGTTATTGGATACCAATTTAGCTGAAGCTACGGCTGCATATACACGAGCACAAACTTTGTTAAATGCTGCCCAGGCAATGTTTGCACGTTTGCAACAGAGCTCTTTGTTTTCAAAACTGTAGTTTTTAGTGAAATAAACGTATGAATATTCCGATTGGTTGGATCATTGCGATGAGTTGCGCCTTGGGGGGTTATGCCCTCCACGGTGGAAACATCATGGTGTTATGGCAACCTACCGAGGTATTGACCATCGTAGGCGCTGCTGTTGGGACCATGATTGCCTCAAACAGTATGATCAATCTGAAAAAGACCTTCGCTGCACTCGGTAGTGCCTTTAAAACTAAATCTGCAGTAAAACAAATGCACTTAGATTTACTGTGCTTAATGTTTGAGATCTTACAAAAAATTAAGCGGGATGGATTGATGTCCCTAGAGGGTGACATTGAAGAGCCAGAGGCTAGCCCTCTCTTTGAGAAATATCCCTCAGTCACCAAAGACCACCATTTGGTCGATTTTATTACCGATTACTTAAGAATGATGCTCGGCGGTTCTTTGGATGTGATCCAAATTGAGAGCTTGATGGAGCAAGAGTTAGACGTCCATCATCAAGAAGGGCATATTCCAGTGGCTTCTGTAACAAACGTGGGCGACGGATTACCAGCGTTCGGGATCGTGGCCGCGGTGATGGGTGTGGTGCATACCATGGGTTCTATTGGTCTACCCCCTGCTGAACTAGGAAAACTCATTGGCGCAGCTTTGGTGGGTACCTTCCTTGGTATTTTGTTGGCCTACGCCTTCGTATCCCCAGTAGCTAAAGTGTTGGAGCAAAACCTCGAAGCAGATACACGTTCTTACATGGCTGTAAAAGCCATTTTGATTGCTAGCTTGAATAATTTCCCACCTGCAGCAGCCGTTGAATTTGGACGCAAGGTATTGTTCACCTATCAACGCCCAACGTTTGCAGAGTTGGATGAGGGTACCAAAGCAGTTAAAGGAAAATAGTCATGGCCAAAAATGACGCGCCGCCAATTGTTATCAAGCGCGTTAAAAAAGGCGGTCATGGACATCACGGAGGCGCTTGGAAGATTGCATATGCTGACTTCGTGACAGCAATGATGGCTTTCTTCTTGCTCATGTGGGTTTTAGGCTCCACCACGGCTGGCGACCTTGCAGGCATTTCTTCCTACTTTCAGAATCCATTGCGGGTCTCATTATCGGGCGGCCAAGGTTCGGGGGATGCCACTCGGATTATTAAAGGTGGCGGTGACAATATCTCTAAAAATGTTGGTGAAGAAAGTCGTGCCGATGCGGATACTGAGCAACGACGGATTAGTGATTCTTCGGTAACCGAAATTGAGAATGCCCGCAAAGATCGAACCAAGAATGAAATGGTTCGAGACGATATCAATAAACAAGTCGATTCTGATCCAGAGTTAAAGAATGCCAAGGGGCAGATTTTCATGGATATCTCAGCCGAGGGCTTGAGAATTCAGGTGGTCGATGAGAAAAATAAACCACTCTTTGCCTCTGGGAGTGCAAATCCGACACCCGCCGCAAAACGTCTATTGCGTATTATTGGTAATGCACTAAAAAGCTCTCCAAACACGATTCGTATCGAGGGGCATACAGACAATACTCGCTACAGTGCAAATGCTAGTTATAGTAATTGGGAGTTATCGACAGAACGAGCGCTTGCAGCACGACGTGAAATGGTCGCTGGCGGCTTAAATGAGTCAAAAGTATCTCAGGTGATTGGTTTTGCCGATACGATTCCATTAAATGCGCAAGACCCAAAAGATCCCTTAAATCGCCGGATTTCCATAACGATTCTGAATAAGAAGCCCATTAATAATGCTGATAAAACAGCTTATGAAAAAGCAAGAGTTGAAAAGCTCCCAGATAACGTCAAACCTGGCACGCAAGAGATACCCCCAAATTTAAGAGCGCCGGCGCAATTTATGCCCAAGGAAGAGCCAAAGAAAGCGCCCCCAGCAGCGCCTAAGGAGGAGGCTAAGAAAGCCGCCCCGCCTCCATCACCAAAACCAGCATCTGAGAATGTCAAGCCTGGCGCACAAGAGATACCACAAAACTTAAGGGCTCCAGCAACATTAAGTCCCAAAGAAGAGGAAAAGAAATCACCGCGTAATCCGCAACTGGAGTTGCCTGCAAAACCAGCTCAAAAAAGCGATAGCATGGGTAAATAAGCCATGAATATCAAGATTGTTCTGTTTGCTCTCGCGCTTTTAATCAATAGTCCCTCTTGGTCTGCTGAAAAGAAGCCATCGCTCCCTGGAGCGCAGGCCTCACCTGAAGCCGTAAAACCAAAAGCCAAGTCTCAAAGTGAAGCTGAAAAACTGTACCATCGTTATCAACGTTTGTATGGAAAGATGATTCTGGCTATTGCATGTGTCCAAAATCCCAAATGCATTCAGCCCGAAGATGAAGTCATTAAATACAACATAGCTATCATTCGAGTTACTGATCGTCTTGATGATTTAGTGAAGCAAAAGGATCTTGATGCAAGTTATTACCGCGGTTTGATAGCCTATGAGCGCGGTAAATACTATGTTGGTAGAGCAACCTTAATCACAGACCCCGACTTCATATTGTCAGCTACTGTATTTCGTCGTTATGCCCTTGACCAATTCAGGCTGGCTGAAAAGAATTTAATGATCAATGCTGCTATTAAGAACCCTGATGCTTGTAAATACTTGGGTGAAATCGCTGATCTTGGCTATGTTGGGATAAAGAATAAAGATAAGGCAACTGATTTTTATTACTGTGCTGCAATGGGCTATCTGGATATGGAAAAAAAGAACGCTGCGGCAGATATGTACAATGCCATGAGAAACTCAGCTATTCATAATGACCCGCGCACCATTGAGGTATATGCCCGTCTTCATAACAATGAATCCATGTCTAACGCGCGTAAATCAATTAGCCAAACTAGTCGCCTAGATTCAGAAACAAGTAAAATTTCTCGCCAATAAGGAGAGCATCAAGATGAATCCAAAAGTCGATATGTTATTTGGCTATCTCAAAAAGCTGCTCATCTGGCTTGTAGCCCCTTTGGCATTCATCATATTTATTTTTTTCCTTGGCGAGCAATATGAGGTTGGACGTCTTTCAGCAGTAGCGAGCTGTGAGGGAAGTATTAATACGCAGTCGTGTATTCGTAGTAAAGGTTATTTAGCAAGTGAGCCGTATTACCCAGATCTGGGCCGCCGTTATATTGGTGGGTTTGCCCGATTGGTGGGTGGTGATCTCGGTGCTAGTTATCGTGTAGAGCCCAAAGCGGCTCCCCTAGTCAATGCTAAACCAGCTGGCGATAATGCAGAGGAAGATGAAGATCTAAAGGATTTGCCACCTAAGGCTGCCGATGCAGCAGCACCCAAAGCACCGGCTAAGAAGTAATGAACTTGTAGATTTCAGCTTAATCAATATGCGAATTTTTTTGATTCTAGTCTTCAGTCTATTTGTGGTTGCCTGTTCAGATTATCAACGCGCACGATCTGCCTATGAGGGTGGCGACTACCAAAAAGCATTTGAACTATTTAAAAAGCTATCCGAGTCTGGCGATACCAGAGCTGAATATGATTTATCAAAAATGTATTTACAAGGAATCGGCACTAAGCAAGATGTTGGCCAAGGCTGGTTTTGGATGATTAAAGCAGCGGATCATGGCAATACCATGGCGATGGTGGAGCTTGGCGGTCGCTATGAATACGGGGTCAATTTGGAGAGGGACGAGACCCAAGCTGTCTTTTGGTTCAAAAAAGCGGCACTCGCAGGTAGCTCGGTTGGAAGCTACAACCTTGCCAAAATGTACATGGATGGTAGGGGAGTACAGCAAGACCCTGCTCGAGGCTATGCCTGGTTGGTCATATCTGCTCAAAAGGGTGGTAACCCGATTGCCAAGGCAGAAGCAGATGCCTATAAGGCTAAATTGAGCCCCGAGCTGCAGGCGCAATGCGATCGAATGGTAAAACAGCTAGAGGCTGACCCGAATTCCTAAAAATTACATATAAATCAATACCTTATAATTTCCATTCGGATTAAATTTAACAAATCAGCACAGAATTGCATTACTTTGGATAACCAAAGGGTAGAAGGCTCCGCAGTTTTTTGATATAAAGAGTGTCCTAGAAAAATTTTGGGTTTTGAGCAATGAATGAAGTACAGTTTTCTGAAACAAACTTTCTACGCTTAGCGAGTGTCATATGCCTAGGCATCGCGGATATTCTATTGGTGGCCGATCTCTGGTGGATGTTTTTCAACCTCTTCGTAATCGCAGTGCTTTCGGAGCTTTTGCGCAAGCGACTATATGAGGCAATGCTATATAACTACGAGGTTGAGAATCGTAACCGTAAGGTCAAACAAATGAAAGAGCGAGCCGACCAATTGATGAAAATGAAAAAAGATGCTGGCGTAGCTTAGTATTGTTCTTTTGATCAGAAAGTATTCTTTTGGGACTCTTTAATGCTGTATTAGGTGGTAAATCTGGTGCAGAAGTAATGTGCCAAGCCTTATTCAATGTGGTTGCTTATTTACCTTATTGTTCACGTGCGAACTACCAAGACTTTAATGAATTTTGGCACGCTAAGGTCAAGAGCGCTAATGGGGCAGAAGAGCGCCTAAATCAAATTTTCTTTAATTACAGTGCTCACTTTACAAAAGATGAGCTACTCTTAAAGCAACTCTCCCAAGCCACTCTTGAGATTGAAAAATACTGGATCAGTAAATACGGCCTATCCAACCGCTCGATTGCGTTATTTACGGCAATTAAGAAATTAGCCGATCAATATTTACCTGATGGCACCAAGGCACAAGAATCTGATTTCATGCATGGCGCTTCCCACCCCAATCCTGAGGCACGCGTTGCGCAATGTATGCTTGATTTAAAGGCATTTGAGACGTTGCTGCCGACTTTGGCGCCTATCGAGATTTCTTCGGAAGAACGCACCCATTTTTTTGTGGCCGATTTATATGAAAATGCAGTATCGCATTACAAATATAGCGGTAGCGATTTAAAGGTTTACGAAGAAGACTCCTATTTCATTGACAGCCAAACTTATTGGGGCCGATGGGGCTTATTTCGAAACAGCACACTTTTAACGGATACGTGGATTGTCTTAATCAAGAACGATATCCCTACCGTTCAAAAGATCGTGATTGCTAAAGCGGATGGCGATTTCGATTTAGACGAGGTGCCTAAGAAAATTGAGATCGACCCAGAAATACTAGCCGCCATCTCAAAAACCAAGACTACCGGGGTTGAAAATGCCGCATCTTTTGGGATGCCACCTAAATACCTACAAATGATTGCAATGCTTAAAACGATTTATTCAAGTACAAACTAGCGATCAATGATCGGGTTTGTCTTTATTCTTTTTCAGGAAGTGGGGTATAAAGCTGGTAGTCATTTCTCCCACTTTCTTAGAAATGGCATCTCTAGCTTCCTGATCACCCGTCTCGCCATTACGAGCCCGAATTCGTCCCAAGCGGTAATCGTCGAGGATGCTAAGTTTTTTACCAACTAGGCCGGTGTATTGATTAACGTTAGCCGTTTGAGATTTTTGTACGGCTCGCGCAACAATCTTGTCATGTACAAAACGACCAAATTCCATAAAGTTATTGGAAACTCCCTCATCGGTCGATAAAAATAAGAAGTCGTGATAGACGTACTGATCGATATTGGGGGCAACAAAAATGGGTGGTGCAATTAAGCAGTTATTTAAAAACTCTAAATTAGTAAATGCAGTAGCAGAGGAGAAAGTTTTATCCACTCTACTGGGGGCTACCAAAATTAGCTGTTTGTTGTTTGAGAACTTGGAAAGGTAGAGTTGAGCATATTCAAGGATAAATATTTCTGTGCTGGCCATTTCGAACTTGGCGGTCGAACTGGGCACCAAAATGATGTCAAAATCCAAGAGAAACTCATAGGGAATGGCGTGTGTCCACGTTAGATCAGCAATACAAATATCGGCGTTGAGCGAAAAGTTTCGTAACAGAGCGCGGGCATCTAGAAGAGTTAAGCCGCTATTTTTGTACTCAAGGTTGGCTTGATGAATTTCAAGACCGATATTTGGTGCCTTGCTGGCCCAGCGCGAGGCAGATGATTGCTTGTCAAAGTCAATTAAAGAAACCTTTTTGCTTTCTTGGATCGCCAAATACGCAGCCAAATTAGCAGAAATCGTGCTTTTGCCGACCCCGCCTTTTTGATTGGTGATGAGTACCTTAATCGTGTCCATGTCTATTAATCCAATTTTAATGCATAGCTTCAGAGCTAATACTATATAAATAATTGATTTAAAACAAGTATTTTTAGGCAATTGCTTGTAACCGGCCTCAGGAAATGCCTTATCGTCTTCACGATTTACGGTTATTTATTCCTATCTGCTTAGGCATTGGGGATAATAGAAATTAAACTAAGCCGCAAAATAGAGCCTTGGAGCCCAGTTGGCCGAAAATCAAAACGATTCGCAAGAACGAGAACTAGAACCAACCGAGCGACGCATTCAACGTGCTCGGGAGCAGGGCCAACTTCCGCAATCGCGTGATATCACCACGTTTGCTTTGCTCTTGGGATTTATAATTTTTATCCTGACGACTGGCCCCTTATTAATGCGTCAGCTTGTCATCATGATGCAATCTGGCCTGCAGTTTTCTAAGCCAATTACCTTGGTAGACCATATTTCGGAATGGACTTCTGGGGCATTTCTTATTGTGTTATTCGTAACGGGAGTAATCCTGCTGATCATTTGGATCATATCGATCTTCGCATCTTTATTTTTGGTTAACTTCAAAGCGTATTTAGCATTCCGATTTAATTTAGAGCGCTTAGATGTATTTGCAGGCCTAGCCAGAATGTTTTCAGTCATTGTTTTGCTAGAGGTTGTAAAAAATATCTTTAAGACAATTTTGATTCTAGGTGTGAGTGCAGCCTATCTCTATGGATTATTTACTTTTCTGCGATCGATTATTAATCTTGATTTCAATTTGGCACTAGAAAACACGAGCTCATTTATTGTCAGTGGATTTATTTTATTAATGGCACCTTTACTAGCAATTGCAATTGGTGATGCGTTCTTGCAATTATTTAATTTTCGCAAGCAAATTAAAATGAGTCCTGAAGAGATGAAGCAGGAGCTTAAGGAATCAGAGGGATCTCCCGAAGTTCGGGCGCGATTACGTCAACGTCAGCGTCAGATTGCATCTTCACGCATGATGTCTGCGATTGAAAGAGCAGATGTCGTTTTGGCTAACCCAGAGCATTATGCCGTTGCTATTCGCTATGATCCTGAGCGTATGAGTGCCCCGATAATCTTGGCCAAAGGTGCCGATGCACTTGCTCTCCGAATTAGGGAGGTTGCTACCGAGCATAAGGTACCGATTGCTCAAATACCGCCGTTAGCACGCTATCTTTTTAATCAATTAGATATCGGAGAGTCGATACCTGCGCCTTTGTTTGAGGCGATCGCAATCATTTTAGCTTGGGCCTATGAAGTTAAAGATGGTGGTTTTACTAAGGATTTGCCGGATGTTCAATTTACCCCTGAACTTTTAAAGCCTGGGCGAGCGCTTCTCTAGTTCTGAATACTTTTAGCAAAGGTGACACCAACATCTTCAGGGAAGTAATAGATCAACATCAGTTCATTACGGTTGTTAAGACTGCGTCCAATCTGAAAAGCCACTTGGCCCTTCCCAAATACATAGGTTTTTGTTTTTCGTAGACCGGCCTTAAATGCACTTTCTTGACCCTCCGTAGGCTCATAATCAAGTCCATATTTAAGGGTAAACCGCTCAATAATCTGTTGTGCTTGTTCTGCATTGAAATAACCTAGTTCCCGCTTAATCACAATGAGTCTATTGGCCTCATTAAACATAATCCAGACGTGATCTTCTTTGTCATCCACTTTTATTTTGCAACTTAAGGTGGATTCATACTCAGTACATTTGTATTGGTTCTTAATTTGATCCTTGGAACCAGTGAAGCTAATACCGTTATGCGCTACCAAGGGCAGTTGTTCTTCTTTGGTATCGGGTAGCCAATAGCCTTGCTTACTTTTTTCAGTATCGTTTTTACTGCATCCACTTAAAACCACTGCAGTCATGAAGACCATCGCAGCCCATAGGTATGAATTGGGGACTAATTTTCTGGTCATGGACTAATTTTAGGTTATCCCCATCGTTTCTTGAGATTTCATATATAAATCCTAGCCAAGATTAGTATTTACCCTAGTCTAATGCGTATTCGTAATCAATTTGACCTACCTTTAGGCTTAGAATGAATCTCAAAATAAAACTGCGGAGACCCCTATGTTTAATGTTCCAGCTAAGCATCCATCCACCCCAACCAATTTGGTATTTAGTAACATCATCGGCGCGGGCTCGGTCATTCAGGGTGATCAGGCCATCAAAGGGCACCTGCTCATTTCTGGGGAATGTGTTGGCAATATAAAACTGGATCCCCTTTCAGAAGATACCGCTGTAATCGACACGACAGGCATTTTACGAGGCGATATCGTTTGTAAAAATGCCATTGTGATTGGCCGATTGGATGGAAATTTAAGAGTAGAGAATCGTCTCGAGATTTATCCAACGGCTGTGGTTAATGGTGATATCCATTATGGTCAGATCTATATTCATGCAGATGCGAGGGTAAACGGGCAACTGACTTGTCTTTTAGAGGAAGCAGTTCCCGAGGTACTTAATGTGGCACTCGAACCGGTTGTGAAAAAATTGAAAGCTGTTTAAGTGTTTATAGGGTTTGATTGCCTCTGTTAAAAAATATCGATCTAATATGCCATTGCGATTTATACCCTGGGCCTTAAGCGTTGTTATTGCTGTTCTCACCGGGCTTTACTGCTTTATAGGCCCTGGCGGCCATCTCATTTGGTTGTTGTTTGCTTTATTTCTGTTCTTTTCATGGGTTGGATTTCGGGATCTGACGCAAAACCAGCACGCTATTTTGCACAATTACCCATTAACTGGGCACCTACGCTTTTTATTTGAATTCATTCGCCCAGAAATTCGGCAGTACTTCCTGGAGTCGGATAACGAAGAAATTCCATTTTCTCGGGCACAAAGAGCCTTGGTCTATCAGCGTGCCAAGGGTGATTCCGACAAGCGACCATTTGGAACCCTCACTAATATGTATCAACCCAATGTGGAGATACTCTTGCAAAAAGGGAGTCCTACTGCCTCGCCGGATCTTCATTCCTTGCGAGTGACCGTTGGAGGTAGTTCTTGTACTCAGCCCTATGCCATATCTTTATTTAATATCTCTGCAATGAGCTTTGGTGCTTTATCTGCAAATGCGATCATGGCGTTAAACCGAGGTGCACAAAAAGGCGGGTTTGCGCATGATACTGGCGAGGGTTCGGTATCCAGTTATCACCGCAAGTACGGAGGCGATTTAATTTGGGAGATTGGCTCAGGATACTTTGGGTGCAGAACGCAGGATGGGCGCTTTGATCCCGAGCGTTTCAAAACAGTGGCTCTTGAGCCCCAAGTCAAGATGATTGAAATCAAGCTATCTCAAGGGGCCAAACCGGGGCACGGAGGAGTATTGCCGGCCTCAAAAGTAACTCCTGAGATTGCCTTAACACGCGGAGTTCCTCTAGGGGAAGATTGCGTATCTCCTGCTAGCCACTCTGCCTTCAAGTCTCCTTTGGAATTATGTTTATTTATTCAAGAACTGCGTAATTTGTCGAACGGTAAGCCAGTAGGCTTTAAGCTTTGTATTGGTAATATTGCCGACTGGTTTGCTATTGTGAAGGCAATGCTAGAAAGCAAAATCTACCCCGACTTTATTGTGGTGGATGGCAGTGAGGGTGGAACCGGAGCAGCCCCGGTGGAGTTTGCGGATAATATTGGCATGCCAATGCGCGATGGCTTGCGTTTGGTTCATACATCGCTTGTTGGTGTAGGCTTGCGCGATCAAATCCGAATTGGAGTTGCTGGCAAAATTGTGAGCGCATTTGATATGATGCGCGCTCTTGTGATTGGTGCGGATTGGTGTAATTCTGCTCGAGGCTTTATGTTTGCGATCGGTTGTATCCAATCTAGATCATGTCACACAGATCATTGCCCTACCGGTGTTGCGACACAAGATCGTTTAAGACAGTCCGCCTTAAATCCAATGGATAAGAGCGAACGCGTATATCGTTTTCACCATGAGACCTTACTTGCTTTTGCGGACATGTGTGCGGCCGCTGGAATTAAGTCGCATCAAGAGATCGATGAGGATTTAATTCTGCGCCGCAATCCACAGGGAAAGTTACAGGCTTTGGTAGAACAACTAATCACAATCCCACCCGGGGCCCTTCTGGGGGATCAGGCTAAACAGATTCTTGATGAGCAAATGCTCGGATTAGGTAAACAGTGGCAAGAGGCTAAGCCTAGTGTTTGGTAATAACGCGGCACTATTCTGCTAATTGAATTACCATTCCTCATCATCATGGCAAAGAAAAAATCCTCCGCAATTCGTTTTTTAGATCCAACTGTCGAGTCATTTGAAACGATCGTTGGTCCAAGAACAGTCTTTCGGGGAAATATTGCGGCGTTTGAAAGTATCCGCATCGACGGTAAAGTTATTGGCAATATCGAATCTCCGCCAGGTAGCAATATTACAGTTGCCTTAGGTAGAACTGCCATGGTAGAGGGTGATATCAATACCTATCGAGCACTCATCGCAGGCAAAGTGAACGGCACTATTTATGCCTCTGAGCGGGCGGAGCTTCATGATGGCGCCGACATTCATGGAGAAGTTATTTATGGTCAAATTGGGGTTGAGCAAGGCGCCAAGTTGACCGGGACGATGTCTAGGATTGATCCAGACGAACCACTAGAGGTATCTGCTGAGGCAATGGAAGTCTTCGAGGCATTTGCTCGTGAAGATGAAGAAAACGAAGAAAAAAAGGGAAAGTAAGCGAACTTAAATTACTGGCTTGCAACAGCAGTGGTCGGCTTGGTATTTGGCGGTAAATTAGCTTGCCGTGGCATCAATAGAACTTGCGCAGGATTTAAATGACTGCCATTGCGGATAATCTCATAGTGAAGATGCGGCCCAGTTGAGCGCCCCGTTGATCCAACCTCCGCAATAAGTTGACCCTTAGAAACTTGCTCACCAGGCTTAACAAATACTTTTTGTGCATGCGCATACTTACTGATGAAGCCATCAGCATGGCTAATTTCAACGTATTTACCATAAATTGAGTCAGTGGAAACTTTACTAATCGTGCCGTAACCACTGGCCACAATACCTGTACCCGGACTTGCCTGGAAATCAATACCAGAATGATGCGCTAAATTTTTAGTGAAGGGATCAACACGCATCCCATAATTACTACTCATTGAACCAAATTGCGATGCCACTGGAATACCGATTGGTAGTTGATTGAGCCAGTCATATTGCTGTGACCAATCACTCTTAAATTTTGTAAGAATTAAATTTAATTCTTTTGAACTTAATACAGTCTCATTAAAGTTTTTATCAATCGACTTATTAGGATCAATCTTGAACGTAAACGGCTTAAAAGGTCCGCCGCGGGCACCGCCTGTATTTTCAGCTAATTTACTTTTTACTGGGGCAGGGGTAGCAAGGTCGGCAAAGCGATCTTTGAGTGTTTTAAGTTCTGAGATTTTTTCAATCGATTTGGAGAGTTGAACCTGAAGCCGCTCTAATTCCTCTTTATAGGCAGCATCCAAGGCATCAAGTTCTTCGAAGGTTACAACTCCACCCATTGCCCGTGCTAGGTCTGGGCGCACTTGAAGGGCCATCTTGAAGCCAATGAAATGGATTCCAATACCGCAAAGGACAAAAAAAGTAGCAATTGCAAAGCCGATTTTCATCAACCCCCGAGGGGTG
>DAIODQ010000010.1:0-51211 GCA_036746715.1 Polynucleobacter sp. | reverse complement strand
TAACGCAGTCGCTGAATCCTTCTTTAGTAGTCTCAAAAGCGAATTAATTAAGAAACGGATTTATCCCACTGGGGCACAAGCAAAATCAGAAATCTTTGAATACATCGAAGAGTTCTACAATCGGGTAAGGCGTCACAAGCATCTATCCCAATTAAGTCCGATGGCGTTCGAACAGCGTCAAATTGCGTTATGAAAAGTGTCTACGATATTGGGGGAATGCCAATTTTGATAATTTATTAAATCAATTCCTCACGCCGTTATAGAAAAAATAAGGGGTACAAATCACTGAGAAATTACAGTAATTTAAGAAGATAAGCAATTAAAAGTATCACGTTGGAATATATATTCATAAACAACAAAATTACCCACTAATTTGAAAATCCAACAAGATAAAAAAGTGATTACGGTAACTTCTGTAAATACGAAAAAAAGAAATTATTGGCTGTTGACAGTGATCGAGCGATTCCTGCTGCTATATACAATGATTACAAGAAGCAAAGCGATCGCCACATAATCGCTTACTTGAATTTCTTCATCCCAAAAAAAAGCCGAGTAAAAAAGAGTTATTAGTGGTTGTAAAAAGAGTATTTGACTAACATTTGCTACTCCGCCTAGAGATAAACCTTTATACCAAAAGAAGTTAGCTATATACATAGTGATCACCGATAGCAAAAGAAAGGCAATTAGAATCTTTGGTTGCATTAGATTTTCTGTAAGCACATTAACATCATTGCCAGCAAAGAAATATACAAGGGGCGCATTGAATACGAGTGATGTTGCCATAACCCAGGAAATCACATCACGACTATCCATGGACTTTGACAACATGCCAGCTTTTGAGTAGCCGATTGCAGCTGAAATAGAAGCAATCAGGAGACCTATTTCCCCATGGGAAAATTGCCAGTTATTCTTAATTAGCGAGTAAAAAGAAATGACCAAAAAACCAAAAAAAGTAGCCACCCAAAATGGAAAAGGTAATCTCTGGCGGGAGATATAAGCCCCATATATTGCTGTTAATAATGGAGTAAGCCCTAATACTACCCCGCCTTGGCCAGGCGGAAGATACTGCATGGCATAGGCTGTGCCAATTGGAAATCCAAGACCGATTGAAACAATGATTGGAAACAAAAGGCGTAATTCATATGCTGTTTTTGGGATGTTTGACCGCGTAATAATCAAAAATGCCAGCGCAATAATGCCTGTGAGTGTAGATCGCAAAAAGGTTGTTTCATAGATACCGATTGCTGCTACAACTATTTTCGTTAATGGAAGAGTTAGGGCAAATAAAGAAACTCCGAGGAGTCCTAAAATTAATCCTTGATTTGCCTTCAACATTTTTTGGAACAGCAAAAAGGGTTCTGCATCAAGTTTTGAGGGTAGGGCGTTGTTCTCAGGATACTTTATAGGTGATGACAGTCTACCATCTGATAGGCATGATGTTAGATGAAGGCAGCTTTACTTATTTTTACTCCCAATTAAATAGTGCTTCGACAGGGCAGTTAGGAAGCTTATGTTGATGAGCCATATTTCTTTTGGCAAGCCTCCGCAGAAAGCTCTGGGTGATTGCGTTTGCACCGCTCGACCCGTTGTTCCGGTGTCATGTTTTTCATATTCTGATACATTGCGCGACATTGTTCGACCGACATCTCAGGATGACGTTTTTGGCAATGATCAATCATTCTCTGCTCTATGCTCGGATCTTGAGCAAAAACAGGACTGATACTACAGATAGTAAGTATTGCAACGATTTGTTGTTTCAATCTCATCATTTATCTCCTAATAGATTTCTCATAATCTAATACCCTATCATTAATTGATAGGATTTGTCAGACTGTATAAATTCCCTTAAGATCGGTCCATGCGGCTCTTATTGATCAAGCTACTTTTGCTTAGCACTCTATCGTCCCCAATATTTGCGCAAGATTCTAGCCAATGTGGTTTCATCCAAGAGAGTAATTATCGTTCTTTGTGTCGCGCACTCGCAGAGAAGAACGCGAGCCAATGTGGGTTTATTCAAGAGAATGATCTACGGTCGATGTGTCGAGCCATTACCAACAAAGATGCTAGCCAATGCGGCTTCATTAATAATAGCGATCAACGCTCGATGTGCCGTGCATTAACTGTCAGTCGTTAGGTCTTAAGGAAAATCAATGAATATTAATAACCTCGTTTTAATTACAGGCGCTAGTCAAGGAATAGGTCGTGCGATCGCAATCCGCGCGATAGAGGATGGCTACCGCGTGATTAACTTAGATAAGAAAGCACCAAAGACACTATTCAAAGATGAAATCTTTCATCCAATTGATTTGACCGACGTGAAAGCTATTCATGAGCTGATCCCAGCGCTTGTAAAGCATGAGCCCATCGTCCGACTAGTTAACAACGCTGGGTTTATCCGACCTGCAGCACTAGAGGAGACCACTGTGGATGACTTTGATGCCGTTATGGCCCTTAATTTGAGGGCCCCGATGCTCTTGGCTCAACAACTCTTACCCAGTATGCGAGAGGCTAATTTTGGTCGCATTATTAGTATTGCGAGTCGTGCAGCCTTGGGTAAGGAAGAGCGTACGGTTTATGCAGGCAGTAAAGCGGGATTGATTGGCATGACCAAGACCTGGGCGCTGGAGATGGCGCAATATGGAATTACAGTCAATGCCATTGGACCTGGTCCGATTGCGACTGAACTATTTACCTCCGGCAACCCTCCTGGTGAACTCAAAACAATTAAGATCGTACAAAGTATTCCGGTCAAGCGTATGGGGCAGCCCGAGGACGTTGCTCATGCAGTAGCCTCTTTACTAGACGATCGGGCAGGATTTATTACAGGGCAAATACATTATGTCTGCGGCGGAATGACAGTAGGCCTGAGTAATGCTTCATAGAAAACAAAAAAGGCCTACAAGCCAATTAACTTGTAAGCCTTACTGAATTTGGCTCCCCGACCTGGACTCGAACCAGGGACCTGCGGATTAACAGTCCGTCGCTCTACCGACTGAGCTATCAGGGAATAGACGCTATTATAGCGAATAGATAAAGACTCTTCCCATTTGATGAAACCCTCTTCACCCAGCCCGATCTTTATCCCCAGAGTCTTGAGCATTGCAGGTTCTGACAGCGGTGGTGGCGCAGGCATTCAGGCGGATCTAAAGGTCATTACTGCCTTAGGTGGCTTTGGCATGACCGCAATTACGGCAATCACGGCACAAAACACGATGGGTGTTACTCGCATTCAGGATATTGATCTTGATGTGGTTCAAGCTCAGATCGATGCCGTGGTCAGCGATATTGGTGTCGATGTTGTGAAGATCGGGATGCTGGCAAGCCCTGCTATTGTGAAGGCAGTTGCCGCGTCTCTTAAAAAGCACCAAATCAAACGGATTGTCTTAGACCCAGTCTTGATGGCGACCTCAGGTGCTAACTTGGGGGGAGATGATACCGCCAAAGCGATGATTACAGAACTTTTTCCACTGGCCACCATCATTACCCCCAATTTGCATGAAGCATCGATCTTATTGGGCAGACCCATTCATGAGACCGTTCAATTTGAAGAGGCTGCACATGAGCTCTTGGCCATGGGCCCCAAAGCAGTCTTAATCAAAGGTGGACATCTAGCAGGTGAGCCCAAAGAGTTAATGGACTACCTTCTCTGGCACGATATGAAGGATGGCGAGCCCGTTATTTTGCAGCAAGCGTTTTTGCATCCACGGATCCCCACGCTCAATACCCATGGAACAGGATGCTCCTTATCGTCTGCGATTGCTACCTATCTGGCTGATCAGCACGATCTAAAACATTCAGTCGCAAAGGCAATCTCATTTGTAACGGCAGCCATTGAGGCGGGGCAAAGACTCGATATTGGCAAAGGTCCAGGACCCCTGTGGCATATGCATGATTTCTATCCCACCAAACTACCAGAGCCCGATTAAATTTCTTAGTTGGTCTTCATCAACTCTTTTAAACGTTTGACTGCAACCTTAGGATCATTTGCAGCCACAATCGCTCGCACTACCGCAACCGAGCCCACGCCACTTTGTGCCACCGCATGGATGCTGCTTTCATCAATGCCACCAATAGCAACCAATGAGTAATGCTGCATGAGTTTGGCATAGGCATACAGACGCCCCAGTCCTTGCGGAGCGGTGGGCATCTTCTTGAGATTGGTCGGGAACACTGCACCCATGGCGATGTAACTCGGACAGAAGCGATCCGCAATGATCAACTCGGCATAGCCATGCGTGCTTAAACCTAAACGTAAACCAGCATCCCGAATCGTATCTAAATTAGCACTTGCTAGGTCCTCTTGACCGAGATGAACACCATAGGCGCCTGCCGCAATCGCTTCTTCCCAATGATCATTGATAAACAAGAGAGTATTGCTGCCCTGAACGGCAGAGACAGCAGCCTTAATCTCTTTGCGGATCGCCTTGGGGTCATCCGACTTAAAGCGTAGTTGTGCGGTTGGAAGCTCGGCATCAACCATGCGCGCAATCCAATCGGCATCCGGAAACACTCCATACAGACCCAGATGCTTTGGACATTCTTTAAACGCCTTTGGGTTGGTGTCGCGGGTGAAGGGAATGAGATCAAAGTGCTCGGGACGTGATGGCCAACTCTTGGGATTGAAGTCGCCTTCTTGCTTCACCATCCGCGACCAAGCCTTCCCCAAGACCCGTGCATCGCTATCAATAAAGCCCATTTCAATGGCAGCAATGGTGCCGGCAAGCTCATATTGATCTTGACCGCTCTCGGTCTTCATGACCGGCGGGGGATGACTCGGGCTAAACGCAGGCAAGGATAAACAAAGATCAGCGCCACGATGCGCTTCCACAATGTGTTTTGCTAACTCACGAATATAGCTCACGGATTTGTCCCCGGATCTTGATGCCAGAACGGAGTACCAACGAGTGGAGTGCTGGCTTGTGCAGAGTCTTGGGCTTGCATGGCCCCGGATAAATAAGCTTGACGCCCTGCATCAACCGCTTGCGTAAACGCATGCGCCATGGATACGGGATCATGAGCGAGTGCAACAGCGGTGTTGAGTAAGATACCATCAAAGCCCCATTCCATAACTGTACAGGCATGCGAGGGAAGACCAAGACCCGCATCCACCAACAGGGGAACTGAGAGACGCTCACGCAATAGCTTCAGAGCATAGGGGTTGAGAGGGCCTTGCCCTGTACCAATTGGGGCAGCCCAAGGCATTACTGCTTGGCAGCCCACATCCACTAAACGCTGACACAAAATCAAATCCTCGGTGCAATAAGGCAAGACCTTAAAGCCATCTTTAATGAGATGCTCAGCGGTTTGAACAAGACGCAAAGTATCGGGTTGCAAAGTGTAATCATCACCAATTAACTCGAGCTTGATCCAGTGGGTCTCAAAAACCTCACGCGCCATTTGGGCGGTGGTAATGACCTCTTGAGGACTATGACAGCCAGCTGTATTGGGCAAAACCGGGACCGCCATTTTCTTGAGGAGTTCCCAAAAGCCACTATGCGCCTCTGTGGCAGCAGAGCCCTGACGGCGCAAACTTGCTGTAATCATGGCAGGGCGAGCGCGTTGCACTGCGGTCTCAAGAACCTGGGGCGAGGGATAGCGTGAGGTTCCTAGCAACAAACGACTTGCAAAGGACTCACCATACAGAATGAGGGGATCATCAATCTTAGCGGGAAGGGGTGCGGTCATAAAGAATCCGAATAAAAAAGATTAACCACCCGTGACAGGTGAGATGATCTCAACAGCATCATTTTCCTGTAAAACATGTAGAGCATGTTGCGACCTGGGAATGAACTGCAAGTTCACAGCAACCGCATATGGCGGTTTAGCATCCAATAAGGTCAAGAGATCACTCACCTTGGAGGACGGCGCAAGCTCATGGGGATTTTGATTGACTAAGATGTGCATTATGCAAAGCTACTCATGCGATCGTGATGATGAACCGCAATCTCAAAGCGTCTCGCCAGGGCGCTATTAGTGTCTTGCAGCAGTTCTTGGGCGGTATCGACTAGCGCAGGAGCAATTAAATAACCGTGGCGATAGAGGCCATTGATTTGCATGAGGCCGGCACGTGGTACACAGATCTCGGGTAAATTGTTCTTGAGCGTAGGGCGACATTGTGTTGCAGACTCCAGAATGCGCGCCTCTGCAAAGCCCGAGTGCACCGAATACGCTGCCGACAGGAGTTCCATCGATGAGCGCACGCTGACCGGAGAGAGATCCTCAGACTCAATTTCAGTGGCACCGATGACGTAGAGGTCATTCTCTTTGGGAGCAATGTAAATGGGATAGCGCGGATGGATCAAACGAGTAGGGCGTTGCAACTTCACTTCAGGAGCATGCACCCGAATAACCTCACCACGAACGCCACGCAATGGATTATGCGTGTTGGACCACGAGGTCTTAGCACCCAAGCCCCGACAATCAATCACCCAATCAAAACCGTGACCTGCAAGATCATCGGGCTCACAGGCAGTCTGCCAATGCAATTTCACATTCAAGTGCTCGAGTGCTTGCAAAAGGGCTGTGAGTAACTGCCGATTATCCAGCTGACCCTCGCGTGGCAAGAATAGGCCCTGGTTAAAGCGCTCAGCGACACTGGGCTCAAGTTCAGCCAAGGCCTTGTTATCGAGATACCATGGTGAGGAGAGTGCTGGGTTCATGCGGACATTACGCTCAAGATGTTCAGCAAAGCGTTGCGCCTCGGCAGCATCAAGACGATGCCATAAGACCAGGGTGCCGTCTTGCCGAAAAAAGGTCTGTTGTTCAACCTTGTTATTGAGTTGCTCAATCAAGTTCTTCCAGCGATCAAGACCATACAGACCCATGCGCACTACGGATGGTTCGGTAATTGCAGACTCGGCAAGCGGGGCAAGCATGGAGGCCGCAACCCGCGCAGCCGATTGCTCTGCAGCAGGGCTGCTGCGCTCAAACACCTCAATGCGTGCACCCGTTTGTGCAAGGGCGTAAGCCATCATGCGACCCATCAGGCCGGCACCGAGGATGGCGTAAGACCGTGACATGCAAAGATCCTTACTGATAGATCTCGCTACCGCGTTTACGGAACTCGATCGATTTCTCTTCCATTGCCTTACTCGGATCCACACCTTCTTTGAGGCTGGCAGCGTAATCACGGACATCTTGGGTAATCTTCATTGAGCAGAACTTGGGACCACACATCGAGCAGAAGTGGGCGATCTTCGCACCTTCAGCCGGTAAGGTAGCATCGTGATACTCGCGAGCACGCTCTGGATCTAAGCCAAGATTGAACTGATCTTCCCAGCGGAACTCAAAGCGCGCTTTAGAGAGTGCGTTATCACGTAACTGAGTGCCTGGAAAACCTTTGGCTAAATCAGCACCATGCGCAGCAATCTTGTAGGTAATGATGCCCTCGCGCACATCTTCTTTGTCTGGCAAACCCAAATGCTCTTTGGGAGTGACATAGCAAAGCATTGCCGTGCCATACCAACCAATTTGGGCAGCCCCCACACCACTGGTGATGTGATCGTAACCAGGCGCAATATCTGTGATCAAGGGTCCAAGGGTATAAAAGGGAGCCTCTAAGCAATGCTTCAATTCTTCGGTCATGTTCTCTTCAATCCGTTGCATGGGAACGTGGCCAGGACCTTCAATCATCACCTGAACATCGTGCTCCCAGGCTTTGGCAGTGAGCTCGCCTAAGGTATGGAGTTCACCAAACTGTGCGGCATCATTGGAGTCGGCAATACAGCCGGGACGCAGACCATCGCCTAAGCTAAAGGAGACGTCGTACGCCTTCATGATCTCGCAGATCTCATCAAAGCGGGTGTAAAGGAAGTTCTCCTTATGGTGAGCAAGACACCATTTCGCCATGATCGAGCCACCGCGAGAGACGATGCCCGTAATGCGATCAGCGGTCAATGGTACGTAACGGAGCAAGACGCCTGCATGGATGGTGAAGTAATCCACGCCTTGCTCAGCTTGCTCGACTAGGGTATCGCGGAACATTTCCCAGGTGAGGTCTTCGGCAATGCCACCGGTCTTATCAAGGGCTTGATAGATCGGAACGGTGCCAATTGGTACAGGCGAGTTACGAATAATCCACTCACGTGTCTCATGAATATGCTTACCCGTGGAAAGATCCATGATGGTGTCGGCACCCCAACGAATCGCCCACACCATTTTCTCGACCTCTTCATTGATGGAGGAGGTCACAGCAGAGTTGCCTAAATTACCGTTGATCTTCACACGGAAGTTACGACCAATAATCATCGGCTCTATCTCAGGATGATTAATGTTGGCAGGAATAATGGCACGCCCAGCAGCAATCTCAGAGCGCACAAACTCTGGAGTAATCACATCCGGAATATTGGCACCAAAGGATTTGCCAGGATGCTGCTTGAGGATTTGGGTATAGCGGGGATCTTGACGGAGTTTCTCAAGACCTAAGGACTCGCGCAGAGCGACGTATTCCATCTCGGGGGTGATGATACCTTTGCGGGCATAGTGCATTTGACTAACATTCGCACCAGACTTAGCAACCCTAGGGGCAGCGATGTGCGCAAAGCGCAAATGCGATGTGGCGGAATCATGTGCGCGTGCAACGCCATACTCTGAAGATGGGCCAGCAAGTTGTTGAGTGTCTTTGCGCTCTTCAATCCAATTGCTGCGCAGTTTAGGTAAACCCTTCTCTAAATTAATCACAATATCGGGATCGCTGTAAGGACCCGAGGTGTCATACACCGGAATCGGTGGGTTAGACATTTCGGTCTCACCCGTTTTCGTAGGCAATTGCTCAATCATCCGAAAGGGTGCCTTGACATCGGGACGCGAGCCCTCGAGATAGGTTTTGGTGGAGGCAGGGTAGGCAAACTTCTGCCCAAAATCACGCTCCAAACTCTTTAAGCTGGGGATTTCAGGCTTACTTTTCTTTTGATCCTTGGTATCGGTGCTCACACTCATGTCCATCTCCTCGCAAAATACATTGATATAGAGTGGACGAAACCGGGTGTCGGTCTGATGGAACTCCCCACGCCAGCATTATCTGGATCGGGTTAAAGGGTCTTTCTCAGCACCACAAGCAAGTGGGGGCACCCCTGTTTCATCCTTGACCCTATTTAACCATGAATTCCCTAAGCCAATCCTTGAGCCATATCAAGCAAGGGCTCTAGGCCTGAGCCATGATCATCTATTGCGTCGCAAGATAAAGTCAGCGGTGACTAAAGCAGCATCATTGGTGAACTCATCGGCCAAAATGCGGGCAGCAGCTTCTGCAAGATCAAGCTCAATAAACCGACTTACTTCACCATCGTGGTTTACCGGAACCAGATTTCTGGGCACCTCAAGATCAAACATGAACAACATTTCATGATGAATTCCATGGGGTGGATGAGGGCGATGGATTACCAATGTGCCAGCAGGATTAATCTGCTGTGCTATCCCTTGTGGAACACCAGCCTCTTCCCACAGCTCCCGCATCGCACAGTGCACTGCGGTCTCATTGGCATTGATACCGCCAGCACTGAGGTTATCGAGCTTACCAGGATCAATGTGTTTACTTTCGCTACGTCGACCTAACCAAAGTGTTTCTGCCGAGGTGTACCCATTGATATGAGCTGCTTGACTGCGAAATCCAAACGTCCGAAACGCGGCCCGCTCTACCCGAAAATACTCATGACCATCGCTTCCATACCACGCAAACTCTTCATTGCGCCAAGCTGGGATTAATCCCAGTTGATGCAGACCATTCGCGAGGGCACGCAGATTATCACTGAGTTGGGCAGGCGGTACATTCCTTAAAATAATTCGCGTGATATCCATCTGAATATGCGGAAAGGACCCATGTTTTAAGAGATCCTCGACCGCGCTAATCAATGGACGGCTAATATTGCCCACATATATTTTTTCAAAGTAGACCGGTAAGCAATCTGAACTTGGATTGCGTTTGGCGTTCTGCAGCATTTCTTCGAGAGCAGCCAAGGTACTTGTCGTTAAACTATTCATCTAAATAGTGTATTAGCAAAACAAGGAAAGAGCACCATGAGCCAAACCCACCTTAACACGATGCACGGCGGCCAGATCCTAGCGAATGCCTTGGTTCGCCAGGGCGTAGAGATTGCCTTTGGAGTGCCCGGTGAGAGCTTCTTGCCCTTATTAGATGGTTTGGTAGATCATCAGGAGCGCCTACGTTTTATCACCTGCCGGCAAGAGGGTGGCGCTGCGTATATGGCAGAGGCCTATGCTAAGTTGACCGGCAAACCGGGGGTCGTGATGGTCACCCGCGGGCCTGGGGCTGCTAATGCTCTCATTGGAGTTCATACGGCCTACCAAGACTCGACCCCGATGGTTGTTCTGATTGGTCAAGTAGGAACCGATATGGTGGAGCGCGAGGCCTTCCAAGAAATGGATTACCGCAAGGTCTACTCTGAGTGCGCCAAATGGGTAGGGAGTATTGATCGCACCGATCGGATTGACGAGTTCGTCTCGCATGCGTTTCATCTAGCGCAGTCTGGCCGAAAGGGCCCCGTGGTCTTAGCGCTCCCCGAAGATGTTTTATTTAAAGAGGCACAAGAGAAACCAACGCCAGCCGCACCGATGATTGCAACGGGTCTTGATCAAACACTCTTTGCAAATGCCATGCAGCAATTTGCAAATGCCAAACGACCAATGGTGATTGTGGGTGGTGGATCGTGGACCAAGACAGCCTGCAATGCACTATCAGCCTGGGCCAATCGCGAGCAGGTTCCAGTAACAACAAGCTTTCGTTCTCAAGATCTACTCGATAACTTGGATCCATGTTTCGCGGGAGACCTCGGAATTGCAGCGAATCCCGCATTAGTGAGGCGTGTTCAAGAAGCTGACATGCTCTTAGTGATTGGGGAACGCTTAGGTGAGATGACCATGGCTGGATACACCGTGCTCACAGTTCCCAAACCACAAATGCCTTTGATTCATGTACTACCCAGTCCGGATGAATTAGGCAGGGTGTACTACGCCGATTACCCCATTTGTGCATCACCGCAGGCATTTTGTGAGGCGCTTAACAAGATCTCAATGGGACCACAGCTTGAGCGAGGCCAAATGAAAGTAGCGCACGATGCGTATCTCGCATTTAGTAAGCCCACCACCATCCCAGGTCCTGTGCAATTAAGCGAAATCGTATCGGCACTGCAAAGTCACTTGCCGCGTAATGCAATCCTCACGAATGGGGCTGGGAACTTTGCTGCCTTCTTACATCGCTTTTATCCCTATGGGGGATTTAAATCCCAATTAGCACCCGCTAACGGGTCAATGGGCTATGGATTGCCAGCAGCCATTGCTGCCAAGATCGTTGATCCCACACGCGTTGCCGTAGCGTTCTGCGGCGATGGTGACTTTATGATGAACTGCCAAGAGTTGGCTACCGCCATGCGCTATCAGGCGAAACCGATCGTGATTATTGTGAACAATGGCATGTACGGTACGATCCGCATGCATCAAGAGCGGGAGTACAAGGCAAGGGTTTCTGGAACAGAGCTTACGAACCCTAACTTTATTGATTTTGCCAAGAGCTTCTCCATGCCGGCATACCGCGTTGAGATGACTGAACAGTTTGCACCTGCAATTCAAGAGGCACTTAAGAGCTCAGACGGAGCCATCATCGAGATCGTGATTGATCCCGAAGCAATTAGCCCAAGTAAGCGCTTATCGGAACTTGGGCGATAAGAATGAGCGCACGCTTAATACGACTTTTGTAAAAAGGCAAGACTTAAGAACTTTATTTTTATTCAGAGTGTCTATAAATTAATACAGTGACCTTAGTGCACAAATGTACAGTTCATGACTGCTTAATTTTTCAGCATCCTAGTTCACTCTATACAAAATCAATACTTAGAAAACAATTCGTGCATTTATCCACATTCGCTGTGGATAACTTCAGTTGCATCACAGCAAAATAAATAAATTCTGCTTGACATGGTTTAATTTGAAGGGAGTGGGATTAATCCCAATAGAAACTTGATATGGCTTTAATGGTCCCCCTGCCAGGAGTCGAACCTGGATCTATCGCTTAGGAGGCGATTGCACTATCCATTGTGCTACAGCGGGTTAAAACAAATCACCATCCACACAAAGCCCATGCTTGATTGGCTAAACCAATTACCACCTCAGGGATGGAGTAGAGCGCAAATACTAAGGCAAGTACGACAACTGCAATCACATAGCCGAAGCGCTTCTTCCAGGAAGGGCTCGCGTGGGACAGAAATAAATACTTGCTCATCAACTTATTCTACCGAAAGAGTCTGTACGTGCTGGTATCTTAAGCCATTGCGGGACGTACCAAAGGCTCTTCCCGTATCGGCAGATTAATGAGACAAGCAAAAACACCCAAGGCGATCGCAATGCCCCAAACGATTTGATAAGAGCCGGTAAGGTCGTATAAATACCCCCCAAAATAGGCACCACAAAAACTACCTAGTTGATGCGCGAAGAACACAACCCCCGAGAGCATCGTGAGGTACTTCACTCCAAAAATTTGTGCCACGATTGCATTGGTGAGTGGAATGGTGGATAGCCACAGAACTCCCATCACCGCAGCAAACACATACGTAGTGGTTGCGCTAAGCGGAAATAGTAGAAATAAAGTAATAGCTACTGAGCGCGTGATGTAAATACCCGATAGCAAAAAACGTTTCGGAAAGCGTTGACCCAAGACCCCGGCATAGTAGGTGCCAATCACGTTAAATAAGCCAATCAAAGCTAGGGCGGTGGTAGCAACCGTTGCACCATTAATCTCTGGGTATTTGAGGGACATGTCTTTGAGATAGGGGGCGAGGTGTAAGGTAATAAAGATCACCTGAAAACCGCATACAAAATAACCCATCATTAAGAACCGAAAATTACGGTTACCCATTGCCTCACTGAGAGCTTGCCGAATCGTTTGATCACCCGCTTGGTTTGCAGCAAACCCAGTCTCCCGCAGACAAAATGCCAGCGGGATCATAAGCGAGGCAAGTAAGCCTAAGTAGATCAGTGCTTCATTGGCACCAAAATTACTGATGAGCCCTTGCTCTAGCGGCATCATTAAGAACTGCCCAAAAGATCCTGCTGCAGCAGTAATACCCATTGCCCAAACGCGTTTCTCAGGCGATACATTGCGTCCTAAGATGCCGTAGACCACGCTATAGGTTGTCGCTGCTAGGCCAATGCCAATGGCTAAGCCACCTGCAAGATTAAACAGGAATGGATCACTAGTGAGTGCCATCCCAATTAATCCTAAACCATATAAAAACCCACCGATCACCATGATCTTGAATGGGCCATACCGATCGGCCAATGCCCCAGCCACTGGCTGTGCAAAGCCCCATACTAAGTTTTGCAGGGCAATTGCCAAGGCATAGGTCTCGCGACCCCAGCCATTGGCAGAGGTAATGGGTAAATTAAATAAACCAAAGCCATGCCGAATACCCATTGAGAGGGTCACCATCAGACTGCCAAAAATTAGCACCTGCATCAGCGATAAGGAGGGAGTGCGTGTGGTGTTCAATCGATGATTCCTTTGGAGCGCAACTGCGCGATTTGTTCATGAGTGTAGTGAAGTGTGGCACCCAATATCTCTTCCGTATGCTCACCTAGTAACGGTGGGGGCATGCGCACGGTCACTGGAGTTTTGGATAAACGCATCGGACTGGCAACGAGTTTCATGGAGCCAGCAGTCGGATGGGGCACATTCTGTTGGATCCCCCGTGCAACAACTTGCTCGTTCTCAAACACCTCTTGTAAATTATTGATGGGACCACAAGGTACTCCCACTGATTCCAGAAGGGAGATCCACTCCGCTTTGGTCTTTTCTTTCACCATCGCCGCAAGCAAAGGAATGAGTGCATCCCGATGCTCAATTCGTGCAGGATTGGTCGCAAAGCGCGGATCATCGGCTAAGGGCTCCCGATTGCCCGCTTTCACAAAGTGTCTAAATTGACCATCGTTACCAACGGCTACGATGATCCAACTATCAGAGGTTTGGAAGGTTTGATAAGGCACCACATTCGGATGCGCATTGCCCCAACGATGGGGTGATACGCCGCTACATAAATAATTACTGGAGATATTGGCAAGCATGGCCACTTGAGTATCAAGTAGAGCCATATCAATGTATTGACCTTCGCCACTGCGATCGCGATGGATCACCGCAGCCAAAATGGCAGAACTGGCATACATGCCGGTAAAGAGATCGACAATGGCAACGCCTGCTTTTTGAGGACCGCCGCCAGGAAGATGATCGGCTTCACCCGTAATACTCATGAACCCACCCATACCTTGCAATATGAAATCGTAGCCTGCACGGTGTCGATACGGACCGGTTTGTCCAAAGCCGGTGATGGAGCAATAAATTAAATTCGGTTTAATCGCTTTCAGACTCTCGTAATCCAAACCATACTTAGCGAGTTGCCCAACTTTATAGTTCTCGATCACCACATCGGACTGTGCAACAAGACCACGCACAATCTTTTGACCCTCAGGTGTGCTGATATCGAGGGTGATGGATTTCTTATTACGATTAATCGAGATGTAATAGGCAGACTCGCTTGTATCGTTGCCCAATGGATCTTTTGCAAAGGGAGGACCCCAGTGGCGAGTGTCATCTCCGCTCTGAGGACGCTCCACTTTGATCACCTCAGCCCCCAAATCAGCTAGGTTCTGTGCGCACCACGGACCGGCTAAAACGCGGCTGAGATCAAGAACACGAATATGACTGAGAGCACCCATAACCCTTATTTTCCCATGCTTTAGCCCCCGACTCTGAGTTATGACTACAATTTCTGCGCATGGCTACTCGTAAAACTGCTCAGTACAGCGAATCCTCGATCAAAGTCTTAAAGGGCTTAGAGCCGGTGCGTCAACGTCCTGGGATGTATACCCGGACCGATAATCCCCTGCACATTATTCAAGAGGTGCTCGATAACGCCTCAGACGAAGCTCTCGGTGGCTATGGCAAGGAAGTGCTTGTTACCTTACACACCGACGGCAGTGTGAGCATCGAAGATGATGGTCGTGGTATTCCTGTGGGCATCCATCCCCAAGAAAAGAAACCAGTGGTTGAGATTGTGTTTACCCAACTGCATGCGGGTGGCAAGTTTGAGAAGGGTGCTGGTGGTGCCTATGCATTCTCAGGTGGTTTGCATGGCGTGGGCGTATCGGTTACCAATGCACTCTCCAAACGACTCGAGGTCACGGTTTGGCGCGACCAACAGGTATCCACCATTATCTTTGCCGATGGCGATGTGATCGAGAAACTCAAATCCAAAGCTGCCACCAAAGGTGATAAAGCGCATGGCACTAAAGTGCGCGCGTGGCCCAACCCTAAATATTTTGATAGTGCACAAATTCCGCTAGCCGATCTTGAACGACTCTTACGTTCCAAGGCGGTCTTATTGCCCGGAGTGAAGGTCACCCTAGTTCATGAAAAGAATGGTCAAAGCCAATCCTGGCTCTATGCGCAAGGACTAAAAGGCTACTTGGATGAGTCTCTGGCTCAAGGGGGCCATAGTGCGCCTGTCATTCCAGCCTTTGAGGGCGAGCATTACGCCTCGGGCGCTGGCGAGGAGGAGTCCTTTGCCGAAGGTGAAGGTGCTGCGTGGATAGTGAGCTGGACCGAAGAGGGTGCTCCCGTGCGCGAGAGTTACGTGAACTTGATTCCTACACCAGCGGGTGGAACACACGAAAGTGGACTGCGTGAAGGACTCTTTAATGCAGTGAAGAGCTTTGTAGAGATCCACGCGCTGCAACCCAAAGGTGTGAAGCTCATGCCAGAGGATGTTTTTGCTCGTGCCTCATTTATTTTGTCTGCCAAAGTATTGGACCCACAGTTTCAAGGTCAAATTAAGGAGCGCTTGAACTCCAGGGATGCCGTACGCTTGGTCTCGGGTTTTGTGAAGTCAGCCTTGGAGTTGTGGTTAAACCAACATGTGGATTACGGCCGAACCCTCGCCGAGCTTGTGATTAAACAAGCCCAAGCGCGAACCCGCGCTGGTCAAAAGGTGGAAAAGAAAAAATCCTCGGGGGTTGCGGTACTCCCCGGTAAGCTCACCGATTGTGAGAGCCAAGACATTGCTCTTAATGAACTCTTCTTAGTCGAGGGAGACTCAGCCGGTGGCTCAGCAAAAATGGGTCGCAATAAAGAATATCAAGCCATTCTGCCTCTTCGCGGTAAGGTACTAAACACCTGGGAGACCGAGCGTGATCGGCTCTTTGCCAATAATGAGGTGCATGATATTGCAGTGGCGATTGGAGTTGATCCACACGGACCAACCGATCAGCCCAATCTCAGTAATTTGCGCTATGGCAAGATCTGTATCCTCTCGGATGCGGATGTGGATGGCTCGCATATTCAAGTTCTCTTACTCACACTCTTTTATAAACACTTTCCAAGACTGATTGAGAATGGCAATGTGTATATCGCTAGACCACCCTTGTTTAGGGTTGATGCACCTGCGCGGGGCAAGAAGCCTGCACAAAAGATCTATGCGCTCGATGAGAGTGAGCTAACCGCAATTGAAGATAAGTTACGCAAAGACGGCGTGCGCGATGGTGCCTGGCAGATCTCACGCTTTAAGGGCTTGGGCGAGATGAGCGCCGAGCAGTTGTGGGACACCACTTTAAACCCGGATACGCGCAGACTTCTCCCTATGAGTTTGGGCGAGATGAGTGAGAGCGATACGATTAAAACGATGGATATGTTGATGGGTAAATCAGAGTCAGGCGCCAGACGCGATTGGTTAGAAGAGCGCGGCAACGAGGTCGAAGCCGATATTTAGGACCCATCATGCCCAGCAAAAAACCAAATACCACCACTAAAACCAGTAAGACCAAGAGAGCTTCCGATCAGGGAGATCTCTTCGCAATGGTTGATGAGCGCGCCCCTAAAAAAATCACTCTAGCAGACGAAGCTCTTTCATTGGGAGTCTATGCGGAACGAGCATATCTAGATTACGCCATTAGCGTAGTGAAGGGCAGGGCACTACCAGAAGTGGCTGATGGACAAAAGCCTGTACAGCGCCGCATTCTGTACTCGATGAACGAGATGGGGCTGCGTGCGGATGCCAAACCAGTGAAGAGTGCGCGGGTGGTTGGTGATGTCTTGGGCAAGTTCCATCCGCATGGTGATCAATCGGCGTACGATGCACTCGTTCGACTCGCACAAGATTTTTCCTTACGTTACCCATTGATCGATGGACAAGGTAATTTTGGTTCGCGCGATGGCGATGGTGCAGCAGCGATGCGTTATACCGAAGCACGTCTGACCAAGATCGCTAATTTGCTCTTGGCCGAGATCGATGAGGGCACCGTTGATTTTGTACCGAACTACGATGGCTCGTTTAAAGAACCTAAACTGCTACCAGCACGCCTACCTTTTGTATTACTCAATGGCGCATCGGGTATTGCGGTAGGGATGGCAACCGAGATTCCATCACATAATCTTCGCGAAGTTGCGGCGGCCACCATAGCCTTAATGAAGTCCGCTAAAACAAGTACAGCGGATATACTCAAACTAATACCGGGACCAGATTTTCCGGGTGGCGGGCAGATTATTTCCTCGGCGAGTGAGATCGCCCAAATTTATGAGAACGGTCGCGGCTCGATTAAAGTGCGAGCCCGTTGGAGCATTGAAGAGTTGGCGCGTGGGCAATGGCAGGTTGTGGTTAATGAGTTACCCCCTGCAACATCCACTCAAAAAGTATTGCAAGAGATTGAAGAGCTCACCAATCCGAAGGTGAAGTTGGGTAAAAAGTCTTTGAGCCCTGAACAAACCAATCTTAGACAAACCATACTCAATGTCTTAGATAGTGTTCGCGATGAGTCAACCCGTGGCGCTCCTGTCCGCCTCGTCTTTGAACCCAAGAGCAAGAACATTGAGCAACATGAGTTTGTCACACTACTCTTGGCGCACACCTCCTTAGAATCCAACGCCTCGATTAATCTCGTGATGATTGGGAACGATGGCCGACCCCGACAAAAAGGCCTCAAAGAGATATTGAGTGAGTGGATTGAATTCAGAGTAGTGACCGTCACCCGTCGCACAGCGTATCGCCTTGGCAAGGTCAAGGATCGTATGCATATTTTGGAAGGACGCAAGATCGTCTTCCTCAATATTGACAAGGTAATTAAGTTGATTCGGAATAGCGACGAGCCCAAGCCTGATCTGATGAAGGCCTTTAAGTTGAGCGAGCGCCAAGCCGAGGATATTTTGGAGATTCGTCTGCGTCAGCTCGCTAGATTAGAGGGCATCAAGATCGAGCAAGAACTCAAAGAACTCAAAGGTCAGAAAGCGGAGTTGGATGAACTTCTTAATAATGAGTCATCCCTTCGGAAGCACATCATGAAAGAGATTGAGGCCGATGCGAAGGACTTTGGTGATCAGCGCCGCACCCTGATGAAGCAAGACGAGCGCGCAGTGGCAGAGGTTAAGGTCATTGATGAGCCGGTTACAGTCATCGTCTCCCAAAAAGGATGGGTGCGCGTTCGCCAAGGTCATGAGCATGACTCGCAACAGTTCACCTTCAAGGCAGGTGATGCTCTGTATGACACCTTTGAGTGTCGCACCGTCGATCAAATGCTGGGCTTTGGTACCGATGGCCGGGTTTATACCGTTCCGGTGAGTGAGTTACCAGGAGCGCGCGGTGATGGTTCGCCATTAACGAGCTTTGTTAATCTTGCTCCTGGATCACAAATGGTCGCTTATTACGCAGGACATGCGGATGATCTTGTCTTGATCTCGACCAGGGGTGGTAATGGCTTCCTTGCGAATGTGGCGGATATGGTTACCAGAAACAAAGCCGGTAAGTCTTTTGTGGGTCTTGATAAAAAAATGCAGGGAGACGCACCGCTTGGAGCAGCCAAAGTAGTGGAGGGGATGCGACAGGTTGCTTGTCTCTCCGAAAATGGTCGCTTGTTAGTATTCCCACTTGATGAACTCAAACGCTTACCAACCGGTGGCAAGGGCGTCATTTTGATGGGGCTTGATCCAAAAGAGTTTCTAAAATCAGCCATCGCATTTGGTGCGGAAGGGGCTAGCTATAGTGGTCTTGGCAGGGGTGGCAAACCAACCGACACTATCCTAGATGCAAAAGCCTTGAAAGGCTTTGCTGGTAACCGAGCACGTAAAGGCCATCTGGTAGAGCCACGTCTGAAAGAAGCAAGACTGAAGGCGAACTAAGTATTAATCTAGGATATTGGTTCTGATAAGATCATTCACTAAATGAAGAAATTGAATCCCGCCTAAAAAATATGCCCTATAAAATATTATTACTAGGCGCTTCTTATGGCTCTCTCTTGGCCTCAAAACTTTTATATGGCGGCCACCATATCCACTTAGTGTGTTTACCTGAAGAGGCTGCGCTCATTAATAAAGAGGGCTTTAAGGTTCGACTCCCAATCCGTGGTCGTACGGAACCCGTTTTATTAGAGTCACGATTACTCCCAGGTCGCGTTTCTGCTGGACCTGCTGAGGGGAATGATCTAAGTCAATATGACTTGGTGGGACTTTGCATGCAAGAACCACAATATCGTTCTGCTGGAGTTCGGGAGTTGATGGACGCAATTGGTCTCTCAGGCTTACCTTGTATGTCCATTATGAACATGCCACCATTGCCATTCATTAAGCGCATACCTGGCTTGGATTACAAGTCGCTTGAATCTGCCTATACCGATGCGAGAATTTGGGACTCGTTTGATCCAGCCAATATGACCCTCAATAGCCCAGATCCGCAGGCCATACGTCCGCAAGGCGAGCAGGCAAATTTCTTGCAAGTTACCTTGCCGACTAATTTCAAGTGCGCTACTTTTGACAATGATCGTTATAACACCATGCTGCGCCAACTAGAAACGGATATCGCTGATGCCCGTTTTGATACACCAGAAGGAAAAATTGAACTCCCGGTCAAATTAAAGGTGCATGACTCCTTGTTTGTGCCACTGGCTAAATGGTCGATGTTATTGGCTGGCAATTACCGCTGCATTACTGAAGATGGAATGCGTAATACCCAAGATGCAGTTCATGCCAATATCGAGGAGTCGCGTTCGGTTTATAACTTTGTCTTTGATATGTGCCTAGCACTTGGCGCTCAGCCACACGACTTGGTTCCTTTTGAGAAATATGCAGCTGCTGCACAGTCTCTCTCACGTCCAGCATCTGCTGCCCGAGCCCTGCAAAACGGTGCATCGAACATCGAGCGTGCTGATAAATTGGTCCAGTTAATAGCCCGTTCAAAGGGAATGAGCCACCCTGCTATTGATGCACAAGTGGCATTAGTAGACCGTCGCTTAGAAATTAACCGACAAAAATAAGCTTCTTAGAACATCCCATACCTTAAGCTTAAATACCTAATTAGGGTATAATCATACCCATTATGGGTAATAAAGCCAGATCCCGCCTTGCCCCCAAAAATGTTGTGCGCATGGGGGATGCACTGTTTTCTAAAACACAGCAACGCGTTCTAAGCTATTTATTCGGTCATCCATTGCGAAGTTACTACGTTAATGAATTAATTAAGCTCGTAGGTGCGGGAAGTGGGGTTGTACAACGAGAACTTGTGCGACTTAGTGAAAGTGGATTAGTGAATACCCACAAAATAGGGAACCAAACGCATTACCAAGCCAACCAACAATCACCAATTTATGCAGAGCTTGTGCAAATTGTGCAAAAAAGTTTTGGTATTGCAAATCCAATTGGTGAGGCATTGCAAATATATAAAAAGCAAATAGATTGCGCATTCATATTTGGCTCAATAGCAAAAAAACAGGATGTTGCAAGCAGTGATATTGATTTATTTGTCATCAGTAACACCATCACGCATGGGGATATGATCAATAAGCTTCAAAAAATTGAAACCCAAATTGGACGAAGCATTAACATATCGATTTACAGTAAAAAAGAAATTAACAAACAAAGAAATGAGGGCAATGCATTTATTTGTCGAGTATTGGAGCAACCCAAAATATGGATTGTAGGCAGTGAAGGGGATCTCTCCACTTGAAAATCTTTGCGGACCCAATAAGCCTCTTCATCAAGAGGCTCCAGATAAAAAAGAGTTTATAGGACTTGTTCGCTCTGGCAATACTCGTCTAAAAGATGCTCTAAAAGAAGATTTGTCTTTAGAAAGTCGGTTTGATCTTGCTTATAACGCTGGGCATGCCCTGAGCCTTGCAGCATTGAGACGAAGGGGATACCGCTCCATGAATCGTTATATTGTTTTTCAGGTCCTTGAACAGACATTGGGACTCAAGCCACTTGTTTGGCGAATTCTGGCAAAAGCACATGAGCTACGAAACCTCAGTGAATACGAAGGCGCACTCAGGATCAATGAGACTCTGGTACGAGATTTAATTAATGCGGTAGGCCTTATATCAAAAGCCATTAAAGAAATTAAATGAACCAGATAGATAATTTCGTTCTAATGGATCTCTGGATCTGTCCCGACCTCTTCTTGGTGCGATGTTTCTAGGAAGTCAAAGTCACAGCCTTGATCGGCCTGCAAGACATGCGCGCTGTACATCTTGCCAAAGCCACGATCAAATTTCTTGGGAGGGGCTTGCCAGGCTTGCTTTCGCTTGGTCATCTCTGCGTCTGAGATTAAGACATTGAGTTTACGCGCTGGTACATCCAATTCAATTAAATCACCATCCCTGACCAATGCCAATGGTCCGCCAACATAAGACTCAGGAGCCACATGCAAGACACAGGCGCCGTAACTGGTACCGCTCATGCGGGCATCGGAGATTCGCACCATATCACGCACACCTTGCTTGAGAAGTTTTTGCGGAATGGGTAGTTGACCCCACTCGGGCATGCCAGGAGCGCCGAGGGGCCCAGCGTTTTGCAACACAATCACCGAGTCTTTATCGATATCCAACTGAGGATCATCAATGCGCGCCGATAGGTCGTCGTAGTTCTTAAACACCACGGCCTTACCAGTATGTTTGAGCAGATGCGATTCCGCAGCGGGCGGTTTGATGACCGCGCCATCGGGTGCAAGGTTCCCTTTGAGGATCGCCAAGCTATCGCTTGCTACGAGAGGGTTATCCAGCGAGCGGATGACCTCGGGCTTAAACACTTTCGCTTCTGAAATCAACTCACCCAAGGACTTGCCATCGACAGTTTGCTGCGAGAGATCTAATAAGGGCGATAGTTGCTTTAAGAGGGCTCGCAAGCCGCCGGCATAATAAAAATCTTCCATCAGATACTCGCCAGCAGGACGAAGATTAGCAAGCACTGGAACCTTACGAGCTAGCGTATCGATGTGATCAAGTGTTAGCGGAAAGCCAGCACGGCGCGATACGGCAATCATATGCACTACTGAGTTGGTAGAGCCAGCGAGTGCTAAGACCGTGCTCATGGCATTATCAAAAGATGCCTTGGTCAAAATATCAGAGGGCTTGAGATCTTCCCAGGCCATCTCCACAATACGCCGCCCGGTCATGCTGGCCATCTGTGAATGGCGCGAGTCAGATGCTGGAATGGAGGCAAAGCCTGATAGACATAAACCGAGTGCCTCCGTAGCGCTCGTCATAGTAGAGGCGGTACCCATGGTCATGCAGTGACCGGGTGAGCGAGCAATACCGTTCTCGATATTCTGCCAGTCGTTCTCGGTAATATTGCCAGCACGAAGCTCTGCCCAATACTTCCAGGTATCGCTACCACTTCCCAAGAAATTACCTTGATAGTCGCCGCGCAACATCGGACCAGCGGGCAAGAAGATCGTGGGTAAGTTCATGCTGATCGCACCCATGAGAAGTGCGGGCGTGGTCTTATCGCAACCGCCCATTAAGACGCAGGCATCGGCTGGGTAAGAACGCAAGAGTTCTTCGGTCTCCATTGCTAAGAGATTGCGGTAGAGCATCGTGGTCGGTTTTTGGAAAGGCTCTGACAAGGACATGGCTGGCATCTCAACCGGGAAGCCACCCGCTTGCCAGATACCTCGCTTTACTTCCTCGGCGCGTTGCCGAAAATGACTATGACAAGGATTAATGTCACTCCAAGTATTAATAATGGCAATAACAGGCTTACCCGCATAGTCTTGACGGGTGTAGCCCATTTGTGCCGTCCGCGAACGATGGCCAAAGCTGCGGAGATCTTTAACCCCATACCATCGATGACTTCGTAACTCTTCGGGCTTTTTTAACTTGCGAGTAGACATAGATATCCGTAATGAGCGATAGGTGATGATTTAATATACACGAGAACTTAAATTCAATAAAACAATAGAACCTCTCATAATCATGCCTGTTATTGCGCACCAAGAACTAGAAAAACAGATCAGTAAGATTGTGCAGGCAATGGGTAGTAGCACAGAAGAAGCCAACACCGTAACGCATAACTTAGTGCTTGCCAATCTCAAAGGACACGACTCGCATGGCGTGGGAATGATCCCACGGTATGTGGAGGCATTTCTGGAGGGGGCGCTCAAAATTAATCAAGCGTGTCATGTGCAGAGCGATCTTGGCTCGCTATTAGTACTCGATGCTCAACAGGGCTATGGCCAAGTGGTGGGAGAGCAGGCGATGCAACTGGGTATTGAGCGTGCCCAAAAGCATGGTAGCTGCATCATCTCTTTATCCAACGCACATCATCTGGGACGGATTGGACACTTTGCAGAAATTGCTGCGGGTAATGGTTTGGTATCGATTCATTTAGTAAATGTTCTCTCCTCACCCGTAGTGGCTGTTTGGGGTGGAGGCGATGGACGCCATGGCACTAATCCATTTTGTATTGGTGTGCCGATTAAAAATAAAGCACCGTTCATCCTCGACTTTGCAACCAGTCGTGTTGCTCAAGGAAAAATGCGCGTAGCTCACAATCAAGGCAAAACGATGGAGCCAGGGTTTTTGATTGATCCGCAAGGGCGACCCACACTAGATCCTGGCGTGGTCGTGAAACCCAATGCGGATGGCAAAATGGGCGCCTTGATGCCCTTTGGTGAACACAAGGGGTCAGGCCTTGCAATTGCATGCGAGCTATTGGCAGGAGCATTAACAGGAAGTGGGACTTGGAAACCAAGACCCAAGAAGAGTCGAGCCATTTGGAATGGCATGCTTAGTATTTTGATTAATCCACAGAGTACAAATACTCAAGAACAATTTGATACAGAGGTGGCATCCTTCGTTTCTTGGGTCAAACAAAGTCCAGCAGCACATCCATCAAGCCCCGTACAAATAGCGGGTGAACCAGAGTTAGCGATCATGGAAGCTAGAATGAAACAGGGTATCGAGATCGATGATCAGACCTGGAATGATATTGTTCATGCTGCAAAACAGTTTGATGTGCCCATCAATCAATAGGACCCGATATGCCAAGTAATGATCTCTGTTTTTTGGGAGCGTGTGAGCAGGAGCAGCTGATTCGTTCTAAAAAAATTAGTGTGACCCAATTAATTACGGCCCATCTTGATCAAGTTGAGCGCTTTAATCCAACACTTAATGCCATTGTGACCCTGACTGCCGAGAGTGCCTTGCAGTCTGCCAAAGAAGCCGATGCACAATTGGCGAGGCAGGATGCGATCGGTGCTTTACATGGCCTGCCAGTAGCGCATAAAGATTTATTTTTGACCAAAGGTGTGAAGACCACCTTTGGCTCACCCATCTACAAAGACAATATTCCGCAGGTCGACGCATTGCCAGTAGAACGGCAGAAGAATGCCGGCGCGATTAGTTTAGGTAAAACCAATACCCCAGAGTTTGGTGCTGGTAGTCAAACTTTTAATTCGGTCTTTGGAGCCACACTGAACCCCTATGACCTGAGTAAAACATGCGGCGGTTCTTCCGGAGGTGGTGCGGTGGCATTAGCCACTGGCATGGTGGCCTTGGCAGACGGTACGGATTTAGCTGGTTCACTACGCAACCCGGCCAACTTTTGTAATTTGGTTGGCATGCGCCCATCCGTTGGGCGTGTACCGACGTGGCCTGAGCAATTGGGTTGGTACACCATGAGCGTGGCTGGACCTATGGCACGTAGCGTTGAGGACCTGGCACTCATGATGTCTGTATTGTCAGGACCCGATGATCGCTCTCCGATTGCACTGGAGTCCCCAGGTTCTATCTTTAATACACCTCTCCAACGTAACTTCAAAGGATGTAAGGTTGCTTACGGCGAGGATTTGGGTGGCTTGCCCCTAGAGCCCGAAGTACGAACGGTCATGCGCGCAGCGCGTGAGGTGTTTGAACGCTTGGGCTGTGAGGTAATCGATGATGAGATTGATCTAAGCGAAGCCGGTGAGATATTTATGATGTGGCGAGCGTGGCGAACCGAGCTACGGATTGCACCGCTATTAGCAAGTCACAAGGATCAACTTAAAGACACCGTGATTTGGAATGCAGAGCAGGGCGTAGGTCTCACTGGACCCCAGTTGGCTCGGGCAGAAGCTAAACGTACTGAGATCTACCATCGGATGCGCGAGTTTATGAACACCTATGAGTACTTTGTGTTGCCGGTGAACCAGGTCGTGCCATTTTCGGTGGATCTGGACTACCCACGCGAAATTAATGGGGTCAAAATGGAAACCTATATTGATTGGCAAAAGACCGCTTACTTTATTAGTGCGATGGGGAACCCCGCAATTTCAGTGCCCGCGGGTTTTACCGATTCGGGTTTACCTGTAGGAGTGCAAATCGTTGGAGGTCACCGCCAAGACCTTGCGGTCTTGCAAATGGCGTACGCCTTTGAGCAAGCAACCCAATTTGGCCTAAAACGCCCTCCTATTTGTACAGTTGCTTAAAATAAAAATTCCATAAATAATGCAAACGTAGTAGCAGTACACCATTAAAAAAATAGGAGACCTCATCATGCGTTACCACCACAAGCTCGTGCTTGGCGTATTTGCCTTTCTGACCGCTATCGGTTCAGCCTGGGCCCAGCAGTATCCCGATCGTGCAATTAAATGGATTGTGCCGTATCCACCGGCGGGCACTACCGATGTAATCGCACGGATTATTGCACCACCCTTAAGTGAGATATTAGGTCAACAAGTGATTGTTGAGAACCGAGCTGGTGGTGGCAATAATATTGGTGTGGATGCGGTTGTTAAATCACCGCCTGATGGTTACACCATGCTCTTGGTTAATCCTGCCAACGGGATTAATGCAACTCTCTATAAAAGTTTGCCATTCAACTTCATCCGCGACATTGCTCCTGTTGCAGGGATTATTCGTTCTCCTAATGTGATGGTTGTGCCACCAAGTTTTCCAGCCAACAACGTAGCGGAGTTCCTGGCGTATTGCAAAAATAATGTCAGCAAAATTAATATGGCTTCGTCGGGTAGCGGTACCTCCGTGCACATGTCGGGCGAACTCTTTAAATCGATGACCGGTTGTAATATGCTGCATGTTCCTTATAAAGGTGCTGGCCCTGCATTAGTCGATCTCATGGGCAACCAAGTGCAAGTACTCTTCGATAACTTGCCATCCTCGGCTGGACATATTAAGTCAGGTCGTCTGAAGGCCTTGGCCGTGACCTCAGAAAAGCGTGAACCATCTTTACCGAATATCCAAACCGTGGGTGAGACCATCCCTGGATACGAAGCGACCGCTTGGTTTGGTGTTGGAATGCCACGCGGCACTCCACCTGACATCATTAATAAGATGAACGCTGCGATTAATAAGGTGATGAGTAATCCAAAAATTCGGGAGCGCTTAGCTGAGTTAGGTGGCGTACCCATTACTGGTACACCAGCTGATTTTGGCAAGATCATTCAGGCCGAGACCGACAAATGGGCCAAGGTCGTGAAGTTCTCAGGAGCCACTGCCGAGTAATACACGCTACTCGCGCAATAAACTTGTTACAGTAGGGCCGATGCATCTATCGGCCCTTACTGCTTTTTATCTTACGACCGCTGCCCTGATGTGGGCAGGTAATGCCATTGTGGGCAAGATTTTGGTGCAATCCAGTTCACCCGTTTTGCTCAATACCATTCGCTGGGGAGTAACTGCACTCATTCTGCTGCCTTTTGCATGGGGTGTGTTTAAAGGTAGCAGCCCTTTGTGGGGACAGACCAAACGTTTTTTGCTCTTGAGTCTTTTTGGGGTCGGTAGTTATAACGTCTTACTTTACCTCGCTCTGCAAAGCTCAACACCCATTAATGTCACCTTAATTGGTGCAAGTATGCCGATATGGGCCATTGTGATTGGAGCCCTATTTTATAAAGAGTCTTCGCATGCAAAACAAATCATTGGTGCGCTGATCTCTCTTCTTGGTGTATCGATTGTGATTGTGCGGGGTGAGCTTGAGCGTTTAATTGAGATTGAGTTTGTGGTGGGTGATCTACTGATGGTCTTTGCCACGATCTTATGGGGTGCCTATAGCTGGATGCTTAGTCACCCTAAAGAGAGTACCGAGCGCACTTGGCCGTGGAGCTATTTCTTACTAGCGCAGGTAGGTTTTGGCTTTTGTTGGTCTATCGGTTTTGCAGTGACCGAATGGCAACTGGACTTTAGTTATTTCGCCTGGTCATGGCCTACGGTACTTATGATCATTTACGTTATCGTTGGCCCATCATTAATCGCCTACCGTTGTTGGGGACTTGGTGTTACAAGAGCAGGGGCTACAGTGGCGACATTCTTCACAAACCTAATCCCACTCTTTACCGCAATTCTTTCAACCTTACTCCTGCAAAAACCCCCAGAGTTATTTCAGGGGGTTGCCTTTGCTCTCATCTTGATCGGCATTTATCTATCGATTCAGAAGAAAAACGCATCTAACCCTTAATTGATTTAGCCTTAATTAGACATACGCTAACCAGCGTCCCAAACCAATGACACTGGCCCAGCCCACTAAAGAGATTACTGCTTGTGCTTTAGTAGCCGAATTGATTACAACACGCATTCGCAACAACACAGCATTGGTAATTAACAAGAAGATTAGACACATCTTGAGGATGAACAAGCGTGAGGCAATGAGATCGGCAGCATGCGTAATAAACAGCATCGAGCCTGTGATGACGGCCAAAGAGAAGCCGAGTACAGATACTGCGATTCCTAAACGCGAGAGAGCAGAGTAATCAAGAGCCTTGCCTAGACCCAAGACTCGTAAATCCATGAGTACTACGCTTCCAAAGAGCATGCCAATGCCCCAAATATGAACAGTTTCAACAGTGGGGTAAAGCCAAGTCGAGTATTTCATGGCCTGGGCTAGCCATACGCCCTCTAAGGCCACAAGCGGAGTACTCATTACCGCAGTTCGACTATCTTGTTGGCAACTGTAATTCGCTCCGCACGCATCTCATCTGGCTTATTACGGTTGACATACCCTTCAACCGTCACCTGAGTTCCATCCGTAAGATCAGTTTTCAGTAAACCCCGATTTTCCATTCGGAAGGGTGGGGCTAAAACCGCAATCCACTGCTTGCCATTGGCGCTTAATTTAATAAAGCCGTGAGGATGCTCATAGCCACTTTGAGTGACTTTGCCCGTTAGCTTAATCAGTTTATCTTGCTCATACTCCGACCAGCCGTGATGAGCAAATGCATTTGGCAAGACCAGAACCAAAGCCACAAGCAATGCTAAGGCAGGAACCATGGCTACAAAATGCCTAAAAATTTTAGGAGTATTCATTAAAACCTACACGAAAAAAGTGGATAGAGTGCTCTTACTTTACCAATTTGCTGTGTTTTCTGGAAGGGGAGCAAAAAGGAGGTCAGAGGACGAGCCAAACCCTCGGCACTGATAGTTATTGGGTATGGCTGCTTCGTTCCCGACCTGACCAGGTTGCCAAGCCACCATGCGAGGAGGCCCGTCCATCTTTATTGTAGCTCTTGCTAGAATTGCACTATGACTGCACTTGCACTAGCTCGTAAATGGCGCCCTAAAACCTTCTCTGAACTGCTTGGGCAAGATCATGTGGTCAAAGCCTTGACCCATGCCTTGGATCAAGGACGACTGCATCACGCTTGGTTGTTTACAGGTACCCGAGGTGTTGGTAAGACCACGATTGCCCGCATTATGGCTAAAGCGCTTAATTGCACCGGTGCGGATGGCCATGGACAGATGACCTCAGCACCTTGTGGCAAATGCCAAGCCTGTACCGAAATTGATGCTGGACGTTTTGTGGATTACATTGAGATGGATGCTGCCAGCAATCGTGGTGTTGATGAGATGGTTGCTTTGCTGGAGAAAGCTGCCTATGCCCCAAGCAGCGCGCGCTTTAAGGTCTACATGATCGACGAGGTCCATATGCTGACCTCGCATGCATTTAACTCCATGCTGAAAACCCTAGAAGAGCCTCCTCCCCATGTGAAGTTCATTCTTGCGACCACCGATCCCCAAAAAATACCAGTTACGGTTTTATCTCGCTGTTTACAGTTCAATCTCAAGCAGATGCCCGTACCCGTGATCGTGGAGCACTTACAAGCTGTTCTTCAATCGGAGTCAGTCAGTACAGAGACTAATGCCTTACGCGTCATTGCTAAGGCAGCACAAGGATCCATGCGAGATGCTTTATCGCTCACTGATCAGGCAATTGCTTATGCGGCCGGCCCAGTCACCGAGGCAGCAGTGCGGACTATGTTGGGCACGATTGATGATGCTTACCTTATTAAGATATTAGATGCTTTGCAAGCAAAAGATGGTAAGACCCTAACCAATATTGCAGAAGAGATGGGCTTGAGTAGCATGTCTTTCTCTCTTGCATTACAAGATTTAGCCAGTCTGTTGCATAAGATTGCCACTGCACAAATTGTGCCTAACTCAATACTGGATGATTGGCCCGAAGCGAATGAGATTCGTCGTTTAGCCAAGCTATTTACCCCAGAAGAAACCCAGCTCTATTATCAAATTGCAATAACCAGTCGAGCCGATCTGACATTAGCCCCTGATGAGCAGGCTGGGTTTGCGATGGCACTCTTGCGCATGTTAGCCTTTAAACCAGGAGGCAGTGGAGCGGTAGGTACCAGTCCCGCCAGCCCGTCACCCAAGGCAGCGACCCCTAGTAATAAAGCCCAAACAAGCAATGCTGTAAGTCCCGCAGCATCTCCCTCCGCAACTCCTGCACCCACTAAGGCTTTAGCCGATAGTCAGGAAACCCCTGACTGGCATGCGCTAATGAAAGCCTTGCCACTTCGTGGCTTAGTGCAACAATTGGCGTTTCAAACTGAGCTACAAGAATGGCGTGATACGCCCGATACACTATTTGTGACCATTACGACTGCTATGTCGCAATTGGCGACCCCGGATAGTATTGCGCGTCTTGGCGAGGCACTGAAAGTACATTATGGCAAGCTTGTGAAGATGCAATTGGGAGACGGTAAAGCGAGTCATACGGTCGCCAAGGTAGACGCGCAGATCTACGAACAGAAAAAACTCAATGCTGAAGAACAAATGGCGAAAGATCCATTCTTACAAGAGTTGGAGCGTGAGTTTGGTGCCAAGGTGGTCACTGGATCCGTGCGCCCCCTATGATTGTTAATTGATTACCCTTTTATGAATGACAGAATACGATTGGAGATGTGAGCACTATGATGAAAGGTCAAATAGCGGGCTTGATGAAACAAGCCCAGCAGATGCAAGAGAAAATGAAACGGGCTCAAGAGGAGCTCAATACGATGGAGATTACTGGACAGGCAGCAAACGGTTTGGTCAAGATCACCATCAGTGGAAAATACGAGATGAAGCGGGTGCAAATTGACCCAGGAGCGATGGATGATCGCGAGATGCTTGAAGATCTCATGGTGACCGCTTACGCTGATGCATTTAAACAAGCGGAGGCAGCAAGTCAGGCATTGATGTCTGGAGCAACCGCTGGTATGCCAATGCCACCTGGCTTTAAGCTACCTTTCTAAGATCGGGAATGAGCCGCTCAAACATCCGTCATGATGTACCGCAAGATGCGTTAGCACGTTTAGTGGAATCCTTAAGAGTTTTACCGGGTGTTGGACCAAAATCAGCACAACGGATGGCGTATTACTTGTTGCAACATGATCGCAATGGCGCAGCAGTGTTGGCAGAGTCCTTAGGGGATGCTGTCCAAAAGATCGGGCATTGCCAGCGCTGTAATACCTTCTCAGAGCACGCGCTCTGCTCAACCTGCTCAGACTCACGGCGCGATCCTGCCTTACTCTGTGTCGTAGAAACTCCAGCAGATCAGGTGATGGTAGAACAAACCCTGAGCTTTAAAGGTCAGTACTTTGTATTAATGGGTCGCATCTCGCCATTGGATGGAATGGGACCCAAAGAGATCCACTTCGATCGTTTACTCGATCGTATCGAGAAGCCTGAGTTCGGTGGACCCGTTCGCGAGGTTGTACTTGCTACTAACTTTACGAGTGAGGGTGAGGCCACTGCTCATTACATCGGCGAGATCTTAAAGATTAAAGGCATCAAAGCAACTCGTATTGCTAGAGGGATTCCGGTTGGGGGGGAGCTTGAGTATGTGGACGCTGGCACCTTAGCCCGAGCTTTATTAGACCGACGATCAATTACATAGATAGGAAAGTTATGAGTCGTACACCACACATTTTAGTCAGCAATGATGACGGCTATTTAGCCCCAGGACTTTTAGCCCTGGTCAATGCCCTACGACCTCTTGGCAAGATTACGGTGGTGTCACCTGAGCAAAATCATAGCGGCGCCTCCAACTCGTTAACCCTCTCTAGACCTCTGAGTATTCATCGGGTGGCAGGTGGGGAGCGCGATGGCTTTTTATTTGTGAACGGCACACCAACCGATTGTGTGCACATGGCCATGACTGGATTTTTAGATGAAAAACCCGATCTAGTGGTCTCCGGTATCAATCAGGGTGAGAATATGGGAGAAGATGTTTTGTACTCGGGTACGGTCGCCGCAGCGATTGAAGGTGTGATGTTCGGTGTACCAGGTTTAGCATTCTCGCAAGTGGATCGTGGTTGGGCTCAGATTGCAGATGCTGCCAAAGCGGCGCGCGATATTGTCGAGCAAACTTTGAAAGAGCCTCTTGAGCGTGGTGATGGGATAGCCACTTTACTGAATGTGAACATTCCGAATGGTAATTATGAGCAACTTAAACGCTGGCGTGTTACGCGCTTGGGAACACGTCACCACTCGCAACCTGTGATTGTGCAGAAGAACCCACGTAATGAAGATATTTATTGGATTGGGCCAGCCGGTGAGGCAAGAGACTTCTCCGAAGGAACGGACTTTCATGCGATTAGTGAAGGATGTATCTCGATCACACCCATGCAATTGGACCTCACTAATCATACCAGGCAAGCGAGCATGCGAGATTCTGGTTGGGATCGTGAATGAAATCACCGGAGCGCTATACAGCCCATCGCCAAGACCTAGCTAGAAAGGTCCACGATGCAGGCGTTAAGCATCCTAATGTATTACAAGCTATTGCAACAGTACCCCGGCATACCTTTGTGGATGCGGGTTTACATGCACAAGCCTATGAGGACGTAGCTCTACCTATTGGTCATCAACAAACTATCTCAAAACCATCGGTAGTAGGGCGCATGATCGAGTTACTCCACAAGAATAAGCAACCCCTTGGCAAAGTATTGGAGATCGGTACGGGCTGCGGTTATCAAGCTGCCGTTCTCAGTCTTTTGGCCAAAGAGGTCTATTCGATTGAGCGTATTCGCCCCTTACATGATTTGGCTAGATCCAAATTACGCCCCTTTCGGATTGCAAACTTGCGTCTTATTTATGGGGATGGAATACGGGGACTCGTTCAAGCGGCTCCCTTCGATGGCATTATTCTGGCAGCCGCTGGTTTGGGTGTGCCAGACCCCTTATTGGATCAATTAGCGATTGGTGGGCGTCTGATTGCCCCAGTCTCAAAAAGCGAGACCGAGCAACAGCTTCTCTTAATTGAGCGGGTAAGCTCCCACCGTTATCAAAGGACCGCACTTGATGAGGTCTTTTTTGTACCCTTACAATCGGGGGTGATATGAGTAAATTAACATTCTCCCAAGCCCCCTTTACTATGCCAGCTAACGGATTAAGAGCACTGCTTGTGCTTGCGCTGGTGCTTTGTCTTGTGGCCTGCTCAACCCCACCTCGGACCAAGCAAGCAACCATTACAGATCGTAGCAGCACCATCGGTGCAACTGTTCCAACGCCCGATGCAGTTCCACCAGGATTTTATCGGGTCAAGCGCGGCGATACGCTCTTGCGTATTGCTTTGGATAATGGCCAGTCCTATCGCGACATTGCAGCGTGGAACAATATCTCAGACCCTAACGTGATTGAAGTCGATCAAGTCTTACGGGTAAGGCCACCACCTGGACCCCGAGTGGCAACGAAGCCGATTGAACCCCTAAAGCCTGCCGATAGCAAAGATGCTAAGGCTGCTGATAAAAAAGCAGCACCCAAGAAAACCGATGAGAAAGAAACTGCGGTTGCTGAATCTAAAGTCGATGCGGTTGATCCCCCCATCAAACTTTCTTGGCCTGCAAAAGGCAAAGTGGTGGAAGAGTTTAGTGAAGGAAAAAATAAAGGTATTGATATAGCAGGTAAGTTGGGTGAGCCGATTCAGGCGGCTAGCGATGGCAAAGTGGTCTATGCAGGCAATAGCCTACGAGGCTACGGCAATCTCGTGATTGTGAAGCATGACAACACGTACCTGACTGCGTATGCTCACAATCGCAGTCTTCTCGTCAAAGAGGGCGATGCTGTTCGTAAGGGACAGCGCATTGCTGAGATGGGTGACTCGGATGCCAATATGGTGAAGCTGCATTTTGAACTGCGCGTCAATGGTAAACCTGTGAACCCGATGCAATTCTTGCAATAGAAGTCTTGGCTAAATCAACTCCGAGCATCTTAGTTTTTGATATTGAGACCGTGCCCGATGTCGCGGGGCTGCGGCGCTTGCATAACCTTTCTGAAACACTCACTGATGCGCAAGTGGTCAAGCAGGTAACAGATCAGCGGGTGGCGGAGGGCAGTAGTGAGTTCTTGCCTCTATATCTCCAGCAGATTGTTGCGATTTCCTGCGTTATTCGCAGAAGCACCAAAGAAGGCTTGCCCCAATTTAAGGTGGGTAGTCTTGGGCATATCGGCGATGATGAAAAAACCATCATCACCGCCTTTTATGAGCTGATCGAAAAATATACTCCACAGCTTGTCTCTTGGAATGGGAGTGGCTTTGATCTACCGGTCTTGCATTATCGCGCCTTACTTAACCGAGTTGCGGCACCGCGTTACTGGGAAATGGGCGAGAGCAATGACAGCGATAGTAAAGACTTTAAGTGGAATAACTATATCAATCGCTATCACATGCGTCATATTGATTTGATGGATGTGTTGGCTAAACACAATGGTCGTGCCAATGCACCTCTGGATGCGATGGCAAAGTTGTGTGGCTTTCCAGGAAAAATGGGAATGGATGGAAGCCAAGTGTGGCCAGCATACCAAGCGGGGCAACTCGAGCAGATTCGGCAATATTGCGAGACCGATGTGGTGAATACCTATTTGGTGTATTGCCGCTTTCAAGAAATGCGTGGTGGGTTCTCCAGCGCAGAGTATGAAGAGGAGCTCTCTTTTGTGAAGAAGCAGCTGGAGCAGGAAGCACAGCAGGGCAAGGCGCCCTGGCCAGAGTATTTGGCTGGCTTTGCGCCATAGCGCTTTGTAGTAAGGCTAAGCCTTAGTCGACTAATGACCAGAAGCCCACGATTACATTCACAGCCTGAGTCATCTCCAGTGCTTGTAGAAGCTCTAGACCTCGATGCGCAAGGCATCACTCGCTTGCTCGATGAGAACGGTCAAGCCGGTAAGGTGGTGTTCATCCGTGGTGCACTTCCCACCGAAGAGGTAACCTATACCCTGACGCGCGATAAGACACGCTTTGCAAAAGCAAAGCTTCACCGACTGATTAAACCGGCGGTCTATCGCACGAGTCCCAAGTGCAAGGTCTTTGGTATTTGCGGTGGCTGCAGCATGCAACACCTCGACTTCATAGCACAAATTGCCATCAAGCAACGCGTGCTAGAAGATGATCTTTGGCACATCGGTCGCCTAAAGCCTGAGGAGATCATGCGACCGATTGCAGGACCGGCTTGGGAGTATCGCCACCGGGGACGTCTAAGTGTGGTTGATCGCTCGATTAAGAAGGGTACGGTCTTAGTAGGTTTTCATGAGCACAATAGCGCTTATGTGGCCGACATGGGTGCATGCGAAGTAATCCCCAAAACGATATCAGATCTATTAATGCCCCTACGAGAACTCGTGGGCTCACTTAGCATTCGGGATCGAGTACCGCAAATTGAGTTTGCTGTGGGAGATAGCCCCAATACTCCTGAAGACAGAACCAAGCGACACATTGCCTTGGTGATTCGGCATCTCTTGCCTCTAACAAAAACGGACCTCGACCTATTAGAAGACTTTGCCAAACAACATGAGCTTGGCATTTGGTTGCAAGCAGGTGGACCCGAGACCGCTAAACCGTTTTATCCGAGCGAGCAGCAAATGCTCTATCGTTTACCTGAGTTTGGGATTGAGATGCCATTTTTGCCGACGGACTTCACGCAGGTAAACCATGCGGTGAACCAAGTCTTGGTTAGCAAGGCGCTATCATTATTAGAGATCAAACCCTATGAACGCGTCATTGATCTATTCTGTGGCATTGGTAATTTCACCTTACCAATCGCGACTCAAGCCAAGGAGGTCTTGGGGATTGAGGGCAGTGCAATCCTAAGCAAGCGAGCAATGCAAAATGCCACGCATAATCGTCTAGAGCAGAACACACGCTTTCAAGAAAGTAATTTATTTGAGACCACGGCAACAGATATCGCCAGTTGGGGCAAGGCCGATAAGTGGTTAGTTGACCCCCCTCGTGAAGGAGCGATGGAGATCTGCAAAGCCATGCATGATCTTCCCAAAGACCATTATCCAAAACGTATTGTCTATGTATCGTGCAATCCAAAAACCCTGGCTAGGGATGCCGCCATTCTCTGCCATGAGCTCAATTACCGACTGAGTAAGGCAGGGGTCATCAACATGTTCCCCCACACATCGCATATTGAATCGATTGCGGTGTTTGACTATGAGAATCATTAGTTTACGTAAAGCAAATAGGCGGGAGCTTACTTATTATGAAGAAGAAATTGATTAAACCAAGCGCCAAAGAAGATATCTTAATTACTAAGGCTGCAAGGTCTGACCCAGACAGTCGTCCACTTACTGAAAAGGAGTGGAAACGCATTAAGCCAAATATCGTTCGCGGGCGCGGTAGGCCTGTCGGCAGTGGCAGTAAGGAGCAAATTACCCTACGAATTGATAAAGATACATTGAAGTTTTATAAATCCAAGGGACAGGGCTGGCAAACCTTTATTAATTTAGTGCTTGGCGAGATTAAGCGTGAATCTAAATCTATTGCAACTATTGAAAAAAAGATTAATAAAGGAAATTTAATGCTTGCAAAGTGCTAGCGAATTAATAAAAAGGGCGCCGAGGCGCCCTAAGAACAACAGCTGAACGAATTGCTATCAGTCGCGATCACCACCAAAGATACCCAAGAGGGCTAAGAGGTTGGAGAAGATGTTGTAGACGCTTAAGTAAATGCCAAGAGTAGCAATCACATAATTGGTCTCGCCACCATTTACTACGCGCTGTACGTCAACCAGAATGAAGGCAGAGAAGATCGCAATCGCTACGACCATCAAGGTCAGCATCAAGGCAGGTATTTGTAACCAAATATTGGCCAAGGAAGCCAATATCAACAAGATCACGCCAATGAACAAAAACTTGCTCATGCCGGAAAAGTCTTTCTTAGAAACCGTTGCAATGGAAGCCATGACCGTGAAGATAGCCGCTGTACCGCCAAAGGCGCCCATGATTAAGGTAGCGCCATTGCTATAGCTGCCCAAGGTCATGCCGATTAAGCGGGAGAGCATCACGCCCATAAAGAAGGTGAACGCTAATAAAAGAAGTACACCAACCCCAGTATCCTTATTCTTTTCAATCGCCCAGAAAAATCCGAAGGCGACTGCCAAGAAAATGATAGCTCCCATAAATGGACTACCTTCAAAGAAGGTGAAACCCATTGCAACACCAAGCCAGGCACCAATAACAGTTGGCACCATCGACAATGCCAAGAGGGCATAGGTGTTTCTTAGGACACGGTTACGGGTTTGGGCTGTAGCAACCGTTGCGCCATTACCAAAACCATACGAATTCAGATCACTCATTGAGTAGCTCCTTATAAAAGGCCCAACACGGGCTTCATAGGCACTAAGTATAGACAAAATAGGTAAAAATCAAGTCCTCGGAAATACCATTACCAAAATAAAGGCTTATACCCAAGAAATTCAAGGGCTTAGAGGTGCCTAACGGGGGTAAAACCCTAAAAACAACGTATAATTTCGCATCGCAACCTTAAGACAGTTGCCCCTTTTACTTAATTCTTACTACTGGAGTTTTTGCATGGCAATTCAGCGCACCCTTTCGATCATTAAACCCGATGCCGTCGCCAAGAATGTGATTGGCCAAATTTATGCTCGTTTTGAGCAGGCTGGTTTGAAGATCATCGCATCCAAAATGGCGCATCTTTCTAAAAATGAGGCTGAGCAGTTCTATGCAGTGCATAAGGATCGCCCCTTCTTTAAAGATCTTGTTGGATTTATGATCTCTGGCCCCGTGATGATTCAAGTGCTTGAGGGCGAAAACGCCATTCTCAAAAATCGTGAGCTCATGGGCGCAACCGATCCCAAGAAAGCAGACAAAGGTAGCATTCGTGCTGATTTTGCTGACAGTATTGATGCCAATGCGGTGCATGGTTCGGATGCTCCTGAGACCGCCGCCGTGGAAGTTGCATTTTTCTTCCCCGGGATGAACGTCTATTCGCGTTAATCGATTGTCTTGAACACAGCCCGCACGAACTTACTCAATTTTGATGCTGCCAAGATGGCAGAGTACGTTGCGGGGCTGAATGAGAAGCCCTTTCGGGCAAAACAACTCATGCAATGGGTGCATCAGCGCGGCATCAGTGATGTGGCGCAGATGACCGATTTGGCTAAATCCTTTCGAGCTACCCTAGCAGCAGATGCCGAGGTCAGTAGTCTCCCAGTCATTGCTGACAATAGGGCGGGCGATGGCACTCGCAAATGGTTACTTGATGTGGGTGCCGGTAATGCTGTCGAAATGGTATTCATTCCCGAGGATGATCGCGGAACATTGTGTATCTCCTCACAAGCCGGTTGTGCAGTCAACTGTCGCTTTTGTTCCACCGGAGCCCAAGGCTTTGCGAGGAACTTAACGCCCGCAGAGATTATTGGTCAGCTCTGGTTTGCAGAGCATCACTTACGCAGTGATCCCAATGCCGTGCGTCGCTTAGATGAGGATTGCGCTGCTCAACAGTCGGGTCGCGTGATCTCCAATGTGGTGATGATGGGAATGGGTGAGCCACTCCTGAACTACGATGCGATCTTAATTGCTTTACGTCTGATGTTGGATGATCATGCTTATGGCTTATCGCGCCGCCGTGTCACCGTATCGACCTCGGGGGTTGTGCCCATGATGGATCGTTTGGCGCAGGATTGCCCAGTAGCCTTGGCGGTATCGCTCCATGCCCCAAACGATGCCTTACGCAATGAACTGGTGCCGTTAAACCAAAAGTATCCCCTCAAAGAACTCATTGCAGCGTGTGATCGCTATCTTCCATTTGCACCCAGAGACTTCATTACCTTTGAGTACTGCATGCTCGACGGCGTGAACGATTACGATCAACATGCCAAAGAACTCATTCGTTTATTAAAGGGCTTGCATTGCAAGCTCAACCTGATTCCTTTTAATCCATTCCCCGAGTCAGGCCTAAAGCGTTCCTCGGCAACTCGGGTGAAGGAGTTTGCCCAGATTCTGCAAGATGCTGACATCGTCACCACTGTGCGTAAAACCCGTGGGGATGATATTGCTGCAGCCTGTGGACAGCTGGCGGGTGATGTGATCGACCGTACCAATCGCAATCAACGCCAAGAACGGGCAATGCGCAGTGAACATGTGGTGCAATGGCAGGAACGATAATAGAGACATGATGAGTAATCCAAAAACCTGTTTACCACCTTTGCCTTTAGGCCCATCAGTCCGCAGAGTCTCACGCCAGTCCGTAGTTGCTTGGGGTGATAACAAGGTCACCGTTGGTGGTGATGCGCCCGTGCGGGTGCAATCGATGACCAACACCGATACGGTAGATGCCATTGCCACAGCCATTCAAGTGAAAGAACTGGCGCGCGCCGGCTCAGAGCTGGTGCGTATTACTGTTAATACTCCCGAGGCGGCTGCCCAAGTGCCGTATATCCGCGAACAGCTCGACAAGATGGATGTGATGGTGCCTTTAATTGGGGACTTCCATTACAACGGCCATACCTTGCTGAAAGACTATCCTGATTGTGCGAAAGCTTTATCAAAGTACCGCATTAACCCTGGCAATGTGGGTAAGGGCGCTAAACGCGATCCTCAATTTGCGCAAATGATTGAGGCGGCTTGTCATTACGATAAGCCGATTCGGATTGGAGTGAACTGGGGCAGTCTTGATCAAGACCTATTGGCGCAGATCATGGACGACAATGCCAAACTGGCAAGTCCGAAGACCTCACAGGAAGTCATGATTGAGGCATTAATACAGTCTGCTTTGCAATCTGCGAGCAAGGCTGTCGAGTTGGGCATGAACCCCGACCAAATTACGCTCTCTTGCAAGGTAAGCGGTGTACAAGATTTGATTGCGGTCTATCGAGATCTTGCGAGACGTTGCGATTACTCCTTGCATCTAGGTTTAACAGAAGCCGGTATGGGGAGTAAAGGAATTGTGGCATCGACCGCAGCACTGTCGGTCTTATTGCAAGAAGGTATTGGAGATACCATTCGGATCTCACTGACTCCTGATCCAGGAGCGCCGCGCGAGAACGAGGTGATCGTAGGCCAAGAGATCTTACAAACCATGGGCTTGCGTAATTTCACGCCAATGGTGATTGCTTGTCCTGGTTGCGGGCGCACGACCAGCACCACCTTCCAAGAGCTGGCTGCCAAGATTCAGTCCTATTTGCGTCAGCAAATGCCTGTCTGGAAAAAAACCCATCCTGGGGTTGAGAACATGAACGTGGCGGTGATGGGTTGCATTGTGAACGGCCCCGGTGAAAGTAAGCATGCCAATATCGGAATCTCTTTGCCCGGTACTGGAGAGACCCCAGCGGCACCTGTGTTTGTGGATGGTGTCAAAGTTAAAACCCTGCGAGGCGAGGGCATTGCGGAAGAGTTCCAGCTGATAGTGGATGACTACGTCAACACACACTATCGCTAATCAGTTTTATTCAATCATCAATCCCATGCAAAAGATCAGTGCCATCCGAGGAATGAACGATATGCTGCCAAGTCAGTCGGCAGCATGGTTGCACTTAGAGAGAGCGCTTTCTGATCTCACTCGTGCCTATGGCTATGAACAGATTCGTACGCCGATTGTGGAATCAACAGCCTTATTCAAACGTGGGATTGGTGAGGTCACCGATATTGTCGAGAAGGAGATGTACTCCTTCGAGGATCGACTCAATGGGGAGCAACTTACTCTTCGCCCTGAGGGAACTGCAGCGATCGTCCGCGCCGTGATTGAGCACAACCTCATCTATGAGGGACCCAAACGTCTTTGGTACACCGGTCCGATGTTCCGGCATGAGCGTCCACAACGCGGCCGCTATCGCCAGTTTCATCAATTTGGCATCGAGGCGCTTGGATTTGCAGGTCCTGATATCGATGCAGAAATCATTCTGATGGGCCAACGCTTGTGGGATGAACTGGGATTAAAAGGCGTGCGCCTTGAGATTAACTCTTTAGGCCAGGCCGAAGAGCGCTTGCAACATCGCGCCGCTTTAGTGAATTATCTGACCCAACACCAATCTCAACTCGATGAAGACTCGCAACGACGACTGCAAAGTAATCCATTACGCATCTTGGATTCGAAGAACCCCGCGATGCAAACTCTGATTGAGGATGCACCAAAACTTCTAGAGTTCTTGGGCAAAGAGTCGCTCCAACACTTTGAGACCTTACAGAGTCTACTCAAAGCAAATAACATTCCTTTCAAGATCAATCCCCGTTTGGTGCGTGGACTTGACTATTACAACCTTAGTGTCTTTGAGTGGATCACCGATGCCCTAGGAGCCCAAGGCACGATTGCGGGCGGTGGTCGCTATGATCCCTTGATTGAGCGCATGGGTGGCAAACCTGCCCCCGCCTGTGGTTGGGCTATGGGCATGGAGCGTGTGATTGAGTTAATGGGTATCTCAGAGAGCTTGCCAGAGATCGAGTCCGTATGCGATGTCTATGTCTTGCATCAGGGCGGTGAGACCCTAAGGGAGGCATTAATTGCATCAGAGGCATTGCGGAGTGCCGGGGTGGATGTGATTTTGCATTGCCCGCCTGATGGCCAGAGCAGTAGCTTTAAGTCACAAATGAAAAAAGCTGATGCCAGCGGTGCACAGTTAGCGCTTATTATTGGACCCGATGAGCTCGCTCGCCAAGAAGCGCAACTCAAAGACCTACGAGGCACAGGAGAACAAAAGGCAATACCCCTAGCAGGATTGCTGGGTGCAGTTGTTGATGCACTGGTTGATTCATAGAGGAGTCTCTGTCCTTTGCGCCTTGGGCATAAAATAGGCGTTTATTTAAATCCTTATATACAGTTAGCACAGCACGATGGCACTCGATCTCGAAGAACAAGAACAAATTGCAAACCTGAAATCCTTTTGGAATCGCTTCGGTAAGTACATTATTGGCGTGGCAACTGTGGCGCTATTCACATATGCTGCTGTTAGTGGCTTGAATTGGTATCAGCGCAGCCAAGCGGCTGAGGCTGCAAAACTCTATGAGACCTTATTAGGTACCCTGACGAAGAACGAGCGCGATAAAACCTATCTGGCAGCCGACGATCTGCAGAAAAAATTTGCAGGCACCACCTACGCAGCGATGGGTAGTTTAGTAGCCGCCAAAATTGCATCCGATGCCAATGATGGTGCCAAAGCACAAACCTATTTGAAGTGGGCTGCTAATAAAGCGAGTGATGATGCCTATCGAGCGTTAGCACAATTACGATTAGTGGGACTATTCATTGATCAAGGGACTGACGCCGCGATGAGTGAGGCCGATCAAATTCTGAAAGGGAAAGCGGTTAAGGGATTTGAACCCTTATGGATCGAGCGCCGCGGTGATTGGTTCTTGGCACAAAAGAAGACTGTCGAAGCGCGTACGCAGTATTTGAATGCCTGGAAATTACTCGAAAAAGATAAATCGTTTCCAGAAGACTCCAAGCGTCTCTTGAAGGTCAAGATTGATGCAGTAGGAGGCATGTAAGTGCGATTTGTGCGAACCACCTCGGTACTGTTGGTATCGCTAGCTCTTTTAGCATGCGCCGGCTCATCAAAGGTTCGTAAACCTGCTGATTTAGTGAACCTCACCAATCAGGTGGATTTAGTAGAGGTATGGTCTGCTAGTGTCGGTGGCTCCGTGCCCGCAAACTTCCGTCCGGTGGTGGCAGATGATCATGTCTTTGCTGCCTCGATGCGCGGCACTCTCAGTAAATTAAATATCCAGACTGGCAGAGTAGTGTGGGAAGTTTCTGTGCCCGAGAAACTCTCGATTGGGCCAGGATCAGATGGTAAAACAACAGTAGCAATTAGTAGTGAAGGTAATGTGTTTGCCTATGATGAGGCAGGTAAAAATATCTGGAAATCCTCGATTGGTAGTGAGGTGCTTTCAGACCCCATCGTTGCTGGCGGTATTGTGGTGATCCGAACCTTGGATAACCGTTTTATTGGACTAGATGCGGCGACCGGCAAGCGCCGCTGGATTTATCAACGCCAACAATCACCCTTGTCCTTAAGGGTTGGTTACAGCATGCTCTTAGTGGGTAATGATGCGGTCATCACGGGTTTTGCGGGTGGTCGTTTTGGAGCAATGGCGCTTAACAATGGCGGCCTGATTTGGGAGTCTGCGGTCTCCTTCCCCAAAGGATTTTCGGAGATTGAGCGCTTAAACGATGTCACAAGTCGGCCTAGTTTTGAAGAAGGGCGCCTGTGCATTGTCTCTTATCAGGGCAAGATTGGTTGCGCAGAACTTCGTACAGGTAATCTAATTTGGTCGAAGGATTTCTCAAGCTATACCGGAACTACGCAAAGTATCGAGTTTGTTTTTGCTGCCGATGAGAAGTCACACGTGACTGCATATCGTGCAAGTGATGGAGTGCAAGTTTGGCAAAATACCCAACTCACTTGGCGTGACGTTGGAGAACCGTTAGCGATTGGCAAGGTGGTGCTGATGGGTGATAAGCAAGGTTATGTCCACCTCATTAACCAAAATAGTGGCGAGATGGTCTCGCGCATTCGGCATGACAGCTCCGCAGTAAGTGCTGCGCCAATTGCAGCCGGCGGTGTGATCATCATCGCCTCGCAAGGTGGCAAGATCGCCGCTTACCGCCCCCGCTAAGTACATGAAACCCGTTATCGCAATTGTGGGCCGACCGAACGTCGGTAAATCCACCCTATTTAATCGCCTCACCAAATCGCGCGATGCACTCGTTGCAGATTTTCCGGGGCTAACCCGCGATCGCCATTATGGTAATGGTCGAGTGGGGGAGCGCGAGTTCATTTGCATTGATACCGGCGGCTTTGAGCCCGTCGCGAAGACCGGTATCTTGGCCGAGATGGCAAAGCAAACCAAGCAAGCAGTTGCAGAGTCTGATCTCATTATCTTTTTAGTGGATGGTCGCTTGGGACTTGCGCCACAAGACCGAGTGATCGCAGAGTTCTTGCGCAAGACCGGTCGTCCAGTCATATTGGCGGTGAACAAAACAGAGGGCATGCCACACAGCGTGGTTACCGCCGACTTCCATGAGCTCGCCTTGGGTGAGCCTGAAGCAATTTCTTCTGCCCATGGCGATGGTGTGCGCTCCTTGTTAGAGGAAGCCTTAGATCGATTGCAAATTCCTGATCCAGTACCTGAAGAAGAGTCTGTTTTGGATGGCACACGCCCCATGAAAATTGCTGTAGTGGGTCGACCGAACGTCGGTAAATCGACCTTTATCAACACCTTAATTGGAGAGGAGCGGGTGATTGCCTTTGATCTACCCGGCACCACCCGCGATGCAATTGAAGTACCCTTTGAGCGCAATGGCAAGTCCTATATCCTGATCGATACGGCAGGTCTGCGTCGCCGCGGTAAGGTATTTGAGGCGATCGAAAAGTTTTCAGTGGTTAAAACTCTACAAGCCATTAATGATGCCAACGTAGTGATTTTGATGCTCGATGCGCAGCAAGATATCTCGGAGCAAGATGCGCATATTGCGGGATACATCGTGGAAGCTGGGCGCGCGATGGTGGTGGCAGTGAATAAGTGGGATGGGATTGACACCTATGTCAAAGAGCGGGCACGGGTTGAGATCTCCCAAAAACTGCGTTTTCTGGATTTTGCGAACGTGCATCCGATTTCTGCAAAGAAGGGCTTTGGCATTAAAGATCTATTTAAAGATGTGGATAAGGCCTTCCTAGCAGGTATGGCAAAACTTTCTACACCGAAGTTAACCCGCGCCATGATTGATGCGGTCGCTCATCAGCAGCCCAAACGAGTAGGGCGAGGACGACCAAAACTACGCTATGCACACCAAGGGGGTATGAACCCACCCATTGTGATTATTCATGGTAGCGCCCTTAACGGGATTACCGATAGCTATAAGCGCTATCTAGAAGGGCGTTTTCGGGAGATCTTCGATCTCCGAGGCACTCCCTTGCGCATCGAGTTCCGTACCGCCGCAAACCCTTATGTGAAAGAAGAAAAACCACGTCGTAAGTAGGTTTTGTAATCCTCGTGGTGCAATTGATTTAATGCGGGTAATATCCATTGGGTAAACAGTTTTATTGCAGTGATAAAAGCAAGACTCCCAAACAAAATAAGCAATAAGGAGCAGTATGAACAACAAACAAGTCCAACTTCTACAAGACCCGTTCTTAAATGCCTTGCGCAAAGAGCATATTCCTGTATCAATCTACTTGGTTAATGGCATTAAATTACAGGGTAATGTCGAGTCGTTTGATCAGTATGTAATCCTATTACGCAATACCGTGACCCAAATGGTCTATAAACACGCCATCTCTACCGTTGTGCCAGCTCGCGCAGTGAACCTAAAGATGGACGAAGAGGAAACTCCGTCTGCATAACACGGGTGTTGAAGAAGTCCGTGCAGTCTTAGTTGGTATCGATACCGGTAAAGACGATTTCCCGGAAAGCATGGCAGAGCTTGCACTCTTGGCGGAGAGTGCTGGATCGATCCCTAGAGCCTCGGTGGTAGGACGGCGTGGCAGCGTAGACCCCGCTCTTTTTATTCGTTCTGGTAAGGCCAACGAGCTACTACGCACCATGAATGAGCACGATGCTGAACTCGCCATCATCAACCATGCGATCTCTCCAACCCAGCAACGTAACTTAGAACGGCATCTCGGTAAGCATGTGATTGATCGTACCGGCTTAATCTTAGATATCTTTGCCCAACGGGCTAAAAGTCATTTAGGTAAAACACAGGTTGAGCTGGCGAATGTGCGCTATCGCATGTCGCGCTTGGTGCGTGCATGGAGTCACTTAGAACGGCAAAAGGGTGGTATTGGTCTGCGCGGTGGCCCCGGTGAGACACAAATGGAGTTGGATCGCCGGATGCTGGCAACCAAAGCAAAGCGCCTGGAAGCCGAGCTAGATAAATTACAACGCCAGCAACGCACGCAACGCAGAGCCCGAGTTCGTAATCAAGTGTTCTCGGTCTCCTTAGTGGGTTACACCAATGCGGGCAAATCGACGCTCTTTAATGCCTTGACGAAGGCTGGCACGTATGCAGCCGATCAACTCTTTGCCACCTTAGACACCACATCCAGAAAAATCCACTTGGGTGAGGGGATGCAAATTGTCCTATCCGATACTGTGGGTTTTATACGAGAACTTCCCCATCAATTAGTAGAGGCCTTTCGGGCCACCTTGGACGAAACCGTCCACGCCGACTTAATTCTGCATGTGATTGATGCCTGCAGTCCAGTAGCACTCCAGCAACAGGCGGAAGTAGAAGCCGTTCTCAAAGAAATTGGGGCCGATACCATTCCCCGCATTGAGGTCATGAACAAAATCGACCTGATGCCACAAACCTTTACCAAGGGCCCGCAGATTGTGCGCGATATTAATGGAGTGCCATATAAGGTCTTTATTTCTGCCCAAGCGGGAATGGGTTTAGACCTACTCCGACAATGTCTATGTGAGTTTGCGCAGATGACTGATAAACTAAGGGTTGAGCACGCTTTAGTCCAAAAATTAAGGGCCCGTGGCGACCTGCTTGAACCATTAACTGATAGACCAGAAACAGCTGATTTTGATTTCCATCCAAACCCAAACCATTCGCCAAACACTCCGTAAAGTACGTGATTACTTTGCCGGTTTTTTCTCAGTCAACGATCCGGGCTGGGGTAATACCCCCCAATCCAATGCCCCCAAAGGGGATAAGGATCCTAAGGATGGTGAGAACACTACCCCCAATCCACCTAATCAGCAGCCGCAAGATAATCGCCGCCCAAATAGCGGCCCGCCTGATCTTGATGATCTCTGGCGTGATTTCAATGACAAGCTTAATAATCTGTTTGGGGGCAAAAAGCGTCCCTCTGGTGGTGGGCAGCAACCGCCTAGCGGGGGTGGTCGTAAACCACCACAATTTAATGTTGATGGCTTTAACCCCAAAGTAGCCAGTATTGGCGCAGCAGTTATATTGGGTCTGGTTTGGCTCTTTAGTGGCTTCTTCATGATTCAGGAAGGACAGGCCGGCGTGGTTCTGACCTTTGGTAAATACGACTACACGGCTCGCCCGGGTATTAATTGGCGCTTACCATTCCCAATACAGTCTACTGAAATTGTTAACTTATCGGCAGTCCGATCTGTCGAGATTGGTCGTCCAGTCATTATTAAAGGAACGAATCAAAAAGACTCTTCGATGTTGACCGAAGATGAGAACATCATTGATGTGCGCTTTGCCGTGCAATACCGACTTAAAGATCCAATGGAGTACCTCTTTAATAACCGTGATCCAGATATGGCAGTGGTGCAAGCCGCCGAGACTGCAGTTCGAGAGATTGTGGGTCGCAGCAAGATGGATACCGTTTTATACGAAGGGCGCGAGAAAATCGCAATTGATCTATCACTCTCGATTCAAAAGATATTAGATAGTTATAAAGCCGGTATCTTTATTACGAGCGTTACAGTACAAAATGTCCAGCCCCCTGAGCAAGTACAAGCAGCATTCGATGATGCGGTTAAGGCGGGACAGGACCAGGAGCGCTTAAAGAGCGAGGGTGAGGCGTACGCAAATGACATCCTGCCGCGCGCCAAAGGAACCGCAGCGCGCTTGATTCAGGAAGCAGAGGGTTATCGCGCTCGGGTTGTTGCGATGGCCGAAGGTGATGCCATTCGCTTTAAACAAATTTATACCGAGTATGCCAAGGCACCTCAGGTTACTCGGGATCGGATGTACATCGATACCATGAGAGAGATCTATACCAATGTCTCCAAGGTATTAGTCGATACCACTAAGAGTAATAGCTTGCTGTATTTACCACTCGATAAGATCATTTCCCAGGTAAGCTCAGAAGCACAACAAGCTGCCCAAGCGCAAACAGGTGGTTTGCCAAGTATTCCAGCGCCTGCTGTCCCAAGTTCGATTACTAATCCAGCGCCTGTAGATCGTGCCCCTGAAAAACGCGATGGCTTGCGTAGCCGTGATCGCGGTGATCGTTAAGAGTCGAGGAAATCACTATGCCAAATCGTATCCTTGGACTTATTGTTAGCTTAGTAGTCGCTTTCTACTTAATTACATCCTGCATCTTTGTGGTAGATCAGCGCAAATATGCAGTGATCTTCGCCTTTGGTCAGATAGTTGAGGTGATTGAAAAGCCTGGCCTACACTTTAAATTACCAGCACCGTTTCAAAACGTGATCTTCTTTGATCGTCGCATCATGACGATTGATAGCCCTGATGCGGAGCGCTTCATAACCGCAGAGAAGAAAAATCTCTTAGTGGACTCCTATGTGAAATGGCGGATTGTGGATCCTCTCAAGTTCTTCGTGAGCTTCCGAGGTGACGAGCGTCTTGCAACTGATCGAATGAACCAATTAGTGCGCTCTGCTTTGAATGAGGAATTTACAAAGCGTACTATTCGGGAAATTATTTCGGAGCAGCGTGAGCAAGTGATGCAGGGTATCCGTAAGAAAGTTGCGGAAGATGCAAAAGATATTGGTGTTGAGATCGTTGATGTGCGCCTCAAGCGGGTTGATCTCTTAGCAGAAATTAGTGACTCAGTCTATCGTCGAATGGAAGCAGAGCGTAAGAGAGTAGCTAATGAACTACGTTCTACTGGTGCAGCTGAATCCGATAAGATCCGCGCGAATGCCGAGCGACAGCGTGATGTAATTTTGGCAGAAGCCTATCGTGATGCTCAGCGTATCAAGGGAGTTGGTGATGCACGAGCGACATCATTCTATGCAGAAGCCTTTAATCGAGATCCTCAGTTCGCCCAGTTCTATCGTAGCCTTGAGGCTTATCGCAATTCCTTTAAGGACAAGAAGGACGTTATGGTGATTGAACCCAATAATGATTTCTTCAGGTTCATGCAAAAGAAAAATTAATTTCTTTTATCATGAATCGCTGGTTATTACCTGAGGATATTGCTGATGTATTGCCATCTCGGGCTCGTAAAATTGAGGAGCTGCGCCGTCGCGCGCTAGATCTTTATCAAACTTATGGATATGAGTTAGTAAATCCTCCCTTATTAGAGTTCTTGGATTCATTACTCACTGGCACTGGCTCAGACCTTAATTTGCAAACCTTTAAGTTGGTGGATCAACTCTCTGGCAGAACCCTTGGATTACGGGCTGATATCACCCCTCAGGTGGCTCGCATTGATGCGCACCTCTTAAATCGAGAGGGCGTTACGCGTCTTTGCTATGCTGGATCAGTGGCCCATGTACGAGCACCTGCAGGATCTAGCTCGCGTGAGGAGCTTCAGATCGGGGCAGAGATTTATGGTCATGCAGGATGGGAGGCCGACTTAGAAGCTCTAACCTTGCTCTTGCAAACCCTCAACAGCGCCGGAATCAAAAAGGTCTATCTCGATCTCTCGCATGCGGGTGTCTTGAAAGGTATCTTGGGAGATCATGCGCTCAACGCAAGTGATACAGAATCCCTCTACACCTGCTTACAAACAAAAGATCGGTCAGGCTTAAGTCAGTGCATTACCAACATGCCACCTTCGATTGGCAAGTCCTTGCTTGCCTTGATTGAGCTCAATGGCTCATGCGCAGAGGTACTGGCGAACGCACGTTCTGGCAAGTTCGCATTACCCAAGAACCCAGTTATCGAGCAAGCCTTAAATGATCTTGCACGATTAAGCGAAGTATTGTCCGCCAATGGGGTTGAACTAAGCATTGATTTAGCAGATCTGCGTGGTTATCAATATCACAGCGGGGTGATGTTTGCTGCTTATGTGGATGGTTTGCCACAACCAATTGCACGTGGCGGACGCTATGACCATGTTGGTCAAGCATTTGGTCGTTCACGTCCGGCAACTGGTTTTTCATTGGATCTTTATACACTGGCCGATTGTTCCAACGTGAATGTCAAACGTAGCGCTATTATTGCGCCGTGGTCGGATGATCAAAAACTATTGGCCATGATTGCGGATCTACGCAGTCAAGGAGAGGTAGTGATTCAATTACGCAAGGGTGATGAAGCCAGCGCAGAAGAGTTTGTCTGTGATCGTGAACTTATTCAGCAAGGCGCTAGTTGGCAGGTGCAAGCAAAATAAGTTGGTCAGTCAACCCTTTAGATCGAATAAAAATAAACTGGAATTCATATGGCGCAATCGGGTCGTAATGTTGTAGTGATCGGCACTCAATGGGGTGACGAGGGGAAGGGCAAAGTTGTTGACTGGTTGACCGATCATGCGCAAGCAGTGGTTCGCTTTCAAGGGGGTCATAACGCGGGTCACACCCTCATCATCGGAAATAAAAAAACCATTTTGCGTCTTATTCCATCGGGCATCATGCATCCCAAGGTCACTTGCTATATTGGCAATGGTGTTGTGCTCTCTCCCGAAGCCCTCTTTAAAGAGATTGGTGAGCTCGAAGCCGCTGGCTTAGATGTAAAAAGCCGTTTAAAGATCTCAGAAGCAGCCACTTTAATACTGCCATATCACGTTGCAATCGATCATGCGCGTGAGAAAAAACGCGGTAGCGACAAGATTGGTACCACTGGTCGTGGCATTGGCCCCGCCTATGAAGATAAAGTAGCCAGAAGAGCACTGCGCGTACAAGACTTCTTCTATCCTGACCAATTTGCTGCCAAACTCAAAGAGAACTTGGATTATCACAACTTTGCCTTGACCCATTACTACAAGGTTGATGCACTCGACTATCAAACAGTGCTCAATGAGATGATGTCGTTTGCAGAACAGATTAAGCCAATGGTGGTTGATGTCTCTAGCGCTCTGTATGCTGCAGAGCAGGCTGGTCAGAACTTATTGTTCGAAGGCGCACAAGGCACCTTACTGGATATTGACCATGGTACCTATCCCTTTGTGACCTCGAGTAACTGCGTAGCTGGTAATGCTGCTGCTGGCTCGGGTGTTGGTCCGAGCTCATTGCATTACATCTTAGGAATCACTAAGGCGTATTGCACACGCGTGGGCGCTGGTCCATTCCCCAGCGAGCTCTATGATCATGAGAACCCAGCCAAGCAAGATCCTGTCGGTATCCGTCTCGCAGAAGTTGGTAAAGAGTTTGGCTCGGTGACCGGTAGACCCAGAAGAACCGGTTGGTTGGATGCTGCTGCTCTTAAGCGCTCCATCCAAATTAATGGATTAACCGGACTGTGCATCACCAAACTGGATGTATTGGATGGGATTAAAACCATTCGTCTGTGTGTGGGCTACAAACTCGATGGTAAGACTCTGGATGTATTACCAAGAGGCGCAGAAACAGTTGCGCGTTGTGAGCCAATCTATGAGGATTTTGCAGGTTGGACCGATAGTACGGTCGGCATAACTGATTGGAATAAATTACCCAAAACAGCCCAAGACTATCTCAAGCGCGTGCAAGAGATCTGCGGCAGACCGATTGCCATGGTCTCCACAGGACCAGAGCGCGATGAGACCATATTGTTGCAACATCCATTTGAAAGTTGAACAACTTCTTATTTGGTGCCCAGAAGAGGACTCGAACCTCCACAACCTTTCGATCGCCAGCACCTGAA
>DAIODQ010000009.1:0-59870 GCA_036746715.1 Polynucleobacter sp. | reverse complement strand
TGGACGGACTATGGCATTCCAAATCTTGAAGAGTTTATTAAAGAGGGCTATGTCATCGTAGCTACTGACTATCAAGGCTTGGGCGGTGGCGGTAAGCATCAATATTCAGTGGCCGGAACCAATGGGCGCGATTTAATTAATTCAGCACGCGCGGTAATTTCCATGAAAGATACTGGGGCTAGCAAGCGCACCATTTTCTATGGCTGGTCACAGGGTGGCGGGGCAACGATTGCTGCCGCTAGCTTAGGGGACTACCTCAACAAGAAGGGTGCTGTGACCGATGATTTACAGGTGCTGGGATTTGTTGCCATGGCCCCCGATGATGCTGCGGTCATGATCCAGAATGCTAACAAAGATCAGGCGTCTGCCGATAAAGCCATTAACGGGCTGATTCAATTATTTTCCGACAATGTATTTAATTTCTCCCATTTTGCGATGACGATGTGGGGGACTCAAGCGGCCTATCCCAATCTAAAGCTCAGTGATCTATTCACAGACCAGGGTGCCAAAGTGCTCGATCAAGTGCTCTTGAACAAATGCATGCACGTGATTTCCGATACCTTCAATTACACCTATGGCAATCAGTTCAAAACACTCCTGCGTGATAAGCCAACCAATACCATGGCTTGGGTCAAAGCCTTGATCGATGGCAGTGTATTGCCCGTTAAGCCGATCGCACCGGTGGTGATCTATTGGGGCACGAAAGATACTGCCGTTCCACCAATCATGCACGAACTGTATCAAAAACAAATGTGTGCCATGGGTGGCAATATTGAGCGCATTCAGTTGCCAGGGGAGCAAACGCATTTCTCAACCCCTGGGTTATCAGCCCCTATGTATCTTGCGTGGGTTAAAGACCGAGTAGCAGGTAAGCCGTTGCCCAATGCCTGTCCAAAAAAATAAAGAAAGCAAGTAGCCCATTTTTGATGAAGATCTCGGCTTAGATCGATTGCCGAACCCTTTGTTTCTAGTGCTCGAGCTGCTGCGCCTTTGTACTGAGATTAAATTAAAAAGATTAAATTGATTAAGAACGATAATCAGCGAATGAATCTAAAAAATCGCTTGGCAAGCCTAACCTTGGGAGTCCTTTGTCTACTCCTTTTGGTCGCTTGTCAATCCACTGGTAAGGATGGCAAACCTCTGACTCAATCGGAGATCATTCAAAAGCGCGAAGCCACCATCAAGATGGCTCAAAATGGATTTAATCTCTTAGTGAAGCAAGATCCCAAAGTTCGCAAAGAGATTGAAAGCGCCGCTGGGTATGCGGTGTTTAATACCACAAACGTTAATGTTATCTTGGTCGTGGTTGCTCGGGGTGAGGGGCTTTTGTATGACAAACGCTATAAAGAGCAACCCATCTTCATGCGTGATATGAAAACCGGCGAAGGCCTTGGCGCTGGCTACCAAGAGCAATATCAAATCATTATCTTTAAGACTGTAGATGCGATAGATCAGTTCTTGTTAACGACGATTAACGGCCAACAAGTGGGTTTGGATGTAGAGGCCAACTTCTCGGCAGGATCTAGTAGTACGATTCGGTCATTTAACCCAAATGTGACCTTCTATACAGTAGGGATCTCCGGCTATGACCTGCAAGCCAATTATGGCGGAGCTCTCTATATGGTGGATCAGCAGCTAAATACCCCAGCTGTCTTGAAAGCCCTTGAGGCGAAAGAAGAGAAAAAATAGACGAATAAATAAGTATTTCAAAAATACCGGTTTTTCCGAAAACCACCCGGCTCAATTCTAGTAACAGTCATTTATTTAGGACTGAGCCACCAGTTGAGTTGCGCTCTGCTTTTGTCATCCATTTGCTGTATGCGGGTATCAAAGTCCTTTAACTTAGCTTCTAGACGAAGGACTTGTACCTCAAGACCTTTATTCCTGCTGTATAAATCGTCTAGATCTTCATTGATCGACATAATTTTTAAGGCCAGCACACTAATTAGTAGCAAAATACCAATAGTGATGACCAGTTGGATTCTTTGCCAAGGATTAGTTTTGCCAAGAAGTTCTTTGAGTGTTGATAAAAATAGTAGTTTTTTCATTTGATCGTTAGGAGTCTGTATTGGATTTGCATCGTAGATGATTGAACTAATTTTACTGAGTCTTTGTATGCTCTTGTTTTATGTAGATAATAAGATTTACAAGATCCTCTTCATCGTGGGCATTGGTATTCTTCTTTATTTCATTTCGGTACATTCCAATACCGAAACCCTTGCATTGCAAAGCCATCTCTACAGCGTGATAACGCAGTAGCATCAGAGGTAAGCTATTTTCATTACGAGAGTTACTTCGTAGAGAATTGCGCTAATTTCAGTTCGACCCTTTTAATGCAAATCGTGAAAGCTAGTTATGTGTGCTTCCTTACTTACGACTTACTTAATTGCTGAAGAGAGCCGGTATTAAGCTCATCTAGCATCTCAGCTAGAACTTTCTTTTGCTTGGCATCCGTTGCTTCTTGCTTGGCATCGTTTAGGACATCACGGATATCAGCGGCCTCAACTAACTCCATGCCCCAATCCGGAAATAAGCGATCACGAATCTCATTTTCTTCTCGCAACACCACCACATCTGTATGTCGAGGATCCGCAGTTATGATTTTTAGCAGACTTGTGACGTTGTCTCGCGGACCTTCTAGCCATTGAAAGAAGATGCCACTTCCGAAGACCAATAAACCTGTAATGCCAAATCGAGGATTATGATACTTAGCAGCAGCAATAATCCTTGATATGGATTCATCATCCATTCCAGGCGCAGCCCGACTACAGTAAACTAAATTATGGATCGACTGATCTAAACCCTCATCATCTTGCAGAAGACGAACAGTATCCATAAGGTAAGCTCCAATCGATAAGTGCCTTGACTTAGAGCACCCTGCACTAAGTCAGCTGAATGTATCTTACCTGTTAATGACTAAGCATGACGTCATAATTTTAACTTTCATTTTATAGGCCGCTAGACGGTTCTGAGCAACCGTATGGTTTACACTTCACTTGATTGTTTTCAGTACTTACCCACCAAGGAATTGATGATGAGACTCATACCCAAAGTACTTTTAACCCTGCTGATTGGACAAGCGGCAATTGCCTTGGCCAAAGGAAATGCCGATACCATTTTTTATGGGGGTCCTATTGTCACTGTGAATGCCAAGAATGAGGAGGTGGGGGCGCTGGCAATCCAAAAAGGCAAGATTGTGGCAGTCGGTACTAAAGATGCGGTGCTTAAGGACTGGAAATCGAGTGCTACAAAGTTAGTTGATCTAAAAGGTCAAACCCTGATGCCTGGCTTTGTTGAGCCTCACGTCCACATCATTATTACCGCTGTATTTGAGGGTTTGGGATTGAATTTAAGCAACTTTACCTTGCCATACGATACCAAGGAGACATTGATTGCCAAGATGCAGGCGCATCTTAAAACCATTCCTCCCGGGGGTTGGTTATTTGGGTTTGGTGTTGACCCGGCTCGCACCTCTCCATTTATGGCTGAATTAAATGCCGATGACCTTGATCGGGTGTCTAAAGATGTTCCTATCTTTATCGTGAACCAATCGGGACATATTGGGTATGTCAATCGCAAGGCTATTCAGCTTGCTGGTATTACGGATAAAACTCCTAACCCACCAGGCGGCGGTATTTTTGTAAAAGATGCAAAAGGGCGTCTGACTGGAAAGCTGGTAGAACCTCCGTCCTATTTACCATTTATGAACAAGATGCCAAATCCAACTGAAGAGCAATTAGTTGATGCGATTGTTGCTACCATGAAGAAAATGGCTTCAGTAGGTGTAACAACAGCCTCCGAAATGAGTGTCGGTGGTAATTTTGGGGTTGATAAAGAGGCTGCAATCTATCGAGGAATCTTTGCTAAAAACTTAGCTCCGATTCGGGTACGAGGTTATTTATTTAGTGAGGCCATGCCTAAAGGATATAACGCCATTAAGCCAAATGATGGGGATGATCGCCTGCGGTTTATTGGAATTAAATACATTACGGATGGCTCAACCCAAGGCTTAACGGCCGCACTTATTGAGCCCTATAACTATCCCAAAGATTCTAAATGGACTGGCGCACTCAATTTTAAAGATGCGGATATTTATGCCTCCATGAAATTCTACTTTGATCAAGGTTGGCAAATTTCTAGTCATTCCAATGGAGATCGCGCAATTGATCAGGCCCTTAAAAGCTACGCTAAGCTACTAGCAGGAAATACAAAGCCCCAAGACCGTCGTTTGCGGATTGAACACTTTACGGTTAATAATCCTGCGCAAGTACAACAGGCAGTAAAACTAGGCGTTGTTCCTAGTTTCACGATTGGACATGTCAATTATTGGGGGTCTGCCTTTTATAACCAGTTGATTGGTGATCGTGCGTCTCGAATTGATCCAGCCGCAGACTTTAAACGCGCAGGCGGCAAATTTACTCTGCACAGCGATACCCCGGTTTCAAACGTCGGCCCCTTAAATTACATTACCGAGTCTGTAACTCGCTTATGGCAATTACCGCCGCAAAAAGCCTTAGGGTTAGATCAGGCAATTACTGTGGATGATGCGATACGGGCGATTACGATTGATGCCGCCTATCAAATTTTTGCGGATAAACTAATCGGCAGTCTGGAAGTTGGCAAGCAAGCAGATCTTGTTGTTCTAGAAAAAAATCCTCGTAATACAGCCCCAATTGATATTCGGAACATTAAGGTGCGTGAAACATGGATTGATGGCAAGCAAGTGGGTTGGAAGTAATGTTTGCATCTCGCCATTGCTTTTTGGATGGCTCAACGATCGTTATAACAAGGCACCCCGAGCTGCTATTGGCCAGACAGCCTCCACGCGATCACCGCGAATGCAGATTAGCTCGTCGTATAAATTGACGGTTGGATCACAGTGACCAGGAATTAGCATGATGGAGTCGCCTAACTGTATCGTTGACTCTGCGGTGAGGTCTAATATGCCATGTTCATCGGAGGCTTTGCGGTAGATCGCATCCTTGCGTTGCCAGACCGCGGGCATCCCCGAGTCCACACTCGAAGCTTTCAAGCCAGCATCCACCACTGCGCGGCTCAATGTTGGATGACTGAGTATTGCTGTTTTGATAAATAAGGCATGCTCAAAGGGCAAATCATGCCCATCTCGCTGGTTAGCCGCATAGTCACGATCCATAAAAATATAGGAACCGGCTTGAACCTCATTAAAAACTGTAGAGCTACCTTCGAGCATGACCGAACCCGTTCCGGCCCCAGTAATGCGTTGGACTCGTATCCCCAGCTTTTCAATCGCTTCTTTGCTTGCGGTGGCAATGGCGCATGTGGCGGCAATCGCACTTTGGCGCTCCTGGGGGAGTCGAAAGTGCTGTGCGCTACCGTGATAACACTGCAAGCCCATAAAATTTAAGTATGGCGCTTGATCAATTTGCTGAGCCATAGAGACCGCCTGCTCAATCGAGGTAACCCCACACCGACCCATCCCAACATCCATATCAATATAGACATCGATCTGTATCTGACGATCAGCGCTAGCTCCGGCGAAGGCAGACAGTTGGTCATCATGGTCAACCAATACCCCAATAGTGGCTCTTTTGGCTAAGTCAAGCGCATGCGCTACTTTCTGCTCACCAACAATCTGATTGGTAATCAAAATATCGTCCACGCCCGCATTCACAAAGACCGCTGCTTCACTGACCTTTTGGCAGCAAATACCAATCGCCCCCGCCTTGATTTGTTGTAATGCAATCTCAGGACATTTGTGACTTTTAGCATGAGGGCGTAAGCGTACACCCGCTTTAGACATCGCATCTTGTAAGCGCTTCATATTGCGCTCAAACGCATCTAAATCCAGAACTAAGGCGGGGGTATCGATCGTATCAAAATGATCGCCAGCATGAGCTGCTTTCCAAGGTGACATAGATTCCACTCTAAATGAATATGTTCTTGGCATTGTAATAGCAGGAATCTAGGATGCTTTGTGGCACTACGCCTTGATTACATTTTCTTCTACTGATCAGGAATCAATGATTTACACTTGCTGTCATGGTTGATAAAAAAGATTTCTAAAGATGCACTTATTAAAGAACTTGCTCTTCGCCGTTCTTGTTTTCTACCTTCCGGCCGGTATGGCACAAACCGTCCCAACAGTGGCAGCAGCCTCAGACCTTAAGTTTGCTCTTGAAGAGATAGCTGCAAACTACAAGACTGACAAAGGACGCGATCTGAAAATGGTGTTTGGATCCTCAGGAGTTCTTTGGCAACAAATTAAAAATGGAGCACCGTTTGCAATGTTTCTGTCTGCAGATGAGACATACATCGATGACTTACAGAAGAATGGGATCACTCTTGACGGGGGGAGTCTCTATGCGATTGGCAGGATTGTTCTATTGGGGAAAAAAAATAGTCCAATCAAGTTAAGCCCTGATAAGGACAGTATGATGAAAGCCATTCAGTCAGCCAAAAAGATTGCGATTGCAAATCCGGACCATGCGCCCTATGGACGGGCTGCTAAAGAGTTTTTAATGAGTATGGGCGTTTGGGATTTAATTGAACCAAAATTGGTATTTGGAGAAAATATCTCACAAGCAACGATATTTGCTTTAACAGGCTCAGCAGATTTTGCGATCTCTGCCTTATCTCTAGCAACAGCCCCAGTCATTAAATCCCAAGCCAATTATGTGTTGATACCGGATCAGCTCCATAAACCACTGAAGCAAAAAATGGTTCTAATAAAAAACCATGCGCCTAGTGCAATGGATTTTTACCAATATCTGCAAGAGCCTAAGTCTAAACAAATCATGACACGCTATGGCTTCCTTGTGCCCCAATAAAGAAGCGACCCTCAACAAAACCTGAGGGTGGTTTTGTCCATACCTGCACGAGCAGTTTGAGGGGCTATTCAGTTAGCCATTTACGGGTTAATTCCCTTAGAATCAGTCAACAAATAGAAGTTAAGCAAAAATCAGGATTTCCTGATAGCGTTGCTTTATTCAAGTAAGGAGTTAGAGCTGATGAAACGTATTTTTCTCTTTTTATTGACCAATATCGCCATTATGTTGGTGATCACAATCATTATTAATATTTTTGGCTTGGGACAAGTGTTAGACGCGCAGGGCGTCGACCTTGATCTCACTTCATTGTTGATGTTGTCGGCCGTCGTGGGCGTTACAGGCTCCTTCATTTCTTTGGCGATGTCAAAATCAATGGCTAAGCACTCAACGGGTGCCTATGTGATTACGCAACCCCAAAACGAACAAGAGCAATGGCTGATTAATACGGTATCACGCCAAGCACAGGCTGCAGGGATTGGTATGCCAGAGGTCGCTATTTATGATTCTCCCGATATCAATGCTTTTGCCACTGGCATGCTCCGCAATGATTCTTTGGTGGCGGTAAGTACTGGACTGTTACGAGGCATGACCCGCGATGAGGCAGAAGCAGTACTAGCCCATGAGGTAAGTCACGTTGCTAATGGCGACATGGTGACCCTTGCACTGATTCAAGGTGTTGTGAACACCTTCGTATTCTTCTTGTCGAGGGTTGTTGGTCACATTATTGATCGAGCAGTGTTCAAGACAGAGCGGGGGCATGGGCCAGCCTATTGGGTCACCACAATCATTGCGCAATTGGTTCTTGGTATCTTAGCCAGTGCTATTGTGATGTGGTTTAGTCGCCAACGTGAATACCGTGCGGACGCCGGAGCTGCTTACCTTGAAGGTAGGCAGAAAATGATTAGCGCTCTTGAGCGTCTACAAAAATCAGCAAATCAACCTCATTTACCAGAGCAATTAGAGGCTTTTGGTATCTCAGGCGGAATGGCGACGGGCTTAAAGCGCTTGTTTATGAGCCACCCACCGTTAAGTGAGCGGATTGAGGCATTACGTACTATGTCACACTAGGGACTGCAACTAGCATTGGCCGCCTACTAATCTCGCGTCGTATTTTGTCTTTCTGTTTTGGCTTATTGCTTGCCTCAAGTAGTTTGTTTAATTGCTCTACATTGAGGGGTCCTAAGCGGGGCTTACCAGTTTTGGTAAGCATGGGATCGTTTTTTCTGTTGCGTTGATTTTGACCTGCAGCCATGATGTGCCTTAAGCGAGTTTGAATGAATCAACCAATTTTGGATTGGTTCAGACCCCATCGTTGGGCACAGAATAGTGATTTCTATCAGGGTACCACTGAATGAAGTGCCTTACCGGCAAACTAGCGATAAGGCGTTATTATGTCCGCATTCAATATATATGTACTAGTACCTGCATCTGAGTTGGTTTTACCTTCGAGCAGGGTGCCATTGACCCAGATAGCGTCCATGGTTCTAACCCTAGATCCCTTGGGGGGCTTAACCATAATAATTTGATTGGCGGGTGGCGGAGGGGAGTGCACACAAGCGCCAAAATAGGGAACTAGTAAAAAATCGCTACTTTGCATGCGTTCAGCATCTAAGGGAACAGCATAACCAGGAATACGGATTTTTTTACCTAGATAGGTTTTAGTGGGGGGTGCGGCATCCCATACCTTTTTTAACTTTGCATAGGCCTCATCTGCGCGAGGATCGCCGTCCATTAGGCTGCCATAGCGACGCATTCTGGTTAATTCTAGTATGACCTTCTTTTTCCATCCCTCGGGCATCAGTTCATCCCATTCAATCTCCTTGTATTCATTGGCAAGCGAGGGAAGTGCCAAGGCGCCCAAGGAGCTAGCAAGTAATAACTGAACGGAGTGATGTAAAAAAGTGCGTCTCATTAGGATGGAGGATTTAAGCCTTCACTAAGTGCCATTCTATAGGCCTTCATAGCAGGAATCGAGGCGGATATTAGAACTACTAATACAAGATACAGCAAAGCGAGTCCATCATTCATGCTCGGTAAGCTGGGTTCGCTAACGACTCCCCACTCTTTTCTGAGATAGTCACTGGCGGTCAACATGATTAACTGTAATAAAGACCAGCCCAGCAAAATACCAACTACACAAACCATCAATGCCTCTATGAGAATGAGGCTGAGTAGTTGATAGGGCTTGGCACCCACCGCCCGAAATATCGCCAACTCCCGCCTGCGACTTTCAAGAGAAACCAAAAGGGTGGCAGTAATTCCGAGGATGGTGGTGATCAATACACCGAGCGCAATCAGTAACAGTGCATTCTCCGCAATCTCCATGCTAGACCACAGTTCATCTAGGGCAACACCTGGCATCACCGCCATTAGACTATTGGGGAGGCTATCAATCTGCCGGCGAACCGAGAAAACACTGCCTCGATCTTTTAAACCAATAAAAAATGCACTGGCTTGAGAGTCTGGATTGAGGCGGGCAAATTGCAGACCACCATCCGCAATATCGTGCAAAGCATCAAATGCATTCGTTGAAATAAAGACAGCATTATCAATCGGGGTGCCATTAGCCTCCAAAATACCAATGATCCGAAATGGCGAGTTGCTGTGATCTTGCTTAGGGCCACTTCCAGAACCATGGCTAATCGCAATTTGCTCGCCGATACGATGCTGCGTGTTTTTGGCAACAGTATGACCTAGCACCACGTCAAATAAGTGTGGATTACTCAGAGCAGAACCTTGCGCAAGTTGCAAGTGACGGCCTTGAGCCTTGACTCGCTTAAAGAAGTCTATGCTGGTTCCCACCACAGGGTAATTCCGATAGGAATCGCCAAGCTGCACTGGTACCACCCAAGCCACTTGTCTAAGATCTACCAGGGTTTTCTCAAGCGTAGCCGGAATCGTATTGCTAGCTCGCCCAATATGAAAGACGCTATACAAAATGAGTTCTGTTGGGCTGCCTTTGGCACCCACTACCAAGTCGACACCGCTAATGGCATTCGAGAAGCTCGTTTTAGTATCGTCACGGATCTTAAATACCCCGAGCAAGATGGCCACTGAAATAGCCGTTGATAGCACCATGATCAGGAGGGCGCCGCGTCGTGCCATGGCGCTTTGGATTGCAATCCGAAGCCAGATCAGCATTCTGTTGCCCACTGGTTAACGGCTAAGGTGTGATCAAATCGGGGGCTCAGACGTTCATCGTGGCTAACCATCATGAGTGCGGTATTTTGCTCATCAGCAAGCCCTAAGAACAGATCCATTAACTGGCTTTGATTATTCCAGTCTAAGGAGGAGGTGGGCTCATCGGCAATCACAATCGAAGGCTTGCCGATAAAAGCTCGGGCTGCAGCCACACGTTGTTGCTGTCCAATCGACAGTTGGTGCGCCGCTTGTTGTAATAAAGACTGTGACAGACCTAAGCGATCCACAAGGTATTGCAGGGCATGAGTCACAGAGCCATGCTGAGCGACTGCTGCGTGCAACCGCTTTGGATATAAATAGGTGGGCAGTAATATGTTATCGGTGACGCTTAGATAGGGAATGAGGTTGAACTGCTGAAAGATAAAGCCCATTTCTTCCCCCCGCAGTTGATCCTTGGCAGTATTACTAAGCTCGGAAAGTAAGCGACCATGGATCCAGATCTTGCCTTCCTGCACTGGGATTACCCCCGCCAATATATTGAGTAGGGTACTTTTGCCACAACCACTAGGGCCTGAGATAAACAGACTCTCTCCGACATCGAGTGCTAGGGAGAGGTCTTTAATCAGCGGGGCTTGACCAGGCCAACTAAATTGTAGGTGGCTAATCTTGACCGCTAAGGTATTGATTGTTGTATTCAATTAAAACGAGATTAGGTTGGATGTGGGTTTCGCGGTACTCGACTTTTGTCCTGACGGACCGACTGACTCGACCTTAATTTCTTTAATGCGTTTGAACTCAGCAAACAGAGCAATAGTCATTTGTTTAATCATGGCAGGCTTAGAGCAATTGAAATCAAACTGGTAATCCAGATCAGCATGCTTACCATTGGCATCACGCACAATTCTGTTTTCAATCATCTTAGGATTACATTCAGCCTCTTTATTCACAATAAATAAGCTAGCAGGCTTTAGTAATTTCTGATTCAGGTTGCTTATGGCATTTTGCTCGGCCTCTGACTTGGGAATGCGTTCGAACCCGACCAGCGCTTCTAAGGGCATTTTAAGCTTACCGATTGCACTATTCTTATCAATGATGATCTCGAGAGTCCCCTTGCCGTGTTCATGAGCATGTTTTGACTGCGCATGCGCTTGACTACTACCAATTATCAATAGTGGTAATAAATAGGACAGAATGTTCTTCATAATTCTTAAGAAATTTTGCATGATCGACATGTTCCTTGTACGTTGAAAGAAATTGCAAATTCACCACTCGCTTTACTCTTTAATTGGTGGCTAAGTTGGTCTAAGAGATTTGACAAAGGGGAACTGCGGGGAAGCTGAAAATGTTGGTGGCAGGAGTCGCATTCAAAGAATTCATGATGATCACTCTGGGGGTAGTGGTAACGCGAGACCCGATCAGACCCAAGCATCCTCTCAATGAGGCTAGTCTGTGTAAATCGATCCAAGACCCGATACAGAGTAACGGTATCTATCGAACTCGATTGGTTTAAGCGCTCTAACAGCTCGTCATGGGATAGTGGCTTCTTTATCTGCTGCAGGGTTTTAAGAACCAAGACCGCAGCCTTTGTTGCCCGCAAGCCCTTTTCCCGGATTTGCGATTCCCAATCCAATTTAGATTTCATCACTTTTGCCATTGCCCAATGTTAATGCAATTTACTTGCAATAACAACTGACCTACCCGAGACCACAACGAGTACTTAACCCATCACTTTTTTGGGAAAGTGTTATTTAAAAAGAATGCTAGGGAAAACTAAGCCCTTTATTTTGATGACATAATTAAGCATTACTTCAGGAGACGTATGGGAATAAGGATTGAGCGTAAACCTCAGATGCTAGTAGTTATCATACTTGCCTCGATTCTGGCAATGGGGGGCTGTGCTAGTCCCACTCAATCGTCTTCCGCAGGAAGTGATACTACTACTGCTGTTCCACAAAAGCTCTCTAGTGAGCAGTTGCAGTCTCTTCTCTCACCGATTGCTTTATACCCTGACTCATTGGTTTCTTTAATGCTTTTGGCATCTACATATCCTCTAGAAGTAGCCGAGGCATACAACTGGAGAACTAGTAATGCCTCATTACAAGGCTCTAATCTGCAAAATGCACTCGCAGCGCAATCGTGGAACGATAGTGTGAAGTCGCTTATATCCTTCCCACAATCATTAACCATGATGGGTAAACAGTTGCAATGGACACAAAATTTAGGCAATGCTTATAAGCTCCAGCCCTCCGATACGATGCGTGCAATCCAAGCTTTACGTAAGCGAGCACAGCAGTCAGGCACCTTAAAAAGTGGGCCCCAAATGACCGTTAGTACCGATGCAAACGGTAATATATTAATCTCCCCACCAAATACTCAGATTGTGTATGTGCCAAGCTATAACCCCAGCATTGCTTATGGACCTTGGCCATATTCGGATTACCCGCCATATCCAGCGTATGACCCTGCTTTGGGGGCCATGTCGTTTGGAGTAGGTCTTGCGATTGGCGGCGCTTTTTGGGCAACTCCAGCATGGTCAAACGGTACGATCAATGTGAATAACAATGATGCAAAACCAGGTCGCGGAGTAATTGGACCGAGCAGTATTGCTAACCAACAACGACTGCTAAATGATTGGAAGAACAATGCAACGCCCCAAGAGCGTCAAGATGCGCGCTCAGCGGGACAGCGAGCTGACAGCGCATTCCAAAAAAACGCTACAGCTCAAGAAAAAGCGCAGGCTAGTCGTTTAGATCAAGAGGGTCGTTCGGCTATTTCACAAGATAGAGCAAATCCCAATCAGTATCGGGAAGCTGCTCAAGAGAATGCGATGCGAGAGCAGACTCGCTTGGATGAGAACCGCGATCGCTTTGGTGGGGGTTCACGAGGCGGATTTGGAGCAGGGCGCATGGGTGGATTTAGACGCTAAGACTGAGAAGAGTAAACATATGCAGATAATAATGTCCCTATGTGTCGTGTCCGTACTTTTGATTGGTGGTGGAGCTTTTGCACAGACGACAGTGCCTAGTGATGCGTCTACTGCAGCGATGGTTGAGTTGTGTCAAGACCTCAAAGATCAGGAAGCGCAAAACTTTTGTTTTGGATTTGGGGAGGGTGTATATCAAGCTTATCTCGCTGGGCGTCCTGCGAACTTTAAGTCAGCGATATGCTTCCCCCATCAAAATCATTCAAGGGAACAAACCTTAAAAGAATTTTTGGTGTGGAATAAAAAAAATCCTCAGTATGGAAAAGACAGTGCCGCTAAAACTTTAATACGATTCTTTTCGCAGCAATACCCGTGTAAGTTAGACAAGTAGCGTGTAATTAGTCCCAATCGGTATGTTGGCTAGTAGTTTTATCCTAAGTTAATCTTTAATGATTTACTGTTCCTTACCTATTTAGACTAGCCATCTCTGGCAAATTACCCTGATTGAACGAGGGGGCAGATAGGCTCATAATTGCCACCTTAATAACCCTACTCCTCAAATGTAAGATAGTTTCTACTATGATCTTTTAAGACAATTCCAAGGAGATTTTGATGACCCCACATGAAAAAGAATTACTGCAGAAGTTCTTAAATGAGCTCAATAACACGACTGTGCAACAAAAAGACTCAGATGCTTACTCGCTCATTACTGAGGCTGCTAAAAAACAGCCCGATGCGCTGTACTTATTAGTGCAACGTTCAATGGGCTTAGAGATGGCCTTACAGGTTGCCCAAAAGCAAATGGCTGAGTTGCAATCAAACAGTTCCTCCGCAAAACCTGCCTCCAGTTTCTTGAGCGATAACAACGCTTGGGGACGACAGGCAATTCCCGCAGGAGCTCAGGCTCAGGCAAGACCCGGTGCGCAACCAAGTGCTTGGGGCTCTGGCATGTTGGGCGCAATTGCAACAACAGCGATCGGCGTGGTAGCAGGGTCTATGCTGTATCAGGGCATACAGAGCATGATGGGCCAACAAAAGCCTGAAGCTGCTCCAGGTCCTCTAGGACAAGCAGATACACCGCATGATATGCAGCCGGTTGGCGGTCAAGCTGCCCCAGATCATATGCAAGTTGCATCCAATGATTTCAGCGATGACCTTGATCTTGGGGGCGGTTTTGACGATGGTGGTTTTGCATAAGACCAAGGCCCCTTTATTACTGGGGCTTACTGCTTTATTGCTGAGTCTCTTAGGATGTACGAGCACAAACTATGGTGATGACCAGTTTCAGTTGCGCATGGCTGCGCACGGCAAAGACATTATGTGGATGCCAACTAAAGTGGAGACCACCCATGAGATGCTCACTTTAGCTGGGGTAAGGTCTACCGATATTCTTTATGACCTTGGCTCTGGCGACGGAGTAATCCCCATTGAAGCAGCAAAACTGTATGGCGTTCGTGCCTATGGTATTGAGTACAACCCCGATCTTGTAGCACTCTCTATCCGTAATGCCCAGCGAGCTAAGGTTCAAAACCTCGTCAGCTTTAAGCAAGGCGATATCTTTGTCGAGGACTTTTCACAAGCTACGGTCCTGACTCTCTTTTTGGGAGAGAGTCTGAATACCCGACTAATGCCCACCATCTTAAAGATGAAGCCTGGAACTCGGGTCGTATCAAATACCTTTCCGATTGAGTCGTGGATTGCCGATCGTGAGATAAAAACGCGACCAGGCGAGACAATCTATTTATGGATAGTCCCTGCAAATATCGATGGTTTATGGGTGATGAGAGGATTACCAAAAGGAGATACAGCAAACTTAGTGATTCGACAAAAGAAACAGTTTTTTGATGGATCGATTGATGCCTCGATGATGAGTAATGCGAGGCGCACTATTTATTTTGAAGATGGGCGTATCACTGGCCAACACATTGAGTTTGCGTTTAAGGATGGCCAGAACTCATATACTTTTAAAGGGCAGATGAGCGCTGGTCAACTCACAGGAATATTAAATAATGATCCTAAATTACCAGTCATTGCCAATCGCCCGAGACGCTAGACCTTTTAGTCAATAAGAAAACCTCCTGATTAATTTGCAGTGATTGAGAAGCTTTTTAATGGAACGCATTTCAAAGGCGGGCTGGACTAGTTTGCGGCGTCTTTGAATAGCCTTCTCAAGCGATTGGTAAAACGCAGGATCGTTCTCTGCTTTTTGCATTAGTTTAGCTAGAGCTTTTTCATCCCCCACAGGGTAATAGCCGAGATAATCATCTCCGAGTAGACCGCGATTGCCAGCAATATCAGTCGCAATGACGGGTACCCCGATGGCAATGGCCTCGGTAACAACGTGGGCGCCGCCTTCCATCAAACTTGTGATTGCCATGACATGACTGCGCGAAAGGATTTGCATTGTCTTAGCGTGAGTTTGCTCGCCAAGCCATTGATAGCGAGCCATACGGGTATTACATTCCTTAGCGTGCGCTTGCATTTGCGGACTCATTGCTTTCCCAAGATGACTAACCTTTATCGTGCTTACTGAACTTAAATGGGGAAGGGCGCGGGTTATACAAAAAGGATCCTTCTCAGGGCGCAAATGACCAATGACACTAATCTGAAAATGACGTTTTGGAGGAGGTTTCCTAGTAACGCCTTTGGTGGATTGATAAATAACGCTTGCTTTACCGACAAACTCCTGCGGAATACGATCTAAGGAAGCGGACTGTAAAAGAACAATCTGTGATGCTAATTGCATTGACTGTCGGACTGCACGCCTTACTTCGCCTTGAGAGAGCATATCGCGATAGAGATCGGTGCCGGTCATGATCAAAATGACTGGTTGATTAGGGTGCTGCTGTTTAAATTGCAGTATCGATGAATGACTTCGGTAGGCATGTAGAGCAATGAGTAGATCGATATGATTTCCTGACCAGGATTGTGTCAGGCGTGATGAATAGCCCAAATTCTTGAGAAAGCCTTGCCAGCGAAGCGCAGTGATCCGATTGCCATGAAGACTTCCAGGGGGAGCGGGGGTTACGATCTCGATCAATGGTAGAGGAAAAATTGTGGTCATTTGGAGTAGTCTGCCATAGCTAAGACCGTTTTACTCAAAGAGTATTGGTTCCTTAGAATACATTGTGCAAAGTTCTTTAATTGCGATTAAATTAGTGTTCAATCTTATTCTGTTTGTATGACCACTAATACTCCCACCTTTGCATTTGTTGATATCGAAACAACCGGATCACGGCCCGATCGAGACAAAATTACTGAAATTGGAATATTAACGCTAGAAAATGGCGAGTGCTCAACATGGAGTCGCTTAGTCAACCCTGGCGTATCAATACCCCTTAATATTCAAAACTTAACGGGCATTACCCCTGAGATGGTCGCCAAGCAGGTCAGTTTTGCAGAGTTAGCGCAGGAGTTGTATCTCGAGCTAAAAGATAAGATCTTTGTAGCGCACAATGCGCGCTTTGATTACAGCTTCCTGAAAGCAGCATTTAAAACTCTAGGGATTGATTTTTCACCAAAGGTTATTTGTACCGTCAAACTATCTCGGCGTCTTTTTCCTAATCAAGTACGTCATAATCTTGATACCTTAATACAGGTCCATGGCCTGAAGATTGCCAAGCGCCATCGCGCTTTAGATGATGCTGAATTACTCCTCCAATTTTGGTTCGTATGCGAGGGATTATTTGGGAAGCAGCGTTTGCTTGAAGAGGTGGCAGATTTATTGGGTAGGCCTAGCCTGCCTGCACATATCGATTCAGAAATGGTGAACGCAATCCCAAATAGACCTGGCGTATATATTTTTTATGCCGAGAATCGACAGGTTCTTTACATCGGCAAAAGTAAAGACCTACGAACCCGCGTGATGAGTCATTTTCAACAATCATTAACTAGCCGAAAAGAAATGAAGCTATCGCTGCAGGTGCGTGATATTGATTGGATAGAAACCGCTGGTGAAGTAGGGGCGCTCTTATTAGAATCGCGCCTGATCAAAGAAAAATTACCCAGTTTTAATATTAAGCTACGACGCTCGCGAGACCTCTGTGCATGGCAAATCGTGCACTCAAGCGCAGACCCCGTCGCGCTACGCTTGGTTAATCACCGAGATCTAGAGCCTGGAGTCCAAGATAATTTGTATGGATTGTTTTACAGTAAACGAGAAGCTTTACAAACCTTGCAAGCGCTTGCCAAGAAAAATCAATTATGCGAAGGGCTTTTGGGCCTTGAAAAATTACTCCCCAAGCAATCTTGTTTTGGCTATCACGTTAAGCAATGTAAAGGGGCATGCATTGGAATCGAAAGTCGACAACTGCATTTGTTGCGGCTTCAGACCGCGCTCATTAAATTAAAGGTTGAGATTTGGCCCTATCATGGTGCAATCGCCATTCAAGAAAATGAGGATCTACATGTATTTGATCGGTGGTGCTACTTAGGGACTGCTATCAATGAGAACGAGCTAGCTGAATTACTGGAGGATGGAGCACCTGAGTTTGATCTTGATATTTATAAAATCATTAAGAAAATGCTGAAAGAGACGAGTAATCTTAATATCCTTAATCTCCACTATCATCAAACTAAGGCAGACGTGTTACCTCTAACTAACTAATCTCTACTTATTTATGATTGCAAAACGGATTGGTATTATCGGCGCAGGTATTGCTGGTCTTGCGTGCGCTACAGAATTATCTAAAGCTGGCCATCATGTGACTCTGTTTGACAAGAGTCGAGGGGTGGGTGGTCGCATGAGTCATCGCCATTACGAAAAGTGGGGAGCTGATCATGGCGCCCAGTACTTTACGGCCAAAGACCCACTGTTTATTGAAGAAGCCGAACGTTGGCTCAACGCAGGAGTGATCGAGTCTTGGGATGCAAAAATTGTTAGTCTATCCGTTGGTGTGATTAGCCCACTAGAGGGCAATACCGAGCGTTATGTTGGGGTTCCTGCGATGACTGCGCCTGCTAAATTTCTGGCGCAAGAGCTCGATGTCCATCTATCAACAAATATTATAGAAATTCGACAAATTAATGATCTTTGGCGCGTGGTATCAAAAGAAGAGGGGCTATTGCCCTTTTCCTTTGATTTCTTGATAACCGCTATACCCTCGGTGCAAGCAAGCGGTTTGGTAGCTGGCTATTCCAATAAGCTCAAAGAAGTTTGTGCGCAGGTAAAAATGTTGCCATGTTGGACCTTAATGGCGTATTTCAAAGACCCGTTACCGCTCGATTTTGATGGAGCATTTGTTAATCACCATTTGTTCTCGTGGATTGCGCGTGATAATGCAAAGCCAGGAAGATCGGTGTATGAGTCGTGGGTGGCTCAAGCCTCTAATCAATGGTCTTACGAAAATCTTGCGTACTCCCAATTTGAAATTGAACCAATTTTGGTAAAAGCGTTTGAAGAGCTCACAGGACAATCCTGCGATCTGTATCAAACTCATCTTTGGCGGTATTCCAAACTAGAGACTCCGAGTGAGCAAAACTGCGTCAGTGATTTAAGTGTCAGATTGGGTTTATGTGGAGATTGGTTACGTAATTCCACGGTTGAGGGTGCTTGGCTCAGCGGCTATTCCATGGCGCGCTCTTTGATCGAAACGAATGAAGCCTAAATTAGGTAATGCGCAGTCCTACCAAGGAATCGTTTCCCCCGAGTAGGATTTAAAACAGCCCGAGTCTTTTAGCTCTAGCTGCTCTAAGGTATGAAAGATTTCTTGTGCTGCCACATCAGGCTCCCGTCCTAGTTCATCTCCCCGAAAAGGTCTTGAGAGTCTAGATTTGACCGTGCCAGGATGAATAGCTGCGAGGATTACATTTGGTTTGGTGCGGCGTAACTCAATTGATGCGGTCTTAATCAGCATATTGAGCGCCGCTTTAGAAGCTCGATAGCTATACCAACCTCCTAATCGATTATCTTCAATGCTGCCGACCTTGGCGGAGAGATTTGCATAAATACCCCCTGCAGGATCGATTAACTGACTAAAGAGCTTGATGCAAAGTGCTGGACCAATGGCATTGGTCATAAATTGTTGGTTCAGTTGGGATACGTTGAGATCAGCCAGTTTCTTCTCTGGCATGAAGTGCTCGCTGTGCAGCGCCCCAATGGTATTCATAATGAGATGAAAACGTGGACCTGTCTTGAAAGCCTCATACACAGACTCAATGGAGTCGATTGCGTCGTAATTGATGGCTGGCACAGAATGACGGTTTAAGCCAATGACTTGCTCACAGCGAGGGTGACTCTCCAAAAAACGCATAAGGGCAGAACCAATCGTTCCTGAAGAACCAAGGACTAAGGCACGAAAGTGGTGGGGAAGCATTTATTTAGGGTCTCAATACATCATGACTGAATTTGGTGTTTAATCTTATCTCGTTTAGCAAATACACGTCTATGAAATTAAGCACCGATGATTTATCGCGTCTCATTGAGATGGCTTGGGAGGATCGAACTCCATTCGAAGCCATTCAGGCACAGTTCAATTTATCCGAGTCAGAAGTGAAAGAAATCATGCGTACACACCTGAAATCAAGCTCATACACCCTATGGCGCGAGCGAGTATCTGGGCGCAAAACGAAACATGAGTCACTTAGGGTGCCTGGAACTCTGAGGGCGTACTGTCCAACCCAATACAAGTTAAAGTAAATCATCATGACCAACCCACTGATTAGCTCGTACATTGTGGTCGCTATGATTGGTATCATGATCTTCTTTACAATCGCAGTTGCCCCTACTGTTTTTAAGGTGTTACCACCTGAGTGGGCGAGTAAATATGTAAGAAGCTTCTTTCCTAAATACTATGCTGTTTTGGGTGTCTTAAGTATTCTTGCGGCTTTCTTAGCAAGTAACGTGCTTACCTCTGGCTTGTTAATTGTGTGTGCAGCACTTTTCCTCTTTGCACTTTGGATCCTAACCCCTGCGATCAATAAAGCATCCGACGCTAAAGAGCGTCAGAAATTTGGCGTATTGCATGGCTTCAGCGTGGTGATTAATGTTGTGCAACTAATCATTTTTGTATATCTCATCTGGCCTTAAGCCCTTGAATTACATAGAATTGATCAGGGTTATCCCTAAAAGTAGCTCAGAATAACGATCCATTGATCAAAAGTTAGCTGTGCGGTGAATAGACAAGCAGTAAGTCCAAGAAGAATATGACATTCCGAACTTATTAGGTGTGTCATGATGCGATTGGTTGAAATTAGAAAAGCAAAAGAGATTGGTCGGCTGGTGCGAGCCTCTCGAGAATCTCAGCATTTGAGTGTTCAGGCTCTTGCTGGACTTAGTGGGTATTCGGTCAACCAGATTGTGAATTTAGAAAACGGTAATATTTATGCGTTCCATGAAAATTTAGATCATTTCATTGAGCTCGCGGTACATAGCGCAGAAAAAATGAATGTAGACCCCAGTTTGTTTGGAGTCAGAAGTATTCCAAGTTCAAATGAACCCTTTTCGATTGAGGACTCAATCCCAGTATTTTTACAAAAGATGGCATAACACTCGCTGCTTAGGCTTTAAAACTTTTCAAGTAGTAATACCAGTTCGCCTGCCTCTGAATTGCCTCTCTATACACCGATATCCAATTTGATTTCGGCAGATTCATAGTCGCTTCAATATCACCGTAGATATTTCGAGCGATTAGCCCATGCTTTTGGCATAACTTACGAATAGGGCTGTTCTCGACAATACAGTGCATGATCAGTTTTTTGTATTGACGATTTTGTGCCCATATCAATGCTTCTCCTAAGAGTTGATCTGCAATACCTAGGCGACGAAATTCTTTTCGGATGATGACCCCAAACTCGACGGTATCTTGATAACTAGCAATATGAATAACACCCACCCACTGGCTATTCTTTTCTGCAACCAAGAAATGATGGTGCGCAAAATCCTTTTTAAACTTGCGCACCAGACTGTCGATCCCTTTGGGGCCAAGGCCGATGCCAAAGTATGCCCTTAGGGTGGAGGGATCGAGACTTTTGAGCCAAGTCCCATATTGACTAATATGTGATTGGGGCAAAAAGCGCGTGAAGATAGTCATGTCTATGAGCCAATCGGATAGTTCTTCTTGTTCCTGAGAAAGTAGGCTAAACGCGCTTCGGACCACGCTTCTAGAACGCTTTTGATAAAACTATATACTTTTTTCATACGATTTCCTCTTGTAAAGGGTTGATTAAATTAGGATTTAAACTCTTTTTAAGGGTTAACCCTAAATACATAGTACATCGTATTCATGAATGCTGCATGACAGCAATACCTTTTATTTGTGAAGGGCTTGCAGAGAGCTGAGGGATTCATCAAGTCGTGATGAGGCACGGTTAATATGATGCTATGGACGATCCCGTTTATAAACGCCCCCTTACGAAGACCTCCAATCCAGTGCGGTATCCACTGCCAAGTTTGGAGCAGGTCAAAATAAATCAAGAAAAAGAACTGCTTGATCTAGCCCAGGTTCGTTATGGAATTCGCGGAACCGGGGTTACCCTTTCTTTTCAGCCTGTTAGTATTTCAGTGGATATGGATGAAAATGCAATTTTTCGACAATTAATGACTGCCCCCATGCACGAGCGGGCTGATCAGGTACTCTATGCACTGGCTACTGGACAAACAGATGCTGCGATCGCAAATCGTGTGCTGGCAAGTCTCTCTTTAATTGCGCGTATGAAAGCTAAGTAGATCTCGAATGACCGCACCAAGTAATTACAACGAACTTCCAGTCAACTTGCCAGTGCCCGTCGATGATGGGGCCACTCGTCATTTAAAAGGAATGAGGCTACCCAGTTTCAGCCTAGAGGCGACCAATGGAAAAATTATTAATCTGGGTGAGATTCATACTAGATTAGTGATCTATTGCTATCCCATGACCGGACAGCCCAATGTGGCCCTCCCTGAAGGCTGGGATCAGATACCTGGGGCAAGAGGGTGTACGCCGCAGAGTTGTTCTTATCGAGATCACTACCAAGAGCTGTGCGATCTGGGTGCAGAGGTGTTTGGATTAAGCGTACAGACGACGCAATACCAAAAAGAAATGGCAGACAGACTGCATTTACCTTTTCCGATTGTGAGTGATGCGCGCTATGAGTTTCAGAAGGCTCTTAATATGCCCACCTTTGAAGCCGCTGGCATGACCCTTTTAAAACGAGTTACGCTAATTGCTAACCATGGTGTGATTGAAGCTGTGCACTATCCAATATTTCCAAGCGATAGCGATGCTTCTTGGGTGATTCAGTACTTGAAAACGCACCTTGTTTAGTGCATTAAAAAAATAAGAGCGGGTGGCTTAAAGGGGATACAATATTTACGATTCTTGACCAATGCCCTCAAAAGGAGACCATATGTTATTAAATGACTCAATGAGTAATCTTGATAAAGCCATGAAAATCGCTGGTTTTTCTGGAATGGTAATTAGTATTACCGTAGCCTTATATTTAATTTTTTCAGCCAGTGCCCCCCAAGCAAAAACTGCAGTATTTTTATTTTCTTTAGGATCAGCCGTAGCATTAAGCTATCTCTCGTTTGCAATTAAACCGAAGTCCAGAAAATAAATCCTTCAACTACTTTATTGAATGGCCTCGTAGCGGGGCCATTTTCTTTTCTACCAACAGATTGCCACCGTGAAAACTGAAACACGAGGAATGCTCATCGGTTTTATTGGCATCTTTATTTTTAGCCTGACTCTACCGGTTACAAAGATAGCAGTCCAAAGCTTTAATCCTTACTTCATTGCATTTGCTCGTGCTGTTCTTGCGGGCGTCTTAGCGACTATCTACTTATTAAGTATCAAAGCAAAATTACCCAGCCTGCGCGAGTTAAGACAATTTGTCATTGTGGCCATCGGCGTGGTGTTCATCTTCCCACTTTTTATTAATCTAGCAATGACCGAGGGTGAGGCATCGCATGCAGGCGTTATTCTGGGCATCATGCCTTTGGCTACCGTGGTAGCAGGGGTACTGCTCTTTAGAGAGCGGCCCTCCTTAGGATTTTGGGTAAGTGCTTTAATTGGCTGTACTCTCGTGGTGGTTTATGCTTTTATGAACAGCCGTGGAGGGATTCAGTACACGGATTATCTGCTCTTAATTGCGTGTTTAGCCAATGGAATTTCATATGCAGTGGGGGGTAATTTATCGCGCACAATGAACGCTAAGGAGGTAATCTCTTGGTCCTTAGTAATCGCTTTACCGATCAATGCCTTATTCAGTATCCTCACTTTTGAGTCAAATTACTTACAGGCAGATCTCATTGCCTGGTCTAGTTTTTTATACTTGAGTATTTTCTCCATGTTTATTGGGTTCTTCTTTTGGTATGGCGGTATGGCAATTGGTGGAATATCACGCGTTAGTCAAGTGCAATTGTTGCAACCTTTTTGTACTCTATTCGCCTCTGCTATTTTGGTCTCCGAACCCATTACCGGGATCAATGTTATTTTTGCTAGCTTAGTTATTGCGACGGTAATGATTGGCAGAAAGATGTTGGTAAGACGCGGACCGATTGTCAAGTAAATGCTGTTTATTTGTAACCAGATTATGAAATTACCCGCAAATTCAAGCCAGCAAAGGCTTCAATCCGGTTAAAACTAGAGCAAAAATGAGGGATTATCCTTAGAGTTAGCCCCTTGTTTTCAGTAGAGGGATGTAGCAAACTAAGCCCTTATTAATTGCGTTACAAATGCGGTTAGTAATTTTTGCTTACGCGACTTTGATTTTTGGGCTGCGGTCGCAGTCCTTTTTTGTAGCAGTTTTTTAATTGTTTGTTTAAAGGAAAAAATATGAATAAAGCTGAACTAGTAGAAAAAATTGCTGATGAAGCAGAACTTTCAAAAGCAAGCGCAGAGCGTGCTCTTAATTCTGCAATTGATAACATCATCAAAGCTGTAACCAAAGGCGACCCCGTTCAGTTGGTTGGTTTTGGAACATTTAGCCAGGGCAAACGTTCAGCACGTGTTGGTCGTAATCCAAAAACAGGTGAGGCAATCAAAATTGCTGCTTCTAAAACCGCTAAGTTCTCAGCCGGTAAAGCATTTAAAGACTCTGTTAATAAACGCAAGTAATTAGTTACCTCTGCTTACCAAAAGGCCGCCTATCTGGCGGCCTTTTTGCTGATTTATAGCGTCATAAATTAGCAAACTATACTGTCTAAGTTCAATTCCTTAGCTTAAACAGTGGCTCACACAAATACTATTGCAATTGTAGGAGATGGCTTTGCAGCTGCAGTCATGGTGGTTCATCTCTTGCGTCAGGGCATCCCTGCAACATCACTAAGAGTCTTCGGACCGGGCGAGTTGGGGCGGGGTAATGCCTACAAAACAAGTAGTCCCGCCTATCGCCTAAACGTGCGCGAGGATCTTCCTGTGATTTATACAGAAGATCCATTGCATTTTGCTCGCTGGGCAGAACAATCACTCAATGATCACCATGCCAAGCACGAAGCAGGATATTTTTATCGGCGTAACGATTTTGGTCTCTATATGCAAGCTCTTCTTGCTAGCGCATTAGGTGCTCAAAGACTCCAACAAACCCATGCGATGGTTGATCAAATTAAACGGGTCAACGAGTATTGGGTTCTTGAGTATGGTCAAGAAAGTTTTACAGCCAAATATGTCATTGTGGCCACTGGGAATACGTCACCGAGGTGGCCTTGCTCTGTAAATAGCCAAAATTCATCAACCCATGACCATAGTACACGCTTGGTCGAAAACCCCTGGCCTGGTAATCATCTGAATGATATTGGGCAAGATGAGGAAATTATTTTGCTTGGAGCAGGGCTCACAGCCCTCGATGCGATCAATGGGCTTGCTGAGCAAGGTCATCGCGGTCACATTTATGTCATCAGTCCGCGCGCTATATTTCCACCGGCGCAAGCTCCTTGGCAAAGGCAGCGGCAACCGCAGTGGCCAAGTCATCTTACCCCTGCCAGCTTAGTTCGGTTTATGCGCCATTACTTACCGGCTGCGCCCCCGCAGAGTTCGGAATGGCAATGCGCATGGGAGGAATTACGACCTGAGCTGAATCGAATTTGGCAAGAGTTTACAGATCATCAACGGAAGATTTTGATAAAACGCGTTGGTTGGCTATGGAATCTCTATCGATTCAGGGCGGGACCTCAAACTATTGCAGCGCTTGAGACCTTGAGAGCTAACGGGCAGATCAACTTTGCGATAGGTCGAGCTAAGCACATAATAATTAGTCACTCGAATATCAAGGTACTCTTAGGAAATGGTACCGAGCTTTGTGGTGACCGAGTGATTAATTGCACCGGTCCTAGTTCAGACCCATTATTGAATCAGCTAATGAGAGAGGGCTACGCACTTCCAGATGCTTTGGCAACAGGTATTCGTGTTAATGCAGAGTTTAAGGTGTTGGATCCTAAACAAGTACCATGGAATGATTTATGGATGATAGGGCCTGCAACCATGGGAAGCTTAGGTGATGTTGTAGCTGCAAGCGCAATCGCCAAACAGGCAGAACAGTTGGCTAGGCAATTCACAGACTAAGCGATGCATACTATTGACTGAAATGAGGGAGCTAATGAGACTACTTTGCCTAGTTATTGTTTTACTAATGCCTATTCTGCAAGGATGTGCCGCCGTATTTACCGATGCTTCGGATGCTAATCATGTTACTTTTTTGAATAGTGCTGATGAATCCTTGCCGCAATTGACACAGAAAGCAAATGCGTATTGCCAACAATATGGCAAGAAAGCGTTCTATCGAAAGGGCGATAACCTCTTGCTCGCTGTGTTCGACTGTCGCTAGCTCTATTTGGATTTTTGTGGCACAGACTTTGGAGAGTTTAGTAACTCAGGCTGCATGGTGGTGTCTTCCTCAATGGACTTACGATAGCCAGGTGGATATTTACTCCAGTCATAGCCCTTGCGCGCCCGTTGATACCCATAGTCGTAAAGTGCTTGCATAAATTTAGTATCAAATTCTTCCACATGTGGAAAATCAAAATCAGAGCCAATATAAGCGAGATTAAAACCAACGCGATCATCTTGAGTAATGTTATAGATGCGGTAGAGGTCTCCTAAGCCTTGTGATTGAATTAACTGAGAGATTGCACGACCTGCAATACTAAGAGTGCGCCGTTCTGTTTGTTGCCAATCAATATCCAAACGAGCATTTCGAATAATGTAAGCCTGACGATTGGTAACGCGCTTCACCCCAATCTCCTTAGCACGCTGTGCTGCGGCACTTGGATAGAGGAAGACTTGAGTGGTTGCACCGCCGTCGACATGCATCTCCTGAAATTCCTTACCATCGATGATGAAATCAAACATAACGGGTGGGAAGGCTGCTGGAATAGAAGCTGATGCTAATAAGATCTTACGAAATAGTTCAAGGGATTCTGGGGTGCCAACGCTGGCAATTTGACCCATATTCCATATCACCGGCGTGCCAGCGTCAATATTGGTCGTACCAATTAAGAGCCAACGACCACGTTGATTGTATTCTTGAGCAACCCTTTGTAAAAACTCAGCTGTAACGTATTTAGAAATTAAGCCAAATAGTGGTGAGGTGTCAGCTAAGCCATCTCCAAAAAATCCAGACAAAAAGCCGCGTGCTTTAAATACATCGCTTGGTTTAATCTGGGTATATACCTCTTTCAAAACAGGATCGTAGTCTTTACCTAAGTAAGCAAATGGCGCAATTAAAGCGCCGGTACTAATCCCAGTGACCAGATTGAACTCCGGGCGACTCCCTTGTTCGGTCCAGCCAACCAATAGTCCTGCACCAAAAGCGCCGTTATCTCCTCCGCCCGATAAAGATAAGTAATTACTTTTGCCATCGATCACTTTCTTACCAAGCCGTTGGTTCATTTTGTTTACATCATCTACAAAATTATTAATACCAGCAGTTGTAGCAATTAGATAGCGCGAGCTTTGTAGGCCTGCAATTTGGGCACGGGATAGATCAGACGACGGTACCGCCGCTTTACGCTCGAGCGTACTGCATCCGCCCAATAATAAGGTAGTAATAAGAATGAGTGAGCGATAGTATGGGGTACGCATGATTGCCTTGTTATGAACTCGGTGGTTGATCTGTTTATTGGGGAATAGGGGATCCGCCTAGGGCAAGATAGAGATTAACGCGTTGTGTTAATGCATCGACTTGCCCTTGACGGAAGCTAATTTCAGTAGTGTTTGTTTTAATCTTCTGCTGTTGGATCTGGCGCTGATCGACGCGACCGATCGTAAACTCTTGTTCTATCCTGCGTAAAATCTGTTTTTGTTCTTGTAACTGTGTATTTAAAAGAACACTACGTTCACGCCAAGTCATCTCCCCATTCAGGGCATTTTCAACATCCCCAAAGGCATTTAAAACGACCTTGCCATAATTGGCGAGAGCAGCTTGCGCCTCGGCATTTTGATAGGCAATTTGTGCTTCAATCGCGCCGCCCTGAAAGAGTGGCATCATGACATTAGCACCAAGCCCTAAGCTGCTTGTAGGTCCGTTAACCAGACTAAATACTTGGCTATTGATGTAACCAAAGCCGGCAGTTAGGCTAATCTTTGGGAGGCGCGCCAAGCGCTTTTCTGAGGCGGTATAAAAAGCACTATTGACCCTCGCTTCGGCAGCGATGATGTCAGGACGACGCTCCAGAATATCCGTTGGTATGCCAGATGCAATCGGTGGGGGTAATGCTGGAAGCTGTGTGCTTTTCAGTAAGGTTGCTTGCGGATAACGTCCGACTAAAATTTCTACAGCACGCAAGGATTGGTCTCTGGCCTGCTTGGAAATGAGAGCGAGTTCATGTGCCTGCGCAGCAGATGTTCTTGCAAAAGCCACATCATTTTTAGAGGATGCTCCGATTTGCTCGCGGATTTCAGTTAATTGAGCATAGCGCTTCGCAGCATCGGCATTTTCTTGGGACAAGCGGGCTTGCTCCTGAAAGCCACGCGCTAACCATACAGTTTTAGTGAGCGTCCCAATTAAAGACAGACGTGCTGCATCTTGTTCGGCATTCAGTGCTTTAGCATTCTCTTTGGCTCCAGCAAGCGCAGTGCGCACTCGACCCCATAGATCAAGCTCCCAGTTTGCGCCTATGTAATAACCGGTTAAACCAGAACCACTTGAACCAACTTTACCGCCGGTATTGCCCACCACACCAAGCCCAGGATACTGGGCTCCGCCAGCCGCATCAATCAGAGCCTCTGCTTGCAGTCGACGTGCAGCAATGATGCGTACATCGGGATGATTCTTTAGGGCTTCCGCCACTAATGCCTCTAACTCCGTATCATTAAATTGTTTTAGCCAGGCATCATCGAGCTGAAAACCGGTGTTTGCTCCTGCGCTAAATTGATTCGGAATACTAAGCTGAGGTAACGCTTGCTTACGCAAGTCTTTTCCAGCAATAGGCGCGTTTACTGCGCAACTCATGAGTAAAAGTGTGCTTGCCATCGATATGCACGCCCGCACAGTATGGGTCATGGTGGAGCCTGTCATTTCTTAGTGCAATTTCGGAACGATGTAGTTCAGTTTTGTTGCTACTCGAAGCATCACCTTACGAATAACATGCAAAAAGACCATGCGATCGGTATAGACCGCACCTTCACCTACAGCACCAGCTGGAAGCAGAGGATAATTTTTGGTTTCATCCAAGACCAGTTTTACTGCAAAGCGATTCGCAGTGATATCGCGCAAACCAATAGTGGGTAGGTTACCGCTTACATTAAGTTGACCCTGACCTTCAGCATATATAACCGATTCGACCTTCGCTTTGATGATCTGACCGGGTAGGCTTGGTATATAAAACTCAGCCTCATTACCCGGAGCAATTTGGTGTAGCTCATTTTGTTTGTACAGGGCATAAATTTGTGGCGTATCTTCCATGAAGGTCATAACTGAAGAGATTGGGAAAGCAGCCACATAGGCACCGGGGCGCAGTTGGACATTCACAATCACACCATCAGCGGGAGCGCGATTGATAGTTTGTTCGAGATCGTATTGCACATGTCTGAACTGTTCTTGCAAATCAAGGAGATCAGCTTCGGCTTTTTCAAGGTCAAAGCGATTGCCAGCCCCAGCATCAACCAGTTGTTTATTTTCGGAGACGCGTAACTTTGCCAAATCTAATTTAGCTTTAATCGAGTTTGCCTGGGCTTGATATTGGGTTGAGTCAATTTTAAACAGTACATCACCTTTTTTAACCCGTTGATTAATCTTTACTGGAACTTCAATAACACGACCTTTTACTTGACTCACAATTCCAACATTGTTGCGCACCACAATGACATCGCCGGAAGAGGGTGCAAAGATATTGAGTAATAAGATCAGGGTGATCATACCTACCACGGGGATGGTGATCACAATAACCTTGGCCGTTGTGGTCCAGGGAAGTAATTTATATTTGAAGAAGATCAGCCAAACAATGCCGGCATAGATCGATAGAAGGAGTGCTTCCATTACGGTTTACTCGATTCCGATTCTGAACCACCTTGATCCTCAACCGGTGTATAGCGATCAGTACCGTAGGCTAATTTATACATAGTGGGGCGGGTATACGCCCATAGATAGGCAAAGGGCCACAGTAAGCCACCGAAAAATAAAGAGAGTACACAAAGCGCATGAATGGCATCGCGTTGCGGATGTTGTCGCCGCTTCGCTACGGTATCTGGCCATATATGGACAAACCAAAATAGGGCAATAAACCCAATGGGTAAAATAATGAGCACGATCCAGGAAATGATATTTGCGAAGCCATCGATTAAGTGAGCGGGCATCAATGATGCGTGGGCCTGCATCGGTAGGGACAATAAAAGAAGTACTACAGGTTTTAAACGCAAACTCATCTTATCTTCCTTGAAAACGAGGTGTTTAGAGACATAATAAGCATTGATTTTTTTGATCCAATGACGACCGATGCTAAACCATTGAACACAGGGGATTATTCACTGTGCAGGTGAGCAGCGGTATTAGCTCTAAAGCTAATAGGTTGGGTATAAAGCCCTTAAAAGGCCTCTTTCTCAGCCTCCAAGTAAGCAAGACTCGTGTATTTACCAATATTGTTGTCAAAGCCTTGCATGGTCTTAGCGCGTTTACTAACTCGCGGGTCTTTAAGGACTAAGGACTTAGCAGCACTCAGATCTTGACCATCCTTCACTGCTTTTACACAGGTTTCATAGATTCCAGCCAAAAAATCACCATACTCTTTAAGGAGTTGTTTACTCGGTTCACCATGACCGGGTATCCATATCTGATCGCCCTCAGAACGTTGCAGGTTTTTATAGGTTTTAAAAGTACCAACATACGAACCATCATCGATATTGGCGATGCGATTACCCATAGCGATATCGCCCACATAAGTAATCTTATCTTCGATAAGCTGCATACAAATATCACCAGGCGTATGAGCAATCCCATGGTGATGGATCTTGATGCGGACGTCACCATAGTTAAAAATATCCCCTTGCTTAGTAATATGAGTCGGCGGAATGACCTTGGTGCCAGCAGTCGCTTGGTTGGTCCAGCGTTCCATGAGATTACGCCACGCATTGCCTTCAATCCCTTTAATTTGAGTAATCGAGTATGGGTGGGCATAAATTGGGATATCTTTACCATATGCCTCAATAAATGCCTGATTACCTAAAAAATGATCGCCGTGATAGTGCGAGTTAAAGATAGCAATCACAGATTTATGAGTCACCCGCTTAATCATGCGGATTGCCATCTCGCCAATTTGGACAGATGCACCCGTATCTAAAAGAATGACCCCTTGCTGACTAACTACAAAAGTGACGTTAGCCATCATGCCCTGGTTTTCTGGAGTTGGAAAACCATCGGGGGAGTAGATCATCCAAACATGCTGACTTATTTGCTTAGCTGGAATATCTTTTACGGGCGGGCCCTTTAAAAAATCATCTGCAGCTTTTGCAAATTGCATCAACTGGGGGCTGAGTGCTACAGCACTTGCCCCTGCAGCCCACTTCAACACCTGACGACGCGCATTTGGAACCATGGGGACTCCTTATTACGTATTCGGAAACGTTTAGAACAAGACTAAGAAGGCATCACCCAGCGTGCAATTTGGGCATACAAGGGAATACCGATAATGATATTGAGAGGGAAAGTAATGCCGAGCGACATGCCCATATAGAGGGCGGGGCTAACCTCAGGAAGAGCATGACGAAGCACAGCAGGTACTGCAATATAGGAAGCGCTAGCAGCGAGAACCATCAGCAAAATAGTGTTGCCAAGCTCAACCTGAAAGAGTGCACACAGACTTAGTGCAAATAAGGAATGGCAGAGTGGTGCTATGAAGGCGTATAAAAACAGCACGCGCGGCTTTCCTTTAAGGTCTGCAAAACTCTTCGCACTCATTAAACCCATATCGAGTAGAAAGAACGCTAGCATTCCCTTAAACAGATCAACCGAGAATGGAGCCATGACCTTTTGACCATCTGGCCCCGACAGAATACCAATTAGCATGGCGCCTAATAGAAGAAGTTGGGCGCCATCGGTAAAAGATTCATGTAAAAGTTTGCCGACCTTGAGGGGTTGTTTTGTTTGGGAGACAGAAGACTTCGCACGATTGGCTAAAAAGATCGCCAGAATAATGGCAGGGGATTCCATTAGTGCCATTGCTGCCGCCATATGACCGCCGTACTCGATCTGAATATGATTTAAATACTGGGTGGCAGTTATAAATGTAACGGCACTTACAGAACCATAGGTCGCTGCAATTGCTGCAGAGTCAAGAGCGCTTAACTTGGTTTTAAGAAAAAAATAGCTCACGAGCGGTACCACGCATGCTATGAATATAGCAATACCTAAGCTGGTGGTAATTGCAAGGGTCAGCCCAGATTGGTGCAGAGCAAAGCCACCCTTGAGGCCCAGAGCCATTAAAAGGTAAAGGGATAGAAAGCGTGTAATCGGTTGGGGTATTTCAAGATTGGACTTCACCAATCCAGCGAACACGCCAAATATAAAGAATAGGATGGCAGGGTCGATAATGGTGCTCATATTACTATTTTCTCATTTTCTGTAAGCCCACTAGCATTTGCTAGCCTTCATAATAGACTTATACGTTTTAGGGAATACGCTCATTTGTTAAATATGATTAAATATGCAGATCGATTTTGGGGAGTAGCCTGCCTAGTAATAGGTCTTGCGCATCGACATTCCGGCCTTCTGATACAGAAAAGCCCGGTGCGCAAGGGGAATGAGTCCTTGGCCAGACCAGTTTTTTTTGATGGAAAACTGTGAGCCCTAATTTAATTGCAATGCCTCGTGTGATCCAACTCGCTCTCTTTGGGGTGCTTAGTTGTATTGCCCATGGGCTGTTTGCTCAAGTTCAGTCAAAAACAGTCTATACCCTAGATCAGTTAGTGGAACTTGCCTTAGAAAGTAATCCACAGGTGATGGCAGCCCGCGATCAAACTCGTGCGAGTAGCGGACAGTTGCGCACTGCACGAGCGATTCCAAATCCTGAGTTCGAGGTAAATACCGGACAGCAACGTGGGACCACTGGAAGTTTAACGACTGGAAACGTGTCTTCATGGGCTGTTACCCAACCTTTGGATATGCCCTATACCCGCTTCCCCCGTGTGAATGCTGCAGAGGCAAGCATGCGAGCTGCCGAGGCTACTCGAGTTGCTTTTGAGGTGGAGACCATTGCCCGAGTGCGTCAAGGGTTTTATGAGTTGGTGCGACGAGAAGCAGAAGCGCGCGCAGCAGATGAAGATATGGATTTGACCAAACAGATTCAGAACCGGATGCAATTACGGTATGACGTAGGCGAGACTGCGCGGTTTGAATTAATTCGAGCACAGACCGAGTTTTTAAATGCAGAGATTGTTGCCCAAGCTAGTAAGCTACGGATTGAGCAGGCGCGAAGTCAACTGCGTAAGTTGGTTGGCTTTAATCTACCCGTTAATTTTGAAATTCAATCGAAAACAGAAAAAATTCCTGATTTACCAGGCCTAAATGTGTTGATGACTGAGTTACGCAATCAAAGCCCAGAACTCAAGCGCGCTAAGGCAGAGGTTGAAGCAAGTGAATCACGTTTAAGCTTCGAGCAAAATTCGCGCTTACCCAAATTGTCGGTTAAGGCTCAGCAATATAACGATCCGAATTTCACCGACCGTTTATATGGCTTAGTAGTCAGTATTCCAATCTGGGATTTTCGGAGTGGGCAAATTACGGAAGCAGAGTCAAATGCGTCGCGAGCTCGCAACCAACTAAATGCCCAAACCCAAAACTTAGAGGCCCAGCTAGAGTCTGCCTATAAGCTTTTCGAAATGACTCGTTTTCAGGTAAAAACCTTAGATGAGAAAGTTGTGCAATTGGCAGCCAGTGCCCGCCGAATTGCAGAGACTTCCTATCGCTTTGGTGAACGGGGGATGCTGGAATACTTGGATGCCCAACGTACTTTCCGAGCAGCTCGTAATGATTTAATTCGAGCACGCTTTGAGCTTGCATCGATTGTGAATGAAATTGAACGGTTACGGGCATCCTCTGACTGGGTTGCAATGATTGAAGGTAAAAAATAATGAGCACTGAAGTAAAACTCACCAAGAAGATTACAGATACTTTTCAAAAGTCGCACGCACTGATTCGTGATCAGTTTGTAAGCGGGATACGTACAGTTCAAGACTGGCAAAAACAGGTATATGGACAGATCCGAGAGTTGGTGGCGAAGAAATCACCAAACGTACTCCAAAAATATGACTCTAGCCCTGCCTATGTGAAGACCAGTTTCGTTTTTCTACCGTGGTTCTTTGTTTTTCTCTTGATCTTGTATTACTTTGATGTGTTTGATTCCAAACCAACGCCACGGTATGTGCAAGACCCAAGCGTGGTTTATGTTAATGATGACCTTAACAAGATGGTCAAAGTTGGGCAAGTTCGTTTAGCACCATTTGTCGAAGAATTACGTGTCTCAGGACGTATTGATTTCAATGAGATGTTCTTAGCTCGTATCGGTGCCAACGTTACTGGACGTGTCTCCGAGATAATTGGAGTACCAGGTCAACAGGTTCAACAGGGTGAGGTATTGGCCAAGATAACGTCTACAGAGCTCACCCAGTCACAACTGGCGTATCTCAAAGCACGTAGTGCAAGTCAGCTGGCCGAGCAGGGTGCTAACCGTGCACGTATTTTGTATAAAGAGGATGTAATTGCTTTATCTGAGCTACAACGCCGAGAAGCAGAATCAAGCAGTGCGAGAGCAGAGTTGCGCGCAGCCAATGATCAACTGCGTGTTCAAGGCATGGATCAAAAGAGTATTGATCGTCTGGCCCAAACCGGTTTAATTGAGTCGATTAATAACGTGGTTGCAACGATCCCTGGACAAATTGTGGAGCGCAAAATTAATAAAGGCCAAGTTGTTCAACCAGCCGAAGCCTTATTTACGATTGCTGACCTAGATACCTTGTGGGCTGTGGCGGAAGTTCCTGAGAGTAACTCATCTTTATTGCAGAAGGGACAGAAGTCATCCGTCATCATTCCCGCGTTACGTAATCGCGTGATTGAAGGTGTTATTTCGCATGTCGATGCGATCGTAAATCCACAAACTAGAACGGTTGTGGTACGGATGGACATTCCTAATTCTTCTAGGCAGATTCGTCCTGGTATGTTGGCAACCATGTTGATTGATAGTGAGCCGGTCGATCGCTTAGTTGTACCGTCATCTGCCATTATTCGTGAGGACAATCAAGATTATGTCTTTGTACGCGATGAGGATGATCGTTACAAAATGGTAGCAGTGAAGGCTGGTCCTGAAGGTAAGGGAATGCGTCCAATTCTGTCTGGTTTAAAAGATGGTGAAGAAATTGCAATTGAGGGTGCATTTCATTTAAATACTGAACGTAAGCGTCAACTCAGTGGTGGTTAGGATTAAGAGAGACTGCTATGATTGAAAGTGTCGTTCGCTTTGCGCTGCAACAGCGCCTCCTGATCTTAGTTCTGGCTGCAGCACTATTTTTTGTAGGCTTATTTGCAACCAAGCGTTTATCGGTGGACGCCTTTCCGGATGTCACCAATATCCAGGTGCAAATAGCGACCGAAGCCCCTGGGCGGTCTCCGGAAGAGGTTGAACGTTTCGTCACAATACCGATTGAGCTCGGGATGACCGGTTTACCAGGCTTGGTTGAGATGCGTTCTTTAAATCGAAATGGTATTTCGATTGTTACCTTGGTCTTTACAGATAAGACGAGTATCTATTTTGCTCGTCAATTAGTACTAGAGCGTTTGATTGAGGTGGCAGCCAAGATGCCCGATGGAATAACGCCTGTCTTGGCACCACCCACAACTGGTTTAGGTGAGGTTTATCAATACACCCTTGAGCATCCATCCGATGGTAAACGCGAGCTCAGTGAGGAGGAACTGCAAGAGCGTCGCACCATTCAGGATTGGGTAGTACGTCCAATGCTGCGATCTATTCCAGGTGTTGCAGAAATCAATACGATGGGTGGCTTTGCGAAAGAGTATCAGGTTCTCGTAAATCCAGAGCGTTTACGTCACTATGGAATTAGTTTGCAAGATGTTTATATTGCTTTAGCAAGAAATAATGCCAACTCGGGTGGCGGCCAATTACCTTCATACTCCGAGCGTTATTTAATTCGGGGAATCGGCTTAATTAATAAGCCGGAGGATATTAGTAAGATTATCCTTAAGGAAGTAAAAGGCACCCCTGTTTTTGTGCGTAATGTGGCAGAGGTCACCATCGGTAGTGAGATCCGACAGGGCGCCATCATTAAGAACGGGGTGACCGAAGGAGTTGCTGGCATTATTCAGATGAACCGCGGGGCGAACGCGCGTGAAGTAGTCACTCGGATTAAAGAGAAAGTGCGCGAGATTAATGAACGCAAACTCTTGCCCGAGGGCTTGCAAATCGTACCGTTTTACGATCGCACTGATCTTGTCAACGCCGCTATGTTCAATGTGGCAAAAGTCTTGGTTGAGGGCGTCATCCTGGTCATCATTTTGCTGTTTTTATTCTTGGGGGATGTGCGCTCCTCCGTTATTGTCGTTGCGACTCTTATTCTGACCCCATTGCTAACTTTCGTGGTGATGAACCGCTATGGCATCTCTGCGAATTTAATGTCCTTGGGCGGTCTAGCAATCGCGATTGGCATCATGGTGGATGGTTCGGTGGTAGTGGTGGAAAACACCTTTGCTAAATTAGGTGCCCGACTAAAAATGGGTGAGTCCCGCAATCGTATTATTTTGGAAGCCGCTTCCGAGGTTGGCAAACCCGTACTGTTTGGGATAGGCATCATTATTTTGGTATTTATGCCCTTGCTTGCTCTTGAAGGTATGGAGGGCAAAATGTTTGCCCCGATGGCCATCACGATTGCGATCGCATTGACCATTTCATTAATCCTTTCGTTCTTGCTGTCTCCTGTCTTATGTTCCTACATCTTAAAAGGAGGTAGTGAGGATGACACTAAGGTAGTTGCACGTTTACGTAAGCCTTATAACTTTATGCTGAACTGGTGTTTAAACCATCCACGCTTGGTAGTTAAGCGCGCCTTGATTGCTCTGGTAGCTAGTATTGTTGTTTTCGTATTGTTAGGTAAGTCTTTTATTCCGGTCATGCAAGAGGGATCAATTACTCCCGTGATTGTCCGTTCGGCAAACATTGCTCTTGATGAATCGATTAAGCTGGAGTACGAAGCATTAAAACGCATCATGACCATCCCCGGAGTAGAGGCGGTGGTATCGCGTTTGGGTCGAGGTGAATCGCCCGCAGACCCAGGTCAGCCCTTTGAATCTGATCCGATTGTGACCCTCAAGCCGCTCGGGGATCGGGACCTCAGTCAAGAAGAGATTGCTAATCAAATTCGGGAAAAGTTAAAAACACTGCCAGGAATTGAGCTGGCTATTTCTCAACCGATTGCTGCACGTGTGGATGAAATGGTCTCAGGAGTCCGCTCTCAAGTAGCGGTCAAGATTTTTGGCGATGACGTGCCAACACTCATCAAGCTAGGTACTCAAATTAGTCAAATTCTGAGCAAGATGAAAGGCAGTACGGATCTGCGGATCGAGCAAGCATCTGGCCAAAACTATCTCAATATCAAGATTAATCGTGATGCCATAGCTCGTTACGGTATTAATGTTGCTGACGTTAATGATGTGATTGAAACAGCCATTGGGGGCAAACAAGCATCCACTGTCTATGAGGGCGAGCGTCGTTTCCCATTGGTACTTCGCTATCCAGCACCGTATCGCGATAAGGTTAACGCGATTGAGAACATTATTTTGCACTCGCCTAATGGAGCGCAGGTTCTTTTAAAAGATCTGGCAAGCGTTGAGTTACTGGATGGTCCTCCGCAGATCTCGCGTGAGTCGGGCAAGCGGCGTTTGGTCATTGGGGTCAATGTTCAAGGTCGCGATCTGGGAGGCTTTGTGGATGAAGCCCAGAAGAAGATTGCGCAGGATGTAAAACTGCCTGAGGGCTATCGCTTGGTTTGGGGTGGTCAGTTTGAAAACATGGAGCGGGCGATGGCCAGACTCATGATTATTATTCCACTAACGATTGCAGCAATCTTCTTCTTGCTCTTTATGTTGTTTAAATCCATTCGCTTGGCCAGCTTAATTATTTTGGTCCTCCCTTTTGCTTCGATTGGCGGTATCTTCGGCTTATTTATTAGTGGTGAGTATTTATCGGTCCCAGCAGCGGTTGGCTTTATTAATCTCTGGGGTATTGCGGTCTTAAACGGGGTGGTCTTGATCTCCTTCATTAAGCAATTGCGGGATGATGGGATGCCCTTACATGAGGCACTGATTGATGGGTGTGCACACCGTTTTAGACCTGTGATGATGACCGCCGCAGTGGCCATGCTGGCTTTGATCCCCATGCTGTTCTCAGGCGGGCCCGGTTCAGAGGTTACCCGCCCCCTTGCAATTGTGGTGATTTCAGGTTTAATTACCTCTACGGGATTAACTTTACTAGTATTACCTGTTTTATATGGCTGGTTTGAGGAAAAAGAGGTTGAAGCGTGATTGAGATTAAAGCAATCATTCGTCCAAATAAATTACCACTGGTACGAAGTGCTCTTATGGATACTCCTGGATTTCCAGGAATGACCGTGACCAAGGTGGAGGGCTGTAGTGCGCCATCTCGGGTTGAAAAAGCCAGCATCAAAGAGGAGCTGACCGATTACACCGCTAAGATCCGCATTGAAATTGTGTGCAGTGAGGATGTAGCAGACGCCATCATGGAGCGTTTGGTGGCTGCCTGTCAGACAGGTCAGGTAGGTGATGGGATTGTCTGGCGTGTGAATGTGGATAAGGCATTCTTTATTGCCAAAAACTATCCTGACCCGCTAAAACCCTAGTCCCTAAGGTATTGGGCGTTGATGAATTGCCTGCCCTTGTTTGTTTACTTTCACTAAGAGCATTTGACCTGAACCAACTGATACGCCAGTAAACGCGCGAATATTAACTTGGTGACTCACTAAAATCAGCGGTGTTTTATTGCCACTAGACAATTGTTTTTTGATGAACGCTTCTAGTTCTCTGGTTTGTTTATCACTCCGACTCATTTCTTCGAAGAAGGAACCTAAAGAAGATTCCGGTGTAACACGACCTTTCTTCAAAAGAGTGGCAGTGTCTATGCAGCGACACCAGGGGCTACTAAAAACCCGGGCTTCTTGAATTCCTTGGGCTGCTAGCCACTGACCAATCTCTGCCGCTTGCTTGCGCCCATCATCACCGAGATTACGTTGAGTAGAGCAATCATTGAGGCGATAGCCTGGAGGGTCGCTAAATCCGGGGGCATCAGCATGACGCATAATGATGAGACTGGAACCGGAGCGTAGATCTTCAATAGGGTTTGCATTAGCCGTTGCGGATACAAATAACGCTAAGAAGCAAAGTATGCGCAGCATTATTCTGCGAGGACTTTGCCAGGATTGAGAATGTTATTTGGATCAAGAGCCTGTTTAATACTGCGCATTAATTGATGGGCAACTGGGCCACGATGCGCCTCTAGGTCTGGTAATTTGAGTTGACCAATCCCATGCTCCGCAGAGATCGAGCCATGGTGCTTCTCAACTTGCGCATAGACCACATCATGAATTACTTGCTCATGACTACGATTAAATTCTTTGGGGTTCTCACCAGCTGGCGGAGCAACGTTGTAATGCAAATTACCATCCCCAAGATGTCCGAAATTAATAAGACGTACACCATTGAAGCGTTGTCGCAAGATACCATCGGTTTCCTCAATAAAAGCATGTAGGGAAGAGATGGGTAGGGAGATATCGTGTTTGAGGTTAGCGCCTTCTTGTGCCTGGGCCATCGTAATATGTTCGCGCATGGTCCAAAATGATTGGGCTTGAGAGAGATTACTTGCTATTACCGCATCGCTTGCTAGGCCTGTTTCAAAAGCGCTTTCGAGTACGCTTTCCATTAAGCTACGGGCATGTTCTTCGCTCTCATGATCGGATAGCTCAACCAAGATAGTGTATGCAGGATCATTGGAAAGAGGATTCTTCATGTGCGCAAAGTGTTTGGCAGTTAAATCAAGTGAGTCCTTCGACATCATCTCAAAACCAGTCAGCAAAGCCGCTGTGCGTTTCTGAAAGAGATTGAGGAGTTGGATGGTCGATGGAATATCGGGTACTGCTACTAAGGCAGTCCACTGTGCTGTGGGAAGAGGAAATAGCTTTAAGACCGCAGCAGTGATGATTCCTAAGCAACCCTCAGAACCAATATAGAGATCTCGCAGATCAAAGCCTGTATTGTCTTTGCGTAAACTCCGCAGACCTTGCATGATCTCACCTTGTGCGGTAACTACTTCAAGACCTAAACACAGCTCACGCGCATTACCGTAGCGTAAGACATTGGTGCCACCCGCATTGGTTGCTAAATTGCCACCAATCTGACAACTACCTTGAGCACCTAAGCTCAGAGGAAACAGAAATCTTTGGGCTCTCGCTGCCTCTTGTACGGTTTGTAAAATACAACCTGCCTCAACCACAATCGTTTGATTGCTCGTATCAATCCCGCGTATGGTCTGCATGCGCTTGAGGTTTATGACCACCTGCTGCCCAGAATCGTTGGGAGTGGCGGCGCCACACATACTGGTGTTTCCCCCTTGGGGCACGAGCGAGATCTTCGCCTGGTTGCAGGCTTTCACAATCTCAGCCACCTGCTCTGTGGTCTGGGGTAAGAGGATGGCGAGCGCTTTACCTTGGTAGCGATTGCGCCAATCCCTCAGATAAGGAGATTGATCGGATTCTTCGAGAAGCACATACTGAGTGCCCAGTAAGGTCTGGCAGTGGGCAATGAAAGCAGAGGGGTTCATCGGACTATTCTATTGCTTTGTATTTGTGTCTGCTTTTGCCTTGGCTTTCGCCTCGGCTTTGATTGGTTTTAAATAGAGTAATAGGCAAATGAAGATGATGACCGAAAGAACCAACTCAAGTAGTGCCATCCAAAAGTTCCAACCCGATTCAGAGATTCGTACTAAGGCTTCTGTGGTGTAGATCAGGATCAGCATGGTCCCCCACTGCATGGTGTAGACCTTGGCACGCCATAGGCCTGGAAGCATCACCGCCAAAGGAAGGGCTTTCAGAATGAGCCATGAGCCACCGGGTCGCAAGGGTGAGATAAACCACTCCCACGCAATGCATAAAATAATGAGATCGAGTGTGGCGGCGCTCGCTATCAGGACATATTTATCCTTACTGAGGATTGCGGCAAGTAATTTGCTCATGAACCAACGACGCGCAGGCGTAAGGCAATCTCAGCAAGGCGTTTGCCTTGGGCAATGGCTAGACGGCTTTCGTCAGCGCTAATTGGCGCACCCCCATCGGCATGGGCAAGATGAGTAACGCCGTACGGAGTACCACCTGTTGCAGTATTCATCAGCTCACTATGACTGTATGGAAGTCCCACTAAGACCATGCCATGGTGCATCAATGGGATCATCATCGAGAGGAGCGTGGTCTCTTGCCCACCATGCAAACTACCAGTACTAGTAAACACACAAGCAGGCTTGCCCTGCAGCGCACCACTGAGCCATTGCGCCGAGCTGCCGTCTAAAAAATATTTAAGGGGGGCAGCCATATTGCCAAAGCGGGTTGGTGAGCCCATCGCAAGACCAATGCATTCGTCAAAATCGGAGTGTTCTGCATAAGGAGCCCCTTCGGATGGTACTGCCGGCTCGGTTGCTTCACATACTGCTGAAATTGCTGGAACGGTGCGGATTCGGGCGCCGATCCCCGAAACGCTCTCAATGCCCTCAGCAATCAAGCGCGCTAATTTCTGGGTGGCACCATGCCGGGAGTAATACAAGACCAAAATTTCTGGGGAGCTCATGTGAAGCGTTTCCTTTGGAATTCAAGAGAGATTCCCATATGATACGGGCATGCAATCATCCTACTCTATCCAGCGTTGGCTCCCTCTTGGTAAAGAGTTATGGGACCGCAACCAGCATTTGAGGCTTAACCAAGTATCGGCGAGTTTGGCCTTTACAACCATTCTTTCCCTAGTGCCAATTCTGACGGTGGGTTCCTATTTAGTCTCCAATCTACCCGGGGTTGTTGCTTTGCGTACTAGTTTTCAGACCTGGTTACTCAAAAATTATTTTCCTGGGGGGATTAGTCAGCAAGTCGCCAATTACTTTGCCCAGTTCTCTGCAAAAGCAACAGGCCTCACCTTACTTGGCTCAATCGGATTGCTCGTGACAACGATTGTCACCATGATCGTGATTGAGCGGGCCTTTAATGAGATCTGGCAGGTTAAACAACGTAGACCATTTATGAAGAAGATGCTGATTTATTTGGCTGCTACGGTAATGGGACCGCTCTTACTGGGTTTGGGTATTTATCTAAGCGGGGTCTTGTTTGCATCAGCGAGCGGTTGGTTTCCAACGCTCTCAGCAGGCTTTAAGTTCATGAGTACGATCGTCCCCAGTCTTTTGGCCTTCATTGTTTTTGCATTAGCCTACCGAATCTTGCCGTATGCCAAGGTCGAGTGGCGTGATGCACTTACGGGCGCCTTGTTTGCAGGTCTAGCGTATGAACTCACAAAATTTGGCTTTGCCTTTTTTATTACCCAAGCCGCATTCTATAAAACAGTCTATGGCACGTTTGCAATCCTACCGTTGATGCTGATCTGGATTTACATCACCTGGTGGGTCACCTTAGCGGGCGCGGTGATTGTTGCGAATATGCCGACTATCCGACAGAGTCTCATTCGGGAACGATTGCCCACCTAATGCCATAATGGCGTTATGTCCGGAAATACTTTAGGCCTTCTGTTCGCGGTCACCACCTTTGGTGAATCGCATGGTCCTGCAATTGGCGCGGTGGTCGATGGTTGCCCACCAGGAATGGCTCTTTCGGAGGCTGATATCCAAGGAGATCTGGATCGCCGCAAGCCAGGCACGTCTCGGCATGTGACCCAACGCAAAGAAGAAGATAAGGTTGAGATCTTGTCGGGGGTCTTTGAAGGTAAAACTACCGGCACACCTATTTGCTTACTGATCCGCAATACTGATCAACGCAGTCAAGATTATGGTGACATCCTGCAAACCTTCCGTCCTGGTCATGCGGATTACACCTATCACTATAAATATGGTTTTCGGGATCCGCGTGGCGGTGGCCGCTCTTCGGCCCGTTTAACTGCTCCCGTTGTAGCTGCCGCTGCCATTGCTAAAAAATGGTTGCGTGAGCACTATGGCACCGAGATTGTTGCGCACATGAGTCAGTTGGGTGAGATTGCAATCCCGTATGACGATGTAAAGCAGATCGCACAAAACCCATTCTTTGCTGCCAACGCCAAGATCATTCCACAGCTCGAGGAGTATATGGACGCTTTGCGTAAAGCAGGGGACTCGTGTGGGGCAAAGATTGAAGTACGTGCTAGTAAAGTACCGATTGGCTTGGGCGAACCACTGTTTGATAAATTGGATGCCGATATTGCGCATGTGATGATGGGTATTAATGCGGTCAAGGGTATTGAGATTGGCGCTGGTTTTGCAGTTGTTACTCAAAAGGGTAGTGAGCACGGTGATGAGATGCATCCGGACGGCTTTGCCAGTAATAACTCGGGGGGAACGCTTGGCGGTATCAGTACTGGTCAAGATCTTCGCGTCTCGATTGCAATTAAGCCCACATCAAGCATTACAAGTCCCAAAGAGACCGTTGATATCAAGGGCCAACCTGCCGTTATTCAGACTAAGGGTCGTCATGATCCCTGTGTCGGTATTCGTGCGGCACCGATCGCAGAGGCAATGTTAGCCTTAGTGTTGATGGATCATGCGTTACGTCACCGTGCACAATGTGGCGACGTTACGCTAAGTACTAGCGCGATTCCAGCCGCTCGTCCTCGCTAATTTACAGAGCATGACAGCATCTTCCCGTTGGTCCTTTGGGGCCTTTTTCTTTTTGTACTTCGCCTACATTGGCTTGATGTCGCCTTATGCCAGTTTGTATTTTGCAGAGCTTGGCTTTGGTGCGATAGAAATCGCAGCCCTCATGTCGATGTTGCAGGTGACCCGCATTTTGGGACCTTTTTCATGGGGTTGGCTCTCTGATTACTTATCGAATCGCGTCGGCATCATGCGCTTTTGTGCCGTGTTTGCCTGCATCACCTTCCTAGCAATCTTTTATTTACAAGAATACATCCCTCTATTAATTTGGATGTTTGTCTTACACACCATCTTAAGTAGTATGGTGCCATTGGGCGAGGCAGCGACCGTGCATGCTTTATACAAAGAAGAGTCTTTCTATCATCGCTATGGGCGTATACGTTTGTGGGGATCGATTGGATTTATCACCATGGTTTTAATTGCTGGAGAGATCTTTCAGTGGCAAGGTATTGTGATTTTTCCTTGGCTAGGAGTGGCAGTTCTGATTCTTCTTGTGATCAATACGTTTTTCTTGCGAGAACCAAAGATTGAGCGCCAACCCTTGGTGCGTGGTGAGCTACGTTCGGTCCTTCGCAGACCCGAAGTGCGTTGGTTTTTGCTATCTGCTTTTGCAATGATCTTTGGGCATGCGGCATTGTATGTGTTCTATTCCCTTTATTTATTAGACCTTGGCTATAACAAGTTCCAAATTGGACTATTTTGGACTCTTGGAGTGCTCGCAGAAGTAATCTTCTTTTATTTTCAAAGCAAGGTCTTGGCGCGTTACTCACCAATAGCCATGTTGCAAATGACTTTTGTCGTGGGCGTCATTCGCTTTGTGCTGATTGGCTATTTTGCCAGCACCAGTTTTTTAATTGTGGCACAGTTGATGCATGCGGTAACCTTTGCTATGCATCATAGTGCAAGCACTAAATTAATTCAGACTTGGTTTACAGGCCCACTCCAGGCTCGTGGTCAGGCTTTATTCACGACTGTGGCGTATGGCTTTGGGGGCACCTTGGGAGGCTTATGTGCAGGCTGGATTTGGGATCAATTGGGACCGAATCAAGTCTTTGGTATGGCGGCAGTTGCTTGTGCGCTCGCTGGTTTAGCGATTTATCAAGTAAAACCAAGTATGGTCAAGACCTAGTTACATCCCAGAGTAGTTAGGACCGCCACCACCTTCGGGAGCAACCCAGACAATATTCTGAGTTGGATCTTTAATGTCGCAGGTTTTGCAATGCACGCAGTTCTGCGCATTGATTTGTAATTTAGGTTTACCTTCTACCTCGATATATTCATAAACACCTGCAGGGCAATAGCGTTGCTCAGGACCTGCGTAGACATCTAAATTGATGGCGACCGGCACATCTTGATCTTTCAGGGTGAGGTGCGAGGGCTGATTCTCTTCATGGTTCGTATTGGAGATAAATACCGAAGAGAGACGATCAAATGTGATTTTGCCATCTGGCTTTGGGTAATCAATCATTTGATGGAGTTTTGCCGGCTCAAGATATTCATAATCAGCCTTGCGTTGACGAATGGTCCACGGCACATTACCGCCCAATAGTTTTTGTTCAATGCCGACCATCAGGGTGCCGAGGTATAAACCTTTTGACATCCATGACTTAAAGTTGCGGGCCTGCTTGAGCTCATCGTAAAGCCAACTCTTCTTAAATGCGCTGGGGTAGGCAGTGAGAATATCATTGGAGCGATTTTCAGAGAGAGCCGATAAGACCGCCTCGGCCGCGAGCATGCCCGATTTTATTGCGGCATGACTACCTTTGATGCGTGAGGCATTGAGATAGCCCGCATCACAACCAATCAGAGCGCCTCCAGGGAAAACGGTCTGGGGCAAACTATTTAATCCTCCTGCCGTAATTGCACGCGCACCGTAGGCAATGCGTTGACCGCCGTCAAAAGTAGGGCGAATCGCTGGGTGTAATTTATAGCGCTGGAATTCTTCAAAAGGACTTAAGTAGGGGTTGCGATAGGACAAACCAACCACCATACCAACGGCTACTTTGTTCTCACCAAAGTGATACAAGAAAGAGCCTCCATAGGTCTTGGAGTCCAAGGGCCATCCTGCAGTATGAATAACCAAACCTGGCTGATGATTCTGTGGAGAAACTTCCCAAAGCTCTTTGATGCCAAGACCATAGCTTTGTGGATCAGCACTTCGATCGAGTTGATATTGATGAATCAGCTCCTTACCAAGATGGCCGCGCGAACCCTCCGCAAAAAGGGTGTACTTAGCTCGCAGTTCCATACCCAATTGAAATTGCTCAGTAGGTTCACTAGCTTTACTGACGCCCAGATTGCCGGTCGCAACCCCACACACAGCTCCTTGATCGTTGTACAAAATCTCCGCAGCAGCAAAGCCTGGAAAAATCTCAACCCCGAGATTTTCTGCTTGCGTTCCTAACCAGCGTGTGAAATTACTCAAACTGAGGATGTAATTACCTTGATTACGAAAACACTGAGGTAAGAATAGATGGGGGACGGACAATGATCCGGTCTCGGTTAAGAAGGTGAACTCATCTTTGCTAACGGGCGTTTCGAGAGGGGCGCCTAGTTCTTGCCAATTTGGGATGAGCTCATTAAGCGCTCTTGGATCCATAATTGCGCCTGACAAAATATGCGCGCCGACCTCAGACCCTTTTTCAAGGACACAAACACTGAGTTCACGCCCTTCAAGCTGTGCTAATTGCTTTGCCCGAATGGCCGCTGATAAGCCAGCAGGGCCACCACCCACAATGACCAGGTCGAAGTCCATGGCTTCACGAGGGCCATATTGCTGAAGTAGATCCTGGGGGTTCATGACTCTAGTTTAGTGCTTTTGGTAAATAATTTTGAGATCTAGAGCGGTTATCATTTAGCCTAAGTAATCCCTATTAAGAAAGAAAGTTAGACGTATGAACAAAATTTTTCCTAGTGCCCGTGCTGCTCTGCAGGATATCCTCAAAGATGGGCAGACTCTCGCCGTTGGTGGTTTCGGCTTATGCGGTATTCCAGAGGCCTTAATTGCGGCAGTGAAGGACCTTGGCGCTAAGAACTTAACGGCAATCTCCAATAATGCGGGCGTGGATAATTTTGGTTTGGGGATTTTATTGGCGACCCGTCAAGTAAAAAAAATGATCTCCTCGTACGTCGGTGAGAACAAAGAATTTGAGCGGCAATACTTAGCGGGTGAATTGGAATTGGAGTTCACACCTCAAGGAACGCTGGCTGAAAAATTGCGTGCTGGTGGTTGTGGTATCCCAGCATTCTTTACCAAAACCGGGGTCGGTACGATTGTGGCTGAAGGCAAGGATGTGCGTGAATTTGATGGTGAGAAATACATCATGGAGCGCTCTTTGGTTTCAGACATCTCCTTGGTTAAGGCATGGAAGGCTGACAAAGCAGGTAATTTGGTCTATCGCCTCACTGCGCAGAACTTCAATCCGGTCGTTGCTATGGCTGGCAAGATAACCGTGGTTGAGGTGGAAGAGATTGTGGAGAATGGGCAATTAGAGCCTGCTCAAATTCATACACCGAGTATCTATGTTCACCGCATTGTGCTGAACACAAAGCCAGAGAAGCGTATTGAGCAGCGCACATTGACGCAAGCCTAATTAACCTGAATTAAGTAGAGGAATGAATCATGCCTTGGAGTAGAGATGAAATGGCGGCCCGCGCTGCTAAAGAGTTACAAGATGGTTTTTATGTCAATCTCGGGATTGGTATGCCAACCCTTGTGGCCAATCATGTACCAGATGGGATGGAAGTCTGGTTGCAATCGGAAAATGGTCTCTTAGGTATTGGCCCATTTCCGACCGAGGCACAAGTGGATGCGGACATGATTAATGCAGGCAAGCAAACAGTCACTACCTTGCCAGGCTCAGCGATCTTTTCATCGGCTGATTCCTTTGGCATGATTCGCGGTGGCAAGATTAATATTGCGATCCTCGGTGCGATGCAAGTGAGTGAACATGGTGATCTTGCCAACTGGATGATTCCGGGCAAGATGGTGAAGGGTATGGGCGGTGCGATGGATTTAGTAGCCGGTGTAAAGCACGTGGTGGTTTTAATGGAGCACGTTGCCAAGAAAAAAGATGGCAGTGAAGAAATCAAAATTTTGCCTAAATGCACCTTGCCATTGACCGGTCTTGGTGTGATTAATCGCATCATCACCGATCTTGGAGTACTGGATATCACCCCAAAGGGGCTGAAGTTAGTGGAGTTAGCACCGGGTGTTAGCAAAGAAGAAATTCAGGCAAAGACGGGTGCGCCAATCGATCTTAGCGCGGTGCATTGAACGCCGAACATTTACACGCACATAAACGTGGGGATGCTGAGCATACCCACGCAGTAACAGGACGTGCGCAGCGCTGGCTGTGGATTGCTTTATCTCTGACCCTTGGCTTTTCAGCGGTTGAGCTGATTGCAGGCTTGTGGGCTAGTTCGCTTGCATTGATCTCGGATGCTGGTCATATGGTGACCGATGCAGCCGCCTTGGGCTTAGCCTTACTGGCCCAGTTTATCGCCAAACGCCCACCCTCAGCAAAACATTCTTTTGGTTTTGGTCGCGCCGAGGCACTCGCTGCGTTTGTGAACTGCATGGTGATGTTGGGCTTAGTGCTTTGGATCATCATCGAAGCCATTAGCCGCATTCAGGATCCACACCCAGTGGCTGGGTTGACCGTAACGATTGTGGCTGCCATTGGCTTGTGTGTAAATCTTCTGGTGGCATGGTCTCTATCGCGCGATAAGAAGAGCGTGAACACAAGAGCTGCTTTGATTCATGTCATGGGTGATCTTCTTGGATCGATAGCCGCATTGGTATCGGGCGTAGTCATCCAATTGAGTGGATGGATGCAAATTGATCCTTTGCTCTCGATCTTTGTTTCTCTTCTGATTCTGAAATCAACCCTCTCGATCCTCAAAGAGTCCTATCACTTTCTGATGGAGGGTGTGCCCCTGCATATTGATTATGTAAAGGTTGGTCAAGATCTAACAGCAATCGATGGTGTAGTGACCGTTCACGATCTGCATGTTTGGGAGATGAGTCCAGGCCATCCTGCATTAATTGGTCACGTTGAAGTGAGGCAAATGAAGCAGTGGCCAAGGATCCTAGAAAAAATATCAGCCATGTTGCGTGAGACCCATGGCATTGATCACATTACCTTGCAGCCAGAAGAGGCAGGCAAACAAGAGTTAGAGCCGATTCCTGCTCATGGAGAGAAGGCTCGACACACTGCTCTCTTGAGCAAAGAGCATCATGGGCATACAGACTATGTAGCATGCACCAGTCCCGCGGGAACGCACCGCATGGCATACCATGCTTGGGGCGATCCACGTAATCCCAGTGTCTTGTATTGCGTGCATGGCTTATCGCGACGCGGCAGTGATTTTAGGGTGATGGCCGAGGCCTTGTGCGATCGTCACTATGTGGTGTGCCCTGATATTGTTGGCCGTGGAGATTCTGACTATTTAGCAAATCCCATGTTCTATTCAGTTCCGCAATACGTCAGCGATATGGCAAGCCTCAGTAGTAAGTTGGGCGTGAAAAAGGTGAACTGGTTTGGAACCTCGATGGGTGGCTTGATTGGTATGGTGTATGCCGCAATGCCTGGAAACCCAGTAAGACGCTTACTACTGAATGATGTTGGCCCCCGAATTGAAGCAGCCGCACTGATTCGGTTAGCGAGTTATGTGGGTAAACCATTTTCGTATGTCAATCGCCATATTGCACTTGAGAAATTAAACTCCATTTGCGCACCATTTGGTAAACATACCGATAGCGAGTGGGAGTTGCTGAATGGACCCATGCTCATGCAAAAGAATGAGCAATGGATCTTGCATTATGACCCTGCAATTGCGGTACCGTTTGCTTCCGTAACTCCAGCGATTGCCAAAGCGGGCGAGTTGGCGATGTGGCAGAGTTTTGATAGTATCGCTTGCCCCATATTGATTGTGCGGGGTGCCGACTCCGATTTATTATCTCAAGAGACAGTGACCGAGATGCGCGCGCGTAATCCCAAGGCTAGCAGTATTGAGATCCCCAATACTGGTCATGCCCCTGCATTTATTAAGGCTGAACAGATTGACATTGCACGCCAGTTTTTCCTATAGTTGTTCTTGGGAACCTTTATTCCGTAAACCACGTGCCTAGTCCAGATCGCCCAAGCAACGTTACTGGTGTTCATCAGGGTTCCCAAAGGCTTGATGCTTGGTTTGGCGAATCTCTAGAGCAGCACTCGCACGAAGTTGCAGTCATCCTGCAAGACTTACATCTAGACGAGGCAACGCTGAAAGCCGCAGAGCATCTTCATAGCACCCTTGGCAAGGATGCATTGATCAAACAAATCGGCCAAGATGCCGGTGATTTACTGATTGGCTACCGTGGCTTACGTCAAGCCCAGGCTAAGCTAATGAAGCAGGATGGCGTTAGCAATGTTACTGGCCAAGAAGAGATCCTACGTAAGATGCTGCTCGCCTTTGGCAATGATCTGCGCGTTGTGTTGATCTACCTTGCATCCCGTTTGCAAACTCTACGTTGGATTGCTATAAGTCGTTTGTCTGCATCACCCGCTTGGGCGCAAGAGATCTTAGACATTGATGCCAGCCTTGCTAATCGTTTAGGGATCTGGCAAATGAAATGGGAGATGGAGGATTTAGCATTTCGGGTACTGACACCCACAACCTATAAAGAGATCGCTGGCTTACTCGACTCCAAGCGCGTGGAGCGCGAGCAATTTATTGTGGATGTGATAGCCCGATTAAATCAAGAACTAGGGCTTGCGCACATTACAGCCGATGTTCAAGGCAGACCCAAGCATATCTACAGTATCTGGAAGAAGATGCAAGGTAAGTCCTTGGAGTTTGCCAACTTGTATGATGTGCGCGCTTTTCGGATCTTGGTTGATGATGTTAAGGCCTGCTATGCCACATTAGGATTGGTGCATAACCTATGGCAACCAGTGCCTCGCGAGTTTGACGATTACATTGCGCGCCCCAAGCCTAATGGATATCAATCCTTGCACACAGTGGTCATAGACGAGCAGGGTATTGCCTTTGAGATTCAGATTCGTACACAAGAGATGCATCGACAGGCTGAGTATGGTTTGGCTGCACACTGGCGCTATAAAGAGGGGGCTTACTCCGCAGACGCAAAAGACTTAGGCACGCACAGTGCAGAAGTGGCTTACGAACGACAGATTGCCTGGGCTAGACAGTTGATCTCCTGGAAAGAAGATGCCTGGGAGCAACTCAAGCACCACGAGATCGATGACCACATTTACGTACTGACTCCCTTGGGCAAAGTGATCTCCTTAGAAAAAGGTTCATCACCCATTGATTTTGCCTACGCTGTTCATACCGACCTTGGTCATCGTTGTCGAGGAGCGCGCATTGATGGGGCGATGGTGCCGCTAGATACTGCCTTGAAAAATGGCCAGACCGTAGAAATCATTTCCGTGAAGCAAGGCGGGCCATCACGCGATTGGCTTCATCCAGAGCGTGGCTATCTACGATCACAGCGGGGCCGTGCACGCGTGCGGGCTTGGTTTAATGCCCTCGATGATGAGGCTAGTCAAGGCTCTCCAAAACCTATTGAGAGCAAAACGGAGAAGCAGACTGACAAGCCTCCAGCTGACGATATTCAAATCAAGCCCCGTCAGAGCAAAGCGAATCAAAGTGGTGATGTCTTGGTAGTGGGCGTTGATTCTTTATTGACTCAATTAGCAAGGTGTTGCCGACCTGTGCCGCCTGATCCTATTGCGGGCTTTGTAACCCAAGGACGTGGGGTATCGATTCATCGTAGAAGTTGTAAAACATTCAAGGCATTGCTCGAGCGTGCCCCTGAGCGAGTTATTCAAACCGCTTGGAGTGCGAAGCTTGACCCAGAGCAAGGCACTGGTAAGGACCGTGTATTTCCTGCTGATTTAGCAATTACCGCATTAGACCGACCTGAACTAATGCGTGAGCTCTTTGAGATAACTTCCAAGGTTGGTGTGCATGTGATCGATCTCAAAAAATCAGTTCGCAAGGGTTTAGCCCAGATCCAAATGACCATTGAGATACAGAACACCGAAGCCTTACGACTCATACAAACTGGCCTTGAGAGTCTGCGGGGAGTCACGGAAGTGCGCCGGCGGTGATAAACTCTTGATCTATATAGGCTCGTAGCTCAGCTGGTTAGAGCACCACCTTGACATGGTGGGGGTCGTTGGTTCGAGTCCAATCGAGCCTACCAACGATAGAGAAGTAAAGAGATGTAATTGGTATGCGCGTTGTGCTCATTTAGTTTGGGACGAACGCGCATTCTTATTTATACGCAGTCGTTTTGATGGAGCAGGTATGGTGGTAGTTACTCTTCCAGATGGGTCCAAGCGCGAGTTTGCTGCGCCGGTCACCATTGCAGAAATTGCCCAAAACATTGGTAGTGGCCTAGCTAAGGCAGCCTTAGCAGGATCGGTTGATGGCCGCTTAGTTGATCTGAGTCACACAATTGATCATGATGTGCAACTAGCCATCATCACCGATAAAAATCCTGAGGGCTTGGTGATTATTCGCCATTCAACGGCGCATTTGCTCGCCTATGCAGTGAAGGAGTTATTTCCAGACGCACAGGTCACGATTGGGCCAGTGATTGATAACGGTTTCTATTACGACTTCTCTTACCATCGACCCTTCACCCCTGATGATCTAGTTGCTCTTGAGAAAAAGATGGCGGAGTTGGTCAAGAAGGATGAGCCTGTAGTTCGTCAAGTGATGCCACGTGATCAGGCGGTTGAGTTCTTTAAGAAGCAGGGCGAGCTCTATAAGGCAGAGATTATTGCCAGCATTCCGCAAGGCGAAGATGTATCGCTTTATGCCGAAGGAAAGTTCACAGATCTTTGCCGAGGTCCGCACGTCCCATCCACTGGTAAGTTGAAGGTATTCAAGCTCATGAAGCTGGCCGGTGCGTATTGGCGTGGTGATAGCAAGAACGAGATGTTGCAACGTATTTATGGCACTGCATGGACCAAGAAAGAAGATCAAGACGCCTATTTGCATATGCTGGAAGAGGCGGAGAAGCGCGATCATCGTCGCCTTGCTAAACAGTTAGACCTCTTTCATTTTCAAGATGAAGCGCCTGGCTTAGTCTTTTGGCATCCTAAGGGTTGGGCGATTTGGCAAGAGGTCGAGCAGTACATGCGTCGTGTATATCAACGTGAGGGCTACCACGAGGTCAAGGCCCCTCAAATACTAGATCGTGGCTTGTGGGAGAAATCGGGTCACTGGGATAACTACAAAGAGAACATGTTCACGACCGAGTCTGAGAACAGAGCATATGCATTAAAGCCCATGAACTGTCCTGGCCATGTACAGATCTTTAATTCAGGCTTGCATAGTTATCGAGAGTTGCCATTGCGCTTTGGCGAGTTTGGCCAATGCCATCGCAATGAACCCTCTGGGGCTTTGCATGGCTTAATGCGTGTGCGTGGCTTTACTCAAGATGATGGTCATATTTTTTGTACCGAAGATCAGATTCAGTCTGAGGTAGCCGCCTTTGATCAAGCGGTACGAGCTGTGTATGCTGATTTTGGTTTTACGGAAGTTGCTGTGAAGTTAGCCTTGCGCCCAGCAAAACGGGTTGGAGATGATGCCATCTGGGATAAAGCGGAGGCATCTCTACGCGGAGCATTAAAGGCATCTGGACAAACGTGGGAAGAGTTGCCCGGTGAGGGCGCGTTTTATGGCCCTAAGATTGAATATCACCTGAAAGACTCGATTGGGCGTTCCTGGCAATGCGGTACGATGCAGGTCGATTTCTCGATGCCAGCGCGATTGGGAGCGGAATATGTGGCTGAGGACAATAGCCGCAAAGTACCCGTCATGCTCCACCGAGCCATCGTGGGTTCCTTGGAGCGTTTTATCGGGATTTTGATTGAAAATCATGCGGGCGCCATGCCTGTTTGGCTAGCCCCAACCCAAGCAATTGTCTTAAATATCTCTGAAAATTCGGCTGATTATGCCCATAAAGTTCAGCAATTGCTGAAAAAACAAGGGTTTAGGGTCGAGTCAGATTTGCGAAATGAGAAAATTACGTATAAAATACGCGAGCACGCATTACAAAAACTGCCTTATTTGCTAGTTGTTGGCGATAAAGAGCGTGAAAGTAATATGGTGGCCGTTCGTGCCCGTGGCGGAGTGGATCTAGGGGTTATGCCGCTAGACACCTTTGTCACCCGACTCCAGCAGGATATTTCCCAGAAAGTCGGACCCGAGCCTAGCTAGGGGGTGTGATGGCTTTTTATTGTTTTTAGAGAGGAATTAGAAGATCGCTACTGAAAAATTGCAACGCATTAACCAGGAAATTACTGCTCCTGAAGTGCGTTTGATAGGGTCCGATGGCAGTGCTGTCGGTGTAGTTAAGTTGAACGAAGCCTTACGGTTGGCAGAAGAAGAAGATACCGACTTAGTCGAGATTGCACCGAATGCCGAACCTCCCGTTGTCCGCATCATGGACTTTGGTAAGTTCAAGTACCAAGAAGCCAAGCGTTTGCACGAAGCAAAGCTCAAGCAAAAGGTGATTCAGGTAAAGGAAGTAAAGTTTCGACCTGGAACCGATGACGGCGACTATGGTGTGAAGCTACGCAATTTGATCCGCTTTTTGGAAGATGGCGATAAAACAAAGATTACGCTGCGATTTCGGGGTCGAGAAATGGCTCACCAAGAAATCGGAGTAAAGATGTTAGACCGGCTCAAAATTGATTTAGAGCCGTATGGTCAAGTCGAGCAGTTTCCAAAAATGGAAGGCCGACAAATGGTGATGGTCTTAGCACCCGCCAAGAAGAAGTAGGAGTTTGCAGTAGAAGTAGGTAGTACCTAGTAGCGCACTATCGGTACAGGAAGAGCAACCGTCGGTTGCCACCGCAGGCGCACAGAGAACGAAAAGGGAGCAGTCATGCCCAAAATGAAGACCAAAAGTGGCGCAGCGAAGCGCTTCAAGGTCCGCGCAAGTGGATCCATCAAACGAGGACAGGCGTTCAAGCGTCACATCCTCACCAAGAAAACCACCAAGAACAAGCGTCAACTACGTGGTTCCGCCCCTGTTGCGAAAGCCGACGTTAAGTCGATTCGCTCCATGATGCCTTACGCTTAAATCTTAGGAGAACACTATGCCAAGAGTAAAACGTGGGGTTACAGCAAGAGCCCGTCATAAAAAAGTTACCGATGCTGCAACCGGTTATCGTGGTCGTCGTAAAAATGTATTCCGTATTGCTAAAGAAGCGGTCATGCGCGCGGGGCAATATGCGTATCGCGATCGTCGCAACAAAAAGCGCGTGTTCCGTGCACTCTGGATTGCCCGTATTAACGCTGCCGTACGTGAGCATGACATGACCTATAGTGTGTTCATGAATGGCATGAAGAAGGCATCGATTGAACTCGATCGTAAAGTACTCTCCGATATGGCCGTGTTTGACAAAGAAGCGTTTGCTGCTTTGGTAACACGTGTTAAATCTGCTGTAGTACAAGCGTAAGTCTTCACAGCCATGGTTTCTCTCGACCAACTTGTCGAGGATGCCAAACGCGATTTCTCCAAGGCCAGCGATCCCGCTGCTTTGGAGGATGCAAAAGCTCGGTATCTCGGTAAATCAGGTTTGCTCACGGAGCGCTTAAAAGCGCTCGGTGGCATGTCGCCTGATGAGCGCAAGACTGCCGGTGCACAGATTAATCAAGCTAAGACTGCGGTTGAAGATGCTCTGAATGGACGGCGTCAAGCACTAGCCGACCAGGTCTTACAAGCCCGTTTAGCCGCAGAGTCCATCGACGTCTCTTTGCCCGGAAGAGGGCAAGCTCTTGGAAGCTTGCATCCTGTCATGCGCACATGGGAGCGCGTGGAGACTATTTTTCATTCGATTGGCTTTGATGTTGCCGATGGTCCCGAGATCGAGACCGATTGGTTTAACTTCACAGCACTCAATAGCCCTGAGAACCATCCTGCTCGTTCGATGCAAGATACCTTTTATATTGATGGCAAAGATGCTAATGGCAAGCCCTTGCTTTTGCGAACACATACCAGTCCGATTCAGGTACGTTATGCCAGTGAGCATGTAAAACGATATGGTCAAGAGAGCATGCCACCCATCAAGGTGATTGCGCCTGGGCGCACCTATCGCGTGGATAGTGATGCTACTCACTCGCCCATGTTTCATCAAGTAGAAGGTTTGTGGATTGCAGAAAATGTCTCCTTCGCAGATTTGAAAGGGGTCTATACCGACTTCTTGCGCACTTTCTTTGAGACCAATGAACTGCAGGTACGCTTTAGACCATCGTATTTCCCATTCACAGAGCCGTCTGCTGAAATTGATATGGCCTTTGGTAGTGGTAAGTTGGCAGGACGCTGGTTGGAGATCTCGGGAGCAGGGCAAGTTCATCCCAATGTCTTGCGCAATATGGGGATTGATCCAGAGCACTACATGGGCTTTGCCTTTGGCTCTGGTTTAGAGCGTCTCACGATGTTGCGCTATGGCATTGATGATTTGCGCCTTTTCTTTGATAACGATCTGCGCTTCTTAGCGCAATTTCCGGCTTAGTTCTGATATGCAATTTTCTGAGTCCTGGTTACGTCAGTTTGTAAATCCCGCGCTCGATAGCAAGGCTTTAGGCCATGCAATGACCATGGCTGGATTAGAGGTTGAGGAGCAACGTTCAGTTGCACCGCCTTTTAGCAAAGTCGTTGTTGCAGAAATTATTTCAGCAGAGCAGCATCCCGATGCAGATCGCTTACGAGTGTGTCGTGTGAACGCAGGCCCTGGTTTTGAGAACTTACAAATTGTGTGCGGTGCTCCGAATGCACGTGCCGGAATCAAGATCCCATGTGCACTCGTTGGTGCTGAGTTATCACCCGCAGAAGAGGGTGGTAAGCCATTTCAGATTAAGGTTGGCAAATTACGGGGTGTCGAGAGCAACGGCATGTTGTGCTCGGGTCGAGAGCTTGGTTTGGGTGATGATCATGCAGGCATTCTGGAGTTGCCTGCGGATGCCCCATTAGGTCAAAACGTGCGGGAGTATTTAAAGCTAGATGATCAAATCTATATCATTAAGCTTACCCCCAATAAAGCAGATTGCTTATCGATTATTGGCTTAGCACGTGAGGTCGCCGCAATTACGGGTGCAGCCCTGTGCATTCCCAAGGGCAAGACGCTTACCGCCAATATCAACGATCGCCTACCCGTTGAGATTGAAGCCCCAGAACTTTGCGGTCGCTTTGCAGGACGGGTGATTAAGGGGGTCAATGTTAAAGCGAAGACTCCAGAGTGGATTGTGCAGCGCTTAGCGCATGCTGGGCAACGGAGCATCTCGCCACTGGTGGACTTATCCAACTATGTCATGCTGGAAATGGGTCAACCCAATCACGTATTTGACCTTGATCGTATTCAAGGTGGGCTAGTGGTTCGTTGGGGTAAGCCAGGCGAGAGCCTGAAGTTATTAAATGAGCAAACGGTTGAACCTGCGCCAGACTTGTCTGTAGCCTCATTGAAAGTAGGCGTAGTTGCTGATGCGTCTGGCCCGATTAGCCTAGCCGGAATCATGGGCGGTGAGAGTACTGCAGTTAGCGATACAACCCAAAATATTTATGTGGAAGCAGCATTCTGGTGGCCAGTTGCCATTACAGGACGTGCTCGGCGGTTTAATTTCACGACGGATGCTGGGCATCGTTTTGAACGTGGCGTTGATCCGCAAGGAACCATTGCGGCTTTGGAGTATCTAAGCGATCTCATTGTGCAAGTTTGCGGCGGTCAGCTCGGACCGATTGATGATCAGATCAAGCAATTACCAGAGCGCAAACCGGTCACGATGCGCCTAGCTCGTGCTGAGAAAGTCATCGGTATTCCGCTGACTGTGACGATTGTGAACGATTTATTTGAGCGCCTCGGCCTGGAGTTCTCGGTAACGGGAGAGCATCAACACGCTGTATTTACAGTGAAGCCCCCTAGCTATCGCTTTGATCTTGAGATCGAAGAGGATCTCATCGAGGAAGTGGCCCGTCTATATGGCTTTGAGAACATTCCCGATCTTCCGCCCAAGGCAGAGCTCAAGATGAGCGCTCCCTCCGAAGCAATGCGTAGCGTACACACAATACGTCATCGTTTAGCGGGCGAGGGCTATCAGGAGGTAGTCAATTTTGGGTTCATCGATAACCAAACCGAATCCCAAATGGGTCAAGCCCATCCGATTGCAGTCCTCAATCCGATTGCTAGTCAGTTTGGAGTGATGCGTAGTACTTTATGGGGCGGCTTACTCCACAATTTACGCAGCAATCTCAATCGAGGTGCAAATCGAGCTCGCTTATTTGAGATTGGTCGCGTCTTTCAACGGGATCCCGGCGCGATGGATCAACCAGGAGTTGTTGCAGGCTTTATTCAGAACAAACAATTAGGCGGTTTGGCCTACGGTTTTGCAAACCCCGAGCAGTGGGCTAAGAGTAATCAGATGGTTGATTTCTTTGACGTGAAGGGTGATCTGCAGCGTGCTTTTAACCCATTACAGATTCATACAAAGATGTCAGCGGACCCGCATCCTGCATTGCATCCAGGTCGGTCTGCTCAAATCTATCTTGCGCAACAAGCAATTGGTTGGATTGGTGAGCTGCACCCTGCATTGCAACAGACCTATGAGCTAGCCAATGCTCCAGTCTTGTTTGAGATCCATTGGGATGCGATCACCCAGATTGGTTTACCAGCACCGATTGAGATCAGTAAGTTTCCTACAGTGCAGCGTGATATCGCTGTCGTTGTGAAGCAGTCGATTCCAGCACAAAGCCTCATCGAGACCATGTTGGCCAAGAAGCAACCCTACCTGATTAAAATTGAGTTGTTTGATGAGTTTCGTCCTCAAAAAGAGAGCGCTTCGATGGCCTCTGATGAGAAAAGTCTTGCTTTTAGGCTCACCTTAGTCAATGATCAAGAGACCTTGCAGGATGCGCAAGTGGAAGCGGTTGTTCATGCCTTGTTAAGTGCTTTACAAAAAGACTATGCGGCCCGTTTACGTTAGTGGCTTAGTAAATTTGTTATATTTATCATTCAATTAAGACAACCTGTACGAAAAGAGTATCGATATGACTGCGAACAATCAAACGGTTACAAAGAACGAACTCTCGGAAGCTTTATTTGATCAAGTAGGCCTTAATAAGCGCGAAGCTAAGGATATGATCGATGCCTTTTTTGATCGCATTGGCCAAACCCTAGAGGCAGGCGTCGAAGTAAAGATCTCAGGCTTTGGCAATTTCCAATTACGCAATAAAACTGCCCGGCCTGGGCGCAATCCCAAAACCGGCGAGATGATACCGATTGCAGCGCGTCGTGTTGTGACATTCCACGCTAGTCAGAAGCTGAAGGACGCAGTCGAGTCCCATGCTGAGAACCAAAACAGAGCTTGATCCAAAAGCGGACAGTCTGCCGCTTTTGCCCCCAATCCCTCACAAGCGGTATTTCACGATTGGCGAGGTTGGAGAGTTGTGTGGTGTAAAGCCCCACGTATTGCGTTATTGGGAACAAGAATTCGATCAATTACGCCCGCAAAAAAGACGGGGTAATCGCCGGTATTACCAACACCATGAGGTTGTTCTAATCCGACAGATCCGTACCCTTCTCTATGAAGAGGGATTTACGATCAGTGGTGCAAAAAACCGCCTTGATGAAAGCAAGACCTCATTACGTTTGCGTGAAGAGTTACTCGAGGTCCTTCAAGTCTTAAGCCGCTGAGCTACAATTTATCTTTTCGTCGGGGCGTAGCGCAGCCTGGTAGCGTACTTGCATGGGGTGCAAGTGGTCGGAGGTTCAAATCCTCTCGCCCCGACCACTAATAATGAGGATTCATCATGCACCCATTTCATTTGGCATTTCCCGTAGATAACTTAAAAGACGCCAGGGCATTTTATGGTGGGCTCCTAGGTTGTCCAGAAGGGCGAAGCTCGGATGAGTGGATCGATTTCAATCTCTTTGGACATCAAATTGTGGCGCATTTAGCGCATGGGGAGGCACAAAACGACGTGCATTCTGATGTGGATGGCAAGAAAGTGCCAGTGCGACATTTTGGGATTGTTTTGTCGATGCCTGAGTGGGAAGCAATGGCCGATAAGTTAAAGAAAGCAGGCACCCAATTTGTGATTGAGCCCTATATTCGGTTTAAGGGCGAAGTAGGTGAGCAGGCCACCATGTTTTTTCTAGACCCATCTGGAAATGCGATCGAGTTTAAGGCCATGGCCCATCCTGATCGATTATTCGCTAAGTAATATTTTTCAGTAATGAGTAAAACCTATTTCGGACTTGAAATTCCCTTCCTAGATGTTCTTGGGGTGGAGCCCGAGTTTGCCGAAAATGGACATTCTAGGATTCGTCTTCATTTGCGCCCTGAGTTATTAAATAGTTTTCATGTTGCTCACGGCGGTGTCGTGATGTCGATACTTGATTTTGCAATGGCAGCTGCAGCCCGAAGCTCGCATGAACATATCTTAGGCGTGATTACCATTGACATGACCACTAGCTTCCTTCGCCCCTCCAAAGGGCTTCTTGTTGCCGAAGGTAAGGTTTTAAAGGCGGGAAGTACCGTTAATTATTGTGAGGGCAGTATTTTTAATGAAGCAGGGCAGTTAACTGCTAAATCAACGGGTAGCTTTATGCTGCGACGGACTAAATCGCAGTCAGAGAATTAAGTTATTAATAAAAATAGT
>DAIODQ010000008.1:0-97447 GCA_036746715.1 Polynucleobacter sp. | reverse complement strand
CAGAGACAACTGGATCAATGGGGGTCAAGCAATCTGAATCAAAGAAAGTAGTTCACATACATACGTCTATGCGCATATATTTGTAATGTCGTTTTAAACGACATTCCTATAACGAAGTAGGCACACACAATAAAGGCTTCTATGGCTTGGATCATCACCAAATATCTACTAACAGCAGGAATGGTTGTATTCATTTCTGAGGTTGCCAAACGCAGTGATAGGTTAGGCGGTTTTATTGCGGCATTGCCCTTAATGACTCTTTTAACTTTAGTGTGGCTGTATGTAGAAAATCAGCCGGAAGAGAAAATAGCAAATCACGCTTATTACACCTTTTGGTATGTGATCCCTACATTGCCGATGTTTCTGCTATTTCCCCATCTACTTCCAAAGCTAGGCTTCTGGATGACCATGGCCACGTGTGTAGTAGCGGCAGTTATCTGTTTTGGCTTATTTGCCTTAGTGATGAAAAGCGTTGGGATTGAGCTGCTGTAGAAAATGTGCAGTAATTGCCTACACACTTTCGAGCATGCCCAGCGTTACTTTAAGTAACGCTCAAATGACTAAATCACACATTTAGCCTCAAAAGTTAGCTTTTTGTGATGTTTAGGTCCTGTTTAGGTTCTCTGGTTATGAGAGCAGAAGCCCTTAATAGAGCCACATAAACAGGGGCTCTGCGGGTGGTCAATGTCGGTGTGTAAGTAAATGTGTAAGCGAATTCACTCATTTACTAGAAGAGCTAGCTCACTCTTTGGTATTGAAAACCAAAGGAATTTTGGAGCAACCATTTAGTACTTCGTTGCTCCAAAGTATTTAAAGAGGAGTAAGCGTTACTTTATGTAACGCTCAATAGATTGGCATCCTAGAGCAAAGTCAGCCAGAATTTTGGATATCAATCTACTTATAGGACTGATAGACAGAAGGCTCGCCATTCAGCCCAATTATTAGAACATCGTATGGATCTTTTCTGCCTTTGTATTCAGCGCCATCCATGCCTGGTGAGCCAATCGGCATAGCAGGAACAGCGAGCCCAATTGCCTTGGGTTTTTCTGCCAAGAGTCGCTTAATTTCTTTAGCAGGTACATGTCCTTCGATAACATAACCATTGATTTGAGCGGTATGGCATGAGCCAAACTGAACTGGCATCCCCAGCTTTTGGCGCATTTCAGTATTGCCGATATCAATTGCCTTTACATTAAAACCATTTTTTTCTAAGTACGCCGCCCAATCTTTACAGCAACCGCATTTTGGGCCGCGCCACATCGTGATAACTTGCTTTTCAGTCACAGCAAAACTCAATGTCGGCAACAAAGCTAGGCCAAAAGAAATAAGCCTTCTTTGTTGATTTACTGATCTAACAGTTTTCATCATTTCATCTTTAATTAAATTCAACTAGGCCCCCTACTGAACTTTTCTAAACTGCTTTGCGAATAGCTTAGTGCCTTTTTGCTCCGCTACAAATTCAACTTGATCCCCAGGGTTAACTCCCTTTAAAACTTCTGTAGTCTCAACATTAAAAACCATGGACATCGGCGCCATATCAAGGCTTTTAATTTCCTCATGCTTGATGGTGACTTTCTTATTTTCAGCATCAACACGACGAATTTCGCCCTTAGTCCACTCGGTAGCTCCAACAGCAAAACTTACTAAACACATCATTAAGGTTATTATTTTTTTCATTGCTGTACCTCAATCTTTCCAACCATTCCAGCCTGATAGTGCCCGGCAATCAAGCAAGCAAAATCAAAACTTCCAGCACGATTAAATTTCCAAATAATTTCACCTTTTTTACCAGGTGAGATATGTGCCATGTAGGGTTCATCATGCTCCATATTGGGATGCTTTACCATCATCTCGGCATGCTTATCAAGCACTTGCTTTGTGCCAATTACCATTTCGTGTAACAGCCTTCCGTTATTTTTAATTTCAAAGCGTATAGTTTCACCAGCCTTGATATTGATTTTTTCTGGCTTAAATTTCATATCATCGCCCATTGATATAGCAATAGTTCGATTCACTTCATTCTTTATGCCGCCAATACCCCACTCCTCTTGTTGAAAGGATGCCTGTTGATTCATTTTTTTATGCTGATCCCCATGAGCAAAGCTAAGCTGAGATATTGCTAAACCAATCATTAAATAAATTATTTTCATTTTTTGCTCCTAGTGTTTGTGATTATTAGTACCTGGCTTTTTAACCTGTACTTCTACCTCGGGTTTGGGTTGAACGCGATTCATCGCTGATTCGCCAGCATTATTACTGCGCTTGGCTGCGGGCATGGCGCCCTTCCACTCATACGCCCTAGTGCCTGCTGGCTGTTTAAACCAACCAGAATTTTTATAGTCGTTAGGCGCCTGATCTTTCCGAACCTTTAATACAGTAAACATGCCACCCATTTCAAGTGAGCCATAAGGGCCATCACCTGTCATCATTGGAATGGTATTAACTGGCAATGGCATCTCCATCTCAGTCATGTCAGCCATACCTCGCTCACCCATAGCCATGTAGTCTGGAATAATTTTTTTTATCTTTCCAGCTAATCCGCGGTGATCAACCCCAATTAAATTTGCCATATCGTGACCCATCGCATTCATGGTGTGATGGCTTTTATGGCAATGAAATGCCCAATCTCCCTCTTCATCTGCTAAGAATTCAATTTGGCGCATCTGCCCTACAGCAACATCAGCCGTAACTTCATACCAACGACTTGCTTTTGGAGTCGGCCCACCATCTGTGCCCGTAATTTGAAATTCATGGCCATGAAGATGTATTGGATGGTTTGTCATTGTCAAATTACCAACACGAATCCGAACCTTGTCATTTAATCGAACATTCAATGTATCTATTCCAGGAAAGACTCTGCTATTCCATGACCAGATATTAAAGTCGAGCATGGTTGCTGGTTTTGGGGTGAAGCTTCCTGGATCGATATCGTAAGCGCTTAACAGAAAACAAAAATCACGATTAACTTCATCAATGTCGGGATTCTTGACTTTTGGATGCGTTACCCAAAAACCCATCATGCCCATCGCCATTTGAGTCATCTCATCGGCATGCGGGTGGTACATAAACGTCCCAGGACGCCGAGCGGTAAATTCATAAACGAAAGTTTTGCCTGATGGAATGGCTGGCTGATTTAAACCAGCTACACCATCCATGCCATTTGGTAAACGCTGGCCGTGCCAATGAATTGATGTGTGCTCTGGTAGCTTATTAGTAACAAATATTCTTACCTTATCGCCTTCAACAACCTCAATTGTTGGGCCAGGCGACTGTCCGTTATATCCCCATAAATGTGCTTTAAACCCTGGCGCCATTTCTCGCACTACAGGCTCAGCAACAAGATGGAATTCTTTAACGCCATTGTTCATTCTCCATGGCAAGGTCCATCCATTTAAAGTCACAACTGGGTTGTAGTCTCGGCCACTATTCGGTATCAATGGTTTCTGTGTATTTGGGCTATTTTGGATTACTGGCTCAGGCAAACCCGCTAAAGCATGACGACTTACACCAGCCGCAGCCATTGTCACTGCCGCCCCAGTTAAAAATTTTCTACGTGTGTTCATTGATTACCTCACATTAATATTTGAGAAATCCATCTGGACATCCATTAGATCTTTGTCTAATCGAGCAGACTGAATTAAAAAAGCTGTATTGACATCGATATAGTCCATCACAGTTTTACTTTGAGTTTCTACATCTTCTAGCAAATGAAACACATCAATGAGCATGCCGTTGTATCTCAGTAAATTCTCTTCAGAAATTTTCTTCTGAGTTGGTAAGATTTCTTCTTTATATGATTTAACGCCCTGATATTTTTCTAAATAGCCTTCGTAAGAGAGGCGCGCTGTTGAGCGAGTTTTTACTGACTCTGGATTATTGATGTCCCCTAGTCCAATGGCTTTTAACTCTTTAGCGCTTAACTTTCTTTGCTCTTTGGGCGGTTCTGGTAAGCGAGCATCAACATCCACTCTGACATCGCGATTATCAAAGTTCATGCGCTGAATAAAGCGCTCCTTTGCTTCTAGATATTTGCCCTGTAATGCTTTGTATTCAAGCCTTTTTTTGTATAAAGCCTTGTTCTGCTTTAAAAGCGCCAGCTCATTAATATTCCCAACCTTATACATACGAGCACTGAGCTCAGACGCTGCCTCTACAGCATCAAGAACATCTTCCATATGTATCAGCTTTTCTTTAAGTGCTACCAGCTCATAATATGACTTGGTCGTATCGTAAATAATTGATGAACGCTTTTGTAATGCTGAGCGTTGCGCAGGCGTTAAGAGATAGTAGTCAGATGTTGACTCGGAGCCACGAAGATAATTAGTCCAATCAAGCTGTTGATTTAATGCTCTCTCAATTGCCTGATTCAAAGTAAATATATTTTGATTGGCAGGGCTCTCGCGTAAGACTTGCTCCTTTGAATAAACCCTCCAACCCCCTATCTCACCAACAAGTTTGTTTTGCTCAATCCATGAAGATGGATTAGCAAATGCCTGAGATATAGCAAGGCTTAGTACAGCAATAACAATTTTTTTCAATTTAACTCTCCAATAAGAATCTAGCCCAAATTTTGGGCGGACTTATGCTAGAAGAGTTAAAGGATGGGTGGTTTGATTAGAGCAGAGAGATCACGACTAGCAAAACTAGTCTTACCGGAATTAAAAATCGCAGTAAATGTGATTTGATTAAAGCTGGAATGAGTGGGGATGAAACCAAATCCAACACAAAGTGCGCAGGAGTTACAACCATTGCCCTCGGACTGAGCGCTTAGTTTGACACCCTCCTCATTTGAAGCTGAGGCTTGATGGCAATTATGAGAAATTTCTTGTGCCGCCACACCAGTCATATTAGTTTGATGTTTAAATGACATGTCTAATCCCGCCCATGCCTGGACTGGCAAAAGCGATACCATCAAAATTAAAAATATCTTTCTCAACATATTTATCATTGTAGCACCATTTTTAACTTAATGCTTAGGCAATACATATTGCTTATTAAATATTAATTTTCGCCATTATTTACTCTAAATCATTAAGGGGCCATTATGGCTTGGATCATCACCAAATACTTACTAACAGCAGGAATGGTTGTATTCATTTCTGAAGTTACCAAACGAAGTGATAGGTTGGGTGGCTTTATTGCGGCATTGCCGCTGATGACTCTTCTAACACTTGCATGGCTTTACATTGAAAACCAGCCAGAAGATAAAATTGCCAATCACGCGTATTACACCTTCTGGTATGTGATTCCAACATTGCCGATGTTTCTATTATTTCCATACCTGCTTCCAAGATTGGGATTTTGGATGACTATGGGCGCCTGCATAGTGGCAATCATGATCTGCTTTGGACTGTTTACTTTGCTGATGAAGGGCTTTGGAATTGAACTACTGTAATAAGTGTGTAGTAATTGCCTACACACTTTTGAGCATACCCAGCGTTACTTAAAGCAATGCTCAAATGATCAAATCTCACCTTTAGTCTCAAAAGCTAGCTTTTTATGATGTTTAGGTTAACTTTAGGTTTTCTGGTTATGAGAGCAGACAACTTTTGTGTCCGGCTCGTTGAGCTAAGAAAGCAACCGTTACTTTACGTAACGGTTGCAATTCACAAACGTTACCTCCTAGCCTAGTACCTTAGGCGTATATTTTGCTAGCTGCGACTCAAAGTCCCACTTGATGTAATCAGCATCTTTAAATGTACCGATCTGCACGCCAGAACTAGTAATTGTCCACCCAGCACTGGACTTAGTAATTTCAAATTCATAGTCGCCATGCCGATCTGTATACCGAGCAAGGTAATGCTGAGGAGTATCAATGAGCACCTCAGGCGAAAGATGCTCAAACTGCAAAATAACGCTTTCATGATTTTTTAATGCATTAATTATTTGATTGACATCGTTTTTAAGTGCGGTTTCAAAAGCTAAGTTCATGATCATTTCCTTTTTTAGATTACAGTGGCTTCGTTAACAAGCTCAATCTGCTCTACAGCCCGACTGCCTTGATTGAGCTTTTCTCGCTCTTCATTTGCCTTGATTCGCATTTTCGCAACGCCTTCTCGAGCTGTATCCATATCTTTACAAAGATAGGCACTTAATTTTTTAAGCGCATAGTTTTCAAGCTCGACTTCAGCTGGCAACTTACAGACGACGTTGTAGTGCCCGTTACTAACAGTGCACACCACATACTCAAATTCGCAGTTGTCGTTATTAATGCCATCGAACTGATTGGGCGCCGCAAACTTAGCAAATGGAAAGTAGCCACGTGACTGCAAATAAGTGCGCGTAAGTTCTAAACGCTCATCCTCAAGCTGTTGCTTCTCGTCTACTTTCTCATCGTCTACCCCAGCTAGACGCATTTTTTCTAAGCCGCCTGCCTCAATAATTGCTTGCGGTAATTCGGCCGCCTTAAAGTGGCACGCCATAGCAGTCTCGATTGCCCTGGTATAGACATGCGCCGTTTTACGGTCAGCCCTAGTAATGTATTTGACAAGCAAGGCAACATCGCTGGTGTTTTCTTGCACCTTAATGTTTGCCTCTTTGAGCTTATAACGTATATTAAAGAGTAGATCTTCCTTGTCTGGGCTGGCTTCAAACTGCTCAGCCAATCCCATAATTTTTGACAATAACTCATAGAGTTTTCGTCTGCCAGTAACAATGTATTGGTCATTAAATAGATCATGCTCTGTGGCCAACTCTTCAGCTTGGCTAATTAGTGATTTATTCACAACTAATTGATTATTTTTCATTTTTGATTTCCTTATTGAGTTTATTGAGGCAGCGCCAATAGCGGCGCTGTATTCTTTACTATTAGTGGTAGCGATGGGCATTTGGGCGTATCGAGCTATCCGGGTTCATTTCTGAATGGCGGTTGTATTTAATGCCCAAGCGATCGCAAGCTTCAATTAATGCATCGCCAATTTCCGAGTCATCAAATGAGAATCCCAGCTCCTCAAATAGGATGCTGGATGCCTCTTGCATAATCCAGACGTCGTCTTCCGTGAGTGCAATTTGATTGGCGATCTTAAATGCCGCGTGATGTACTTTATTCATGCAGTCCGAGCACATATTCGCCTCAAGGCATTCCATGATTGGGTCAAAGTCGGATTCATCTTCATTGCATTCATCCGTAAGCCCCAATGCCATATTCATATGATCGACCAAACCATCTCGATCACTGAATTTCATGCCATAGCGCTTGGCCGCCTTCATGCGTGCTTTTGTTACCTGCGAATCCTTTAAGCAGATACCATGCACGTCCATGGTGAGTTGATCAATGCGATCAAGTACCTTTAGGTCTTTACGGTTCAATTTTTCACTTTGATTGACCTTGTTAATGGCTTTTGTATAAAGTGCCAATTCTTCTTGGCTTAAGCCTTCCTTAATAGTGCTATGAACATCAAGCAATGCAATTCCACTGCCAGACAACATGATTTTGTCTGCACTAATCATCCCTAATTTCACTGTATTTTTCATGCTTTTACTCTCCTCATTTATGGTCTAGACACTGTGTTTCGATCCATGAATTGAGTGTAAAATTTATTAGCAACTATTTGATTTGACTGTTTATTGTCACTGTTAAGTGTTAATATATTTGAATGGCTACAGCACCAAAAAACACTTCTATCCCAGGTCGAACTACCAAAGATTGGTCGACTAAAGGCATACAGGGTTATGTCATGCTCATGTTGGAATTTTTGCGGATTAGCCCAAGCTATGCCTTAGCGCATGAGATTAGAACTAAAAAGATAGCTCCATCAAAACAAGCTCCGCTCATTATCAAGCTATACCGAGATACGGATAAACCGCTCACCAAACAAGCAGAGCGCGATGTGATTAAAGACTTTGATCGGGTGCTATCGACCTACGATGAATATGGAGATATCTTTCAATGTTCATTTGATGAGTGGTGGGCCAGCCGGGGACTAGCGATATATGGATCACCGTATAACAAACCAATCGTTAAGAAGATTGCCGGCATGAGTCAAGGCGAGGAATACGAACCTCTCTTCGGACGAGCACTAGAGCATTACTTTCATAAGCAGCGAGCTGGTGAAGGCAATCCACCGGCATTACTTTTGGCAGTACCTCTTGGGCAGCCTAAAAGGCAATTGCTCGCACGCATATCTAAACTAATAGATGATGAGGGAGTACCTCTACCAAGCAAATCCCAAAGGGCCATTAAACCCCTGGCTGCTAAACGTTTACGCTCAAAGCCACTCTTTACCATGCTGTATATATTGATGGCGAGAACCCAGTACCCCCAATTACCATTATGGCGGATTGGTAAAAATGTAGGCGTCAGTCAAAAATACGCCCAAACAGAAATCACCCTCAATAAAAAACGTCTACAAGATGCTGATGCTAAGATTCATTTGAGTATTTTGACCAGTCGTTATTTACTTAAAGCTAAATGTGTTGCTGAGCAAGCAGCGCGAGGACAATTTCCAAGTTCATCTAAGTTGATACTGCCCACATTTGATCTTGATGCTATTTTTAAACGATTACAAGCAAGATATCCGCAGCTCAAAGCAAGCAGACCTACAAAATCAAAATAGGCTAAATGAGTTCAACCGCATTGCGCAGGATATCGGGTCGAGTATCAATATAGCGCTGCGTAGTGCTCATCTGACTGTGTCCGGCCAACTGCATCATCACTCGCACTGATACACCCTTCTCACTGAGTCGTGTCAAAAATCCCCTGCGACCACTATGACTAGTAGCTCCATTCAATCCTGCTTGTCTATATAAGCCGTTAATAACATGAGTGAGTGTATTTGGCGTAAATCCCAAAGCTCTTTGTGTGGGAAAGAGTGGCCGGCTCATGTCTTTTGGTGGATGCGCTGCGATATAAATGGCAAGCTCCTGTTGCATACGCTCTGATAACAGCACCACCCTACTTTTAGAGCCCTTAGTTTGATTGGCTGCTAAGTGGATCTCACTTAAAACCTGTTTATCAGCGTTTAAAACGTCGCTGTAGCGCACGCTCGCCACTTCACCTATACGCATACCCGCCCAGTGCGTTAACAGCAGTATTGCGCGATTACGCACTGCTGCTTTGGTAGTTGCTGCGTAGTCTAGTGCTCGCTGTAATTCTGTATCGCTTAATGTTTTTGCTTGTGCCATAGCCTCTCCTTGTATTGCCATCTATGTACTTATATTTTGTAGTCAAAACTGCCATATTCCTACCGAAAATGGCCACAAATACACTCAGATTGATGGGTTTTTCAAGTGAAAATGACTGAAAAATATCCGCTTGATTTTCAAGTGGTTACACGCACTCAACACTTAACGTAACTAATGTGTTGAGTCGAAAAATCATGGATTTTGATGGCAATTCGTGGCATTTGAGCCACGAATAAATCAATAATCTCCAGTATTTAAATCGCCTAAATCCAAATCCGGGAAAAACAGCTTAAGAGACCTAAGGCCTTCGTCCATAAGCTCATCAGCTTCCTCATATGAATTTTTAAAAGATTCCAACTCATTTTCAGTGAACTCTTCATCATCAATTAGATAAAGGCCATCTTCATTAGCCTCTTCTGGCCACTCATCAGGATTTCCAGGAATTGACGCCTTCTCAAATAAGCCATAGCCAACGTCATGCAAACCCTTAATAATAGTTCTCGTAACATTACAATAATCTAGTGCCATAAAACTTTTAAAGTACAGATTCTCATTGTTACGATTCATCTTAAGATCTGATGAATCAATTGAGCTTTTAGCTCCAGAGCAGTATTCATCTAAATCATATTCAAACGATCTATTTTTTCTACCCAACCCTATACATAAAATTTTCTGAGTTGCTAAATTAATTAAAATAAAGCGAGGTTCATGCTTACCATCTACTCCTAAGATACTTTTGATAGGCAAATAAATTTTTTGCAAATCACTAAAAAGATTTTGATTGCCTTTATCTAAATAAAGCAACAATAAATGCCCACGATAGTCCAAACCAAATTTTTTATCGTACTCAGAAAATTCATTACTTTCAAATTCTCCATAATAAGAATCACTTAATTCCTGACGAGTTAAGGCTAGAGCATGCCATTGATCAGTGTAGGGATCCACTAGGTGACCACTGGCTTTGTACTTTTTAATGAAATTTTGAACTTCTGGTGTTCCGCCGATATAAGGCATGATGAGCTCCAAATGGTGACTTATTGAAATACTATCAAATATTCATGAATGAGTTATTAGCGAGCTCAAGCTCACTAGCTCTTCGCTTCCGCTCATCGCATTTTTCTTCTTTTTAAATGTTTTTTTAGAATTATGATTTGAAATATTGAATCTTTATAGATCTTTCACTAGGAGACGCAAGCCAAGCCCTGTTAAAGGGCTCAACTCATGCCTATCTCTTTCACCGAGGTTTTCAACTGATATACACACAACTTGCCAGTGCAAGATAGGTAGGTATTGCTATCACCTATTACGTGCCGTCATACGCAGCTAATTTGCGGTCTATATCAGGAACCGTTGCAAACTAGCTTGTGGGTTTATTTCATTGGCTTTCCCACTCACTTTCAGCCTAGACGAATTAATCAATAATTCGACAATTTAGCCTACATTCACGTATCTCTACGCTACCAACTAATACAACATTGCAAACGGTACTGCCACACAGGGGCGTCGTTTAAAGCATCCAAAACAGCCAGGGTCTTGGGTAGTGCAATGAGGCCAGATAGTAAGAGATCTGAATTGCGTACCGTCACACATCAGAACGGGTTTCGCAGCACTATTACCTTCGGCGTGCCAACCTTTATGCCTTACTGTTTTTACTTCTTTCTATGAATTTATTTAGCTTGAACATAAAGATCGGTAAAAAAAGTAGATATGTGTTCTAAAGCCTAAAAATGGTGTTTTTTCGGTTGTCCACCCTAGTTTTCAGACCATATTGTTGTATTGCCCTATCAACTTTATGGAGAGCACTATGACAACCTTTGAAAAACTCAAATTTGTAGCAGCAACAAAACCCATACACCAACCACCCATAGTTCAGCGTCGCAATAAGCTCATTGGCAAGATCTGGGAACAGATTGAATTAGTCAAAAGTCAGGCCAATGGCACCCAACTAGAAATCAAGAAATATAAGACCGTTAAAGACGCTGCTGGTAACAGCCAGCGTATTGCCGTCAATAAGCACATTAAGCCTTGGTGGTATCAAGACATTGACGGCAAGTTATGCGTGTCCATTCGCTATGGCAGCAAGATTGTGGAACTCAAGCGTGGCATGCCCAGTATTCAAGTAGCTGACTTTGAGGGTCTATTGGAAAGCCTAGAAATCATCAAAACTGAGGTGGGCAATGGCAGCTTTGATCAAGAGATTGAGCAGGCCAGCGGCGCACTCAAGGCAAATTTCAAAACTAAATAATTTCGTCAAACGAGTCAAAATCGCAAGGTCTTGACTCGATCACAAGTGTTACTTGAAGTAACACTTTGTTACCGATGAGGCATAGTAAAAATGAATACGTCAAAAACTCACGTTTTGAGTCAATTGAGCCAATTTACCGGCACCGAGTACTACTACCCCCTATGGCCAAAAGTGCTATTAACCGATGGCACCAAGTACCTAGCTGAAACCGTGGGTTGCTACTGGCTAATGGACGCTATCGCCAGCCATGTCATGCACTTAGGCAGCAATGAGGGCTTTACTAGCTGCAGCCTAACTTGCACCAATGGTTCGGGTAACTTAACTATTACCGACGGCAACGGCAATGTGCTGGCCAAGCAACGAATTCCGTATACAGACTTCCCGTTTAATGAGATTAGCTTATATACCTGCTTGAATGAAGATAAGTGGGTGATATTACTACCCAGCGAATACTAGGTGCTAAATACTTGCATGCGATTTTTTGAATTCCAAACACCTAAAGTACAAAAGCCCTTAAGTCCAGCGCAGGCTAGATTGCGATCTCTTAGAGATCAAGCTAAACGAGCCCAAGCAGCTATTAAAGCCGAACGTGCAAGGCAGAAGATCCAAGCTGGACAAATGGACTTAGCTAAAGTTGAAAGTACCCATAGAAAGAAGTCTCAAAGCTATAAGACTATCTACAAAATGAATAATCCATATACCGCCTGGGTGTCTGCGGGCACTTATGGCGACTTTAATAACGCCCTATCTATGGCGCTAAGAAAGAAGAAAGCTGGCGCTGTTGCTGTGCAGATTGTGGATAACGCTAAGATGGTGGTTTATTCGTCCTAAGTGCTCTTTGATTTTGAAAACCACAGGATTTTCGGAGCAACCGTCTAACACTTCGTTGCTCCAAACGGCTTGATAAGAGAGTAAGTGTTACTTAAAGTAACGCTTCATTAGTTAATGACCGCCATCGATCCAAAGCAGACCTTGGTGGATAAGTTTAATAACTCATCCTCCAGCCAGTTACCACCTTGACCGATCCATCCACATATAGTTCTGTTGCATCATTTGGTTCATCATGTTCTGCTGCATACCCATGTATTGATCCATCATGTATTGGCGTTGCTTTAACTGCTCAGGCGTTAATTTAGAGTAATAAGGGCCCATACCATTCCAGCCCATCGTTGGACCCATCATGTGTCCACCCATCATGCCGCCGTTACCACCACAACAACCCATCATTCCCGAACCCCACATGCCTTGCATCATATTCATGTTGCTCTGCATCGCGCTCCAATGAGCTTGCATCAGTTTTTGTCTTTCTTGTGAATCTTGAGTAGCACGAATCTGATCCATCTGCTGTTGCATCTTTTTAAAGTTCTCTTGAATTTGAGCGGCTTGCTTATCAAACTCCGCTACATCAACATTTTTTTGTTGTGTCTGTGTGGCTTTAGTGCCTGCCCCTGCTGTTTGCGCCAAAACGGGCGCACTTAATAAAACACCCAAACTTAAAATCGCAACACATCCTAGCTTTTTCATTTTAGTACTCCTTGAGTTAACTGCTTGATATGAACTAACACCTAGCTTCTTAATAACCGCAATCCATTTGCCACTACTAGCAAGCTCGCACCCATATCCGCAAATACCGCCATCCACATCGTGGCTTGCCCTGTAAAGGTAAGCACAAGGAAAATAGCTTTAATGCCAAGAGCAAGAACAATGTTTTGAGTCAGAATTAGAGCGGTTGATTTGGATAGCCGAATAAAGGTAGCAATCTTGCGTAAATCATCATCCATTAGCGCAACATCAGCAGTCTCTATCGCAGTATCGGTTCCAGCCGCCCCCATCGCAAATCCAATACTTGCTCTTGCTAAAGCGGGGGCATCATTAATGCCATCTCCAACCATGCCTACCTTTACATTGGGATCCTTTTTTAGGCGACTGTCAATTATTTTGAGCTTATCTTCAGGCAATAAATTACCCATAATCTCATCGACACCCACCTGTTTACCTATTGCCTTAGCGGTGTGCTGATTGTCACCAGTGAGCATGATGGTAGTCACGCCTAATTGGTGAAGCTCATCAATAGCCTGCTTGCTTGTTTCTCTAACAGTATCGGCCACCGCAATAATGGCTAAAACCTCTGTTTGGTTGGTAAGCAATACGGCCGTTTTGCCTTGCTGCTCTAGCGGTAATAAACGATTCTCAATATCATCAGAGCACAAACCCAATTCTTCAATCAGTCGATGATTGCCAAGGTAATACAAATTACCCTCAATAACGCCTTTGACTCCGCGACCCAGAATCGCCTCAAAGCTATCTACAGTCATTAAATCATTCTTTTGCTCTTGATTAGTATGGGCAATTGCTAGAGATACGGGATGATCAGATCGTGCTGCAAGACTGATGGCAATTTCGTGAATATGCTTGTCATTGCCACTTAATACAAAAAAGTCAGTTTGTGCAGGCTTTCCATAGGTGAGCGTTCCTGTCTTATCGAGCGCTAAGACTTTCATACTCCGCCCCGCTTCTAAAAAAGCGCCTCCTTTAATTAAGATGCCTTTTCTTGCGGCAGATGCTAAGCCACTCACAATCGTTACTGGTGTTGAGATCACTAAGGCACAAGGGCAAGCAATTACCAGCATAACCAACGCCTTATAGATCCACTCTTGCCATGACTGCGCCATTAACAATGGAGGCAAAACAGCAACCAATACTGCAAGCAAGAAGACCGCTGGGGTATAGATCCTAGCGAATTGATCGACAAAACGCTGGGTGGGCGCACGACTTCCTTGCGCCGCTTCTACTGCATGAATAATTCGAGCTAGCGTTGAATGAGTCGCTTCTGCAGTAACTTTGTATTCGAACGATCCCGTCTGATTGATCGTTCCTGCAAATACCTCATCGCCAACTATCTTATCGACGGGTAGGCTCTCACCCGTGATTGGCGCTTGATTTACTGCCGAGTTACCACTTATTAATATGCCATCTAAAGCTATTCGCTCTCCAGGACGCACTCGAACTAAAGCACCTAAAGCAATAGCTTTAACATCTGTTAGCACCCAAGAGCCATCGGCTTGCTGAACGGTTGCGGTTTCAGGGGTGAGGTCTAATAAGCCACGAATCGCATTGCGAGCACGATCTAATGACTTGGCTTCAATTACTTCAGCAAGAGTAAATAAGAACATCACCATGGCTGCTTCTGGCCAACTGCCAATCGCCATCGCGCCTGTGACTGCAATTGACATTAAGGCATTGATATTGAGATTGCCATTCTTTAATGCAATCCAGCCCTTTTTATAAGTGGTAAGGCCCCCTGAAGCAATTGAGGCGATTACTAGAGCAATGACAATCCACTGATTACCAAGTTGCAGCAATTCCATGATTTCAGCCAAGGTTGCAGTGATACCTGCAATAGCCAATGGCCACCAATTGGTTTTAGGCATAGGCTCAAGTGAGCTGTCCTTTGTAGAAGTCTCACCAATTTGTAGCACCGCCTGCATTCCAATTGAACCCAAAGCGGACTCGATAGCGTCAAGTGAGTTGAGATTGTGACCAACCGTGAGCATCCTTTGCATTAAGTTAAAATCCAACGACTCAATGCCGCTTACACTCGCTAGCTTTTTACGAATAAGCGCCTCTTCAGTTGGACAGTCCATATTTTCAATGCGATAGATGGCCTTATTCTTGCTCGGCATCTCAGAAGCCTTTGTCACAGGAGTTGATGCAGAACAGCTACAGGAGGTATTGCATTCGCTCATAGCGGAAACCTAAATGATGAAGACATAAAACATTTAACACCCTATAGTAACTATAGAGTCAAGGGATTAGAATAAAAATGTAAAAACTTGGAGGTCAAATGAGAATTGGTGAACTAGCAACAGCCACAAGCACTCAAGTGGAAACTATTCGGTTTTATGAACAAGAGGGTTTGTTAGCAAAACCGGCTCGATCTGAGGGTAACTTCCGAATCTACGGGGATCAGCACCTGCAACGCCTTACATTTATTCGCCACTGCCGCTCGCTGGACATGACCTTAAGTGAAATTCGTCAATTACTTCGCTTAAAAGATTTGCCCGATGAAAACTGTGATGCAGTAAATGAATTGCTTGATGCCCATATTGAAGGTGTAAGCAATCGAATTAATGAGCTACGCCAACTTGAGCGACAATTAAAGCTGCTCAGAAAACAATGTCATGCGAATCAGGACTCAGCACATTGCGGGATCTTAAATAAATTATCGCTACCCGTGAAGTAAAAAAGAGGTGACACTACCGCCTCTTATTAGCCGAAAGCAGTCATCGGCCTTTTGCCGATTTACCAATAACCAATCGTTAACACCCAAGGAACCCTGTCTAAAGCCAATTCGACATTTTTAAGCCTGTGTGGAACAATAGACATTATTGGGTCGTTGTGAGTGGGAATGTTAAGCACTGATTAGCCGTGAGCGTCTCGAAACACGACGGTTGTCGGGTTAACCGACATAGTAGGATGCCGTTAGCAATGGACCGATAACGACCCAAAACCAACTATAGATGGGCGCTGTCTTTACTATTCAGCGAGGTTAATCCAGATCATTTAGGGCGACCCAGAGTACAGACTAGATTGAGCTGATTTAGGCTATAAATTAAATCTTGCTGTAATCACTTTCGCTTTTATCTTGATAACTGCTATAGCCTTAGCTCCCTTGGGAATAGCGAAATTACCTTTCACTTCCAATTTGCCTCCATTAGGCAGTAGCTCATAATCTTTTTTATCTGATCCAATTAAGACTGTCAGCTTTGCGGTCCCACCATCTATAGGTATCGGTTTACCGTGGTCCGTCAAATACAGCGATAGGCTATCAGGCTTTGCAACCAATTCAACATCAATGTCCTTAGCCTCTACTATGACACCGCCATGCATTGGCTTTAAATCATGGCCGGCTCCAGCATGGGCTGGACCAATAAAACTGATTAGCAAGGTTGCAATCACCATCATTGATTTCATATAAACCCCTTTAAATTAAAATACTTCGTTAGATTTCATATTGCTCAAGGCTATTTCGGATGCCTTTTTCCCATAAAGCCAAAACATAACTGGAGTTAAAAACGTATCTAATAAGGTAGAGCTGATGAGCCCGGAGAAAATAACGACTGCTACTGGATGCAATATCTCTGTACCAGGACGCTCTGCTTCAAATAACAATGGTGCCAAGGCAAAAGCTGTGACCAAAGCTGTCATTAGTACAGGACTTAAGCGCTCAATTGATCCGCGAATAATCATTGCCAGACTAAACGATTCACCTTCTGACTGCATCAAATTCAGGTAATGGCTAATTTTTAAGATTCCGTTACGTACAGATATTCCTGCTAGCGTGATAAATCCTATTAATGCAGCAATCGAGAGTGGCTGGCCTGAAATCCACAAACCAATCACTGCTCCGACCATAGCCAATGGAATGTTAGACATAATCATTAAAGATAAGCGCATGGACTTATAGCGATTATTTAAAACTGCAAACATCAAAAGAAATGAGCCAATTGATAGCAAACCAATTACTTTAGATGCCTCTTCTTGCGCTTTAAATTGGCCATCTAGAGTAATGAAGTACCCTTCTGGAAGAGTCTGATTAGAAATAACAGCTCTAATGTCAGCCACGATATCCGACAGGGCACGCTTGGAGGCATTAGCCGATAAGACAATTCTTCGCTTACCGCCGTCTCTGCTAATTTGATTTGGGCCATCCCCATCCTCAATGCTAGCAATTTTTGAGAGTGGAATTTTTCCATTTGGCGTATCAATCAAGATATCAGCAAGACCTTCTAAATTTCTTGCTGAGTCTGGTAACTTGATCACTAAGGCAAACCGTCGATTACCCTCAATAATTTGCGAGAGTCTCTCCCCTTCAACCATGCCCTGCAAGGTGGCCATAATCTGAGATGTTGAAACCCCGTATTGCGCTGCTTTATCGTAATCAATTCGGACCTTAATTTGTGGTGCTAAAACCTGCTTTTCTATTTCTAGATCAACTAAGCCTTCAATGCCCGCTAATTTGGATCTCAAAAGATCGGCTTGGCTACGCAGCACGTCTAAATCATCGCCAAAAATCTTAATCGCAATTTGCGACCGAACCCCGGAAAGCATGTGATCTATTCGATGTGAGATTGGCTGACCGATCGCAATTGCAGCGGGTAAGTTAACTAATCTTGACCTAATATCTGCCTGTATCTCAGCCATGGAGCGATCTAAATCACCCGCAGGCTTTAAACCAACATCTAACTCGCTAACGTGTACACCTTCCGCATGCTCGTCCAACTCTGCGCGGCCACTCCTGCGTCCAACATAAGTCACTTCAGGAACCTGCCTGACTAACTTTTCTGCTTGGCTAGCTACGCCTGCCGATTCAGAGAGAGAGACACCAGGATTTAAACGCAGTCCGATCAGTAAAGTCCCTTCGTTAAAGGGCGGTAAAAATGAGCTCGCCATAAAGGGAACACTGGCAGCAGCAACTATGACGGATGCAAAAGCATACATCAGAGGCTTTTTAGGCGCCGCTAACAACCTTGATAACTGAACCTCATAATGGCTTTTAAGCCAAGTGACAATCTTTGTATCGTGATCCCTTAGGGACTGCATTGAGGGCAGCAGATAAAAGCAGAGTACTGGCGTGATAGTGACTGAAACTAAAAGTGATGCAAGAGTAGAGACTATAAATGCAATACCCAAAGGCACAAATAGTCGCCCCTCTATACCTGGTAATGCAAATAATGGGATGAATACCAAAACGATGATGGCTGTAGCGTAGATAATTCCGGTTCTTACCTCAAGCGATGCGGCTCTCACAATCGCTAGTGGACTTAATTGATCTAAAGATGCTTTATCTAGATTTACTCTAAGGCGACGAATTACATTTTCCACATCAACTACTGCATCATCAACTAGGCCGCCGATTGCAATGGCTAGGCCTCCTAAGGTCATCGTATTAATTGATAAACCAAAGTACTTAAAAACCAGGGCAGTTAAGAGAATTGAAACTGGAATTGCTGTTAATGAGATGAGGACCGGGCGAATTGTTCCTAAAAAGAAATACAGCACTACAGCAACAAAGATTGATGCGCCGATGAGCTTACCCTCTAAAGTGCTAATGGATGCATCAATAAAGCTCGCCTGCCTAAATGTTACTTTTGGAGCTTCCATACCAGTTGGCAAGCCCTGCTTTAATTCTGCAATAGCTGATTCAATCTTTTTTGTAAGCGCTACCGTATCTGCTGAAGGTTGTTTTTGTACACCTAGGATGACTGCTGGCCCACCTTCATAACCGGCATCGCCTCGCTTAACTGCTGGTGCAAAAGTAATATCTGCAACTTGTCTTAAAAGTATTGTTTGTCCATTGCGGTTCGATACCGCAATGTTCTTTAAATCTTCAAGGCTAGAAGTTCGCCCTATATGACGAATAAGATACTCACGATTATTAGACTCAAGAAATCCACCAGACGTATTTGCAGAGTAGCCCCGCAATGCATCTTCAATCTGCAATATGCTAAGGCCTAGCTCCGCCATACGACGAGTATTGGGTTGTACTTGAAACTGCCTGACTTGCCCGCCAATAGGAATGACTTGCGCTACCCCGGGGATAGCCATCAATCTGGGTCGCAAAACCCAGTCAGCATACTCGCGAACCTGCATGGATGAAATCTTAGATTCATCAATCGGAATGGCAATTTGCATGATCTCACCCATGATTGAACTAATGGGCCCCATGCGCGAAACAATGCCATCCGGAATTGCTCCGTCCATAGATGAGAGTCTTTCTGAAACCATTTGCCTAGCGCGATAGATGTCTACAGACCAGTCAAAAGTAACGTATATAAAAGAAAGGCCGGCGCTAGATACTGAGCGAATGGCCTCTACTCCGGGTAAACCATTCATAGCCGTTTCGAGTGGGAATGTAATGAGTTGTTCAACTTCTTCTGAAGCCATTCCGCCAGCCTCAGTCATGATGGTGACAGTAGGCTTATTCAGATCGGGAAAGACATCCACAGGCATCTTGCTTAAGGTGTACGCACCATAGACCATAGATATAGCACTAAGCAAAATCACCATCATGCGATTTTTTAAGCTGAAATCTAATAACCAAGTAAACATGTCTTAGTCCTTAACGAATTTGATTGATGAGGGATGCCCCATCAGTAATGACTCGTTCACCATCTTTAATACCGCTAGTGATAACAATGTTTTGACCATCTAAAGGCTCATATACAACTGTTCTGGGCTCAAATATTTCTGGGGACTTTTTAATCCAGACAATTGTTTGGTTCGAGCTACTTTTGACTAATGATTTTGAAGGGGCCTTTACTCCAGTGACCTTGCTATCGGTATTTACGAATACTCGAATGGGTTGGCCTATCGGTAAAAATTGGAGATCGTCCGATTTAGCAGAAAAAGTAAGAGGTAAAGCTTGCTCTCTGAGGGTCTGTCCACCACCGAGATACTTGAGCTCAATCACTTTGCCATTGACATCCACTTTGCCATCAGCGATGTTCTTACTCAGATTTGAGTCGTAGGCAAGCGCTTCTATTAATAGCTTAGATGGATTAACGACCTCAAAGATTAAGTCTCTTGCTTGCACTACTTGGCCAGATACGACACCCGTAGTAGAAATAATTCCGCTGACTGGGGCTCTTAATTCCTCGTTCGCGACGGCTGCTTCTGCCTCTTCAATAGTCTTACGTGGAACCGTATCGCTAAGATCTCGCAAACGCTTTAGTCGACTTTCCGCAAGTGATCTTGATTTTCCTGGGCCAGCCTCTGGCGTTACATACGCCAAGACATCGCCTTTACTAACCTTCTGTCCGGGCAATGGAAAACCAGCTGGTCCCGGCGTAATACGGCCAGCAACAATCGCCTGCACCTTACCGCCAAAGTTAGGATCCATGATGACTTTTCCAGCTAAATCATAGGTTTTGGCATATTCGCCGAACTGGCCAGGAGTTGTCATCACGTGTAACTGGCGTTGCGCAGGCTTGGGAATAAAAAGACTGCCGTCCGACTGTCTTTTCGGGGCGTCGCCCTGAACTTGGGATGCTTCCGACTCGCCATGACCCGGCCCAGCATGAACCTTAAAAGCAAATAGCGCCACAGATAAACCAATAAGGATAAAGGGGCGAAATACAAAATCTCTCTGTTTGCGATTCATACCCGCTCCTTGATTTGTTTAATTAACTTTTTTGTATGCGTCATCAACATCTCTTTCTTGCGATAAGAAAAATAGGCAATTGCCATCAAGAGGCTGAAATAAAGCAAGATCTTTATTGCTGATTTCCAAGTGATCAATGAGGAGCGCTCAAAGGAGCTTAGATCGATAGTGGCTGCTAGTATGTCGGTAACATCATCATCATTAATCGTGATAGTGATCGCAGTAGGCTGATCTTTAATTTTATTTTTTAGGCGAAAAAGATACTCTCCATCACCATGGGGCTCTGAACTAATTTTAAAGCCCTCAAGCTCAATTTCAACCTTAGCTCCTTTGACCAATTCATTGGAGGAGTAGCGATCTAGGTAGAGTGTGATTTCCTTTCCATTGATCACTCCTACCGCCTCATAGAGATCAGATTCAGCATAAAAGCGAGGTGATACTTGAGTTTGTATCGTAGTGAGTTTTTCCTCCCCATGATCATGACCAGGCCCTGCATAAGCTACCGATGTGATTGTCAGAGATAGTGCAATTAATAGTTTTGATGACAACTGAGTGTATTCATTTAATAAATTCATAGCTAAAGTGACCTTACTCTGGTAACAGACCTAAAGCCTGTCGTAAATTTGAAACTGAAACTGCATAATTGATTTTTGCAATCGCTGCCTGTCTGCTTGCATCTACTGCTTCAAGCTCAATACGTAATCTTGTAGGTAAATCGGTTTCACCAAAGCGAAATGATTTGTCAAAAAATTGACGTGTTTCATTGGCTAAGTTAGACCTCTTATCTGCGGCGTCAAGCTTCATTTTTGCCGACTTCACTAAAGCCACATTTGATTCCACATTACTTAATGCAGACTCTCGCTCATAGGACAATCGAACCTCTGAATCGACCATCTCAGCAGTAGCACTGGCCAATCTATTGGTATTGCGAGCATCAGAGCCAAAAGGAATTCTTAACCCAACAGCAACTGATTGCTGATAGGGAACGCCATAGACTTCACGGCCCTTAGTAGTCCATATTTGCAATTGTGGGGATGCCCGAGTTTGAGACTTTGCTAAGTCAAGCGCTTTTTTAGCAACCTCTAACTGATCTACAAGAGCTGCAACGATTGGCAAACTAGAATCTAGTCCTGACAGGTTTTCAGGAACCTTAGGTAGCGGTTCAATATTTTTAGCAATGTCACCGAATTGAATTTTCTTGAGATACTCACTTCCTAATAAAGTACGCACCCTTTGCTCAGCATTAATTACGTTGGCCTGCGCTTCGACCAAAAAAGCTTCTGATGATGCGAGGGCACCATTGGCCTGATGAAGATCAGCGCGAGATAAGTCTCCAGCCTTAAATCTCTTTTCAACATCAAGAGCTAAGCTCTTTGCATTCTCATTTCTGCGTAGCGCTAAATCAGACTCAATTTTTGATTTCTGGTAATTCCAATAGGCATCCCTTACTTCAGCTGCAATTCTCAATTGGGATAGATAGTATTGAGACAAAAGCTTTTTATATTCAGCATCCGCTAAATTAATTGAGCTTGACCGCTCATTCCATAACCACAGGGGGATATCTAAACCCAGTATGGTTTCACTAGCGCCTTGATTGCTGTTAGTTCTATCGGTCTTTTGCGACACTTCAACCGAAGCTGGGCTTACCAAAAGGCTGCTAGCAATTTTTTGCTTAGCAAGCGCGGCCTCTACTCGATACTGATAGGACTTGTAGTCAGGTTGGCGCTCCCATGAAGATTCATAGAAGGACTTTAAGGTCGATCCACCTTTGAGCTCGGCATTAGCCAGCGCTATTGGCGATCCCAATATAAATACCAATCCAGTAAATTGAATGACGCAGCGACGAACTACGCCCGAATACTCTCGCAACATAAAAACTCCATTTGTTTGTTCAAAACAGAGTTAGCGAGAGGAGAAGAATTAGGTTAAGGCTCTCGCTAACTTAGGCGAGAGCGAGCCAATTGGGTTTTTCGGGGCGGTGAGGAGAAATATCGACTAAAAACTCCACTCGAGCATCTTCATAATGAAAGATGGTAGTGGCAATTGAAATGGTAAAAGTGGAGTGCAATGCTGGAGAATGCGCCAAATGACAGACTCCACAATCAGAATCGTAGCTTGCAGAATCGCTAGCTGAGGCAATACTGACTGGCTTCTCATGCTCGTGATGTGAAACATGAGAAGCTGCTGCCTGCTCTTCTTGGCAGTAAGCAGAAACCGTAGCATAGGATGTTTGTATCGATAAAGCTAGCAGGGCCAGAATTATCAGGATTTTTCTCATTAGCTAATAATAGTATATTTCTTGGTATTTTGCATTTAGAGCTTTTCCATACAAGTCAAATGGATTAATCACTCACATAGCTGCTGTATTGCCACAACCCCCTGAATACCCAATGACTTGGTGGAAGAGGCGGCTCAACAACTTCAGAAGGTCTCTTAGTGGCCGATAGCTCCCATTCCAAGTGTCGGTTAACCCGACAAACCAAGTGTCCGGAAACACGACACTCCAACATGACATTGTCGAAACCACTCGACCTCCACCTGAACCCAATCGACTCCACAAAACCCATTGCCGATATCGCAGTACTTTCTTGGCAGGTTTAAGCTAATGTTTTAGCTACTGTTCGACATAATTCTTAAGTCTTTTAATCCGTTGGTTGCGAGAGTTCTCGATCGTAAGCGTTACTTAAAGTAACGCTTGTAACCAATCTAAGCTGCCCGCAACTCCCTTTCAGCACGCTTCTTACTTGGATAGTTGTCCGCAGCCTTAGTATCTGCTTCTATAAGCTTTCTAGTCGTAGTCCCACGCAATTGCTCAATCGCCTGTATTACCTGTAAGTGACTATAGTGCCGCTCAATCATTAATACACTTGTACCCATTTGTTTAGCTAATGTATGTATTGGCACCATATCGTGAGTAAGTGCTAACGTGGCATAGGTATGGCGCAAGCTATAGAACACCCGCTTTTGATTTGTCTTGGGGTCTATTAATAAACCATGGTCTGCTAAGAAGCCGTCAAACATATGGTTTAAGACATCACTTAAATCCCTACCTTCTTTGGTTCTAAAGATGTAGTCATCATTGGCTGGTTTAATCAGCTCCGCCAATGGATCTTTAATTGAACTGGCTACTCCGTAGTTTCGCAAGGCAATCCGCTCTAAGACTCTAATACTCGGTAAGCGTCCAATAATCTGTCTTTGCCCAGTTTTGCCTTTAACAGTCATCTCACAACTACGGTTTAAGCTATGCACTTCAATGACTTCGCCATCCTCGTCCAATTGATCTGTCACAGTACTAATAGGATTCATCATGAAACGGATTTGCTTCCATTTCATATCAAGGAGTTCAATACCCGGTCTAGCTCCTGTATCAACCAGCATTTCTACATAGTCTCTAAGGATCTCACGGCGTTCTCGCACATCCCGAGTTCTGCCTGATTCTATGTATGGTCCCAGTAATTTTAATAAAGCTCTTAATTCATGCAATTCAAACGCTGGTCGACGCACACTCTCTTTGGTCTTGCCATCTAACTTAGGACGATTACTCTCGGTTAAGTAACCCCGAACAATCGCTTCGTCAAAGACTCTGTTAAATGCAGCATTTTGAGTTTTACGATTGCTGTTCGACAAAGCCAAGCCATACCTAGCTTCACGATCATCGTAGTACTGCTGCAGGGCATCGTAGTCAATATTATTAATGAGCCTTTGTCCAAGGCTGGGAATGAAATGCTCATTAATAATACGGATGTAGTCTTTGTAGATGGACTTACCCAAGCCGCCTTTCAAATCTCGCTCCATCCGATCAATAGCCAACATAGCGATATCTTTAAAGCGTTTGGTTACTACTGGGATGCCAGAGCGCTTGCGTATTTCTGCTTCCACTAAAAGCTCTTTAGCTTTATTCACCGCTAAATCAAGCTGGGTTTCTTTGGTAGTTGCCCGTATCCACTTGTTATCCACCTTATAGCGACATTGCCACACGGCACTATGCTCGCGTTGATAGAGGGTTAGGTTACGGTGTATGAGTTGATGTGTACTTTCTTTTTTAGTTGCCATACACATACTTTAGCTTCTGACCACCAGCTAGAGCAACCAAGTTGGCTGAAAAATAGAGGTCAATTTAGCCAAAAGAACTTGTGGCTAGTTGTGGTGCTTAATGGATAGTTTGTGGGGATGAGCGTTACATTAAGTAACGCTTGAGTTTCATAACATTTTAAATTTTTCGTCCAATTCTTTGTTGTAAAACATCATTTCAAGACGCTCATTCACAATGGCCGCCAATTCGGGATTTGCGCGAACCTCAGCTAATACCCCCAACAAACCAGTGCACAAAGATTTATATAAGGAATTGAGCGAAACAATCACTAAATTGCTTGTGGGATCATCGCAGATTACATCCTCCTCAGCATCATCAACATAGGCCAGCATTTTTGCCCTACCTTCATTAAAGATCCTGGAGATAGGTGTATAGCCATGCAAAAAACCACACCTTGCACCCCATAAATCCAGACTGGTTAATTCATAGTTTCTGCCTTTTAAGGAGATATGTTTGTCACACCAAGCAATGAATTGATCCCCAGTTGTGTTTTCCTGCTCCCTTGGCCTAGTAAGGCCAGCAAAAATATCAATTGCGGCAAGCAGCAATTGAGCAGCAATCAACTCTCTCTTACTATTAATTGAAAAAGTAATATCTCCCAAAATATGTTCAATTAATATCTTTCTCCACAAGCCCTCATTAATCTTGCTGACTTTATCCATGGCTTCTAGGTCCTTTTTTCATATTTCCACATGTTGGACACCATGACCCTTTATTAATAACGTTCAATGGAATTGCCTCCCATTCATGACCTTCAGAGCAGCGCCATAATAATTTTGTCTTCGAATTTTTATAAGCTATCGATAAACAATCACCGCCACGTTCGACGGCAACCTTTCTCATATATGCAATATTGGTGCGATCACTTTTTTGACCATCACAATACGGACACCAGGATTTCCGACTAGTAATATTGACTGGAGCAGCCTCCCAATTATGTCCCTCTGAACACTTCCAACTTAAAGGGACTCTAGCTCCAAGGTATTGGGTGGATAAGCATTCCCCTCCCTTTTTAATTGCAAGCTCCCGCATTTCCTCAATCGTCTTCTTGACTACTCCTGCACATTTAGGACACCAAGTTTTTTGGTACAGAATGCTTGCAGGAGATGCCTCCCATTGATGCCCTACATCACACTCCCAGGTTAATGGTGTAGACCAATTAATAAATTCCTTGCTGATTAATTTTCCGTTAATTTCACCAGCTAATTCTGTTAATTGTTGATATGCAGGAATCGGTTGATAGGCTTTTATAGGATTAACATCTACCTCTCTGAAAGGGACGTTGATTTTCTCTTGGTCACAAATTCTTAGAATTAACTCCTTAAGCTCCAGTACTTTTGTCATTGTTGGCACTTCAGGAATTTCAATTATTTTGACGCCATGTTTACGACAAATTTCTTGCTTCAGAAAATCCATCTCTTGCCGCTTTTTAAGCGATTCGACAGTTGGCGTAAAAGGCGGAACTACTTGGTAGTGATATGAGCCATGATGTTCAAACGCAAGGCCAATAGGTTCAGCATAGCCATCCAACTCCAATAGAAATCCAGATGAAGATATAAGCCACTTAGGTTTTGTCTTTGGAAAGGGTGCTCCAAATAATTGCTCGAAGAATTCACGACAGATTCTTTCGCCGACTCGAGACGAGCATTCTGGGCACCAACCACCTTGAAGAATAGAGTCAGGATTTGCTGACCACTCATGCCCGTTGGCGCAGCGCCAACGTAAGGGACTTTTTTGTTTTAGATATTCACTAGATAAACATTCACCACCACGCTCAATTGCTAACTTTTTCATTGCGTCTAATTGAGCTGGTCTTAGAGATTTGATGCGCTCATCATTTCGATCCTTGCCACACTCTGGGCACCAATTTTTAGCGCCTAAAACACTTTGTGGTGTCGCACTCCAAGTATGTCCTTTATTGCATTGCCACTCTACTTTTGACACGGCTGTGGGTAATTCATCCGATAAACATAAGCCGCTCATCTTGATCGCATAATTCTTAAGATCAATGATAGTTCTTCGTTTCCCGTCATTTACCTTCCCTTTTGAGCATATTGGACACCAAGTTCCATTTGAGACATTATTTGGTTTTGCATCCCATGCATGTCCTTGCGAACATTCCCAGGTTAACTTGGTGTGTGAATCAACATAAACTTTAGATAAACACTTTCCACCCTTACTTGCAGCAAGTTCTTGCATTTTGATTAGCCATGATTGAGCTCGTGATAGTTGGGCTAGGCTGTTGGGGTGTTTAGTCACAAATCTCCAAATGCAATATGTAGTTCGTTCATATTACATAAAAGACAAAACCCCAGCTATCTCTAACTGGGGTTTGCTTTTCTGGTGGGCCCACCAGGACTTGAACCTGGGACCAAAGGATTCCGGTTTGTGTAGCTTTCACTACTCCCTGGACTATGCCTTCATCATATCGATTGCTCGACTTAGATGGGTGCCGTCTAGTCTCTACACCTTCAACAGCACTTTCACGCTGAAGCTTGGCTCGGCGTTAGCTTGTGCAGCTTTTGGCTACATTTAGCTTTCTCCGAATTTGACACCATCCCTTATGCAGTTTCCACGCATAAGGCACAACTTTCGCTATGAGTCCTCTGCTCTAACCAACTGAGCTATGGGCCCTAAAACTGTTTTTACTACACACCTTGCTGCTGGTGTTTACCGCTTCAAAACCACACTAAAACCGCATTTACTACACACCATGAAAAAAGCTCTGGTGTGTAAGCGGTGTGTAAGCAATTTTGACCACCTAATTCACCACTAACCTCTTGAATCTATTGAGGTCTTTGCTACAAGACCCCTAGGGCTTCTTTCTTATGAGTCCTCTGCTCTAACCAACTGAGCTATGGGCCCTTAGATCGAATCAATCTTCCTCAAGGAAGGTTTTGAGCTTATCGCTTCTACTAGGATGACGCATCTTACGAAGGGCTTTGGCTTCGATTTGACGGATTCGCTCTCGTGTTACGTCAAACTGTTTACCAACCTCTTCCAAAGTATGGTCGGTACTCATCTCAACACCAAAACGCATGCGCAAAACTTTTGCCTCACGTGGTGTTAATGAATCCAAGACATCTTTCACCACATCCCGCATCGAGTCATGAAGTGCAGCATCGGCAGGGGCAAGGGTATTGGAGTCTTCAATAAAGTCGCCCAAATGGGAATCCTCATCATCACCAATTGGAGTTTCCATAGAGATGGGCTCTTTAGCGATCTTCATGATCTTCCGAATCTTATCTTCTGGGATTTCCATTTTTAGAGCCAGAGTTGCTGCGTCGGGCTCATGGCCAGTCTCTTGCAAGATCTGACGGCTAATACGATTCATCTTATTGATGGTTTCAATCATATGTACTGGAATGCGGATGGTTCGTGCCTGATCTGCAATCGATCGGGTAATAGCCTGACGAATCCACCAGGTCGCATAGGTTGAGAACTTATAACCACGGCGATACTCAAACTTATCAACTGCTTTCATTAAGCCAATATTGCCTTCTTGAATCAAATCCAAGAACTGTAAGCCGCGATTGGTGTACTTCTTAGCAATGGAAATAACCAGCCGTAAATTAGCTACGGTCATTTCGCGCTTGGCTTCCCGTGCACGTTTCTCGCCCGCAATCATTTGCTTATTCACTTCTTTAAGCTCATTAAGCGGCAATACTACTTTTGTTTGGATATCAATCAGTTTTTGTTGTAATTCTTGAATTGCGGGTACATTGCGCTCTAACAGTGCGCTATAGGGCTTAGAGTCCTTAAGCAGATTACCTGTCCAACGTAAGTTCATCGACATTTTCGGAAATGCTTGTATTACCTCGGAACGAGGTACACCAATCTTATCAACCAAAATACTCACAATACCGCGCTCGAGCTTCCAGACCTCATCGACTTGCGAACGCATAGTGTCACAAAGTTTCTCAACGCTCTTAGCGGTTAAACGAAATCCCAGTAATTCATTCCGAATCACATCTTGTGCTTTGAGATAACCAGGGGAGTTATAACCATCGCGATCATGGGCGCGACGCATTTTGTCGAACTGTGTCCGAATGACTGCAAACTTTTCGAGAGAGCGTTGCTTTAACTCTTCTAACTGTTTAGCGCTCGCAGTGCTAGAACCGCCACCGCTGCCACCGCCACCTTCTTCATCATCGCCCTCTTCGCCCTCATCCATCATCTCAAGCTCATCGGGCTCATCAGGTGCCATCGGAATATCTACTGCATTGGGGTCGACTAAGCCATCAACAAATTGATCGATCTCCATCTCGCCGCTTGTAATCTTGTCGACGTTGCCTAAGATTTCAGTAATCGTCACCGGACAAGCAGATAAAGCCATCACCATATCTTTGAGGCCTGCCTCAATCTTCTTGGCAATCACAATCTCGCCCTCGCGGGTTAACAGATCAACCGTGCCCATCTCGCGCATATACATCCGTACTGGATCGGTTGTACGTCCAAACTCAGAATCAACGGTTGAGAGTGCTGCCTCTGCCTCCTCTTCAGCCTCCTCTTCCGAGCTGGCAGTATGGCCATGCTCATTCAGTAGCAAAGTTTCTGCATCGGGCGCTTGTTCGTATACCGTAATACCAATATCGTTCAATAAGCCAATTAAGGTCTCCAATGCATCCGCATCAGATAACTCATCTGACATCACGTCATTCATTTCTCCATGGGTCAAATACCCCTTGGATTTACCCATTTTGATGAGGGTCTTAAGCCGTGAACGACGAAGCTCTTGTTGTTCTTCGGTGCCGAGCTGCTGTGCAGCAAATTCTTTTAAGAGGGCTTTTTCTTTTGCTTTGCGATCACGCGCTTTTTGCCGATCGGTACGGTTATCAACACCCGGTTCACTGATGACCTCAACTTTGGGTTTGCGGCCTCGAGTTTTTTTTACTGGCTGACCATTCTCATCGAGCTCAATAGCCGCTTCTTTTGCTTTTAACTTCGCGGCCTTTGCATCTGCTTTGGCCTGCTCTTTGGCAGCTTTCTCTTGGGCTTTTTTGAGGGCCTTCTCGGCAGCTGCCTTTTTAGCCAACTCTTTGGCAGTCAATTTTGGTACAGCCTTGACCGACTTGGCAGCAGGTTTAGCAGTTTTACCGAGGGGCTTCGCTATAGGTTTAGCACTTCCTTTTTTAACAGGGGCGGTCGTTGGCTTAGCGCGTACCTTGCTTATAGTCTTTGCAATTGGCTTGACCGCTTTCTTAGCAATTGGTTTTGTGGGTTTGGCTTTTACAGAAGGCTTGATCTTTTTAACAGGGACCTTGGTTGTCTTTACCGGGGTCTTTGCTTTACTAACCGGTTTTGTAGATTTTTTTTGGGCGGGCACTTTGGAAACTGGTTTTTTCATTGTCATCTTTGCAATGGTGAGTCTTATAAGTTAGTATTCACTTACATTAAGCTTATTTGGTATTGATAAGGCCTCTTTATGCCGTTTCTATCATTTTGTACCGAAATAGTCTCACGCCATGTAGGTAAGTGGCTGATTCAAAAAGTTTTTTTCTGGAAGTGGGTATTATACTCGATTGAGTAAATTTGATCCCCGTAATCCAATAAATTTACCAATTACGTTCAAATTTTTATCCTTTTCCTACCCCTTTGCCAACTTTTCCCCAAGTTCTCGATATCTCGCTATGTCTGCTGGGCTTGCCTCATTGTTAGCCATTTTTTGGGCAATTTCAGTCATTGCTGCTTTCAGATCCAACCGTTCTAACTTTTGAAAAACGCCATCCAAATCCGCCTTTGCGCCTGCAAAATCGGAGTCTGATCCCAACACTCGTTGACGCAATATTTCATATAAATCCGCCAATGGGCGACTCGATAGTTGATCTTGAAAAACAGCAAAATACGAATTGGGGTTTGCTTCATTAATGTGTAAAGAATCACATTGCTGTAGTAAATCATCCATTAATTCAAAGGCCTTGATAGAACGCATCTTCGCCGTACTCAATGCCAGCATTCTTTGTGCCGGATCCATCTCTTTACCGAGCACTGGGTACTGAATCAAAAGACGCATGATGTGTTCTGATAAATCAGTGGGTGCCTTTGGGGGCTGATTTGGTTTTGGCAATGAGGGCTTATATCGCGTTCCGGTCTGCTTGGCCGCTTGGCCTGTTTTGCTGTAAGTTTGTCCTTGGGTTCCTAAGGAATTTTGTTGGGAACTCCGCTTTGCCTGCACTGATGAGGATGGGGTACTTTGTGTTGGAAGTTTAGGAAGTTCGCAGAACTGCTCTAGCTCACCTACACTCGATGCTGTCCGATTTGCGAGCTCTCGCAGTAACTGTGAACGAAGAGCGATCGGGGGCATGGACTGTAACAAAGGTTTGGCGGTGTGATGCGTTTTAGCTCTACCCTCTGGACTAGATAAATCATTTCCATCGCTGGCAAGTTTGAAAAAGAATCCAGACAATGGCGCTGCCTGGGAGACTGCTTGTTCAAATGCAGCTGTTCCGTATTGTCGAATATAGCTATCAGGGTCATGTTCGCTGGGCAAGAATAAAAACCTAATTTCTTTATCGTCTCCTAAAATCGGTAAAGAAGCTTCTAATGCTCGCTGAGCTGCGCGCTGTCCAGCACTATCGCCATCAAACGAAAACACAATACGATCGGTTTGGCGCAACAAGGTCCGCACATGAAAGGGTGTGCATGCAGTTCCCAAAGTAGCTACTGCATTCGCAAAGCCTAACTGTGCCAATGCCACCACATCCATATAGCCCTCACAGACTAGTACGTAGCCCTGATCACGAATTGCTTTACGTCCCTCAAATAATCCGTAAAGAGTGTTCCCTTTTGAAAATAAAGGGGTCTCTGGTGAATTTAAATACTTAGGCTCACCTTGATCGAGTATCCGGCCTCCAAAAGCAATGACCTGCCCCTTGGGATTACGGATTGGAAACATAATACGGTCTCGAAAGCGATCATACCGTTTCGTATTTCCTTGGCCATCACTGTTCTCACCCTGAATCATCAAACCAGCTTCTTGCAAGATCTTGGCAGTTTCATCATTGCTGTACGAATTAAAAACGGCTTCTAATCCCTGCCAGCCATCTGGGGCGTAGCCTAAGGCATAGCGCTTAGCAATTTCACCCGTGAGGCCTCTTCCCTTGAGATAATCAATCGCACGCTGCGATCCTTTCAGTTGCTGTGCATACCAATCGCTTGCCATATTCATTACCTCGCCCAAAGCAATGGCTTGCTTTTGTTTGATAACGTCGCGCACGCTACGCTCTTCTCTTGGCACAACTAATCCAGCTGATCGCGCCAGATCTTCGATTGCGTCAACATACGATAGTCCAGAGTATTCCATCATGAACCCAATGGCTGAACCATGTGCACCACATCCAAAACAGTGATAAAACTGCTTCGTAGGTGATACTGAAAAAGATGGGGACTTCTCTTGATGAAAGGGGCACAAACCTTGGTAGTTCGCACCCGCCTTCTTTAATTTGACATGATGGCCAACAACATCAACAATATCAACTCGATTCAGTAAATCGGAGATAAAGGATTGCGGAATAAGTGCCATGGGGAGTTGGCTTTACTTTGCTAGGGCGGCTTTCACCATTCCTGAAACCATTCCCATATCAGCCTTGCCAGCTAGCTGAGCTTTTAATGCCCCGATTACCTTACCCATATCTTGGGGGCCGTTAGCGCCAAGATCGGAAATCGTTTTGCTCACAATCGCGGAGATCTCGTCGGGAGCTAATTGAGCAGGCATGTACGCCTGTAATATATTGAGCTCATAAGTCTCTTGATTCACAAGATCCATACGGCCTGCCTTATCAAACTGCGTAATTGAGTCTTTGCGCTGCTTCATTAACTTCTCAATAATAGCCACGATGCCTGCATCATCCACCACAATTCGCTCATCAACCTCGCGTTGCTTGATTGCTGCCAACAACAACCGGATGGTTCCCAAGCGCTCCGTCTCTTTAGCGCGCATGGCAGTCTTCATATCGTCGGTAATTTGATCTTTAAGGCTCATGGTGTTAACTCCAGAAAAAAGAGGCTCTTGCTACATTATCCAAGAGATTGAAAAACAAAAACCCGCTAAGTAAGCGGGTTCCAGAAAAACCTGAACTAGAGAAGGGCTCTAATGATGCCCAAAACTCAATACAAAGTAATCAGTACAGTTTTTTGGGTAACATCTGACTGCGAATACGCTTGTAATGGCGCTTTGCAGCCGCAGCTTTTTTACGCTTGCGCTCGGCTGTGGGTTTCTCATAAAACTCACGGGCGCGAAGATCGGTCAAAAGACCATTCTTCTCAATGGTGCGCTTGAAGCGGCGAAGGGCTACTTCAAAAGGTTCGTTCTCACGAAGACGGACTGTGGTCATACTTGTTTTACTCGCTTTTACTCTTCTATTGCTAGAAAATGATCAAAATTTACCAAAACACGGATTCTAGCACGATAAGCCACAATAATGATAGTTCTAGGCATTGAGACCTCCTGTGATGAAACTGGCCTAGCCCTATATGACTCAAGGCCTTGGGAACAGGGTAAGCCTGCCCATTTAGGCGTTTTAGGTCAAGCCCTCCACTCCCAAATTGAGATGCACCAGGATTATGGCGGGGTTGTACCCGAATTGGCCTCCCGCGACCATATTCGGCGAGTTATTCCTTTACTAAAAAGGGTCTTAAAAGAGGCTAATTGCCCGATACAGGCTATTGACGCAATTGCGTATACCCAAGGGCCCGGCTTAGCGGGTGCTCTTTTAGTAGGCTCAGCCTTTGCCAATGCCCTAGCAAGCTCTCTCAAAAAGCCCATGATTGGCGTCCATCATCTCGAAGGCCATCTCCTATCACCACTCTTGGCGAATGAGGGTAAAAGAGGTCCTGAGTTTCCTTTTATTGCCCTCCTAGTGTCCGGCGGTCATACCCAACTCATGCTGGTTAATGGGATCGGCCAATACCAACTCATGGGAGAAACTGTCGATGATGCCGCTGGGGAAGCGTTTGATAAAACCGCCAAATTACTGGGGCTCGATTACCCCGGGGGCGCAGCCCTCTCAAAACTCGCCGAGGGTGGCCAACGGGGTCGGTTTGAACTACCTCGCCCGATGCTGCATTCAGGTGACTTAGATTTTTCGTTCTCGGGTCTTAAAACAGCGGTTTTGAATCAGGTTAAAAAAGCAGAAGCCAACAACACTCTGAACGAAAACTTTCGCAGGGACATTGCCTTCGCTTTCGTTGAATCCCTTGTAGAGGTTGTTACCCATAAAGCAATGAACGCACTCGATAAGACAGGTTGCCACGATCTAGTCCTTGCTGGTGGTGTAGGTGCTAATCGACAACTCCGCGCAGCACTTACAAACATGGCTCATCAAAAAGGGTGGACTGTCCATTACCCGCCACTAGAGCTTTGCACTGATAACGGGGTCATGATCGCCTTTGCGGGCACTCTTCGTCTACTACAAAAAGAATTTAACCCCTCTAACTTACAGGGTGGCTTTGATATCAAGCCGCGTTGGGATTTATCAGATCGCCCAGCAAATTAAAGTGGGGGTCTTTTTGCTCAGACTAGGCAGTCAAACACTTTGATTGAATTTCCACTATAGGCAAATCTCGTACCGCAATAGCTGCCTGTATAAGTACTTCTTTTTGAGATTGAGTTAGCGAAGATAAATCTCCATCTTCAAAATAAGTAAGGGCCTTTAGACTTTCGCTCGGTTGAAAATTAGGACCAAATATCTCACGGGCAGCTGCTAGACCTTTAGAAAGACTCACTCCTTGATTAATCATGGCAGCAATATCACCATAATCTTTCGCTTCTGCACGTTGCAGAATAACTTTTAATTTCGTCGCCATCAAATCATCCAAAGATGCTACCTGCATGATTCCATCCTCTGAGGCTTGAGGTGTGCCAACGCGGTTCCGCCATACAAAACAAAGCCTAATGTATTTAAAGGCTGAAGTTCCTTCCATAACTGGATCTGGGCAGGTGGCAGAATTTCAAAACGAGGCTGAAACGTACTCATTAAAAGGTGCGTTTTGGAAGCGCGGGTAGACTTTCTTTGGATGATCTCAGTCCAAGCCGATAATGCCAATAGTGCCAAGAACGAGAATTAAATTGTCCAGCTTGCGCACTGGAGAGGGCCTTAAGAAGGGGATCAGTTCCAATTACATTGACCATATATTGAACATCGGCATAGTCACCAAGATTCATGATTTGAGCGATCAAACGATCAGGTTGAGACATCACCTCTTCTGGTGAGTGCCACCAGATATACCGACTAGCGAGATGCCGGATCTGATCCAGTTGCTGACTTGTCATAAGAGCAAATAGTGATAATGTCAATCTCTTTATTTTACTGCAAACGAGCTAAATTTACTAGATAAATTAGGGTAGAGAAATCCGTGCAAACGCACTGTGGTTATGGATTGACTCAAAGTTCTCAGCTTCGACCATTAAAGACAGAATCCGTTGGTCATCTTTTAATCGATTTGCCACATCACGCACTAAATCCTCAACGAACTTAGGATTCTCATACGCATGCTCAGTGACCCACTTTTCATCTGGGCGCTTTAAGATCGCCCACAACTCACTCGATGCTTCGCTCTCTGCAATACGAACTAATTCTTCGACCGTGAGATGAGCATCTGAATCTAATTTCACCAAGATCGTGACATGCGAGCGCTGATTATGCGCACCGTACTCAGAGATCTCTTTCGAGCAAGGGCACAAGCTCATCACGGGCACTACTGCTTGTAAGTACAAATCGACTTCAATTTGCTCATCGATACCTTGCTTGGCTTCTGCTAAATAAGTCACTTGATAGTCCATCCAGCTTTGCACAGCAGAAACAGGTGCTATTTTTTTTACAAAGTGGGTATAGCGCATCTGAATACGTCCCTGCTTCGCTTCTAATAGTGGAAGCATCTCTTTGGCCATCGTGGCAACGCTTACGCTATCCATTTCTTTACGATCTTGTTCAATCAGGGCCACAAAGCGTGACATGTGTGTACCCTTTTTATCGGCTGGTAAGGCCACATCCATCTCAAAGCTAGCAACGGTCGAAAATGATCCATTGGAGCTACGCATCAACACAGGTTGCTTAATTCCTCGAATACCTACCCGCTCAATTGCTAAGGCTCGGTCATCCACACTGCTTTGCATATCAGGCAATGCAGTGGTCTTTAAAAAGGAGGTATTGAGGTCATTCATGTCACTATTTTCCCTCAAAATACAAATGAGGTCTTTCTGAGATACTTATTTACCCACTGGGACTTGGTTCTGATTGAGTTTTAGGTCTAAGGATTGTGAGGCAAGATTTGGAAAGCGCTTAAGTATTGAGGCTTCTATCCCCGCAGAATCCAAGCCACATTTAGCCATTAATAAGTTGTAGTCTCCATGCTCCACAAAGGTATCGGGGAGACCTAATGCTAATAAGGGTTTAGTAATCCCCAGTTGACTCATGGCCTCTAAACAGGCACTGCCCGCACTACCCTGAACACTCGCGTCCTCAACACTCACAAAGTAATCATGGTCTTTTGCCAACGCTTGAATCAAGTCAATATCAAGCGGCTTAACAAATCGCATATTGACAACCGTAGCGTTGAGCTTTTCTGCAACATCTAAGGCGGGATAGAGTAAGGTTCCAAAAGCGAGGATGGCTAAGCGTTTTTCACTAGCGCTTGATTTTCTACGAATCTCTCCGCGCCCTAAAGGCAAAGTTCGTAATTCTTTAGAGGGTTGATTGCCAATACCAGCACCACGCGGATAACGCACAGCAGTCGGATGGTCTTGATGATAGGCAGTGGTTAATAAATCACGGCACTCAGCCTCATCAGCGGGGGTCATAATCATCATATTGGGGATGCAGCGTAAATAGGCAATGTCGTAAGCGCCGGCATGGGTAGCGCCATCAGCACCCACTAAGCCTGCACGATCAATTGCAAAAACAATGGGGAGATCCTGCAAAGCGACATCATGGATTAATTGATCATAGGCACGCTGCAAGAATGTTGAATAAATCGCTACGACAGGCTTCATCCCCTCGCAAGCCATCCCCGCTGCAAAGGTGACGGAGTGCTGCTCGGCAATCCCGACATCGTAGTAACGCTCTGGAAAGCGCTTCTCAAACTCAACCAAGCCAGAACCTTCGCGCATCGCAGGAGTAATACCAACCAACTTAGGATCTGCTTGCGCCATATCACATAACCAATCCCCAAATACTTGGGTAAAGGTCTTCTTAGAAACACCGCTCGATTTAATGCCTTCTTGCGGATTGAACTTACCAGGGCCATGGTACAGAATAGGATCGGCCTCCGCCAACATATAACCTTGACCTTTACGGGTAATAACGTGCAAAAACTGAGGGCCATTCCCTTCCTTAGCTAGACGTCTTACGTTTTGCATCATCGGCACTAAGGTATTAAGATCGTGCCCATCAATCGGGCCAAAATAGGTAAAGCCAAACTCCTCAAAAATAGTAGACGGAGACACAAACCCCTTGGCGTGATCCTCTAAGCGTTTAGCAAACTCACGCAAAGGGGGTGCCATTGAAGACAGAACCGAGTCGATTCCTTTTTTGGTGGCTGAGTAAATATTGCCGCTCAGCAAGCGTGCGAGATAACGATTAAGCGCGCCTACTGCTGGTGAGATCGACATATCGTTGTCATTCAGAATGACTACCAAAGGCATGGTCTCATAGACGCCGGCATTGTTCATTGCCTCAAATGCCATCCCTGCACTCATGGCACCATCCCCAATCACAGCAACGGCCACACGGTCTTCACCCTTCGTTTGCGCTGCACGCGCCATTCCCATTGCAGCGGAGATGCTTGTAGATGAATGTGCTGTACCAAAGGTATCGTATTCACTTTCCTCACGCCTTGGGAAACCCGACAATCCAGAATACTGTCGCAGTGTGTTCATGCGATCACGACGACCGGTTAATATCTTATGAGGATAACTTTGATGACCAACATCCCACACGATTCGGTCATGGGGAGTATCAAACACGTAATGCAATGCAATGGATAACTCCACCGTACCTAAATTAGAGGAAAGGTGTCCACCAGTTTTTGAGACTGAGTCAACAATATATTGCCTGAGCTCATCTGCTAAGGCGGGGAGTTGATCACGCTCGAGCTTGCGTAGCTCGCTAGGGTCGTTAATTGAATGCAGCATATTATTTTTTTCGGTCCACAACTAAGCCTGCTAGATGGCGCAATGCATCCGCTTCAGGTCCAAACTGACTTAGGCTGTTTAGAGCCCTCCCTTTTAGTTCTTTTGCTAGTTCTTGTGCATAGTCTAAACCCTTCAGGGTCACATAGGTAGGCTTATCTTGGGCGGCATCCTTCCCGGCTGTTTTTCCAAGGGTAGCGCTATCAGCAGTAGCATCCAAAATATCATCAACGACCTGAAAGGCTAGGCCGAGAGCCTGAGCATAGGACTGCAAACTCTTTAAGTGATCTTTAGAGACTTGGGCTGCAATCCCACCTAATAGGACGGCACAAATTAGTAATGCGCCCGTTTTCATCGCATGCATTTGTTCCAATGCGGATAGATCCATTTTTTTGCCAACGTGTTGCAAGTCAATGGCTTGCCCCCCTGCCATCCCTTTAGAGCCGGAAGCAAGCGCAAGCGCCTCAATCATGGCCAAACGAATCGCGATCGTTTGTGGGCTATTGGATTCTTGGTGATTTGAGAGAATCTCAAAAGCACGGGTTTGCAATGCATCACCAACCAATAGTGCCGTTGCCTCATCAAAGGCCTTATGAACCGTTGGACGTCCACGCCGCAAATCATCATCGTCCATACAGGGTAAATCATCGTGCACTAGGGAATATGCATGAATCATTTCAATCGCGACGGCTGCAGTATCAACCAATGCTTGATCAAGCATTTCCTTGGGTCGCAGTTCGCTGGCAGCATAGACCAACAAAGGTCGTATACGCTTGCCACCACCTAGTACTGCATATCGCATCGCCTTATGTAATTGCTCAGGCGTGGAACTCTCAGAGTCCAAATAATGTAAGAGCGCGTTCTCTGCACGCAGGGATTGTGAAGCAAGCCATGCCTCTATCTGAAAATAGCTCATATCCGAGATCGTGTTAATAAATTAGGTCTCGATAAACTTAATCTGTTGCTCAACTTGGGCCAGAACCCCCTGGCAATGCTTTAAAAGAGCTGTGCCCCGCTGATAAGCCGATAAGGTCTCCTCCAAAGAAAGTTTGCCAGACTCCATCTGGCTAACTAATTTCTCGAGCTCTTTTAAGGCCTCCTCATAGCGCAAACCAGGATCAATCGCAGGAATAGTAGCGGTAGAGTCGGTTTCGGCTGAATTCACTTTTTTGCTAGGCATATAGCGACATATTAATACTGAATTGATAAGGGCAATGAGGGGGTGCCCTTTACCTTGTACCCATCTTGCTCGGCAAGGTTTCTAGCCCCAGAATTCCCTAGTGGGTATAATTCATACTTCCTTTCCAATATCGACATGTCGATGGTTGGATTGGTTGTTCCGCTTAGCTTCGGCTGACTTTTTCGGGGGTGGGGAGAATGACTAATCTGGCTACCGCGCAGTTTCTTGCGCCGTCCAATTTACAACTGCCGGTTTCGGCATATTTTGATGTTGATTTATTTCAACGTGAGATGCGATTGCTCTTTAAGCATGGCCCGGGCTATGTGGGTCACGAGCTCATGGTTCCCGAGAAGGGATCCTACCGTACCTTAGCTGCCGAGAACGAAGGTCGCATTTTGGTGCGCAATCGCGAAGGAAATCATGGTGTTGAACTTCTCTCTAACGTCTGTCGCCATCGTCAAGCACTGATGCTCAATGGCAGCGGTCAAGTAGACAATATTGTTTGCCCCCTTCACCGTTGGACCTATGATCTTGAAGGCCAGTTACTTGGGGCGCCGCACTTTGGTGATAAGCCGTGCTTGCATTTAGGAAAGTCGCCATTGCAAAACTGGCAAGGTCTCTTGTTTGAGGGGTCTCGTGACGTGCATGCGGATTTAGGAAAACTCGGGGTTGCGAAGGATCTTGATTTTTCTGGCTACCTGTTAGACCATGTTGAAGTGCATGAATGCAACTACAACTGGAAAACCTTTATTGAGGTTTATCTTGAGGATTACCATGTTGTCCCCTTCCATCCTGGCTTAGGTAAGTTCGTTTCCTGCGAAGAACTCCATTGGGAGTTTGGCTCTTGGCATAGCGTGCAAACGGTTGGTATCCACAAAGAATTAAGTAAACCTGGTACACCAACCTATCGCGCTTGGCATGATGCGGTCTTACGTCACCACAAAGGGCATATGCCTAAGCATGGTGCAATCTGGTTAACCTACTATCCCAATGTCATGGTGGAGTGGTACCCCGGTGTTCTGTGCATCTCCACTTTGCATCCAATTGCACCGAACAAAACCCGCAACATCGTCGAGTTCTACTATCCTGAAGAAATTGTTCTTTTTGAAAGGGAGTTTGTCGAGGCTGAGCGAGCTGCCTATATGGAAACCTGCATCGAGGATGATGAGATTGCTGAACGGATGGATGCAGGTCGCGCCGCTCTGATAGCTCGCGGTGACAACGAAGTGGGGCCCTATCAAAGTCCAATGGAAGATGGCATGCAGCATTTTCATGAGTGGTATCGTCGCGAAATCAATTTCCAACTCTAGATCGAGCAAGGAGTCGTATGAACCCTATCATTACCGCTAATCAGTTAGAAGAATTGATCAACGAGGGCAGCGATGTCCTAATATGCGACTGCCGCTTTGATCTCACGAACGCCAAAGCGGGCTTCGAGATGTACAAAACAGCCCATATTACGGGCGCTATCTATGTCAATGTCGATCAAGATCTTTCTGGTAAAAAAACGGGTACAAATGGCAGGCACCCCTTACCCACTGCAGAAGATTGGGCCAAGACACGTCAACGATTGGGGATCGCTAATCACACCCATGTTGTTGCCTATGATAGTCATGGCGGGACCTTCGCAAGTCGTCTATGGTGGATGTTACGCTCCATTGGCCATGCGTCCGTGCAAGTCTTAGATGGTGGGTTGGATGCTTGGAATGGCAGCATTGGTTCTATCGGAAGGGAACCAAAACCATTGAGCGCAATGCCCGATGTTTATCCCTATCAGGGTGTTGTTCTCATTGATGAAATGGAAAAAAATGTTGCAGCCAATGATCGCAAGATGGTGATCGATGCGCGAACACCAGATCGCTTTCGGGGTGAGAACGAAACCTTAGATCCCGTGGGTGGCCACATACCAGGGGCAACCAATCGATGCTTTAAAGAAAACTTAGTGGCCGGTAAGTTCAAATCCCCAGAGCAACTCTATAAGGAGTTTGTCTTACTCATTGGTCAACAAAAGCCTGGCACGATTATTCATTCCTGTGGGTCGGGAGTAAGCGCTTGTCATAACCTCTTAGCGATGGAGGCTGCAGGCTTAGCTGGATCGCGCCTCCATGTCGGTAGTTGGAGTGAGTGGTGCTCTGATCCTAAACGCCCGATTGAAACTTAAGCTCTATACAAATTACTAATGGTGGTGGTCTGTCAAGAAGACCACAATGCCAACACCAATTGCAATTAAAACGATTTGGCGCAGGGACTCTTGCCAATGGGGTCGGCGATGCATTTGTGGAATTAAATCACTCACGGCAATGTAGATAAAACTACTCGATGCAAGTACTAGCAAATACGGCATGACTTGATTTGCTTTTTCAAGAAAGTAATAGGCCAAGACCCCACCAATTACTGCCATTAAGCTACTCATCGCGTTATATAAAAGAGCGCGCATTCTTGAGAACCCTGCATTTAACAAAATAATGAAATCACCAATCTCTTGCGGGATCTCGTGCGCAATAATTGCAACGGCGGTAAAGATACCGACCTGAATGTCCACCATAAAGGCGGCAGCAATTAATACACCATCTACAAAATTATGGATTCCATCCCCTACTAAAATCATCCAACCACTACTACCAGCCTCTTCAGCATCGTGACCATGATGGTGATTATGTCCATCGCCCTCATGATGGTGACTGTGACGCAATAGAGCGATTTTCTCTAATAAGAAAAATCCTAAGAGCCCACCTAAAAGGGTGGCAAATAAATAATGGACTTGTGTACCTGCTAACTCAAAGGCTTCAGGCAAAGAATGTAAAAAAGCAGTGGCTAACAAAATACCGACTGATAGGCTCACCATATTGTTCACAATTTTGGCAAGCAGGGTTAGTGACAAACTAGCAGCCGTCAAAATGCTAATTAGTCCCGCCCCTGCGGTTACCAAAATAATTAACTGAAGTGTGCTGAGGGTCAAAAATGGCCTAAATGAAATTAATTTAGATGGCCTTAAACAACGCCGTGTTGTTTAAACCAAGCCAAACATTTTGCCCAAGCATCTTTTGCGGGACCTTCGCGATAGGTTGCACGGTAATCAGCATGAAACGCATGGGGCGCCTCGGGATAGATCTCAAACTTGGATGCCTTCGCGGCAGGATTAGAGCTTGCTTTTGAAAGTGCAGCCTTCATCTGCTCTACGGTATCCAAAGGAATACCCGTATCGGCTGATCCATATAAACCAAGGACAGGAGCCCTGAGATCGGCAGCAATCTCCACGGGTTGCCTGGGATTATTGGCCGTTTTATCCCCAACCAAGCGTCCATACCAAGCAACACCTGCTTTTACCTCAGGCATCGTGGCGGATAGCCACGTGATACGTCCCCCCCAACAAAATCCAGTGACCCCTACTTTTTTTAGATCACCGCCATTCTTTCCAGCCCAAGCAATTGCCGCCTTCAGGTCGCTCAACACTTGCGTATCAGGCGTTTTGGCGACGATATTGCTCTGAATCTCTGCAACAGTTCCAAATGAGTTTGGATCACCAGCGCGCGTAAAGAACTCTGGGGCAATTGCTAAATACCCAAGTTTGGCAAAACGGCGGGTGGTGTCTGCGATGTACTCATGCACACCAAAGATCTCGCTAACGACAATGACGACCGGTAATGAGCCCGAGGCTTTTTCAGGCCGAGAGATATAGGCGGGCATATTAAAACTGCCGACAGGAATATCTTGCTCTCCTGCTTTGATCCCAGAAAAGTCGGTCTTAATTGCTTGTGCCATCACCGGCTCTGAAGCTGCCACAAAACCGAAGCCCAATGCGCTAGCCGTCACTGAAGCCGTCGAGGCCTTCAGGGAGGTCTTCATAAAAGCACGGCGGCTAGATTGCTCTTGTTTTATCTTGACGCTCATCATCTATCTCCTCAGTCATTGATTTGTTGATACGGTTAATGCGCTTCTTCCCAATTGTCGCCCACACCAATACTGACAATCAACGGTACCTTTAATTGAGCAATCGAGCCCATTAATCCGGGTAGGGATGATTTTAGATGCTCCAGTTCATCGGGCGCAGCCTCAAATACCAATTCATCATGAACTTGCAAAAGCATCCGTGTCTTTAATTTCTCACTTTCAAGCCAATCTTGTACTGCTACCATTGCTAATTTAATCAGGTCTGCCGCAGTACCTTGCATTGGGGCATTAATGGCGGCGCGCTCAGCACCTTGGCGGCGGGGTCCGCTTGCTTTTATTTCAGGCAACCATAAACGCCGACCAAATACGGTTTCAACATAGCCCTTGGCGCGAGCTTCTTCACGAGTGCGCTCCATGTATGCAGCAACCCCGGGGTATCGCTCAAAATAGGTTGCAATGTATTTTTGCGCTGCTGCGCGCTCGATCTTCAAATTGCCAGCCAATCCATAAGCACTCATGCCGTAGATCAAACCAAAATTAATAACCTTGGCATAACGGCGCTGCTCTGAAGTAACTTGCTCTAAAGGAATTGCAAAAATCTCGGCAGCAGTTGCCTGATGAATATCTTTACCCGCCCTAAATGCAGCAAGCAGATTGTTGTCCTCGGCGATATGCGCCATGATGCGTAACTCAATCTGCGAGTAGTCGGCAGATACTAAGCGATAGCCATAGGCAGGTACAAAAGCCTCCCGAATTCTGCGACCCTCTTCGGTTCGTACTGGAATATTCTGCAAATTAGGTTCATTGGATGCCAAACGACCTGTCACCGCTACCGCTTGTGCGTAGTTAGTATGCACACGCCCAGTCTTTGGATTAATCATTCTTGGTAGTTTCTCAATGTAAGTCGACATCAATTTAGCCAGACTGCGGTAATCTAAGATTCGAGCTGGTAGGGGGTAGTCCTCGGCCAACTTTTGCAATACCTCTTCATCGGTAGATGGTGCGCCCGACGGCGTCTTCTTGACGACTGGTAGTTGTAATTGACCAAATAAGATTTCAGCAATTTGCTTGGGTGACTGAATATTAAAAGGCTGTTTTGCAAGCTCATGGATTTCTTTTTCAAGCGCTAATAATTTTTTACCGACTTCTTGACCTTGATTAGCCAATTTTGCGCTATCAATTGTGATGCCGTTACGTTCCATGATTCCCAAAACACGCATTGCTGGCATCTCAATATGCGCATACACATAACGCAAGCCGGGCTCTTGCTCTAATTGTGGCCATAAGAACTGATGGAGTCGTAAGGTGATATCGGCATCTTCTGCGGCGTAGTCAGTCGCTGTTTTCAGGTCGACCTGGTCAAATCCAATCTGGTGTACGCCTTTACCACAGACGTCCTCGTAATGAATTGTTTTCATGCCTAAATGACGCTCTGCAAGACTATCCATACCATGACTGAGATGCGACTCCAGCACATAAGATTCCAGTAAGGTGTCATGAGCCACACCTTGCATCGCAATCTGATAGTTCTCAAGCACATGGATATCGTATTTAAGATTCTGGCCCACCTTTTTAGCCTGTGGGTTTTCTAACCAAGGCTTTAGCTGTGCAAGAACCCAGGCACGGTCTAACTGCTCCTCACCCGTTCGATGCGCGACAGGTATGTAACAGGCCTCCCCCACTTTCACCGATAGTGAAATACCAACCAATTCGGCTTGCATGGCATCAAGACTGGTGGTTTCTGTATCAATGCATGTAAGAGACGCTTGCTCTATTTTTTGCAACCATACCTGAAAAGTAGTCTTATCGGTAATGCATACATAATCACGCGGTAGATCAGACAGATGGAATGAGGATGGCTTATTTTGGGCAGCTGGACTAGCTTGAATATCTCCTTTGTCTTGCGAAAGAGTCTTAAGCACCTCATCACCACCTTGGGTAGCAAAATTTGATTTGCTCCTGTTACCAGTTTCACCAATTTCTTTTAACCAAGTCTTAAACGAGTATTTCTCAAAAAGTTCTTTGAGGCGATCATGATCTTCTGGTTTTGCATGCAAGTCATGCAATGAAGCGATATGTGGGCTCAGATCACAATCTAATTTAACGGTTAGAAGCTCGCGGGCTTTCGGCAGCCAGTCCAAGCTAGCGCGCAGATTATCACCCACCACCCCCTTGATCTCTGCGGCATGCGCAATTAAGTTATCAAGATCGCCATACTCGGCTAACCATTTATTGGCTGTTTTGGGGCCGGCTTTATGAACGCCTGGTACGTTATCGACGCTATCACCAACAATTGTTAAGTAATCCACAATACGGTTAGGAGCTACCCCAAATTTTACCTCAACGCCCTGGGTGTCCAATCTCTCATTGGTCATCGTGTTTACTAAACTGACCTTATCGTTTACCAATTGTGCGAGGTCCTTATCACCAGTTGAGATCACTGTTGACCAACCCATTTCTGCCGCCTGCCTCGCTAAGGTCCCAATGACATCATCCGCTTCTACACCAGAGATCATCAATACAGGCCAACCCAAAGCCTTGACAACTTCATGAATCGGCTCAATTTGGGCAACCAAATCCTCCGGCATGGGCGAACGATGCGCTTTGTATTCCGGATAGAGATCTTCCCGAAAAGTTTTCCCTTTGGCATCAAACACACAGGCAATATGATCAGCTCCGATTTCAGTCCGGGCGCGGCGCATCATATTGACCATACCGTAGATCGCTCCCGTAGGCTCGCCCGCGGAATTCCGCAAATCAGGCATGGCATGGAAGGCTCGGTATAGATAGCTAGAGCCGTCTACTAGTAGTAATTGATGTGTTGACATCCCTCAATCGTACAATCTAGTTGGAAGTGCCTGAAGAAAGCCTCTATTTAGGGGATTCCCGAGCTAAACCTTCAGGTCATTTTTTCTCAGGATAATAGAGAACATTAATTATTCCATTAAGGGCACCTATGGCTTTGACCCCCTCCACCTTTCCTGCCTTTGCCCTCAGCAGCCTTTTGGCGCTTGGTGTATTGCATTGGAGTCTTGGTATAGCAAACGCACAATCAGGCGGCACGCAAGCTTTGACTAAAGAAGATCTCAACCGGATTAATAAACAGCCCCTAGTACCCCCCGCTTCGAATCCAGCGGGATTGGGTAAAAAAGAGGAGCGCAAGCCTAGTTTTGAATATACCGAAACGACTGGTACGCAAATACGCGAATATCGTGAGAGTAATTTACCACCTGAGATTGAGGTCAAATCTACATTTGGAACCTACGAGATGTCTCCGCCCCAAACTGTTTTCCCAACGACTGGTTCGCAACAAGACAATAATTTGCTGAGCGTACCGAGTATTCGTATTCCATTAAAGTAGAGCAGAACTGAACTAGTCATGGCGGTCTTTACCCCAGTAACTCTTGAGGAAGCCAATCTTCGCATTGCAACTGATTTTGTAATCGGCGACGCTATTCTTCTTAAAGGAATTCATGGGGGAATCGAGAACTCCAATTTTTTTCTAAACTGTCAAGACGATGGGCAAGTTAATGAATATGTTCTAACAATCTTTGAGAGACTCTCGTTTACACAGCTTCCCTATTACTTAGAGCTGATGCTGTATTTGGCTAATCAAGGCATCCCCGTTCCCAAGCCGATTGCAAATCGCCAGGGTGCTCTAGTGATTGAACTCAAAGGTAAGCCTGCTTGTATTGTGACCAAACTACCGGGCCAATCAGCGCTTGCACCACAGCCGGAGCATTGCGCTGAGGTGGGTGCCATGTTAGCTAAGATGCATCTAGCTGGCCAATCTTTTTCCTTATCACAGCCTAATTTGCGCAGTCTGGCATGGTGGCAAGAAACCGTTCCCCTCGTTCTGCCGCATCTCACCGAATCACAAAAAGAACTATTACTGTCTGAGATGCAATACCAAGAACAGTTTTTTGCATCCAGTACATATCAATCTCTACCAGCCGGTCCTTGTCATTGTGATTTATTCCGTGACAATGTGCTTTTTACTAGCAATCAAGGTCAGAGTATGCTGGGGGGCTTCTTTGATTTCTATTTTGCTGGCAATGATAAATGGCTCTTTGATCTGGCGGTTACTGCCAATGATTGGTGTTTAAAGCAGCCCATTCAAAATGGTATCGGGGAGATCGATCGAGATCGCTTACATGCCCTTTTAAGTGGATATTTACAGGTTCGTCCTTTAACCGATACTGAAGAAGAGGCTTGGCCCGCAATGCTTCGGGCTGCGGCATTACGCTTTTGGATCTCACGACTCTGGGATTTTTATTTACCCCGAAACGCCCAAATGCTCACACCCCATGACCCTAGTCATTTTGAGCGTATCTTGCGCAGTCGCCGTCATGCAACTTAAGGTAAGCTAAACACCCATGAACCTAAACCTCGTAACAACTCAAGAAGGCTATGTCTGGGTTCGCCAAGGAGTGTGGCTATTTAAGCAAAATCCACTTGGCTTTCTGATGCTGGTCTTTATGTATGTCTTTATTGCCCAGCTGGCAGTCATGATCCCATTAGCAGGCGTCTTTGCTGTTCTCATTTTGACCCCCGCTCTTTCAGTCGGTTTTATGACTGCGTGCCGCCAAACCATTCAAAAAGAACGGATTGTGCCAACCGTTTATTTGGCGGCGTTTCGCTCCACAAATACGGAGGTCAAAAAACGGATTCTGCATTTAGGTTTGGTCTATGCCGTGATGATTTTTGCCATGAGCCTCATTGCCAGCATGGTGATTGATTTTCAGACTTTGCTGCCCTTAATTACCAACGACAAACCGATTACTCCTGAGATCATGCAGACTCTGTATTACTCACTACTAATCGGTGGAATTATTTATATCCCCATTGCGATGCTGATGTGGTTCGCTCCAGTATTAGTTGCTTGGGCAGATATGTCGCCCACTAAAGCCATGTTTGCTAGTTGGATGGCCTGCTGGACCAATAAAGGCGCCTTCTTTTATTACATTACGATCTGGAGTGTGGTCTTGATTGCAATCCCGCTAGTTCTTGGTATGTTAATGAGCGCACTTGGATTAAGTCAGTACGCATCGTTTGTCGTTGCCCCTCTATCGATGGCAGGTCTCACGGTCATGTATTGCTCCTTCTTTGCCACCTGGAAGGGATGCTTTACGGGGAATGATTTTGATCAGTTGCCTAATTAAAATGAAAAATAATTTATGTGGCTTATAAATTTATTAAAAAAAATTCTTTTAACTAGCGACAAACTTAATTCTAGTAATTTCCAAGTGGCAGAAATTCAGTCAGCATTGAAGGAAGCCGACGATAATGATTTCATTTCAAACAAAGAATTAGCTAATCTAATTAAAAAGCATGGTGGTGTAAAGAACTCTTAGTTTTCAAATAAATTGATGATTTAGATACTGATCTACACCGCCACCAACTTAGCGATCGATAGCTGCAGCCATTTGGCACCATGGCGCTTGAAGTTTACTTGGGCTTTTGCATCAAGCCCCTCTCCCTCTAGTGCAGTCACTCGACCTTCACCAAATTTAGTATGAAAGACCTCTTGTCCAACCCGAAAGGTATGGCCCCGTTTTTTGTTCTGCTCTAGTTGCTTCGCGCTGGTCACAATGGCATTGGTGCTTTGATTGGTGTCATCACGCACAGGCACATCGTCACCACTCCACCATGCTTGATCCACACTATCTTGATCAGACTTCTTCAGTGTTGTCCCTTTTTGCCATGAGCCTCCACCCCAGCGAGCATCTTTTGCTTTTGGGGTGAGATATTTGACATTCTCCGCGGGTAATTCATCTAGGAATCGTGATGGCATGTTGTAACGTACCTGACCATGCAACATACGGGATTGGGTATGGGATAAGTAGAGCCTCTCTTTGGCTCGGGTAATGGCCACATACATTAATCGACGCTCTTCTTCTAGACCATGTGGTTCAGAAATGCTGTTCTCATGTGGAAAAAGACCCTCTTCGAGGCCGGTCATAAATACAGCGGAGAACTCCAAGCCCTTCGCCGAATGCACGGTCATGAGTTGAATAGCGTCCTGACCCGCTTCGGCTTGATTATCACCAGCCTCCAAGGAGGCGTGCGCTAGAAATCCAGCCAATGGTGAAATATCTTCAACCCCAGCTTGATCTTCTCCAGGTGGCGTCGCCGCTTGCACGTCTTGTCCATAACCCTCTTCTGCCACAAAAGCGGTAGCTGCATTGATTAACTCTTGTAAGTTCTCAACGCGATCTTGTCCCTCGCGCTCACTTAAATAATGCTGAATCAAGCCGCTATGCTGAATCACATACTCGACGGTCTCTGGCAAGGTATTGTGCTTAGTTGCATCGCGCAGGTGCTCAATTAAGCGCACAAAACCCGCAATGCTAGAGCCGGCCTTGCCCTCAATAAAGGAGGTTGCTGCATAGAACGAGCACTGATGTAGCTTAGCAGCATCTTGTAATGTTTCTAAAGAACGAGCACCGATACCGCGAGTTGGGAAATTAACGACTCGGGCAAATGAGGTGTCGTCATTTGGGTTCTCTAAGAGGCGCATATAGGCGAGAGCATGCTTAATCTCAGCGCGCTCAAAGAAGCGTAAGCCGCCATATACTCGGTATGGAATATTGGATGAAAAGAGTCCATGTTCAATAATCCGTGACTGGGCGTTACTACGATACAAAATAGCAACTTCACTACGACTCATCCCTGCGCGAACCAATGCCTTAATCTCATCAATCAACCACGCGCTCTCCATGCCATCGCTTGCTGCCTCATAAATTCTGACGGGCTCACCATAGCCAGCTTCGGTGCGGAGATTTTTTCCAAGGCGCTCTACATTATGTGCAATTAAATGATTGGCAGCATCTAGAATGTGTCCGTGCGAGCGATAGTTCTGTTCCAGTTTTACGGTTACTGGTTTGTATTGCTTTTCATAAAGGCGCATGTTCTCCACATCAGCGCCGCGGAACGCATAAATACTTTGGTCATCATCGCCTACCGCAAAAAGTGCACTTGTTGATTGATGCCGTCCATGACCCGATAGGAGTTTGAGCCATGCATATTGCAGGGCATTGGTATCCTGAAACTCATCAATCAAAATATGGTGGAAGCGCTCTTGATAATGCGTCCGAATAATCTCGTTATGCTTAAGTAGTTCATAACTTCTTAATAAAAGCTCGGAGAAATCGCAAACGCCTTCGCGTTGGCATTGAGCATCATAGGCTTCATACAACTGAATCATCTTTGCCTCAAAATCATCGCCTGGATCTAAATCCTTAGCGCGCTTACCCCGCTCCTTGGCATTGGAAATAAAATACTGCAATTGACGAGGCGGGAATTTCTCATCATCAATATTGAGACTCTTCAACAATCGCTTAATCGCCGAGAGCTGGTCTTGGGTATCTAGAATCTGAAATGTCGATGGCAGCCCAGCATCTCGGTGATGGGCTCGTAATAATCGATTACAGAGGCCATGGAAGGTGCCAACCCACATGCCCCGCGTATTAATCGGTAACATGGCACTTAAACGGGTTAGCATCTCTTTTGCAGCTTTATTTGTAAATGTAACTGCCAAGATACCAATTGGTGATATTTGTCCCGTTTGAATGAGCCATGCAATACGTGTGGTCAGAACGCGTGTTTTACCGCTACCAGCTCCTGCCAGAATCAGTGCAGATTGGGCATTGCCATTGGGGGCAGTGGGTGGGAGGGTTACTGCCTCTCGTTGTTCGGGATTGAGGTTCTCAAGTAAATCTGCATGCATCGTCCCAATTATAATTTGCCTCTTATGTCAAACGCACAAAACCCTCCACAAAAATCTGATGCTGATAGCAATCCTGACTTAGCAAAGCTAGCAAAGTCCTATGAGCCTGCCCCAATTGAAGCCTTTTGGGGTCCCGAGTGGGAAAAACGCGGAATTGCAGAGGCAAGCTTGGAGGATGGCAAGGAAGATTTCTGTATTCAGCTGCCACCACCGAATGTCACTGGCACGCTCCATATGGGACACGCATTTAATCAAACTATCATGGATGGTCTGGTACGCCATGCTCGTATGTTAAGCAAGAATACGCTTTGGGTACCGGGTACTGATCATGCTGGTATCGCTACACAGATTGTGGTTGAGCGCCAACTCGATGCCCAAAAGATATCACGTCATGATTTAGGTCGAGAGTCATTCCTTAAAAAAGTATGGGAGTGGAAAGAAGAATCCGGCTCCACCATCACGCGTCAGATTCGGCGCTTGGGAGCCTCGATTGATTGGTCCCGTGAATACTTCACGATGGACCCAAAGATGTCCGCTGCAGTTGTTGAGGTATTTGCAACTCTCTATGAGCAAGGCCTGATCTATCGGGGTAAGCGATTGGTCAATTGGGATCCTGTTCTGGGCACTGCTGTATCTGATTTGGAAGTTGTTAGTACCGAAGAACAAGGCAGTTTGTGGCATATCCGCTATCCACTGTCCGATGGTAGCGGTCAATTAATTGTTGCGACCACCCGTCCCGAGACCTTGCTGGGCGACGTGGCTGTCATGGTGCACCCTGATGATGAGCGCTATCGTCATCTCATTGGTAAAACCGTTGACCTACCTCTATGCGAGCGCAGTATTCCGATTATTGCCGACTCCTATGTCGACATGAGTTTTGGAACGGGTGTGGTGAAGGTTACTCCAGCCCACGATTTTAATGACTATGCAGTGGGTCAACGTCATCAACTACCACTCATTGATGTACTTACCCTCGACGCCAAGATTAATGAGAATGCTCCAAAAAAATATCAAGGTCTTGATCGCTTTACTGCACGCAAACAAATTGTGGCTGACCTTGAATCGGCCAAGCTACTCGATAAAGTTCAACCCCATACATTGATGGTACCTCGCGGCGATCGTACTCAAACGGTGATTGAGCCAATGCTGACTGACCAATGGTTCGTGGCTATGTCTAAGCCCAGCCCAGAGAATCTTTATCAGCCCGGCCAATCGATTGCCGGCGCAGCACTGCATGCAGTTACTTCCGGTGATATCAAACTAGTCCCTGAGAACTGGATCAATACCTATACGCAGTGGCTCGAGAATATTCAGGACTGGTGTATTTCAAGGCAGCTGTGGTGGGGTCATCAAATTCCAGCTTGGTATGGTGATGCAGGAGAGATCTTTGTTGCTCGTTCAGAGGAAGAGGCAAAATGCAAAGCAAAGGCTTCTGGATATTCGGGATCCCTAAGACGCGATGATGATGTCTTAGATACTTGGTTTAGCTCTGCACTTGTTCCATTTAGCTCATTGGGATGGCCCAAACAAACCAAAGAGTTAGAGCACTTTTTACCCTCCTCTGTATTGGTTACTGGTTTTGACATCATCTTTTTCTGGGTTGCGCGCATGGTGATGATGACCTGTCACTTTACCGGTAAGGTTCCATTTCACGCGGTTTATGTGCATGGCTTAGTGCGGGATGCTGAGGGCCAAAAGATGAGTAAGTCCAAAGGCAATACCTTGGACCCGATTGATTTAATTGATGGTATTGATCTCGAAAGCTTAGTCAATAAGCGCACCTCTGGTCTGATGAACCCTAAACAAGCTGAGAGCATTACCAAGAAGACTAAAAAAGAATTTGCGGATGGCATCCCCCCCTTTGGAACCGATGCCTTGCGCTTTACCTTTGCCTCACTGGCCTCATTGGGTCGCAATATTAATTTTGATCAGAAACGTTGTGAGGGTTATCGTAATTTTTGTAATAAGCTCTGGAATGCAACTCGATTTGTCTTAATGAACTGCCCTGGTGATGAGAAAGACAATGGCTTTGCTCCGTGCGATAACCAATGTGGGCCTGAAGGCTATTTAGATTTTTCAGCGGCCGATCGCTGGATCGTATCGATCCTGCAGCGTACCGAAGCAGACGTGGCTAAAGGATTTGCCGATTACCGTTTTGACAATATTGCCACAGCGATTTATCAATTTGTCTGGGATGAATACTGCGATTGGTATCTAGAGCTAGCGAAAGTACAGTTACAAACCGGTACACCCGCCCAGCAGCGCGCTACGCGTCGCACTCTGTTGCGGGTTTTAGAAACAATCTTGCGTCTTGCCCATCCCATCATTCCTTTCATTACGGAAGAGTTATGGCAAACCATTGGGCCCAAGAGTGGCAAAGATATATCACAGCAACCCGCTCAATCCATTGCCTTGCAGGCCTATCCAGTTTCTGAGCCCAAGAAGATTGACCCCAAGAGTGAAGTATGGATGAATGAGGTCAAAGCCATTGTCGATGCTTGTCGTAACCTGCGTGGCGAAATGCAGATCTCACCAGCACAGAAAGTGCCCCTGTGGATTACTGGCAACTCCTCATTCTTAAAAAAAGCTGCTCCTTATCTTGGCGCCCTAGCCAAGCTATCTGAGGTCAAGATCATTAACGATGAAGCGCAATTTGAGCAAGACGCCCCAGGAGCCCCAATTGCCCTTGTTGGTCAAAATAAATTACTTCTCAAGATTGATGTTGACCCGAAAGCCGAGCATGCACGTCTATCCAAAGAAATTGCTCGTCTCGCAGGGGAAATTAGTAAATGTCAGAACAAATTAGGTAATGAAGGTTTTGTGGCACGCGCACCGGCAGAGGTTATCGAGCAAGAGAAAAAGCGCCTTGCTGAGTTTGAGGCTAGTCATGCCAAACTGAGTCAGCAGTTAGCAAAATTAGCTCAATGAACCATCCCATTTAAGCAAATGCATAGTTTGGGATGGGCCTTGGTAATTTTTTTGGATCTGCTTTAAAACGTTGGGTTACATCCCATAAATCCACAGCAGATTGCATTTGTAACCAGCTTTCAGGAGATCCTCCAATTGTCTTTGAAATCCGTAGTGCCATCTCAGCGCTAATTGAGCGCTTTTCAAGCACTATTTCTGATACGGTCATGCGGCTCACTCCTAAATATTCTGCTAAAGCTGATTGACTAATCGCCAAAGCAGGCAAAATATCCTCCCGTAATATTGCTCCGGGATGAGTGGGTCTGCATAATGGATTGCGTAGATTTTTTAGCATTTTTATACATTGAAAACAATTAAGATGTGATTACTTAAGAAAATTCAAAAAAGTGACGATAAATCCTGCAAAATGCATAATTACATCTATGAATTCTAAACCGATCACAAAAGCCGTCTTTCCCGTCGCAGGGCTTGGTACGCGCTTTCTGCCAGCCACCAAGGCAAGTCCAAAAGAGATGCTTAATGTGGTGGATAAGCCCTTGATTCAATATGCTGTGGAAGAAGCCATCGCTGCAGGTATTACCGAAATGATTTTCGTCACTGGTCGCAGTAAGCGTGCCATTGAGGATCACTTTGATAAAGCCTATGAACTCGAGGCAGAACTTGAAGCAAAGAATAAACAAAGCCTCTTAGAGATTGTCCGCAATGTCAAACCCAGTCACGTCGACTGTGTTTATGTACGTCAAGCAGAACCATTAGGCCTTGGGCATGCGGTTCTTTGTGCTGAAAAACTCGTCCGCGACGAATCCTTTGCCGTGATCCTGGCAGACGACCTCTTAGATGGCCAACCAGCCGTTCTAAAACAAATGGTGGATCTGTTCGCCAAGCAAAGCGCATCTATCCTAGCAGTTGAGAAAATCAAACCTGAACAAAGTAAATCGTATGGCGTTGTAGCCGTTCAATCCCAAAGCGCTGGTATCCATACGGTCAGCGGCATTATTGAAAAGCCGGAGTCAAAGGATGCGCCATCTAATCTAGGTGTTGTCGGTCGTTATATCCTGTCTTCCTCGATTTTTAAACACATCCGCAATCTCAAACCAGGCTCGGGTGGTGAATATCAATTAACAGATGCGATTGCAGCCCTTCTCAAAGAGGAGCCTGTTATTGCCTATGAATACGAAGGTATTCGGTATGACTGTGGCAGCAAACTTGGATACCTCAAGGCGACCATTGAGTTTGCACTCAAACATCCTGAACTAAAGGATGAATTTGAGTCCTATTTAAAGAATCGCTAGGATTTGCGCACGTAATCTTTTAGCTTTTGAATGTTTTGATAAATGACTGATACGGGTAAAACAATCTTTAGATAATCAGTGCATTTGTCCAAACGCCTCTCTCGCTGAAATAAATAATCGATTGAGCGCACCAAATCTCTTTGAATGCTATCCCCATAGGCTTTTTTTGCCTTCTCTATAGCAAGATGAAGTTCCTTTTTGGTCGGCTTCATCATCGCTAAATCAATTAGATCGCGGCTGTAAACACTATCATCGGCATAGCGATCTGAATTTACTAATAACTTACTAGCAATTGAATCCAATCGAGTTAGACTCGGAATGCCATCTATAAATTCTTTTGGCTCGGGCAGATCGAATGAGATTCGGCCTTCACTAATAATCTCTAATTTAATTTTTGCCTCACCGATCCCAATTACCGTTCGAATGCCATACTGATCAGTTCTTAAATCTCTGATTAATTCTAAGGTTTTTCCAGGCAGCAATAGTGGAGATAAATCATGGTGATCGCGGATATCATTCCGAACTTTCCCATACAGACCAATATCAGAAATCAAGAAATCAATATCAACGGATTCACGAAACTCTCCATATCGAAGTGCGATAGCGGTTCCACCCCCAAAGAAACACTGGTGCTCCATTAAATACAGAGGATTGAGGTATGCCAATATCGTAGCAATTTGCTGATGATGGGTTCGTTTATACAAGGAGGCAGCCTTTACCAACTTCGTTTTTTAACTGCTCAATCAATTTTTTTTCCTCAGTAGTCATTTTTTCCAAATCGATCAAGCGCCAGTTACGCTCATAGATATTCAATGCATCGCGGGGCGAGATAAGTGCGTCCTCACGTAATTGCCAAGCCAGTGCCTTTAATTGTGGGTAGTATTGAACTGCAATTTGCTCATCATCCAGTCGATTGGGATCAAATTCAATGCTTGAGTGTTTTGTTGATATGGGTGCTTCCAAATTCTTTTCAAGTGCAAAAAGACCAAGTCCCAAAACTTTGCAAACCTGTAAATAGGCCCCGATGCTGACTGAGGGCTCCCCTTTTTCAATACGGTGCAAGGTAACCCTTGAAATACAGGCGCAATCGGCAGCAACCTGCGAGCGCACCCCAAGGGCTTTACGGCGCATTTGGAGTGTTTTACCCAATTCATGTAGGTTATCGAGATTTGCTATCTTGGTGATCATTTGTTTCTTATTATATACAAATTAATAAATTTGTATATAATAAGAAACAAATTAGGCATACTGAACTTCTACCGGGCTGATTGGTGAATTGAATCCGGATTTATTTCCCAAGATTTGATGCAAATTGCGTAAGCAATTGTCATCGGGATATAGGCGGATATCATCCGGAAACTGGACAAGACATGCGCCGCCTTTTGCGACCACTGCTGCTGTTAGAGGCAATCCTTTTTTGGTGAGATTCGATTGGGTATTAACCTGACTCGACTGAATCAGGAATGGATTAATTTGCGCGCGCAATACTTTGAGATCAATACCGGTATCTAGATTGAGATGCACATTCCTGGCAAAACGCAGACGTGCGCCCACTATATCCATCACGCTCTCGGCCACTACCCGCAAACCTCCTGAGAACTTATCCGGACTTACATTGACCTTCGCAATCAGTAGCTCATCTTCTTTTAACCACGAGCGGTTTGGTTCATACATCTCGCTGTACAAAGTGAGCTCTAGTGCTGCAGTCCCATCATCAATGGTGGCGATCATCATCCGACCACGCTGACCCATTAGCATTCGGGAGGAGGTAATAATTCCGGCGACCAGTTGGTCTTTGCCTTCGGTCACCTTTACTAATGGCTGTCGGACAAAGTGAGTTACCTCAGGGCGATAGGCATCAAAGAGATGCCCCGTTAAGCACAGTCCCAAAGCAGCCTTTTCATCTTGTAAGCGCTTTTTCTCGGAAGAGGATGCTTCACGAACATACTCCGGGACATGCTTCTCAGAGTCTTCACCAAGGTCAAACAAACTCACCTGGTGAGCGGATGCCTGTGCTTGCTCAGCCGCTTCAATAGCCCGAGAAAGTGATGCCAAGAGAGTGGCGCGCCCCTCATAAGGGTTGGCGTAACCTTTTGCTGAATCACCCGCGATCGTATCAAAAGCACCCGCACGAATGAGGGCCTCGATGGCACGTCGATTGACCTGCCGTCGATCGACTCTGGCACAGAAATCAAATAAATTAACAAAGGGACCAGCCTTACGAGCCTCAACAATAATTTGAATGGCGCCCTCACCAGTTCCACGAACTGCACCCAAACCATAGCGTATTGTTTTTAAGGGCGATCGGTGCTGAGCTTCAACGGTGTCCATAGGTTTTTCTTGAGCACTTTTCTCATCACCAATTGGGGTGAACTCATACATACCTGTATTAATGTCGGGCGGTAATATGTTTAAACCCTGATGCAAACTATCGTCATACAAGATCTTGATCTTATCGGTGTCATCCATCGATAAAGATAAGTTGGCTGCCATGAACTCAGCGGGATAATACGCCTTGAGCCAAGCCGTTTGATAGGCAAGCAGTGCATACGCTGCGGCATGCGACTTATTAAATCCATAGCCTGCAAAGCGCTCCATGAGGTCATAGATCTCATCGGCTTTGTATTCGGTTAAGCCATTCTTTTGTGCACCTTCTCGAAAAATCTTGCGGTGTTGAGCCATTTCTTCTGGCTTTTTCTTACCCATCGCACGCCGTAATAGGTCGGCCCCGCCTAAGGAGTAGCCGCCAATCATCTGCGCCATTTGCATCACCTGCTCTTGGTACACCATGATTCCGTAGGTCTCCCGCAAGACAGGCTCAATCCGTGGATCAGGGTACTCAACCCGTTGCTGACCGTGCTTGCGTTTAATGTAATCTGGAATGAGATCCATGGGACCGGGACGATACAACGCAACGAGCGCAATAATATCTTCAAAGCGATCGGGTTTGGCGTCGCGCAACATCCCCTGCATACCCCGACTTTCCAACTGGAATACCGCAACCGTGTTGCCGCGCTTGAGTAACTCAAAAGCCGCGGGATCATCTAGAGGAATATCGCTGATACTCCAATTCTTTCTCTGTGGGTGAAGTGTTTTAATCCAACGCTCAGCCCCCGCTAAGATCGTTAGTGTGGTCAAACCCAAGAAATCGAATTTCACCAAACCAATAGACTCGACATCGTCTTTATCAAATTGACTAATAACACCTGCATCCTGATCTTTAGCATCTTGGGTATACAAAGGGCAAAAGTCCGTTAACTTACCGGGTGCAATCAGCACGCCTCCAGCATGCATTCCCACGTTTCGGGTCATCCCCTCTAACTGCTGCGCAAGGGCCAATAATTGCCGCACCTCTTCTTCATTTTTCTCTCGCTCAGCCAGTTGCTTTTCTTCTTTCTTGGCCGACTCAATGGTCACCACTTGACCTGGTTTGAAGGGCACTAACTTAGCAATCCCATCGACAAAGCCATAGGGCTGCTCTAGCACACGCCCCACATCCCGAATCGCCGCTTTAGCAGCCATCGTGCCAAAGGTAGCAATTTGACTCACCGCATCTTTGCCGTATTTCTCTTTGACATAGGCAATCACGCGGTCCCTACCATGCTGACAAAAATCAATATCAAAGTCAGGCATGGATACCCGCTCGGGATTTAAAAAGCGCTCAAAGAGCAAGTTATAGCGAAGTGGGTCAAGGTCCGTAATACCCAATGAGAACGCAACCAAAGAACCAGCACCCGATCCTCTGCCAGGCCCCACCGGCACGCCATTGCTCTTGGCCCAATTGATAAAGTCCGCCACAATTAAGAAATATCCCGGGAAGCCCATTTGCGAGATCGTGTTTACTTCAAACTTGAGGCGATCAACATAACGCGCCTCAATCGATTTGCGCTCCTCCTCATCGGGATAGAGCTTTAGTAGATTCTTTTTTAGACCCAACTCAGCTTGTTGCATTAGATACGCATCTAAGGCCATACCGTCCGGCGTTGGAAATTCCGGTAGACGTGCTTGACCCAAGATTAGGGTTAAGTTACACATCTTGGCGATCTCAACCGAATTGGAGAGTGCAGACGGAAGATCAGCAAAGCGCTCCTGCATTTGTGCTTGCGTTAGAAAATATTGTTGTTCTGTAAAGAGTTTGGGTCGACGCGGATTGCCGAGCAACTCACCCTCGGCAATACAGACTCGTGCCTCATGTGCGGTGTAATCATCAGGCTTCATGAACTGAATGGGATGGGTAGCCACGACAGGGATGTCCAACTCACTCGCTAGCTGACATCCCAACTGAACATGAGACTCATCTTGCGCATGACCACTGCGCTGCAGCTCAATAAAATACCGGCCGCCAAATACGCCTTGCCAATGCATGGCCAGTTTTTTAGCCTGCTCCTGATTGCCAGCCAACAAGGTGCTGCCAACATCACCCAAATGGGCGCCCGATAATGCGACCAAGCCATCCGCTAGGCTCCGTATGGCTTTCTTAGAGTCGCCCGAATGTTTTTCTGGTGCCTGTATAAACCAACTGGGGTGGACCTCTGCACGCCCATGGACTTGATTCTGTAGCGACGCTTTGGTGAGTAATTGGCAAAGATTGAGATAGCCAGTATGGTTTTGTACGAGCAAGAGCATGCGATGTGGCAAGTCAGGCTCTAGCTCATTACTCAACCAAACATCGGCACCCGCAATGGGTTTAACTCCTCCAGCGCGTGCTGCTGAGTAGAATTTGATTAAGCCAAAGAGATTACCTAAATCGGTGAGCGCTATGGCACCCATCGCATCGTTACATGCGGCCTGAACCGCATCGTCAATGCGCACCGCTCCATCGGTAATCGAATACTCCGAATGCAAACGAAGGTGGATGAATTGGGGTGCTGCCATATGAGATGATTTTAGCTGTGAGCACCCCAAAAGAATGCCTCAAATGACCCCGATTCAGAATCCTCAATTCAATCAAGGCTCTAGCCAAGTAGGGCACACACTGACCACTCCCTACAAAGGCCGCTTTGCACCCTCACCCACTGGACCCCTGCATTTAGGCTCATTGACAACTGCCCTAGGGAGTTGGCTTGACGCGAAAGCCCATGGGGGTCAATGGATTGTGCGGATGGAAGATGTTGATACGCCAAGAACAATAGCGGGGTCCGACCAAATCATTTTGCAGCAACTCAAAGCCTGTGGTCTTCATTGGGATGAGGACGTAGTCTGGCAATCCAAACGTACCGACTTATACCAAGCCGCACTAGAACAATTAAGGAAGGATCAAATGACTTATCGCTGTATTTGCTCACGCAAAGACATTGAGGAGACTTTACGAGCAAATGGGCTTAAGCTGGGGCGTCACGAGGAACTCATTTACCCAGGAAGCTGTCGTAATCAAAATCGACAAGCAGTAAAAACGGCTATCCGAGTGGCCTTACCAAGCTCGTGTGTACTGCAATTTACCGATCGAATGAAAGGAGTTCAATTACAAGATCTGGTGCACGAAGTGGGCGATTTTGTGATTCGACGATCCGATGGTTTGTTTACTTACCAACTCGCTGTTGTGGTTGATGATTATCTTCAGGGTATTACCCATATCGTTCGCGGCGAAGATCTATTGAGCAATACAGCACGGCAACTCTATTTACAAAAGGTCCTAGGATACCCAAGACCCAGCTATCTGCATCTACCGCTCGTTACTAATGCAGCAGGTGAAAAGTTGAGCAAGCAAACCCGGGCGTTAGCAATTGATATAAGTCATCAAGAGGCTATTTTTAATTCTCTAAGAGGAGCCGCCCAGCGTCTTGGCTTAAAAGAGGACAAAAACGAGCTGAGTATTAGCACACACGAATGGTTACAAATCAAAATACGCCAATGGCGAGATTGTTATCTTTAATCTTACTTCTTTGAGCCGCCTAAAAGAGCACCTAAAACGGGTTTCTTATTTTTACCATCCGCCGGTTTTGAAGTAGCAACTGGAGAGACAGTTTCCGCGATCACTTCCTTGCTCTGTTTATTCGACTCATAAGGCATATAGAAGAAGGGGTCAGCGGCAATTGGTTTGGAGCCAGGCGACTGTATGTATGTCTTTGTAGTGGTATTCATCGTCGGTAAAGCCGAAACGGGCAGCTTACGCTTTAAGAGCTTCTCAATATCCTCAAGCAAACGCTTCTCACTATCATCGACCAGTGCAATGGCATCGCCTTTACTGCCTGCTCTGCCTGTTCTGCCAATGCGATGAATAAAATCTTCCGCACTAAAAGGAAGTTCATGATTAATCACACACGGCATCTCAGAAATATCCAGCCCTCTAGCAGCAACATCGGTAGCCACCAAGGCGTCAATCGCACCACTCTTGAAGGCCTCGAGAGTTAGCATGCGTTCGCCCTGACTCTTATCTCCATGAATCGCGGCTGCTTTAATCCCATCATGCTCTAGTGCTCTTGCCAAACGCGCGCACCCTAGTCGGCTATTGGTAAAGATGATGCATTGTTTGGTGTGTCCAGCCTTCACTCGGTTTTGTAAGATTGCCACAATCGCTGCGCGCTTGTTCTCGGACTTCACAAAATGGATGACTTGATTAACAGTATCCGCAGCCGCGTTTTGTCTGGCTACTTCAATTGTGACGGGATTACGCAAATAGGTCTGCGCTAACTTTTTAATTTCAGACGAGAAGGTTGCCGAGAACAACAGGGTTTGGCGTTGTGCTGGAATCAGATTGATGATGCGCTGCAAATCGGGTAGGAAGCCCATATCGAGCATTCGGTCCGCTTCATCGAGCACCAAGATTTGCACTTGTGAGAGGTCTGCGGTCTTAGAGCCCAGATGATCCAATAAGCGTCCTGGGGTAGCAATCAAAATCTCTACACCGGCGCGCAAGGTCATCGCCTGCGGTTTGATATCGACCCCACCAAAGACAACGGCTGTGCGTAAATCCGTATGTTTGGCATACAAGCTCGCGTTATCCGCCACTTGATCGCTCAACTCACGAGTGGGAGTCAGTATCAAAGCTCGAATGGGATGACGGGCTGGCGATGTACTGGCATTGGCATTGGGCAACAACTTCTGAATGATTGGCAAGGTGAATGCAGCAGTCTTCCCAGTACCGGTCTGCGCCGCGCCCATGACATCACGGCCCTCTAAAACTATCGGGATGGCCTTGGCTTGGATAGGGGTCGCTTGGGTATAGCCTTGCTCGGCAACCGCTTTTAAGATCTTAGGATCTAGGTGGAAATCAGCAAATAAAGCGGCTGGAGAATTGCCCGAGGTGGGCTCAGTTTGATCAGTATTTATAGACACTCTTCTATTTTACAGGGCTCAGAATTTTTAGCGTTTTTACTAGACTTCCAGTTGAGCTAGCCAGCGTGCTGCATCCGTTACCTGTATTCCCTGGACTAGCTCTTCTTGGCGCAGATTACCAACAATTTGTACGGCTTGGGCTTGCGAAAATTGTGCCGCAAACCGGGTTAACGCTTTATGAGGAGTCTCATCACTTAATTTACACTCAATTAACTGAGTAATGGACTCGCCTTCACTAAGTGCAAAATCAACTTCAGCACCATCTTTGGTGCGAATATAGTGCAACCCCGCATCAACACCATGGCTATCGCGCAAGAAATCTCTTTGCTTTAACAACATCCCTGCGACCGCATTTTCTAATCTAACGCCTTGATCCCCGCGCACCAAACCGGTATCAAAAAAATAGATTTTAGGCATTTGCAGCATCGCTCTTCCCACATTGCGATACCATGGATGAATCGTGAAAACAATAAATAAAGCTTTCAAAATCTCTAAATAGGTCTTTAGGGTAGCTGGCGATACTTCCAAGTCGCGCGCTATCGATGCTAGCGAAAGCGGCGATCCAACCCGATCACGCAAAACGTTGATGAATAAACGCATCACATTAATTTCATGTAACCGAGAAAACTCTAAGACATCCTCCCGAATTAAATCGGTAAAGTACTGGGCACGCCAACGGTCAGCCTCCGTTGCGCTTTTCGCTAAACAGGGCTCTGGGAATCCTCCACGCTCCAAAAGATGATCCAGAGCTTGGGAAGCGCCAACCCCCTCTTGTTCGCACCACTCTTTGACTGAAATTGGATGCAAACGACAAGAAAAATATCGGCCTGCTAGCGACTCTCCGGATTGCCGAAAAGTATCCATCCGAGCACTGCCCGTGACCAATAATGCTTGCTCTGGAGAGCGCCCATCGATGACGCCCTTTAGCCATGATTTCCAGTTCCGCATTTTATGAATTTCATCAACAACCAAAAGCCCTGCCTTTGGATTCCATGTTTGGCGTTGTAAGATTTTTCGATCCGCTGGAACATCCCAATTTAAATATTGGGCATGCGTAAACTTCTCCATGAGCTGTTGGCTGAGAGTCGTTTTTCCGATCTGCCGGGGACCCGTCAAAATAACGGCCTTTTTGGAAAGGTCATTGAGGACTAAGGCGTCGAGATAGCGCTTCATGCGACTATTTTATAGTATTTTTCAATAAAGTCGCGACTTTTTTGCAATTTACTTCAAAATAGTCGAAAAAAAGATATTCAAGAGGGTAATCGGATCAGATTTTGAGCCGTATTTTGAAAAATACGGCTCATGATTTCCTACAAAGACCGGTTTTTAGGGAATTTGACTCTAGGATTTGGGGGCGGCTGAAATTTAGTTAAATTGAATTCACTGTAAGCACAAAAGCGCCTTAATTTTTAACTTGACGACCACCATGGTCTCCCGCGTGAGCTTTGATCTGAACTTTGCTTTTCTGACTTTCCAGTCCAAAGACTTCAGCTGGTCAGCAAGTACGGCAGACTGTGTGCCGCCTTCCGTAAAGACGACCTCGAATGGATAAGATTTAACTTGCGTTGTCAGCGGGCAACAGAGCATTAAGTTAGTTTTAACATTGTAAGCCGCTGGCGATAAAACCAGGGCGGGACGATGCCCCGCTTGCTCACGACCCGCCTGAGGATCAAATTGCAACCAAACAATATCTCCCGCATCCGGAACATAGGATTTGGGCATCACCAAACCTCACGACCAACTGGATTTCCGAAGTCAACTTCAGTATGTAGATTTTTTTTACTGATTTGAGCAATCAGATCATCCAAGACAAAACCAGATGGGGTGCTTGGCTCAATCACAATCCTTCCCCGTTGAATGTGGATCGTTACCTCTTGATCCAAATTCAGCTTTGCGGACTTCATGATGGCTGAGCTTAAGCGTAATGCTGGACTATTACCCCACTTTTTGATGACAGCCTGCATACGATCCTCCTTATGTATCTACATTGTAGAAACAATTTACCTAATCGTCAAGCCGACTAATCCCCTTGGGATAACCTGAAACTTTAAGAAAGTCTCAAAGAATGGCAGCAATACCCGCCCTTGCGATTCCAGCATCGTCAGCAGACTTCACACCAGAAACACCCACCGCGCCAATGGTGTGGCCATCGACATCAATATTGACCCCGCCTTCGAGCATGCCCTTGATGTGCGGCACCGTGGCAAAGGCGGTCCGGCCATTATTAATAATGTCCTCATAGACCTTGCTTTCGCGCTTTCCCATGGCCGAGGCACGGGCCTTGTCTTGAGCTATGTAGGAGGACACGGGAGCGCAGCCGTCTCTGCGGATCAGCCCCAAAAGATGACCGCCATCATCACACACGGCGATGGTGACTGCCCAATTGTGTTTCTCGGCATAGGCATTCGCCGCATCTAATATTTTTTGGACATCGGTTTGCTTTAAATAAGGTTTGGTTGATAACATGGTGCCCCTTTGGATAAGTATATTTGTCTCGCTACATTCTGCCATGATTTTTGAAACACAAAATTAAACAAAAGCTACGCGCATGCTCCCCACGGACTTTCTAACAGGCTTAACCCTAATTTCAATGTTATAGCCAAGATGAGTTAAGCAATCCATCAGTTTTCGTTCAGACAAATTAGAGAAGTCGCCGTTAATCATTGCCGATACTTTTGGCTGTGATATCCCCATCCGTTTGGCAGCCTCAGCTTGCGTTAAGTGCAGTCGTTCTATTGCCTTAATAATCTGAATGACAAGATCAGTCTTGATTTTTAATTTATCTGAATCTGGCAAGCCAAAATCAGCGAAGATATTTCTAGAGCTTTGGGAAAATTCAATTCCGTTAATTATTCTTTTTTTCATCTTCTATCTCCTTCGCTATTTTTGCAGCGATCTTTAATCTAGCCAAAATAAGATCCATATCTTCTTTTGACCTCAACAGGAAGGGCTAGCAAATCTTTATAACTACTTCCAATCCAAAATAATGGTTTTTCAGTTTCGAGCATCGCTAAATTATACCTGAAATAGTATAAGTTGATCCCTTGCAAATTGTCGGCAAGTAATTAATAAAGATCTGGGCACCCCCCCTGAAAGGAAATATTTAAATCACTACAATCATTTTTTGAACATTGTTTGCGCCATTGTTTATCAGCAACCTCCCGAATACTCTTTTTTCATGACCAAAATACCTGCCGATCCGAGTTTTAGCATAAAAAGCCTACCCCCAGAAATCACTACGAAGCTGCAAAAGGGAGTTAAAGGTCAGGTCATGGTCGATAGTGCTAGCCGCGGTCGCTATGCCACCGATGCCTCTATTTACCAGCAATTTCCCTTAGCTGTTTTAGTGCCGGAGTCTGCCGAGGATATTGAGGCAGGTCTTGCCATCGCCAAAGAATCTGGCATCCCCGTTTTGGCCCGCGGTGGTGGCACGAGTCAATGCGGCCAAACGACCGGCGCCGCATTGGTGATTGATAACAGTAAGTTCTTTCGTAATATTTTGAGTTCTGATCTGGCCGATGCCGAAAAGGCCACGATTGAAGTCGAACCGGGCATGGTTTTAGATCACCTCAATACTTTTCTCAAGCCCCATGGCCTCTGGTACCCCGTCGATGTCTCTACAGGGGCACAAGCCACGATTGGTGGCATGGCAGGCAATAACTCCTGTGGTAGCCGCTCGATTGCCTACGGCAATATGGTGCACAACGTCTTGGGCATTGATGCTTGGCTTGCCAATGGTCAACTCGCTCACTTTGGTTCTTATGACGGTGCTGTGGGTGAAGCAAAGGTTTTGGGTGATTTTGTCAAGGGTTTGGTTGATCACTTAAAGCCTGAAATTGAGGCGCACTGGCCTAAGGTCATGCGCCGAGTTGCGGGTTACAACTTGGATGTCTTTCATCCGCAAAGTGAGTTGCCCTACACGCTCGACAACAGTGTCAATCTCTCTCATCTGCTCGTCGGTAGTGAAGGCACGCTCGCTTTCTTTAAATCCCTAAAGCTCAAACTGGCTCGACTACCTAAGCATAAGGTCTTGGGTGTGGTCAACTTTGCAAGCTTTTACAAAGCCATGGATAGTGCGCAGCACATTGTGCGCTTGGGTCCGACAGCTGTTGAGCTCGTTGATCGCACCATGATTGATCTCTCGCGCAATAATCCCGCCTTTCGGAAGACCATTGAAACTGCTCTGGTCGATGCTAATGCCAAAACAGTGGATGCCATTTTGCTGGTTGAGTTCTCCGGTGATGAACATGCCCCCCTCTTACAAAAACTCAAAGAGCTTGACACCCTCATGAGTGATTTAGGTTTACCGAACTCGGTCGTGATGCTGCCCGATCCGGCGATGCAAAAGAACTTATGGGAAGTCCGTAAGGCAGGTCTTAACATCATGATGAGTCTCAAAGGCGATGGCAAACCGGTGAGCTTTATTGAGGATTGTGTGGTACCCCTTGAGCATCTCGCCAATTACACCCAAGCACTGACTGAGGTATTTAGTAAACATGGTACGCGCGGTACTTGGTATGCCCATGCCTCAGTTGGTACCCTGCATGTCCGCCCGATTCTCGATATGCGCCGCGATGGCGCTTTAAAAATGCGGGCCATTGCAGAAGAGGCTTCTGAGTTAGTGCGCAAATACAAAGGTGCCTTCAGTGGTGAACATGGTGATGGGCTATGTCGTGGCGAGTGGATCTCTTGGCAATTCGGGCCCAAAATTACTGAGGCTCTGGCGCAGATCAAATACCAATTTGATCCGAGCAATCTCTTCAATCCTGGGAAGATTGTGAACCCGCCCAAGATGGATGATGCTAGCTACTTTCGCTATTCACCCAGCTATACCGTTATTCCAGTACGACCCAAGCTCGACTGGTCGGCTTGGAACGTCCAAAGTAATCCTGTGACCGAAGCAATTACGGCAGCCGGTAGTGGGGGTGATCCTGCGCAAGGTTTAGCCAAAGCGATTGATATGTGTAATAACAATGGGCATTGCCGTAAGTTTGATGCCGATGTCATGTGCCCCAGTTATCGCATTACCCGCAATGAGAAAGATCTCACCCGAGGCCGAGCCAATACCCTACGACTTGCAATGTCCGGGCAAATTACTAATTTAGGTGATACCCCTCCAGCGCATCTGCCACTCGCTACCCAAGCCGTAAAAGAAGTGATGGACCTATGTGTTAGCTGCAAAGGCTGCAAACGCGAGTGCCCCACGGGCGTGGATATGGCTAAGATGAAGATTGAGTTCTTGGCGCAATATAAAGAACGTTTTGGACATACGCTGCGCGATCGCTTGGTTGCTAACTTGCCTCGCTATGCACCCATGATTAGCAAAGTACCTGGCTTACCGTTCTTACTCAATCTGCGCAATCACATTCCGCTTCTTGCGAAGATTCAGGAATGGGTAACGGGGATTAGCGCGAAACGTTCATTACCGATTTGGAAAAGTAAACATTTTTGGAATCAAGCACCATTGCCCTTTATGGCTGCCGAGGAACTTGCCAAGCATGACAAACGTGTCGTGCTCTTTGCCGATACCTTTAATGCCTACTTTGAAAACGAGAACTTGCAATCTGCGCTCTCGCTATTAAAGAAAGCTGGGTATGCCGTGCATGTGGTACAACCACCAAAAAATCAAGGCGAGCAAAAACCGTTCTGCTGTGGTCGCACCTATCTAGCGGCGGGCATGGTTCATGAAGCGAAAGAACGTATTACGGCCTTAGTCAATCACTTGGCACCCTATGCCCAAGCAGGGATTACGATTGTGGGACTTGAGCCCTCGTGCTTATTTACCTTGCGCGATGAAGCCTTACAAATGGGCTTAGGCCCCAAGGCAGAACTGGTAAGTCAGCAGGCCCAGCTGCTTGAAGAGTTTTTAGCCAAAGAATACAAAGCGAATCGCTTTACTCCGCAGTTCAAAGAATCCAGTAAACCCATTTTGCTCCATGGCCACTGCCATCAAAAAGCCTTTGCTGCAGTCAGTCCCGCTCTTGAGCTACTGAGACTAATCCCCAACGCCAACCCACAACTGATTGAATCGTCCTGTTGCGGGATGGCTGGTAGCTTTGGTTATGAAGTTGAGCACATTAAGGCATCCAAGCAAATGGCTGAACTCAGTTTGTTACCAAGCATTCGTAAGCAGCCCGATGCGCTTGTGGTGGCTGATGGCACGAGTTGCCGACATCAAATTGCCGATGGGGCTAGTAGAGAGGCAATGCATATTGTCAGAATTCTAGAGAGCCATCTTGATGGTTGAGATTTAACTACTTGAGCATTCGCTTAGAAGCCAGCAAATAAACTTCATTGCGATTATGCTTACCAATTGCAATCACTGTCACTGTGATCGTTTTGTTATTGACCTCATAAACCAAGCGATAGCCTGCTTGCTTTAACTTAATTTTATAGCGGTTATCACTCTTGCGGAGTTTGGCACTGGGAAGACAGGGGTACACAAGACGTTCTTCTAGTTTTGCCTTAAATTGCTCTCGAACGGTTGCATCCAGTTTTTTCCATTCTTTGTATGCGTCCTCATAAAAGTCAAGCTTATAGGTCATCCAGCGTTACCCGAATCCGTTTTTGTCCCTTACGCGCATTAGCAATGGCATTTAGTTCCATATCCTCAAGCATGTCTATGATTCGTTCATATGCCTTGCGGGGAACACAGTAAAAAACGGGTTCATTCCGATTGAGAATCGCTACAGGGAAGCCCTCCCCAGCCGCCACCGTATTCATGGGATCCTTTTTGAGCTCAGTGACGCTGGCTGTCGTGCTGGCTAGAATGGCATGTGTCATGATTTCCTTTCGATGACTTAACTAACTACTATTATAGCACTTTTAAAAGTATCTTTAAAAGTGCTTTCGAGTTTACTAGGATTACTTCAACTCCTTGAGTTCATTATGTACACAGCGCTAAATGTGCGATAAATCCTGAGCGACTCTCCCCAGCTTTCTTAGCTTTTGCATCTAATCTGCTGAATACTCTTTTGGGCAATGTAATGTTAATGCGCTCAATCTCATCTGAAAGCAAAGCGGGGTCGACTTCTGCAACTGCCCAAACCACCCCTTGTATTCCTTTTTCTTCTGAAGATCAGTGATCATGCTTGGTCTAGGAATCTCCATTTCCTGATCCAATGCGACTTCAATCCAAAGTTCAATCGCCTCTTTGGCATTTTCAATAGATTCATCAATTCCAGAATCAGCTGCAGAAAAACATCCTGGAAGATCTGGTACAGCAACCCCCCACGATTTTTTCGGGCCACCCATCTCAATTGCTATTGGATATTTCATAAATGCTAATAGATTCCTATTGTTATTGCCAGTGCCTGGTTGATATTTGAATCGATTCCATTTCAGAGCGCAGGGTAAGATATTTATGTGACACTTTCATCAACCATGTTTGCATTTGCCCAATTGGTTTTTGTCTTGCAAAAGCCTTTGGATGAATTACAGCTGCACACCAGCTCGGCTCTGGATTTCTGACAGACTGGTAAAAAATAATCCCAACATTTGTTTTCCTGACCGTATTTGCTAACTGTTGTGTTGGGCCATAATCAATGGGGTGATGCCACTTCGATTGATTTTTTAAAAAAGGTTCTTTGCGAAGATCAATAGCTTGAGCAGAAAGATCAACAGAAAAAGCGGTATGGGTAACAGGCTCAATTTCATTCAAACCAACAGAGTCAATTAAAAAACGCCAACGCCAGTATCCAAGTTCAATTCCTGCTGTCAACGCTGACTCTGCACAATAAAAAACTCCATCATCGCCCACTCCACGAAAACGTGATCCTTGCTTTAGTGGTTGATAACGAAATGGGGTGGCCAGTAAATAATGTAAGCCAAGAAAATGATCTGATAATCTCGGCTTACTATTTTCTAGCAAGGCCTCTAATTGGTCTTGTTCATCTCGGGTATCAACAATTTTCATGGTGGCAGCGTACTGCTGTGCTTCTACCATTCTCCATGCCTTACCCCTCCAATGAAATTGTTTAGACGATACCTCGAGAGGAGTCCAAGTATTGAACGACACGTACCAATCCTTCCGTTTGTTGAATTAAATCAATTGGCTTACCGCCCAAAGATTTGTTGTGATTTTTTAACCATTGTTGAGAAGTTTTCTCGTTTCCCAAGATTGAATCTAAGCTACGAAATATACGAATCAATAGAAAAGCAAACTCCCATTCTTTGCGCTTTTCCTCTAACAAATAATTTCCGCCATACAGCCGCGTAATAGTTGGGGCGCTCAATCCTAAGATCTTTGATAGTTCTGTCTTGGAAATATCTAGGCGCTCGGCAGCCCTAATAAGCGCTTTACTAACAGTTACCGAGGCATTTGGAGATGCATTAACTAAATGGGTAGCCATAATTTTCTATAGAAATTTTATCATAAATAAATTTCTATAGAAATACTTATCGAATTACCCCTATTGTGACCATCATCAAGGTCCCTATCAGCAATGCAGGCACCAAGCGTCTGCTCGGGTTAGAGATCATGACCCCCAGCGCTAGAAGGCATACCAATACTCTTAGGTAGAGTGGCACGGTTGATAGGAGGCCGATAGGTAAAAAGATAAGACGTATCGTCAGTGCTGCCACCATCGCATAGGTCACTGCGGAGAGCCACCGGAAGAACTCACTCTCTTGGTTCACTTGACCTGAGAGTTTGACCCCAATGGCTCTACATGCATAGGTGCCCAGAGAAGCAGCGATTAGAGCGAGCCATGCTTCCCAACCTTGTTTGAAGGCAAAGGCTGTATCTAGATTTTGATAGAGAGAATCGAGGATAGTCATGCAGACCTCTTTTGGTCATAGCGCCGAATCCATTTGCGATCAATCCAATAGGCTAGCGTGCCACCAACAAGTCCGGCGGTTAACAAACTAGTGTCGCGATCAATCAAATAAAAAATTGGGCCAGCAATGCAGCCCATGAAAATAGCTAGGCGGTAGCCTGTCACCTTGATCTCGGTAAAGGTGAGTAAGAAAAATAGTGGGTTGATAAAAATGAGCCCCAAGGTAATGGGCATCGGCACACTACCCGCAATCAAGAACCCGACAATAGTCCCTGGTACAGAAATCAACCAACATAAAATACCCAAACCAACAAAATAGCTCAAGCGATGCTTAGGCTCAATCGTCTGAAACTCTTTTAAAGAAATAGCCCATGCGGTCATGGCAAGTAAATGCACCTTGGCATACAGTTGTTTATTGCGATCACGCTCGTGCAAGAGCGGGAAGAGGGTCGCGGTCATGGTCACAAAACGCGTTGCGGTCAGCGATGTAGCTAGAGCAATGGTGACCGATGAGGCGCCTAACAAAATCATCTCGAGCATCACAATCTGCCCAGGAAGGGCAAACATTAGGAAGCTCGTCGCCGTCGTAAACCAGAGATCAAAGCCATTGGTACGCCCCATCGCCCCAAAGCCCACCATTCCAGCAAAAAGCACCATGGCTGGCGCCCCACGACCATCGCGCACCCCACTCCAGAATGCATCCTGACGATCCTGAAAGCGCGGACTCACCCTCTCTAGATTATCTGCAGAAGGGTCTGGGGAAGGATGGGAAATACTCATAGATTAATCAAATTACTTTAAAGGAATGGGGGGCTAATAGCCCATAGCGTGGGTGTTACTTGTCAATACAATTCATAAGCTCATCTATCTTTTCTTGAAGTCTTTTTCAGACCTCTCCATTAAATCAAGCATAGCCAACACTCCAAGCTTGGGATTAGTAGCACCGCCATTTGCAACATTAGCAAATGCTTCGGTCACCTTTAATCTAAGCTCACTAGCTGCCTTGTAATCATCCGTCCATTGATCTAACAGTTCATCAAACAAGTGCTTAGCTCCTTCAATTTTCATCATTACCTCTAATTACAATACCCAATTTTCCCGTGCTAGATTTGGAACTCTTTTAAACTCCTGCAAATTATTGGTCACCAAAATTAGGCCTTGGCTAATTGCGTGGGCTGCAATATGAATATCGTTCTCACCAATGATTTCACCCCTCTTCTCTAGGGCTGCTTTAATTTGACCATAGTGTTGTGATGCCTTGACGTCATAGGGGAGCACGTCCAAATGGCTAACAAACTCTTCGATTGCCTCTAAATTTTTATCGACGTTCGGACTTTTTTCTGCTCCATAAATCAGCTCAGATAAGGTAATGCTAGAAATCGCCATGCGACTGGCATTTCTATTAAAAATTTCTAGCACTTCCTTAGGTCTGCGCTTGAGAACATATATAACAATGTTGGTATCAAGCAAATACTTGAGCATTACAAGCTTTCTCTCTCAACTGGCTTTTGTACTCCGCGCTCATTCATAAAGTCTTCTGATACTGCGGGGCCATTTAAGAAAAAGTTATCCCACGTATTTTCAATTGGTGTGATGATCCGTTCGCGACCTCGAATGCGCACGATCACCTTTTTCACTTCATCAGGCAAACGCGCCTCGGCAGGCAATCTAACTGCCTGGCTACGGTTGTTGGTAAATACCGTTGTAATCGCTATGGTCATCATTCGCTCCTATGTATATAGCATTAGTATATAGCATTTCTCATCCTGTTCTTAAAACGGATGATTTGCTTCAACCCAGCAACCGCTTCTAGCCCGCAGCGAGCATAAATGGATTATTTGGGTGGGGGTATCAAACCACCAAAGCCAGCAGCATCGTTTTGATCATCCAAGCCTAGCTTTTTTCGTATTGCTGCAGATGAATAGACTTTTTCTTTACCAGACTTAACGCGCATCATCGTTTGATCAATTTGCGCCAATAATTCTCGCCCTTGATTAGAATGCGACAACCATTCAGTATCTTCCGCTGGCCTAAGTGCGCTAGCATCAGATTGAATTAATAAATCTTCAAGCTTATATTTTTTAATCATAGCTAGTTACCAAAGCCACTATACATTAGGCAAACACCACACTAGATGTCCGTCCACTTAGGAGCGGGGACGTTTACGAATCGCAATTTGCGCATCTCTACCCAAGCGATTTAGGCATTCGAGCATTTTGCTTTGACTCACACCCCTAAGTTGACCGCGTAGCAAACCAGAGAGCTTAGGTTGAGTAAGTCCCAAAAGATCAGCTGCCTCGACTTGAGTTAATTGGCGCTGCTTGATGATTTCGCCAATCTTGAAAGCGAGGCGGGCTTTAACCAGCATTTCATCTGCCTGACTGTCACCCAGATCAACATAGACATTACCACTACTGATTTCAATTTTGCTCATTTTCCATTTCCTTTTGCATGTTTATAAGCCACTTTTAAGCGCTCATGAATTAAATCCATATCCGGCTTTGGGGTGGCTATACCACTAGTCGATTTCTTTTGAAAACAATGCAATACATATACCCCATCTGCCATCTTCACCGTATAGACTTCAGTTGTGTTAAAGAATTCGACATGCCCAATTTAAACCCATTTGGATATAAATTTAACTAACTACTGAAACTAATTCCCCACAGTCACAAAGGATTCGATACACAGGGTTAGAAATTCCTCCCCTCTTTATCAAGTGGAAACCCTCGCTCTTGTGCGTAATGGTTTTTTGACCAGAACATTTATCGATATTGAGGCCATGCTAACGGACCGATGCTGCACGATATGCAGTCTCTACTGAACGAAGTATGGTTGCGTGCAATGTTCCAAGCTTGGGCGTATTTCCATGCGGGTTTCTAGCGGGGACCTTAAAGTAGCGATCAGACCAAGGCAGATCAACAATCACCTTGAAGTCAAACTTTGTGTCGTAAGCCAAACCGGCGAGCTTAAAAGCTGCTGGATTCTTAGCTTGGGTGATTGCTACTTCGCCAGTTTTTAGTCGCATTAGATGTTGGGATGTTCCATACACCACGCTGACTTGATTACCATCATCAAGGCGTTCTACACTCAGCACAATAGCAGGTCGGGGTTTAGGTCCCGGCTCAATATTGGGAACTTCTGGAAACAAGCACCAAACAATATCGCCAGGTGCAGGTAGATTCCAAGCGTGACTCATGCAAACAATGTTTCGCGTGAAAGCGGTTTACCTTTTGGTAAATGTTTGGCAGCATCCTTACGCAATGCCAAAACTTGTTTTGCTGTCAATGGGCCATCATCCGGGGCATAGGCAGGCAAAACATCAGTAGCAAACTTTGATAAGGCCATATGGATTACTTGCGTTTCATTTACATTCAGCTCTTTTGCTATTGCCTTAACCGTTGTTCGAGTCACACCAAATTGGGTGTCCTTGGAACGGAATTTCACCAACAGGTTTTCGTTTGAAGCTTTCATGAATGCGCCTCCTTATTTTGTATATACTTAATATATACTGTTATTTGAGTTACTGCAACCCTATCACCGAACTAAATAATGGCAATTTTGATGTTTTAAGAGTGGGGCGATGATGCTAGAAGGCGCACTTAATTAATGGGTTGAGCAACCATACCAACCTATTTCATCCGGTGAATCGGCATACCCCAGAAAAAGTTTAGAGCGCTCCTTGGAGTCTCTGTCTAACAGGATATACATTGGTAATCAAGAAGTTTTGATTACTTTGAGGATGCCTATATAGAAAAATAGTTCCCCAGCCTTGATACAAAACATTTCTTCACTGCTCTAGTCTAATCGAGAAAAATGACTCTGCAGAGCTTTTATTAGGATTGTTCATTGTTTATTAGCCATGAGATCCCCTAACATCAAATAGAGAATTAGCCCAAGGTTGCAATCATCTCTATTTTTGGCGCAACTGTTCTTACTAGCTTCTCAACTCCATGACCAGGATTCGATCTCTTTTGCGAAACAAGTAAGCCCAATTTCTCCAAGAGTCCAATATCCTTGGTAATGGCAGAGCGCTCCCGATGCAACTTGACAGTTAGCTGGGTAATCGTTTTAGGTTCATCCATCACCTCCAACATCAGGCGCCTGCGCGCTTCCGAAAGAACCATGAACATCTCCCTAGGATCTTCAAATGAGAAGGTTGCCGACTTCTTAAATGATTCGCCATGATCTGCTTTTTGCGCAGCTTTTCGTGCGCGATCGAAAAAGCCCTCAACCTTATCCGTACGAATAATTACTTTAGTCATTTTTTTACCTTTTTCAATCCCTTAATAATTTCTTGCCATTCTTTCTGAAACTGTTCTAGCGTTTGCTCATAACTCACAAACTGGACTCCATCGTCTTCAATAACCCTTCTAATCACTATGCCAGTCATCAGGCATGTACCTTCTGTCTAACTCTAGCCTTCTTTTTTGCTAATACATTCAATTGAAAATTGATCCCTTCATTTTTTTGAATGACATGGATCACTTGAAAAAAGTTTTCCATGGTGGGATTACCAGAGGGAGCAAGCATACGATGAAGGCTTTTACTCGGCTTATTCATTTCTTGCGCCAATCCCTCAAAACCAATCGTAGAGTTAACTAGGTCTCGAAGTAAACTTTTGCCAAGGGCGGTATCGCCTTCAAAAAAGGCTGAAAGCGCCTCTTGGAATAGGGCTGCTCCAAAAGTTGGATCACGCTCAACGCGCGCCTTGACTGTATCTTTAAATAACTTAGTTAATGGCATTATTATTTCCTCTTCTCTTTTTGAGCGTTTTGCTTCCTATCGCTCTCATCTATTTTCCTCTATCTCCTGGGTGACTTCCTTAGTCATTAGCCTGCTCATTGAACTGATTAAGAGCCCACGTGATATGTTCAGCAACTAGGGGATCAGCACTTTGTAAGCCATCGCGCAGTTGATTGGCAATCTCATTCTTACTCTGTATATCCAGATCAGAGGCAAGGGTATTACCCAGAGCGATCGCCAAATTACGTCGCCAGCGTGAGTAGCCAATACGCCGAATTGCACTACCCTCATGGCGCTGATTAAATTGCGTTTCACTCCATGACCAGAGTTCCACAAGAGTGGCACTCCCTAATTGATGACGCTCAGCAAAATCGGGCACGCTGGTGCGCTGGGCGTATTTATTCCATGGGCAGACCAATTGGCAATCATCGCATCCATACACACGATTACCCATTGCTCTTCGAAACTCCACCGGAATCGATCCAGGATGCTCAATCGTCAGATAAGAGATACAGCGCCTTGCATCGAGTGCATAGGGAGCGGTAATAGCCTGCGTGGGGCAAATATCGATACAAGCCTGACAAGAGCCACAATGTGCTTCCACAGGCTCATCGACTGCTAAGGGAAGATTTATCAAAATCTCTCCCAAGAAAAAGAAGGAGCCAAACTCGCGGTGTAGCAGCAAGGTATGTTTACCTCGCCAACCAAGACCTGCTTTTCTGGCGAGCTCTACTTCCATGATCGGAGCAGAGTCGGTAAATACGCGGTATTGCAATCCACCCTCATTCGATTGCAAGTGGGCGATCTTTTCTTCAAGTTCAGTGGCTAAGATTTGTAGCTTCGCTCGTAAGATCTTGTGGTAATCGCGGCCCCGGGCATAGAGAGAAATCGCTGCCTCTTGGGGCTGTTCTAGACGAGCTAACTCTACAGAAAACTGCTCTTCGGTTGTTTTTGAAGAGTTCTGGAGTAAATAGGGCATGGTCACACAGATTGACCGAATGGCACCCGCCTGCAATTGATCAGGCTGTGCACGCAGACTCGCATGGCGCTCCAAATACTCCATCTCGCCATGACGACCTTCTGCCAACCAACTTGCAAGCTTAGGAACTGCCTCGCTCACATCGGTATCGCTAATCCGTAATTGGCTAAAGCCCAACTCCTTGGCTCGGCTATCCAGCCAGCGACGAATGCCTTCTAACTGGCTGTGCAATTCGGATGAAAAAGCCTGAGAATGCATATAAATTGAGGGAAATGTCCTGTCTAAAATTACTTTATTTAATCTTCACTATAAAGGCTTGATGTGAGTACTGCGCCCACCAGTAAGCTGACTGGCAACCTAACTGAGCAAGTAAATAAAGACTCCTTCTATGAACTTCATTGTAGCGATGAAGCCGCTACTGTCAGTTTGGTGCAATCCTTAGCTCGGGCGCTCTCTAAATCGATTGTTTCTCAACGGAGTCAAAACCCTACAAGGGCTCATCTTCATATCAGCCTGCAAGGTGACTTAGGATCTGGCAAGACCACGGCAGTCCGTTATCTATTAAAAGAACTGGGCTATACCGGCAAGGTGAAGAGCCCTACCTATAGTTTATGTGAGCCCCATATTTTGCAGATCAATCAACACCCCATCCAACTCTATCATTTTGATTTCTATCGCATGCAATCACCTTCTGAATGGATCGAGGCAGGCTTACAAGAACACTTTGCTAATCATGAGCCCACGATTTGCATCGTTGAGTGGCCCGAGAAAGCAGGCAATACTCTACCGTTAATGGATCTTAGTGTTGGGATTAAAGCAAGTCACCAAACAGATCATTCAAGCGAGTATGAGCGTTTGATTACATTGCATGCCAATACCTCAATTGGTCAAGGGCTCCTGAATCATCTAGTCTCTAAGCCATAACCCTTAATTAGCTCTAGAGTCTTTATCAATACCCATGGATCCAAAACGCCGCTTAGCCCTAGAACATGGTCTGAAGTCTATGGGGTCTTTGGGGGTACTCGTTGTATTGCTGACCGAGAGCGAGTTTGTAGGCGCCAACACTAGCGCGAAGTTAATTGGCGTGCGTATTTGGCCTTCGGAAGATTACACCCGCATTACCTTAGAGTCTGATCAAGTCTTACCCATTAGCCATCAACTCTTAAGTGGGCCCGATCGCTTGGTGGTGGATATTGAGGGTCTGCAGCTAAACCCCACCCTGAAAGATCTAGTGGCCAAGGTCAAACCCAATGATCCCTATGTGTCCCAAATTCGGGTGGGGCAGTTTCAACCGACAGTGGTTCGTTTAGTCTTTGATCTCAAAGAGGCTGTAAAGCCCCAACTCTTTAGCTTGGACCCAGTTGCTGAATATCAACACCGCTTGGTCTTTGATCTCTACCCCACCAACCCCCCTGACCCTCTCATGCAGTTGGTCAAGGAGAGTGCCAAGAAAGAGAAATTGTTGCTCGAGGCTCAGGGTAAGAAGGATGACGACCCCATTGCTGCGTTTGCTAAGTCAGGAAGTACGCCAAAGACCAAATCTGAAAAGGGGGTCAAGCCCTCTCCTCAAGGAAGCGCTAGCAAAGCAAATGATCAGTCAGGAGCCCAACAGCGCATTCCCTTTAAACGCCTTGTGACCATTGCACTAGACCCCGGTCATGGCGGTGAAGATCCGGGAGCGATTGGTGCCCGGGGCTCTTATGAGAAAAATATTGTTCTGTCCATTGCTAAACGCTTAAAGAGCAAGATCGATCAAGAAGCATCAATGCGCCCGTTTTTAACCCGTGAAGGAGATTACTTTGTGCCACTGCACCGACGGGTCTCAAAAGCCCGCCAAGTAGAGGCTGATCTCTTTATCTCGATTCATGCCGATGCCTTCATTGAGCCCCGTGCCAAGGGGGCATCGGTCTTTGCCCTCTCGCAACAAGGGGCAACGAGTTCAGCCGCACGCTGGATGGCCAATAAAGAGAATTCCTCAGACCTCATTGGCGGCATTAATATCAAGGTCAAGGACAAGCAGGTGGTCCATTTACTCTTAGATATGTCGACTACCGCCCAAATTAATGATTCAATAAGGGTGGGCAACTCGGTACTACGTAATATTGGTGATTTTGCTCCTCTGCACAAGAATAAGGTAGAGCAGGCTGGCTTTGCGGTTCTCAAAGCCCCCGATATTCCATCCATCCTCATCGAAACGGCCTTTATCAGCAATCCCCAGGAAGAAAAAAGGCTCAATGACGAGGGTTACCAAGAGAGGATTGCTGAAGCCATCCTAGCGGGCATTAAGGACTATTTTTCTAAGAATCCGCCCATGGCAAGGCGCGGCTAATGGGCTCACTACTGCCCCTAAGGCGGGGTTAGGAGGGCTCTGAACATCTTGCTATAATTTGAAGTTTGCTGGACTAAACATTACCAAAAGTCTCTTTTTGACAGCAAGCAATCCAAAAAAATCTTGGATCATATTTGGCAGTGCCATGAAAATGGGACGGTAGCTCAGTCGGTAGAGCAGCGGACTTTTAATCCGTTGGTCGCGAGTTCGAATCTCGCCCGTCCTACCATTTTCATAAAGTGCGTGCACATCCAAAGCACTCTCACCTCGCTAATTCGAATATATATCAGCTTTAGAAAAACCCACCAAGCGAACCAAGCCTTAAAAAGGGATCAAATCTGTGTTGTGCTAGCGCCCTAGAAGATCAATTCGTGGAGTGGTACTTATGCCATTTATAATAACTTATGGTTCTTTTAATTACCGCTTTCATTAGCTCTTTACTCCTAATCTTATTTATCATTCGTTACCGCCATCTGCATGAACACCACACTGGCGATCATGATCGAAGTGGTCCGCAAAAATTTCACACTGGCAGTATTCCGCGCATTGGTGGTCTGGGTATTTACCTAGCGCTTTGGATTGCTACCCTGCTTGCTTACGTGCGCGAGCCTGCGCTGGGTATTTTTTTAAGTCTGATTCTCATTGCCGCTTTACCCGTCAGTGCTATGGGACTAGCGGAGGACATCACCAAAACCGTTAGCGTAAAAGCACGCCTTTTTGCAGGCTTTATTTCAGGGGCTCTACTCTTGTACTTATTTACGATTACATCCATTCGCATTGGTGTGTGGGGTCTAGACGCCCTCTTTTTGAACCTTTGGATCGCTGCCATTTTTTTGTGTATTGCCTGTGCGGGGCTTGCCAACGCCTACAACATTATTGATGGCTTTAATGGACTTGCGAGCATGGTTGGCATTATTTCCACTGCAGCTATCGCCTTTGTAGCCTTTAAGGTCGGTGATTTGGCATTGGTTTATGGAGCCCTCATTCTCATTGGTGCCGTACTCGGATTTTTTATCTGGAATTATCCAAGGGGTCTTATTTTCTTAGGCGATGGTGGGGCCTATTTAATTGGTTTTGTGATTGCGGCGCTTTCCATCCTTTTGGTGTATCGCCACCCGATAGTCTCACCGTGGTTTGCGCTCCTTGTCAATGCCTACCCCATCTTTGAAACCCTCTTTACGATTTGGCGACGCTCCGTTCATCAAGGCAGAAGTGCGAGCCTACCCGATGGTGTCCATTTTCATAGTTTGATTTATCGGCGGGTGCTGCGTTGTGCAATTGCCACGGATCAACCAGGCGCTAGTGCCGAGCCCCATCACCACCTCAATAATGCCAAAACGTCGCCCTACTTATGGTTTATCTCCAGTATTGGCGTGATCCCAGCCCTCCTATTTTGGGAAAGCACTCCCTTACTGATTGCGAGCACAATTCTTTTTGTTGCAACCTATATCTATTGCTACCGCACCATCGTGCAACGTCGCGGGCCTTGGTGGTTAGCTAGCCGCCCCCGGAAATAGAAAGACCAAGAGGTCCCCATCTGGATGGAATGCACGATCCACCGCTCCGATCGAGTTGTACCCATGACTGTGCGCGAATACCTAAGCGAAGTGAAAACAAATCATCCAGCCTGGCAAAATTTTCCCAGACGAATGCTTCGTTATAAAGCCTTGCAGCAATGTGCACGCTTAGCATTTGGAATTAGTACTCCAGAATTGAGCGAGCCCAAACACTTTAACCATCAGGTTTTAGATAGAGATTCTGTAACCAAACAAAAAATGAAATCTAATAACCATACTCAAGAAAGCTCAAAAGAATTACTCAAAGCAAAAATAAATCAAAAAAAATTAGGATCCACCATTAACCAAGATGAAAGCTAGATACATTGAGTTGGCAGGCTTAAGACTCTTAGGTCAATTTTTCTATTTGAGCAGCAAATTGATTAATTCCCAGAATTTTTGGGGAACCTTCTATGATTCTCTGCATTAGAGAATTTCATTCATCTATACACTTCACGACGATTCCCAATTTCAATTAGGATCCACCATTAACCAAGATGAAAGCTAGATACATTGAGTTGGCAGGCTTAAGACTCTTAGGTCAATTTTTCTATTTGAGCAGCAAATTGATTAATTCCCAGAATTTTTGGGGAACCTTCTATGATTCTCTGCATTAGAGAATTTCATTCATCTATACACTTCACGACGATTCCCAATTTCAACCACCAAGACTGTTAACTGTCCATCCATGATATTGCAGATCACTCGTATATCGCCAACGCGATACCGCCAATACTCGCCCATCTTGAGGCCTTTTAAGTTTTTACCTAAAGATCGTGGGTCAGCCAAAACCGCCACACGCTCATCCATATAATTAAGTACACGTAATGCAGTTTGCTGATCTAATTTTTTGAGCTGCTTACTAGATGACTCGGTGTACTTAATGATCCAGACCAAGATCTTTCCTTACCTCTGAGGCATCTAACAGTTTTTCACTGCCTTTACGTACTCGCTCCATGGTTGCATCAGCCAAGTAAAAATCTTCTAGGTCATCTAAGCCACCCTCGATCAGCTCACGCAAGTAATACGATTTAGCTCTACCAGTCTGTGCAACGAGTTGATCTAACCTTTGCTCAATCTCTGGAGCAAGCCGAATTGAAACAGCCATTATTTTCTCCTAAGTAGTAATAATTAAGATATTGTATCATATGTAATACATTAAATACATGTATTGGATTAGATCGCTACATGGCATTAGCGAGCGTAATGAACAATTAGTTTATTTTCACAACTAACTCCTTTATATAATTGGCACCGACAGCTGTGCCCTCCTCAGTAGTCCAAGGAGCCAAAAATTTTGGCATATTAGGATCAAATGGACCTTCCTTAATTTCTAGCAATATAGATCCAGATTCAAGCGATACTTTGGTGTGCCATTTATTTAATAGGATTTCTATTCCAACAGCACCATGATTATCAAACACAACAAGAGCCGTTAAGCGCCCCGTATAGCAAAAAGAGTTTCAATCCCATGGCGATGAGGTCGAATGTAACTATCTGGCTTTATTGAATTGAATAAGCGCTGACATGGATCAGCATAGTCAAGATGAATATTGCTTTGTTGACGAAGTCTCAGAGTTTTTTACCTGCGTCATAAGGAGATCTAGGCATTCAACAGAAAAATTTTTATAGTCATTAGATCGCCGCCGCCCTGTCATCAAGCGCATAAACTATTTGTCTAACTGCTATCTCCGGAGAGAACAGTTCGTGATACAAATTTCTACATCGATCCTTGCCATTGCGATCTGTCTCTAGATACTCAAGAAGTTCGATAGCTTGCGTCACTAAGGAGTGCCGCTCTCTATCTACGATAACGCGACCAACGTTGTTTTTTTTAATGATATCAACTAAGTCATTACTAGCATTTATTCTGGCCAATACTGGTAATCCAGCCTGCATGTAAGTCAAAAACTTACCTGGGATATTATGAGAGCTATGTCTTGGATCTAGGGCAACAAGGCCCACCGCACATTGTGCATAGAGCCCAGGAATTTCATCAGGATGTATCTCGTCATAGAACAAGACATTATTCAGTCTGCGCACCCTTGCATCCTCAGCAAGTTTTTGTGCATCACTACCTCGACCGACAAATAAGAAGCCAACGTCTGATCGCTCTTGCAATAACTCCGCAAGATCAAGAAAAACTCCAACCCCTTGCGCCAACCCCATATTTCCTGCATAGACGAAAATCTTTCGCCCAAATAATTTTGTATTGGCTAATGAAATTGAGCATTCACCAGTAGGCGAATCAAACAACCAATTCTGCAAAACTTCTAACTGTCGACTGCTACCGATTACCCATGTTTTAAAATAATTTAGATTTCCAGGTGCCTGAACGCCAATAATGTCTGCTACTGAATATTGGTAACGAGCCACCGTATTAAAAAATTGGTATATCAATCCCTGACTGCTCATCAACCCCATATCCGCAGCCCACTGCGGAAATATATCTCGGATGATTAGGTAGCTTTTACAGTTACTAGCATGCTTAATTGCACGGACAAGTGGTCCATGAAAAATTGAGGGTGAGTACCATACAACACCATCCCACTGCTCTGAAGAAAATGGACTTTTATGTAGATTTCTTCGCATAAAGAATGGCATAAGGAATTCTGCGAACGTGCGCCGAATGTAACCTACATCTTTTGTTTTTGGAGCGCGCAGGCGAAGCACCCGCACACCACTAATATCCTCCAATAACCACGCATGCTCTAGTTCTGCAGATGGAAGTATTACCGTAATCTCGTGACCTTGATTTAAAAATTCACGCGATAAATCCCAAAGTTGAACAGCGCCAGAAGTGCGCATGGGAGGAAATGTGTCTGCAATTAGTACGACTCGCATTTATTTAGTCTTAATAGCGCTTCCAAACTACTCGATTCACATAATCCGTATAGCTATGAATAATTCGCAATAATTTATCTGAGACATTGGGCATGCTGTAATCAGCGACTAAGCGTATACTTCTCTCCGACCCTCGTAATTGAGAATTGAGAATATCCAAACCTTGCCGTACTCGATCTATCTCCAGCCCCACCATCATTACCGAAGCCTCCTCCATGCCTTCTGGACGCTCATGCACTTCTCGTAGATTAAGAGCGGGAAAGTTTAATATGGATGATTCCTCGCTAATGGTTCCGCTGTCAGATAGGACGGCTTTAGAGGACATTTGTAATTTTACATAGTCAAAAAACCCCAGCGGCTTAAGCAACTGAACATGCGGATGAAATTTAAAGCCGGAAGCATCTATCCTCTTCTGGGTACGAGGGTGAGCTGAAACAATGACTGGTAAATTATTATCTACAGCTAAGGCGTTAAGTATCCCCGCCAACTTTGCAAATGCACTCTCAGACTCAATATTCTCCTCTCTATGAGCGCTCACAACATAGTAACCTTGCGCCTCAAGCCCCAGCCTGCTCAATACATCTGATGATTCAATTTGAGGGAGGTAATAATGCAACACCTCAAACATTGGACTTCCGGTCTTGATTACCTGATCTGGAGGTAGCCCCTCCCTCAACAAATAATCTCGCGCGATAGTGCTGTAAGTTAAATTAATATCGGCAGTATGGTCAACAATGCGACGATTTATTTCTTCTGGTACTCGCATGTCAAAACATCTATTCCCAGCCTCCATATGGAAGATGGGGATCTTGCGGCGTTTAGCGGGGATAACAGACAGGCAACTATTGGTATCCCCGAGAACTAACATTGCATCGGGCTGCACGTCAGCCAAAACTTTATCAACCGAAGCGATCAAGTTACCTATTGTGTTGGCTGCGCTCACACTTCCTACGGCGCTGTTAAGAAAATAATCTGGCTTACTAATTCCAAGGTCGTCAAAGAAAATCTGATTTAGCTCATAATCATAATTTTGGCCGGTATGAACCAAAATATGTTCGCAATACTCATCTAAGGCTGCCATTACACGAGATAAGCGAATAATTTCAGGTCGCGTCCCAACTACCGATACGATTTTTAATTTTTTCATTTTATCATTCACTTATAGTAGACATGCGTAGGTATCAGGATGAGTACGATCAAATATCTCATTAGCCCATAACATCACTACCATTTCATCATCCCCAATATTAGTGACATCGTGGGTCCATCCTGGAATGGTTTCAACAATGATGGGTTGCTCTCCACTTGCTACTAGCTCGAATTCTTCATGGGTATACATGTGCCTAAACTTAAAACTAGCCACACCCTTAATAACTAAAAATTTTTCTGTTTTGCTATGATGGTAATGTCCACCCCGAGTGATGCCAGGATGAATAGTAAAGTAAGAAAATTGCCCGCAATCAGGCGTTTTTAAAATCTCAACAAATACTCCTCGAATATCCTCTTGACGTAGTAGCGGATAGGTAAATGAGTTTGTCGGCAAATAACTCACATAGGTTGAATACAAGGCACGAACCAGCCCTGTACCTACTCGCTCACTTAGCAAAGTCGAACGACTATCTTTGAATGCCTGTAGTTGCTGAGCCAATTGACCAACCGTTGTTGTGTAATGTGGATTTATCATCTCAAAGCCATCTGAGTCGACAGCAGAATCTGCCCCGTCCATTAGTTCAATGAAGCGCTTTATCACTTCATCAACGTAGACTAGTGTCAACGGCGCTAATGGATCATTAATTTTTATTGGTATACCGTGCGTAATATTGTGACAAAAAGTTGCCACTACAGAATTGTAGTTTGGCTTACTCCATTTGCCAAATACATTAGGCAACCGAAATATATGCACTGGCACCCCATACTTATGATGCAATTCCAACAGCGCCTCTTCAGCGCCACGCTTGCTATTGCCATAGGCATTTTCGTAGGCTGCCTGCGTGGATGATGTGTAAACAATTGGTACCTTATTGCCAGTTGTTTCGGCTATATTGGTCACCACCTTACAAAGCGCCTGTGTCAAGCCTATATTGCCTGACACAAACTCAACCGGATCTAACGTACGGTTAACTCCTGCCAGATGAAACACAAAATCTACACCCTGAACCAAGGCAGGCAGTTTGGCCAAATCATCACTGCGGGTGAAGCACACCATCTGCACTTCCGGGCGCTCTGTCAGGTGAAGCTGCAAATTTTTGCCAACAAAACCGTTAGCCCCGGTAATCAGCACTTTCATCGCATTACTCCTCCGCCAGAGGGTATTCGCCACGAGAAATCCGCTGCATGAAGTTAAGTTTGAGCAACAGTGCCTTCATGCCTGCCACGTCAAGGCGGGTGGTATTGTGAGAGTTGTAGTCTTCAGCATGTGAGCTCGCGGTGTTGCGCTGGTCACCTTGTTCCACAAACTTGGCGTAGTTCAAGTCGCGCGCATCGGGCGGCACGCGGAAGTAATCGCCCCGGTCTTCGGCGCAGGCCATTTCTTCGTGGCCAAGCAGTGTCTCGTATAACTTTTCGCCATGGCGAGTACCAATTACATTCACCTTGTGGTCCGGCTTGCCCATCAACTCCAGAATGGCCTGCGTCAGCACTCCCACAGTGGCGGCCGGTGCCTTCTGCACGAAGATGTCGCCATTGCTGCCGTGCTCAAACCCATACAGCACCAGTTCCACCGCATCGTCCAGCGTCATCATGAAGCGCGTCATAGCCGGGTCTGTCAGGGTAATGGGCTTGCCTGCCAGCACTTGCTCCACAAACAGCGGAATCACCGAGCCACGCGACGCCATCACGTTGCCGTAGCGCGTGCCGCAGATCACCGTGCCCGTGGCTTCCAAGTTGCGGCTGGCGGCCACCATCACCTTTTCCATCATGGCCTTGCTGATGCCCATGGCGTTTATAGGGTACACCGCCTTATCGGTGCTGAGGCATACTACGCGCTTGACGCCTGCCGTAACCGCTGCCTCCAGCACGTTTTCGGTACCCAGTACGTTAGTGCGCACCGCCTGCATGGGATGAAATTCGCATGAAGGCACTTGCTTGAGCGCCGCCGCATGAAACACGTAGTCTACCCCACGCATGGCCGAGGCTACACTGCGCAATTCGCGCACATCGCCAATGTAAAACTTGAGCTTGGGGTGACCGTAGCGCTTGCGCATGTCATCCTGCTTTTTCTCGTCGCGACTGAAAATACGGATTTCCGAAATATCGGTATCAAGGAAGCGTTTAAGGACGGCATTGCCAAAGGATCCAGTTCCACCTGTAATCAACAATATTTTATTCGTAAACATAGAAAACTTTCATATTGGTATTCATAATTACGTCACTCCACTTCCTGCTTAGCTTAAGATCTTTCGGATCAATTCATCGCGCTGTGCCAAGGTTGGGTAGTTGATCAGCACCGCCTTGTAAACGCCTTTGAATACAAACAAACTTCCGGCTGCGGCGCCGATAACACCACAGGCACGGATCAGGGCCTCAATATCGCTCAATGCGCCTGCCCCGCCAAGAATAGTAATGGGGATTTTTACAGTTTGCCTGATTCTTTCTGCCAAGGCTAAGTCGTAACCCTTCATTTCGCCATCCAGGTCTATCGAATTAATGATTAGTTCACCAGCGCCTAACTTCTCAACATCAGCCGCTAAGTCAAAAACGCTGCGTTTGGTGTTGTGGCGTGCATTTTCGGTAAAAACATTGTAGTCTTTACCGAACATCCACTTTTTCACATCCAGCACTACAGCCACACTTTGACGACCGATTTCTTCCGCAATTAGCGTGATTAACTCAGGGTTTTCAACAGCAGCGGAACTGATAGCGACCTTTTCAACTCCTAAGCTGACAATCCGCTTGGCCTGCTCCGGGGTTTTGATGCCGCCTCCATAACAAAGTGGCATCCTGCACTCTGCCGCAAGATTAGCGATCATTCGGTAGTCTGGCTCGGCATTGTTTACCGTCGCATCGATATCTAGAACAATGAGCTCGTCTGCTTCCTTCTCGTTAAAAATCTTGACCGCATTAAGAGGATCACCCACATACTTAGGTGCTTTAAATCCTACGGTTTTGACAAGGCCGCCCTTGTGAACCAGCAGACAGGGCGTAATTCTTGGGCGTAGCATCTCAAAGCTCAGCAAAATTCTTCAGCAACTGGGCGCCGAAGTGATGACTTTTTTCAGGGTGGAACTGCACGCCATAGACATTGCCGACAGTGACCGCACAACTGAAATCAAAACCATAGGATGCCGCAGCAGCAACATGTGACGGCTCGTCACATTCAAAATAATAAGAATGTAAAAAATAAAATTGTGCATCAGATTCAAGTCCTGCAAACAGAGGCGACCCTGGCTTTGGTTGCACATCGTTCCAGCCCATGTGCGGCAATGGCAAACTTGCAGATTGTGCATTGGCACGGAATGAGCGCACCTTGCCGGGCACCCAGCCCAAACCGGACAACCGCCCCTCATCGCTAGCCGATGCCAATATCTGCATCCCCACACAAATCCCCAGCACGGGCACCTTATCTTGCAAAACTAAAGTTTCTAAAGTGGGCCGCATACCAGATTGGTACAGCAATTCAATCGCATGGTCGAACGCGCCTACACCCGGCAAAATTATTTTTCTGGCGCCAGTTAAGTCGGCCACTGTTTTGGCACGAGTAGCCTCAAACCCAAGCCGTTTGTACATTGTCAAAAAGGCTTGCACGTTACCGAGGCCGTAATCAATAACATGAATCATCGAAAAAACCTTTTTTCCAAACCAAGCCAGCGCAAAACATTGGTGCCAAGGCCTATCAGCCATCGCTTATTGCGGTAATCTCGGTATGTCTTGTTCTTGCCATCAAATATCTCCTGCAACTCATTGACAGTGAGGTCCAGCTTGTTGGCTACATACTCGAATTCTTGCTGCAAAAAATGTTCATCCATCTCAGGGTGCGAAATTCTCTCTAGCGCTTGCTCGCGCGTCATTTGCCCAGTCGTGATCAAACTGGAAAAATGTGCCCGTCGCTTTTGAAAACCAAACTTGCGTGGCAGCCAATAATCTTCATAAAAGCGTGTAAAGCGCGATTCATGATGTTTGTGCTTAAACCTCTGCCAGCCAAACCGTCGCTCAAGTTCACCTTCAGCATCTTTCTTAATAAATGGCACCATATTTAGTGGCATGGCTACCTTCATACCAATAATCCGTTGATAAAAGACCTTAGACACCAAAATGTCAACTAGGGGTAAAGTCTCAAGTGGGCGTTTTCCGAAACGTGAGTGAATGTCTTTGAAAAGCAACTTATCAATTCCTAGATAACCACCCCACTCTTCTGGTTCACGGCAACACTCGGTAGAAAAATTAGAGCCAGTGATAATGGTTTTGATTTTATACTTGCGGGCGAACTTATACATACTAGAGAAAAATACAGCATCCTGCGGTAAGTCCTGATCTGGAATTTGTGAGCGCAAAAACGCCACCTGCAGGTCTTTTATTTCTTCCCAGTTGATGACTTCTGTATATAAATCCAGCTTCAAGCCATCCACCAGTTTTTCAATATTCTCCACCGCCTGGTCGGTATTCCAACCCGCATCAACATGAAATAACAGGGGGCGTAAGCCCATTTTTTCCTTCACCACATAGGCAACATAAGAGCTATCCAAGCCGCCACTGAGCCCAATAATGCAATCGAAATCCTTGCCCTTACCCTCTTGCCGAATCTGGTCAGCGAGCAATTTAAGCGCGTGATCACTTTTTTGATCGGTATACCAATGGGGCTGGATTGCGGACTCAAAGTTATTGCAGTAGTCACACCAACCCCGCTCATCGAAAACGATGTTTGGATCGGATGTGTCCATAATGCAGTTAGTGCAAATTTGATAAGGCCGCGCGCTCATTTTTTAGTTCTCAGGTAGGTTTCTGCGACAAACGCCCAAGTTTCATCGGCACACCGCTTCCAGCTATATTGTTGCGAAAGGGACTTGGCGCGCTGGGCGATGGCCAAACGTAGTGCTGGAATTTGAATAATCTGCTCAATAGCCACGGCAATAGAATCAGCATTTTCCGGGTTAAAGTAAACACCGCCATCCTGCATGGTCTCAGGCAAACTGCTGCGCTCTGAACAAGCAATTGGCAAACCAACAGTCATTCCTTCGAGCAGTGTTATGCCAAATGCTTCGCAGCCTGAGGCGAACACAAACAAATCGGCTTCCGCCAGATGGGTCAGTAGTTGATCCTTAGGCAAAAAATCAAGTTGCTCTACAAACATTCGATTCGGATCTAAAAGTTCAATTGAGTTTTCTAATAATTTTTGCGCAGGACCTTTACCACCCCCAACCAATTTTAGCGACAAGTTATGGCCACGATGTCTTAACAGGGCAATCGCTTCAACAACCACCCATTGATGCTTGTACATTTCTGCATTTGAGACATAGATACAACGAATAGGGCGAGCACCTTCCAAGGGCCAAGCGTTTACTTGCCGCACCTGTTTGAACGCTGCATTTACGCCATGTGGAATGCAGGCAATGGAAGGTAAAGACCCACAAGATTGTTGTATTACTTTAGCTGCATAGTGAGTTAAAAAAATGACACCCCTAGCTCGTTGAAATGCCAAATTTTGTAACACAAGAATTGCCATCAATCGTAAACGAGCAAGCCAAAACCCATAATAACGCATCATGCCTGGCTCATAAGAAAGCAAATCCTGACTTAAAACAACCATGGGTTTAAAACGACAAAGGGTGCTGGCGTCCGTGGCAAACAAAATGTCACAGCCCTCCGATTTTACTTCGCCTGCGAGCGCGGTTGCCTGCCACACTAATTGTTTAAAAAGGGGCTGCTCAAGGGCAATCGGATTATGTTTAATCAACCACGGATAATTCGGTAGCTGGTCAAGCAACTCGCGAAAGCCCCAAACATGAATCGCCTGAATGCCATGCTTGGCTGGAATGCATTCAGACAGTATCCCGATTAAATGGGCTTTTGCCCCGCCTGAGCGATTGCGTGAGGCGTCTATGGCTATTGTTAATGGATTAGAATTTTTCAAACAAACCATTTCGAATTTATTAAACAAACTATTCCGCTAGTACCAGTAGTGTTTCGCCACCCAACAAACGAACGCCAGCATCCTTATTTATCCAGTAAAACAACTTACGCGGCATAGAAACCAGCCGTGTTTTCCAGCTTCGATTTGGCGAGTTGAGTGATGCCCCAGTGTAGCGCCAGTCAATGATCTTGTACCCACAATCTGTCAAGGTTTCAAGTGCCAAGTCTTTGGTGTAGAAGTTTAGATGGCCTACGCTTCTACGAACATTGAGTAATGGTGCCTTCCTTGCTACCCCAGAAGCACTCAAGTCGAGTGGTATATGGAAAACAAATTTCTGCGCATGAGCACGCGATTCCTCTAAAAAAGTAAAAGGATCGCGAACATGCTCGAATACATCAAGCATTAACAATACGTCGTATTGCATGGTATTCAGTTCATGAAAGTTGCCAAGATTGAACGTGACGCCCCCCTCCCCCGCATTTTGATCATCAACCCAGTACTGAGACACTTGAGGTGAAATATCATAGCCAAACAGACTTGTTAGCGGGAAGTTTGCGCGTAGGCAACGAAGAATATCGCCTGAGCCACACCCTACCTCACAAATTAATCCGGGATAAATTTGGTGATCTTTCAGTATCTTTGAGACCAGATTCGCTTTCCATGCGGCATCCTCACGGTCCCAGTTTGGATTATTTTCAAGGTAAGTGCCGTCTAAATATCGTTTTTCAGTTTTCATATAATCATTCGCTATCTCTCTATCGCTAATAAATTAGCTGCTGAAGTCTCCGGGGTTATCCGTTGCGACAGTACATGAGAACTCACTGCCATCGCATGAAGTTCTTGGTCTGTCATGCTGATTATTTGGCGCATCCTTGTTGCAAGCGCTTGCGGGTCGTTGGTTTTAAAGCCATAGCCATTCAACCCCGAAATCAAAAATGTACTAGCTGCGCCAACAGAGTCTGACAAAATCAGCGGCAAGCCAGCAGCCGCGAATTCATGTACCACCACGCCCCACGGCTCGCCACGGCTGGGCAGCAAAAAACAGCCTGCGTTAGCTACTTCTAGCATGAGCTGTTCGGGCTGCATGAAGTCTTTAAACACCACACCGGCTGTGGCTTCAAGTTTAGCTTTCAATGAACCATTGCCGATCAAATGCAGCTCCCAATCGCCTTTTTTTGCACCCATTTGTTGCCATGCTTGCAGCAGCACATCCAAACCTTTGGCTGGCTCAAATCGACCCACAAATAAAAACCGATGCGGGTAGTGATTCTGCTTATTTTCTTTACTGTCGTTATAGGCTTGGTTAAATAAGCGCAAATCGGCACTGTAAATATCGTACACAATATTTTTCTTCTCAAACCCCAATCTGCGGGCATATTCGAATTGGTATAAACCTGCTACCCAGGCATGGGAATAAAACCGAGTGAAATAGCCAACCCAGCCTAAAATAAATGCCAGCCATTGATTTAGCGTGCCATGCCATTGGTCGTCAAACCCAACCACAACAGGCAGACCTTCTAATCTTAACTGCTTAGCAACGCTCATATAGCCTTTATCCATCCAACCTGACACTACCGTTATTGCTGGTGCTATATTTTTTGCTAGTTTTTTGATTTCGTCGACAGATAGTTCTGAGCGTTTATACATGAAAACATTGGGTATGTGTGGCGCTTGGTAGGGCGTCAGCTTTTTATGGTCCCAGTACACTACATGCACCTCTATCCTTCGTTCCGCCAGAGCTCGAATAGTTGACATGGTGTAACCCATGACCTCTGAGTAAAGATAGAGAATTTTCATTTATGCGCGCAACAGGCTGCGGAAATGGTGAACGGTCTCTTTGAGGCCATCCTCAAGATTCACCTTGGGTGACCAGCCCAGCTTTTCTTTAGCTAGGGCAATATCTGGCTGGCGTTGCTTGGGGTCATCTACCGGCAAGGGCATAAATACGAGTTTTAATTTTGACCCCACAAGCTGCAACACCTTTTCGGCCAATTCAAGCATGGTGAATTCACCAAGGTTGCCCAGATTCACCGGTCCGGTAAAGCCGCGCTCAGTACCCATCATCCGAACAAACCCTTCAACCATATCGTCAACATAGTAAAATGAGCGGGTCTGATGACCGCTGCCGTAGATGGTGATATCTTCACCCTTGAGCGTTTGCACGACAAAATTACTGACAACCCGACCATCCTTGGGGTGCATACGTGGGCCATAGGTGTTAAAAATTCGTACTACTTTGATATCCAGATTGTGATGACTGTGGTAATCAAAAAACAATGTTTCAGCGCAGCGTTTGCCTTCGTCGTAACACGAACGTGGGCCAATGGGATTCAATCGCCCCCAATACCTCTCTGGTTGCGGATGTATTTCTGGATCACCATAAACCTCGCTTGTGCAGGCTTGAAAAATGCGAGCCTTCAAACGCTTGGCCAAGCCCAGCATATTAATAGCGCCATGCACACTGGTCTTGGTTGTCTGCACTGGGTCGTATTGATAATGAAACGGGCTAGCTGGACATGCCAAGTTGTACACCTCGTCCACCTCTACAAACAAAGGAAACGTAATATCGTGTCGGATAAGTTCGAAATTTGGGCTCGCTAGAAGGTATGATGAAATCTCCTTGGTGCCCTTGAAATAATTATCAATGAATATCATGATTTTCTTATTCGCCAATAGTAGCTAATTTAAGTGGGAACCAAAAAAACATGCGTTGCCCGTAACAAGAATGCGCTTTCACGAATTGTATTTTTTCAAACTAGCACCTCCAGTGTAATCAATGGTAAACAGGTGGCGAGCCCGCCTCCAATCTACACTTTTTTGATATAACGTCTTTGACAAGACCCAACTTACGCTACAAATATTTAACAATTAAATCAATTTTCAATTGCCCTATCTGGCGTTGCTCCGGTGTTTTAGACCATGGGACCGTGCGCACTTTTACTTAGGCAGTAAACCCCGTTCTCACTATATTACCGAACCCATCGGAACGGTGTGTACGCGATATCAAGCAACCTCCTACTCGAATAGCAATGAGTACCACTTGTCAAGAACCGAGGGGGCGAATGATTAAGTGTGCTTATCGACCTGCTCCTGCAAATGAAACCTTCGTGCCAATTGACTTCTGACAAAGCACGGTAAGGACAATAAAAGCAACGGCAATGACAAACCTTTCGAGACTTGTAGAAATCTATACGATAGAAGATCGTTAAATGAAGTAAAACAAGCCATCAATATAGCGCTAACAAATACATAAAAGATAAAAATAAAATTCGGAGACTGCGCACTAAATTGTGTTCTTGCAATAAAAAAAACAATAAATAAATACACAGATAGTGGAATTATATTAATATTCCCACTTGACACATAATCATTATATATATGAATCCTAGTTGTAAGATGATTAAAATTTAGGAACACCAAATACTCTAAAAAAAACTCTAGATAGCTTGATGAAATATAAATAAAACTGCATACGACTAAAAACCAGAAGCCAGCATTTCGTTTTCCAAAATCGATCCTACGAATTAGAAAAAAAATAGGGAACAATACAATTATGGATGAATGAAATAGACCAGTAATAAAGAATCCAGTAACTGGAAAACTCAGCGCCAAAACGGCAAACAATATCGTCGTAAAGTTTTGTCTATATAAATGAAATGCCATATAGTAATTATTAATGTATACAAAATATAATATCATTACTATTAACCCAATGAACAAATCAAATGGAGTTTTTATGTTGCGCGAGTATTTTAATGCTAACAAGAAAAGCAAGCCTCCATAAACACCACCATATGCCACTCCTGCGTTAAATCCGAAATAATTAGCTAGCGAAACAAAGTAACAAAATCCGAATTCGAAATAACACCCGCTGAGTGCTTGACCACTATTAAAAAAATCTAAATATGATTCATAATCACTATCTGGCAGACGTTTTGTTGCTGCGACTATGTAAATAGACACAACAAGAAAAATAGATAAAACCTTCACAGGAAGCACTTTATTATTCCTCCGCTAAGATTCCCCAGGCCGCAGATGACGGGAGGTCGGGTCAACTATCAATACCTCTCATGATAAACTCAGCCCTTTACTTGATGTCGGCTTTGCTGCAACTCATCGCGCAGACTCGTAACGCCGTATTAAAATCGCGCCTCGGATGTTCATTCATCCGGATTCAATCCCAGACTATGAGGCAGCAAAAAGTCAGCTCAACCTTTGACATCTTATCGATAATTAAATAGCTTGATAAAACATTAAAAGTTAAGAACGCCATGAAGATGAAATTTTCAGCTTTTTTGAAGCTTCAAAAAGTATGTTTTTGGTTACGTGTGTAACTTTATCGAAGTCATCTAAAGCAGCGTTAGCAGCATGTTTGTAATCCTTCAACTTAAATTCATCACAAACATAGTGGCGAGCTTTGAATGGCCAAATGAATAAGATATAGAATTTAAATATTAATACCCAGATTTTATACCGAAATAGACTTAAGTATTTTTTTGCAAAAATATTTTTGTTTAGGTAGCAACCGTATACCAATAATACAGGATGATTTTTTCTATAGCTTGCGCCACCAGCATGAACACAGCTAAAAGAAGGTAAATAAATTATCTTCTTACCGTTTCTAATTATGTTTTGAGAAAAATCCCATTCTTCTTGGCCAAAAAAATATTCCTCAGGTAGCAGCCCAATTTTGGTAAATGTACGTGATGGGAATAATGAAAAGGCTCCAGATGCCCACTTAGTTTCACACGAATCGGCGTATTGGTTTGTGTCCTTTTCACCGAAACCCCTAGAAACCCCTTGTATTCGGAACATATCAATGTGACCGCCGGCTTGCCAAATTAGATCCGGTGGTTCACCCATCAATATTTTTCCAGTTATAGCGAAAATATCATCATCATCGTCAAGGTAATTTATTGCTTCCGCTAAGAAGTTCTTTTTGACAATTGCATCATTATTAACTAATAATATGTAGCTAGCGCTGTTTCGTAAAGCATACCTTATTCCGGCATTGCAGCCCCGTGCAAAACCGTAGTTTTCTTCATTTTGGATGTAAATGAGATCCGGATGAATGACTTTTAAATTATCAACAGAATTATCGTCCGAAGCATTATCGACAACGATGAGTGTCATATTCTTCTCATCGCTTTTTAGAAGACCATCAATGCATAAAGATGTGGTTTGCCAATTATTCCAATTCAAGATTATCACGCCAACCGTAATTGACTGTGTGCTTTTAATTGGTGCTGATAGTATATTCTCGATATTCATTTGTTTTGTCATGTAACTCTGCCTGAAGTGGACTTCAAGAGCAAGACAAACTTGATGCCAGTTTAAGTTGCACTCAGTTTTCATGCAGCTGGTCGGCGCTGCCCCATTCTTGTTAAATTTATCGACTATCCTTGCACCGCCGCCGCTTGCTGTAGCGTACACCGTGTCGGGTGTTAAGTTGGACAGCGACTGGTACTGTCGCCAACCATTTTAAACCACAAAGTATTCCGTCAGTTCCATCGAGTTGGCGTAGCCCTTCAAATACACGTTTTCGTATTTCACGCTGCGCCATAACCGCTCGACGAAGATGTTGTCCAACGTTCTGCCACGTCGAGCCATGCTGATCGCAATACCGTGAGCTTTGAGCACGCCAGTGAAGCTCTCGCTGGTGAACTGGCAGCCCTGATCCGTGTTTAACATCTAGGGGTTGCGATAGCGCTGTAAAGCCTCTTCCAAGCAGTCCGCGCAAAATGCCGTGTGCTAGCCGGATGTTGGTGATGTCCGTACTCCATACCTGGTTCGGTCTCGTGACCACCACGCCGCGCAACAGGAACGGATACACCTAATGCTGCGGATGTGGGCGGCTGGTGTTGGGTCCTGGCGCCATGCCCGCCGGCCCCAAGTGCGCATAAGCAGCTGCGCACGCTTGCGATTAACCCGGTGGCCTCGTGTCTCCAGAAACGAAATTATCTTGCGGCTGCCGTAGAACGGTCGGCGAGTGTACTGTTCGTTGATCAATCCCAGCAGGAGTATGTCAGCTTCGCTATCTGGCCGGGGCACTCGCTGTGCATATACCGTTGCTCTCGATACGCCAGACAGCTCATACGTTAGGCACGATCAGGTAACTTTGATGTAAACTATACCACATGTGGACTTTTAAACGAATTCTAAAAAGAATTAGCGGCAGCAATATGAAGTATTCCAATAATTCATTTGGAACCCATGCCCCATTTCTTGAGGATTGTTTAGATTATAGTGTCGACATAAGCCCTAGAGGCGAAAGTATTCAGTGGATTGAGATTGGTACTGGAGGCGAATCCTCAAGAATTTTTCGCGAAAGGCTAGAGAAAGAGCCACGAGCAAACCTACTGTCTCTAGAGTCGGACCCAATCTGGATTGAAAAGTACAGGCAGGACTACCAAGTTCATCCGCGCCATACTTTGTTGGTAATTAATACCGAAAAGAGTTGGTTGTCAGCAGTTCAAGAAATTGTTCGCGGAGCCGAAGAGAAGGAAATCGGACTTGTATTTATTGATTCAATTCCATGGGATTCACGGACAATTCCCATGCTTTTACTCAGGAATGTTGCGAAACTAATCCTAATACACGATGTAGACTATTTCCCTCATAATGCATTATGGGGCCGTGAAGTAGAACAGATCAAATACAATCCAGTTAAATGGAATAAGTATGGCGATTTACAACGCATGAATCTCGGGTATCGCGATTACAGCGAAGTCTTCAGTTCTTGGGTCGAGGCATTTCCGATAAAACCAGGATATTTTACGGGACCCCCCACATTGATCGGTAGTAATTTTCTAGATGTGGAAGCCATTCCTTTTAAGCAGAATGAACTCATAATTCGAAGTGGCATTCCCCCAATATCGTAGACATTTTTCATAACCCAATTTGACGCTGTTCGAACGCCAATGGACTTAATTGGTATTGGTGCTTGTGACGCCTCACCCGATTGTCCCATGGGGACTTCCTGCGGTCGTAAAACTCTTCGATGTATTCAACGATTTCTGATTTTGCTACAGATCTACTTGGATAAATCTTTTTCTTAATTAATTCGCTTTTGAGACTACTAAAGAAGGATTCAGCGACTGCGTTA
>DAIODQ010000007.1:0-149450 GCA_036746715.1 Polynucleobacter sp. | reverse complement strand
TGGTGCCCAGAAGAGGACTCGAACCTCCACAACCTTTCGATCGCCAGCACCTGAAGCTGGTGCGTCTACCAATTTCGCCATCTGGGCATTGCATGCATTATAGGTTGCCTGTCAGAACAATGTGGTCAAATCACCTAAATGAGTTGTTTATTGAAGCACCCAATCCAAAAAGTATCTAATGCGTAAAAATGAAATTCCTGTGCCACGCGATGGTGACCGTCTAGGCACTGTGCAGGGCCATCGTGATGGCTTTGGCTTTGTGGCTCCCGATGATGGTGGAGAAGATATTTTTCTGGCTGAGCGAGAGATGGCTCGGGTCATGCATGGAGATCGAGTTTCCATCCGTGTTTTAGGAACCGATCGACGCGGTCGCCCCGAAGGCCAAATTGTGGAGGTATTGATCCACGCTAATCGGGTAGTTATCGGACGCCTTCTCAATGAGAACGGGGTTCTGATCGTAGCCCCCGAAGATAAACGTATTGGTCATGACATTCTGATTCCACCCAAGGGACAAGGAATGGCCAAGCTTGGTCAAGTGGTGAGTGTTGAGATTATTGATTATCCCGACAGCTATCGACAAGCAGTCGGTCGTGTAACCGAGGTCTTAGGAGAGATTGATGATCCCGGAATGGAAATCGAGATTGCAGTTCGTAAGTACGGAGTGCCTCATACATTCTCGCCAGCGGCATTAAAAGAGTCTGAGGCATTACCGAATGCCGTTACCCAAGATGATCTTATTGGACGAGTTGATCTGCGTGATGTTCCCCTAGTAACGATTGATGGCGCGGATGCACGCGATTTTGACGATGCGGTTTATTGTGAACCAGTGCAATACGGTCAAGCTAAAGCATGGCGCTTAATTGTGGCGATTGCTGACGTTGCTCATTATGTCAAGCCAGATCATCCACTCGATAAGGATGCATTGTTACGAGCAACCTCGGTGTATTTCCCCAGAAGAGTGATCCCAATGCTGCCAGAGAAGATCTCCAATGGATTATGTTCTCTCAACCCTGGAGTCGATCGCCTGTGTATGGTATGCGATGCCGTGGTTGATCAACGTGGCGAGATCTTGGCCTATCAGTTTTATCAAGGTGTGATGCATTCTGCCCAACGCTTTACCTACGACACCGTCTGGGAGATCTTAAGTAACACCCGTGGACCAGAGGCAGTCCGCTACGCCGAGTTCAATGAGCAATTAAATAATCTCTACCATCTCTACAAAATCTTATTAGCTGCCCGTGAGAAGCGGGGCGCCATTGATTTTGAGACCACCGAGACCCAAATCATTAGCAATGAGTTAGGTAAGATCTTGCGGATTGAACCAAGATTGCGCAATGACGCACATCGCTTGATTGAAGAATGCATGCTGACCGCTAACGTCTGCGCTGCCAATTTCTTGCAAAAGCATAAGCATCTCAGTTTGTTCCGCGTGCATGGTGAGCCATCCCTTGAGAAGGTACAAACTCTCAAGCAAGTACTGCGTACAACGGGCTTGCATCTAACGGGTACCGATAAGCCCCATCCCAAAGACTTTGCTAAGCTCATGAAAGAGATTAAAGCAAGACCAGACTCTGGTATGTTACAAATGATGATCTTGCGCTCAATGCAACAGGCGATCTATCAACCCGAGAACGAAGGACACTTCGGACTCTCGTACCCAGCGTATGCACATTTCACAAGCCCGATACGACGCTACCCTGATTTATTAGTACATCGCTCCATTAAAGCAATTCTTAATAAGAAGAGTTATCACCCACATCTACCCGAGGATGTGCCAATGAACTTAACCATGCCACGCAAGGGTCAAGGGAGAGCCAATGCTGCTGCTGTGAAGCAATCGCAACAGGATGCCAAGACCAAGGGTAAGAAAGCAGGGACCAAGCAGGTTTCCAAAGAAGGTGCAGCGCTTGCGGTCTGGGCTCAATTTGGTGTTCACTGTTCTGCCAATGAGCGTCGAGCCGACGAAGCGTCGCGCGATGTAGAGGCATGGCTAAAGTGTTACTACATGCGTGATCACCTTGGCCAAGAGTACTCAGGCACGATTACTGGCGTAGCTAATTTTGGTCTTTTTGTACAACTCGAGAGCCTCTTTGTCGAGGGCATGGTGCATGTGACCGAGCTCGGTGGAGATTATTACCAATACGATGAAGCTCGCCAAGAGCTCCGCGGGGAACGCACCGGTATTCGTTATCGTATTGGGGATCGTTTGCATGTATTGGTCAGTCGTGTGGACTTAGATGCTCGTAAGATTGAGTTCGGATTGGTAAAGGCTAATCTTGGCAATGAACGCGATGGCACCCGCTTAAAATCTGTTGTCTTAGCCTCTGATACGGGACGCCCAAACAAGAAAGCAGCGCATAAGAAAACTCGTCCGGATGAGAAGGCCCCACGTCGCGATGCGGCCCCTTGCAAAGCAAACAAGAAAACGAAAGCCAAGAGCGGACGCACTCCCACCGCCCGTCAGCCCTCGATTGCCCAAGGGACAGGTCGTAAGAGCACCAAAGGTAAGCGTAAATGAAACAGATATTGTTAGGTTTTCATGCGGTGCAGACTCGCTTACGCATCGATCCTGAGAGCCTGCAATCGGTCTATTACGATCCAGCACGGCGTGATCGACGCATGGCGGATTTCATTAAACAGGCTGAGCCACTCTTAGGTAAGAGGCTCTACTCAGCCAATGCAGATCGTCTGCATAATCTAGCCGGACATGACCGCCATCAGGGGATTGTGGCTTTGGCAGAACCCATCTCGATTGCTAGAACTCTACCCGAGTTACTCGATAGTATTGATGCCAAGAATGATCCACCTCTTCTCTTGGTTTTAGATGGCATCACAGACCCGCATAATTTAGGAGCTTGCCTTCGGGCTGCAGATGGCGCTGGAGTGCATGGGGTCATCGTTCCCAAAGATCGCTCTGCGAGTATCAATGCCACCGTGAGCAAAGTGGCCAGTGGTGCTGCTGAAGTAGTGCCCATCATCACAGTGACCAACCTTGCAAGAACCATGCGCGAGATGCAAGAGCTTGGTATTTGGCTAGTTGGTACCGATGATCAAGCAGAGCAATCAATCTATGACGTAGATCTCAAAGGACCCACTGCGATTGTGATGGGAGCCGAGGGTGAAGGAATGCGCCGCTTAACCCGCGAGACCTGTGATCAGTTGGTCAACATCCCAATGCAAGGAGCAGTTGAGAGTCTGAATGTATCGGTAGCAACTGGTGTGACTCTGTATGAAGCAAGACGTCAACGTCTTACTAAGAAATAAAAAGATTTAACTAAATTAGCTTAACTGAGCAAGCTTAACTGAGCAAGATCTCAAGCTTTTCGATATCCGCACAGAAGGTTTTAATGCCCTCGGAGAGTTTCTCAGAAGCCATCGGATTCTTGGCTAACTCATTTTCAAAGTGAGCCTGATCAAGATATATCTGTTTCATATCGGCTCTCTGGGCTTCTTCTACAATGAGTCTTGGGCTCACCTCAGTATTGCTCGCTTGTAACTCTGCCAATAGTTCAGGGCTAATGGTTAGTAAATCACAACCCGCTAACTCCAAAATCTGACTGGTGTTTCGAAAGCTAGCACCCATAATTTCGGTAGCAATCCCAAAGTGCTTGTAATAGGTAAAGATCGAACGAACTGACTGTACGCCAGGATCGTTTGCTCCAGCATGTTGAGCAGTCGACCATTGATCGCCTAAGGATTTCTTATACCAATCACTGATGCGACCCACAAACGGTGAAATCAATTGTGCTTTGGCATCGGCACATGCAACAGCTTGTACCAGAGAAAAGAGTAAGGTCATATTGCAATGGATACCATCTTGCTCTAACTCCCGAGCAGCAACAATACTCTCCCAAGTGCTTGCTAATTTAATTAAGACCCGAGCACGATCAATGCCGACGGATTCGTATAGGGTGATGATCTCCCGAGCCTTACGAATGGTTGCTGCAGTATCAAACGATAGGCGGGCATCCACCTCAGTTGAAACGCGGCCGGGCACAATCTTTAATATCTCCCCACCAAAAGCGACCAGAACCCGATCAATCAGTTGTGTTGGAGAGGCTTTAGGGTTAGAGCGTTTTACATCTGCCACTAAATTACTGTAGGCGCTTTGTTGTACCGCCTTCAAAATCAAGGAGGGATTGGTGGTGGCATCTTGTGGCTGGAATTGGCGCATGCGCTCAAAGTCACCGGTATCGGCAACCACCGTGGTAAAGCGCTTGAGTTGAGAGAGGGTATCCATAACCGAATAGTAAATGATAGCGAAAACATTCGGTATGATTGCAATCATGAACCAAGACGATCTCAAGAAACACGTTGCCCAAGCCGCCAAAGTGGAAGTTCTAGAGCGAATGCCAAAAGGGCAGTACTTGGGGATCGGAACAGGCTCAACCGCTAACTGGTTTATTGACCTCTTAGCCCCACACCGCACTCACTTTGCGGGAGTGGTATCGAGCTCCTTAGCGAGTACAGAGCGCCTCATTAAATTGGGCTTTCATGTGGTGGATGCCAGTCAGCTACCGGAGTCGATCCAAACACAATCCCATCCCTTGCCGATGTATGTTGATGGTGCGGATGAGATTAATCCACAGGGTCATATGATCAAGGGCGGTGGTGGAGCACTCACGCGCGAGAAGATTATTGCAAGCCTTGCCAAGGAATTTATCTGCATCTGCGATGAGTCCAAGCAAGTTAATACTCTTGGTAAATTTCCATTACCGCTTGAGGTGATCCCTCTGGCGCAAGCTGCCATTACACAATCCCTGAAGCAGTGGGGCGGTACCGCCAAACTGCGCCTGATCTCCTCTGGAAAGCAAGAAGGTCAACCATTCTTGTCGGATAACGGCGCTTGGATCCTGGATGTGCATGGATTGAATATCACAGACCCCGTCCAACTAGAGAGAGACCTCAATCAAATAGCAGGGGTCATCTGTGTTGGGCTCTTTGCCCAAGCTAAGGCAGATCTATTGCTGGTGGGTGGGCAGCAGGGTGTTCAGCGAGTTCAGTTCTCTAAATAAAGCTTATAAATAAACTTACTGCGCTGGCGGTACATAACCACTAGCCATATCAGCACCACCCTCAAAGAAGTATTTCTCGACCTGTTTGAGTAGATACTGACGTGCGCGTGGATCGGCCATATTGAGACGGTTCTCATTGATCAGCATCGTTTGATGCTTAAGCCAGTCTGCCCACGCTTCTTTAGATACCTGATTCCAGATCTTCTTACCCAGTTCACCAGGAAGAGGAGCAAAGTCTAGACCTTCAGACTCTTTATTGAGCTTAATACACTGAACCATTCTTGCCATACAAACCTCTTTTTAACGAATGAGCCTAATTATAGGTAGGAATACAAAAAAGGTTTGCAAAAGCGAGATACCCCTCAAAAGTTAGAGACCGCACTCTCGGTCTAAATCTTTTTGGTAAGCACCATGGATTTACGGTCCCAGTTGTAAATCTGCTTGCGCTCTTCGGGTAGGGCATCCACGCTGGCCCTTACAAAACCACGCTTGAGGAACCAATGTTCGGTACGGGTGGTTAAGACAAATAAAGAAGTGATGCCCTCACGCTTTGCTCTGGCCTCAATCCGCTTTAATAGGCGCTCGCCATCCCCAGAGCCTTGAGAGTCAGGATCCACCACGAGACAGGCTAACTCGCCAACACCATTAGGGAATGGAAAGAGGGCTGCACAACCAAACAAGACCTTGTCATGCTCAATGACTGAGAACCGAGCGATATCCCGCTCGATCACGTCTTGACCGCGCGCAGCGAGAACACCTTCCGTTTCAAGGGGAAGTGTCAATTGCAAAATACCACCCACATCGTCTTGCGTAGCCTCGCGTAAGTTCTCAATATCCGAAGCGGCCAACATCATACCAACACCATCGTGGGTAAAGAGTTCTTCTAAGAGGACGCCATCGCGATTGCAGGGTAAGAAATGCGTTCTACTCACCCCTGAGCGAACCGCCCGAATCGCGGTGTTGAGGAAGTTGCGCATATTGCTAGGTAGATCGGGATAGAGCTGGAGGTAATCTTGTAACTGAGCAATGGATAGCTCGGTGACCACATTCCCTTCTTTATCTTGGAGGCCCGGGAAGGGCGATAAGAAAATAAGTTTGTCAGCCTTCAATGCAGAAGCCGTTGCCGATGCAACATCCTCAAACGATAAATTAAATGCCTGTCCTGTGGGAGAGAACCCCAGGGGAGATAACAAAACCAATTTGCCATTATCCAAAGACATCTTGATGGACTCGGAGTCAACCTTACGTACCAGTCCCGTGTGAACATAGTCAATACCATCAACCACGCCGATGGGCATTGCTGTAATAAAGTTACCAGAGATCACGGAGATGCGAGAGCCAGCCATGGGAGTATTTGGAAGTCCCCGACTAAATGCCGCCTCGATATCCAAACGGAGTTCGCCCGCAGCCTCTTTGACACACTCCAGTGCAGCTGCATCGGTAATCCGATAGCTGCTCATATTACCCTTACCAAACTTACTTTTGATCTTGCGTAAGGATAGTTGCTCATCAATTTGGGGTCGAATGCCATGCACCAAGACAATCCGCATGCCCATAGCATGCAACATAGCGATGTCTTCGATCAGGTTCTCAAGTTGGTCAAAGTCAAGTGCTAGCTCTCCCGCAAATGCAATAACGAAGGTCTTTTCTCGAAAGGCATGAATGTAAGGTGCAACCTCACGCAGCCAACCGACGAAGGGAAAGCTCGAATTTTCTGGGAGATTGGGTGAGGATGTAGACATAATGAGAAAATTATAGGGTGCAAGCGCTGAGATACCAAATAAATTATGGCAGGGGGTTAGATCATTCATGCTCCATGAGGTCGCAATGAGTGCGTCCCAAAAAGTGATCTGGCATCCTCTTCATGGAAAAGAGATTGCGTTTCCAGAGGCTTTACCGGTCTCGGGTCAACGCGATGCGATCGCAAAAGCCTTTCTGGCAAGCCCCGTGATCATTGTCTGCGGAGAGACGGGGTCGGGTAAAACGACGCAATTACCAAAGATTTGTTTGGCTCTGGGTCGAGGACGCATCCACCAAGGTGGTTTGATTGGGCATACCCAACCCCGTCGTATTGCCGCCACAAGTACCGCTAAACGGATTGCGCAAGAGCTAGGTTCCCCCATCGGCCAGGATGTGGGTTATCAGGTCCGCTTTGCGGATCACACCAGCCCAAGTGCCTCGATCAAGCTTATGACCGACGGAATATTATTGGCAGAGACCCAAAGAGACCCGCTCTTAACGATGTACGACACCATCATCATTGATGAAGCCCATGAGCGCAGCCTTAATATTGACTTCCTCTTGGGTTACTTACGACAACTGATCGATAAGCGGAAGGATCTCAAGATCATCATCACTTCTGCAACCATTGATGCAGAGCGCTTTGCAAATCACTTTGCCATGAATGGCAACAGCGCTCCAGTGATTGAGGTGAGTGGCCGACTCTATCCGGTTGAGCAACGCTATTCACCATTGGAGCAGGAGAACAAAAAAGAGGCTCTCGAGATTACGGAAGGAGTTTGCAAAGCAATCGGCGATGTCTGGCGTGAAGGGGCCAGTGGAGCGGGTGATGTCTTGGTGTTCTTGCCAGGTGAGCGTGAGATTAGGGACTGTGCCGAAGCGTTGCGTAAAGACCCCGTGCTGCAACGCTTTCATCCTGAACTCCTATCCTTGTTTGCACGCCAAGCGGTGGGTGAGCAAGAACGCGTGTTTCAGAAAGGCAATGGCCGCCGCATCATCTTGGCTACTAATGTGGCTGAGACCTCACTCACCGTTCCAAACATACGGTATGTGGTTGACACTGGCTTAGCACGGGTTAAGCGCTACTCCTATCGCAATAAAGTAGAGCAATTGCAAATAGAGCCTATCTCCCAAGCAGCTGCCAATCAACGTGCAGGTCGTTGTGGACGAGTATCCGATGGTATTTGTATTCGTCTTTACAGTGAAGAGGATTACAAAGCAAGACCGGCTTATACCGACCCTGAGATCCTCAGAAGCTCTCTAGCAGCAGTTATCTTACGGATGGCGTCCTTACATTTGCCGCCCGTCAATCAATTTCCCTTCATCGATAAACCACTCGGACGCGCGATTGCCGATGGCATGCAATTACTCGAAGAGCTCGGAGCGATTGAGATTCAAGAAGAAAACAATCAAGGCGGTGTCGCACTGCAGATGACACGTATTGGAAAAGAGTTAGCAGATCTACCCTTAGACCCACGGATTGCCCGTATCTTGCTAGCCGCCAAGGATCAATATGCACTCAAGGAGTTGACCATCATTGCATCGGCAATGGCCTGTCAAGATCCGCGCGAACGTCCGATGGAGATGGCAAGTGCCGCAGACCAAGCCCATCAGCTCTTTGCCGATGAGCGCTCTGAGTTTCTGGGATTCGTGAAGCTTTGGAACTGGTATCAAGATGCGCTGACCCATAAGCAAAGCAATCGACAACTCGAGAACCTCTGCCGCAGTAAGTTTTTATCTCCTAGACGATTACGTGAATGGCGAGATGTGCATGGGCAACTACATGTGCTACTTGCTGAAAAGGCTTGGAAGGATAATCAAACGCCTGCTACCTATGAGCAAGTCCATACGGCTTTACTTACAGGGCTACTGGGCCATATTGCCAAGCGGGATGAAGAGGACTCCACCAGCCGATCACAAAAAACTGCCAACTACATGGGCGCCAGAGGAATCCGTTTGCATCTCTGGCCTGGATCGAATCTTGGTAAAAAGGTAGGCGCATGGTTTGTAGCTGGTGAGATTCAGGAGACCAGTCGCTTATATGCAAGAACCTTAGCCAAGATCGAGCCCCAGTGGGTCGAAAAAGTAGCCAAGCACCGACTCATTAAGACATTAAGCGATCCCTTCTGGGATAAACAGAGTGGCGAGGTGATGGCCTATGAGCGCGCCACACTGTATGGCTTACCCATCTATCATGGCCGCCGTGTTGCGTATGCGCCGCATGACCCCCTCGAGGCCCACCAGTTATTTATTCAAAAGGCATTGGTCGAGGGCGAGCTCTTTGGGAAGGTTGATACACCTGCTCTTGAGAAAGAGACCCAAGCCGAAGCCAAAAAACGCTACGGTAAATTATTTGCATTCTTCTGGCATAACCGGCAACTGATTCGAGAGATAGAGGCCCTTGAGCATCGCTCACGCCGCCCCGATGTCTTGGTAGACGACGAGTTACTCTTTGCCTTTTATGCCCAACAGCTCGACAAGGCGATCTATAGTCGATCAACTCTGCAGGCTTGGTTAGAACACGATCGAGCGCAAACTGAACAAAAAGATCTCGCACTGCGCTTACAAAAGAACGATCTGATGCGCCATGAGGCCGCAGGCATCACGGCAGATCGTTATCCCAAAGCCATCAAGATGAACGGCATAGAGCTAAAGACCGCTTATCACTTTGAGCCCGGCAGTCCCAAGGATGGCGTTACTCTAATAGTACCCTTGAGCGTCTTAAATCAGGTAGATCCACTCAAAGCAGAATGGTTGGTTCCAGGGCTTTGTGATGAGAAGGTGCAACTCCTTCTGAAATCGCTTCCCCAGAAACTAAGACGTCATTACATACCGCTTGCAGAGCATGCTAAACAATTTGTGCAGCACGCTGTGGATCAAGAACAATTTGGACGGGGGGATTTGATAGACAGCTTGATTCGGTATCTGCGGGAGAGTAAAGCAATCGATATCAAGCGTGCCGACTTTAGACCGGAGATCCTCCCAGCGCATTGCCTCATGAACTTTCGTCTTCTTGACGAGCATGGCAGGCAAATGGAGCTGGAGCGTAATTTAGCAAAGCTACGAACAGAGTATGGATTAATCGCTAGGGAGGTATTTCAGAGTCTCGCACAAAAAAGTATGAGCGCAAGCGATGAGAGAAGTGACCTTGAAAGCCAAGGCCAAACGAAGCAAAGTGAAGCGGGCAAAGAAAGCCCAAGCAGGGCGATTGAAACCGGGTCTTATCAACACTGGGAGTTTGGTGACTTGCCCGAGACCTTAGAGATTACCAAGAGTGGTCAAACTCTCTTTGGGTATCCCGCCATTGTGGATTGCAAAACAGCGGTTGACCTTGAGGTCTTTGATGACCCCCAAGAAGCTAAGCAAATCCATCGCCTAGGCTTAAAACGACTCTATGCCTTAGTCCTTCGAGAAAACGTCAAAGCGCTTTATAAACAACTGCCCGGTGCTCGCGATATTGGGCTACTTTTTATGCAATTAGGATCGGCTGAGGTACTTCTTGAAGAGATTGTAATGATGGCGATCGAGCGAGCATTTATGCAAGACGGCTTAGCAAGTACAAAAGCAGAGTTTGAGGAATCTTTACAAAAAGGTAAGCCTCGTTTTGTCTTAATTGCCGGAGAGATTGCTAAGCATGTCTTATTAACCCTGCAAGAGCATGCTGAGGTCAGTAAAAAGTTAGCTAGCGCAAAAGCCTTATCAAGCAGTGCCCACGAAGATATCCGCCAGCAATTACAAGCCCTCGTGCATGCGCAATTTCTGGGGCAAACGCCCTATGAGCAATTAGTGCATCTACCTCGTTATCTCAAAGCCATTAGCCTGCGTATTGAAAAACTCCGCAGCAACCCGGCGCGGGATGCGCAATATCAAAAGGATTGGGAGTCTTTGGCACGGCCATGGCAAAAGATGCGCCAAGGCACCAAAGGGTCGGGCCATTACCATTTGGAGCAAGATCCCCGCATCAAAGAGTTTCGTTGGCAACTTGAAGAGTTGAGGGTGGCATTGTTTGCTCAAGAACTAAGAACCCCGACCCCTATGTCGGTGAAGCGCCTTGAGAAGGTATTGGCGAGCCTGCGTTAACGCACTAGGAAAATAAACCTATTGCCCCTAGGCTTATGAGTAATCTTCAATGAAGTCAAGCGGGCTTTACAATCTCGTAATGCTTATTTTATTAAGAACCTACTTCATCTCCTTCATCGGGACATTGTTTTTGTGCCTGTCACCATTTGCGTTTGCCACACAGCCAAAGATTGCTATTGTGCTTAATTCAGGAGAGGCAACCGTAAGCCTGATTGATATGGCAAGCCGTAAGGTTACGAAGACCTTTTATGTGGGTAAAGAGCCCCATCACTTGATGATGACCCCCGATGAAAAAACCCTCTTGGTTGCCAATGCGGTGGGTGATGATATTGCGTTACTCAACCCCATCACGGGCGAGATTACTGGACGTATTCCCAAGATTATTGATCCTTACCAAATTGGCTACTCTCCAAATTTCAAATGGTTTGTGGCTGCTGCTAATCGACTAGACCGTGTAGATGTTTATGCTGCCAATGGCGCTGAGTTCAAACTAGCTAAATCAATTCCAGCAGCAAAGACCCCAAGCCATATTGCATTCACATCCGATAGCAAGCTAGCTTTCGTTACCCTACAAGATTCTGCCGAAGTGGTTGCAATCGATCTAGAAAAACAAGTGATCATTTGGCGCATGCCAACCGGACCAGTACCCGCTGGTCTGTGGATGACGCCGAAAGATCAATATTTACTAGTTGGTATTACTGGCGCAGATTATGTTCAGGTGATTGATTGGCGTAATCAAAAAGAGATTAAACGGATTAAGACCGCGAATGGCGCGCATAATTTTCGCCCTTTGGGCGACAAAAAACATGTCTTCGTCACCAATCGAGTTGCCTCCAGTATCAGTTTGCTCAATATGCAAACTCTGGAGAAGGTGGGCGATATTACTGGCCTACCAGCAGGTCCTGATGATATGGAGCTCACACCCGATGGCAAAACATTGTGGGTCACACTGCGCTTCTCTAAAAAAGTAGGGGTGATCGATGTACCCTCTATGAAGTTGATTGATGTGATTCCAGTGGGGCGCTCACCGCATGGTGTGTTCTTCTATCCTCGAGCCAGTTGGGAGTAGCCCATGAGCACGATGCGAGTAAGCCTTTTAACTCTCATTACGCTGCTCAGTATCGTTGGAGCTCTTCCTGCTGCAGCACAAAGTAACTCTTGCAACAAGACCGCTTATCTCACCTTTGATACGGGCAATATGGCCGTAGCTGAGTTTATTGCTCAGGTTTTAAATCAACATAAGATTAAGGCCACCTTCTTTCTAGCCAACGAGAAGACCAAGCAAGGGGGATACTCCTTAGACGATTCTTGGAAAACGTATTGGCAAGAGCGGGTTAAAGAAGGCCATCGTTTTGGTAGCCATACCTATGACCATAGTTACTGGGTCAAAGACGTTGGTGAGTCTGATGTTATTTTGCGTCCTCAGTTTGGAAATAAAGCAGGTAAGGCGATTCGCTTTAATCAAGCAGAACTTTGCACAGAAATTAATCGGGTAGGTCAGCGTTTTCAGGAGCTCACAGGCAAACCGATCGATCCTATTTGGCGAGCCCCTGGAGGAAAAACCTCCGAGCGCTTAATTGCCATGGGTGAGCAGTGTGGGTATAAGCACATTGGCTGGTCACCAAGCGGCTTTCTGGGCGACGAACTAGACTCCAAACGCTATCCCAATGCGGCTTTGCTCGACAAGGCCAGTAAAGGTCTTAAGAATGGTGATATAGCCATTGCACACTTGGGGATCTGGTCTCGAGAAGACCCTTGGGCGCCCGCCGTGCTTGAGCCTCTGATTGAGAACTGGAAAAAACGGGGCTTTTGCTTTGCCCTAATCCCAAATTGACGATAATAGTTGCATGAGCTTTTTAGAACACATTCAGGAAGCCTATAGCGCACTCCATGGCATGCTTTATGCGCAGGTTGTCGAACCTGTTTTATTTGCCATGGGCAAGATGGCCTGGGCTGAGGATGCATTTGATGGAACTGAATGGTTTTTATTGGGGTGCATCCAGCTATTGATCATTTCCATGATCTTTCGAACTTGGGAAAGGTTTTGGCCAGCTGAGCAGCAAGCAATAACTGATCCGAATATCCGTACCGATTTACTCTACACCTTGATCCATCGACTCGGATTCTTTCATGGAATATTTTTCATACTTTTTGCCGGAATTTTTTTTCAGATCTCATCTCTCTTGCACGATGTTCGTTTTGAGCGATTAAACGTTGAGAACTGGTTGCCTGGATTTACTTCGATTCCGATTATTAGTTTCTTTATCTATCTCATTCTGCTTGATTTCATTGACTATCTCTATCATCGGGCCTCTCATCGCATTCATTGGTGGTGGCAGTTGCACGCCTTACATCACAGCCAAACAACCATGACCGCATGGTCGGATGATCGTAATCATGTGCTTGATGATGTAATGCGTGCGATGGTCTTTGCCTTTTTTGCATTATTGTTTGGCGTACCTCCCGGACAATTTATATTCTTGGTGGTACTCAGTCAGCTTATTCAGAGCTGGCAACATGCAAACATTAATGTCCACTTAAGCTGGGCTCGCTATCTGATTGTTTCCCCTTTATTTCATCGCTATCACCATGCGGTTGGATATGGCCATGATGCACCTGGTAAACCAGGCGTCTTAGGAGGTTGTAATTTTGGCGTGTTGTTTCCGTGGTGGGATATTGCGTTTGGTACAGCCGTATTTACTGATAAGGTCTATCCAACTGGAGTCAGAAACCTAAAGGTCTCCAATAATTTACTGGTGCAACAGTGGCAGGGTTTACGTCACTCCGTTCGGGAACTATTTAGCTCGCGTGGACCAATACAACGATCTCATGAAGTGCATTGACTCGAAGTTAAAACCTAGGACATCATGATGGGTGAGGTTATTCGTGCACTTGGCTTAGCGTTAGTTGGAACTATGCATCCAAAGATGCTGTGGTTAAGCTTTAGACCATTCTTGATTGTGTCGATATTCTGGGGCTGTGTTATCTGGCTTATTTGGTCACCAGCTCTTGAGATCCTAAGGACCTTTCTAACGACATCGATCTTTACAAGCTGGATTCAGAATGCCTTGGAGATAGTGGGGTTTGATGAAGCACGCGCTTGGATTGCACCATTGTTCTTGGTAATGTTATTGATTCCGATAATAGCAATCAGTTTATTGGTGTTCATTGCGTTCTCCACTGTGCCTGCGGTCGTTGAGAGTGTGGTGAAGCAAGGTGCCTATAAAGATCTCGCGCGTTTGCAGGGTGGCAGTTTCATGGGTAGCTTTTTCTATACTCTGTGGTCTGCATTCATTTGCTTGGCATTGGTCTTGCTCACGCTCCCGGTTTGGTGGATCCCGCCTTTAGTCGCTATCTTTCCACCACTTCTTTGGGGATGGTTGACCATGCGCCTGATGTCCTACGATGTCTTAGCAAATCATGCGAGCTCACAGGAGCGTGAGCAACTATTAGAGACACATCGTTGGACTTTATTAGGCATGGGTGTGGTTGCAGGAATGTTTGGCGCCGTACCAACATTTTTCTGGGCGACCTCTGCTCTCGCATTAGTTCTTTTCCCCTTTGTTTCATTTGTCGCTTTATGGATTTACTCGGTCATTTTTATCTTTGCTGCTCTGTGGTTTAGTCATTATTTACTAAATGCCTTAAAGCAATTGAGGGATTTCCAGCATGCTCGTGAAGAGGAAAAAACAATTGATGTCACTACAAATAGCATTACCAATCAAGCGGGCCCCACACATTCTGGGGTAATTGATGGCTAAGGGCGATGGACGTCGCTTTGGATTGATTGTGATCGGCGATGAAATTTTATCGGGCCGTCGTCAAGATAAACATTTAGCCAAGATGATTGAGTTGCTCTCTGAGCGAGGATTAAGTTTGTCATGGGCTCGCTATGTAGCGGATGACCCTGAGCAAATCATCGACACCCTTAAGCAAAGCTTTGCAAGTGGTGATGTGGTCTTCAGTACCGGAGGGATTGGTGCAACGCCGGACGATCACACGCGAGCCGCAGCAGCAAGCGCACTCGGTTTGCAACTGGCACTGCATCCACAAGCCAAAGAGCTCATTACGGCGCGGATTGTAACTAGCGCTGAAGGCGATCCCATCAAAGCGGATTTACAGCGGCCTGAGAACCAACATCGATTCAAGATGGGAGAGTTTCCGGTGGGCAGTGAGATTATTCCGAACTCCTATAACCAAATTCCTGGATTTAGGATCGCTGAACATCACTTTGTGCCGGGATTCCCAGTGATGGCAGGGCCGATGATGGCATGGTGCCTTGATCAGCACTACGCAGATTTATTCCATCAGAGCAATTGGCTGGAGCAGAGCTTTATTGTTCCCAGTGGTATTGAGTCCACCCTGACTCCCTTGATGGAGACTGTTGAGCGTGAGTTCCAAGGTTTGAAGGTCTTTAGTTTGCCCTCGGTTGGTGACCCGGTTCGAGGGGGTGTGTTTTCCAAACGCCATATTGAGTTAGGGGTAAAAGGCGAAGCGCATTTGGTTCCCCAGGCCCTTGAGAGACTTAAACAGGGGACAGCTGATCTAGGCTTTGAGGTTTATATTCACCAATAAATCATCTTATTTGCACTAAATAGGTGCATAATTATCTACATAGGCACTTTTTTCCCTAAAATAGTGCAAAATCATTCAATAGTGCTTCTGTGCACGAGTAAATTACTTTCATGATTTAAATCCGTTGTTGGCTTGGTTAACCCCCAGTCGCTTGAGTTCTAAATTACTTCATTCATAGAGGAGAGTTGCATGACAAAAACTGTCGCAGACGTAATGAAACTAGTTAAAGAGAAGGAATGCACCTTCGTTGACTTCCGCTTTGTAGATACCAAAGGTAAAGAGCAGCACGTCTCAGTACCTATCTCAGCATTTAATGAAGATAAATTTGAAAGCGGTCACGCTTTTGATGGCTCATCGATTGCTGGTTGGAAGGGCATTGAAGCTTCTGACATGTTGCTCATGCCAGATCCAACAGCAGCCTATGTGGATCCATTTTATGAAGAGCCCACCTTGGTTATTACGTGTGATGTGATCGAGCCATCCGATGGTAAAGGCTACGATCGTGATCCCCGTTCAATCGCTAAGCGTGCTGAAGCGTATTTGAAGAGCTCGGGTTTAGGTGATGCTGCCTACTTTGGCCCAGAGCCAGAGTTCTTTGTTTTTGATGGCGTGCAGTGGAATGTGGATATGCAAGGCTGCTCGGTGAAGATCCATTCGGAAGAGGCTCCATGGTCATCGGGTGCTGATATAGAAGGTGGTAATACAGGCCATCGTCCAGGTAAGAAGGGTGGTTACTTCCCAGTTGCTCCTGTCGATACATTCCAAGACATGCGCTCGGAGATGTGCTTGATTCTGGAGTCATTAGGTATTCCAGTAGAAGTGCATCATCATGAAGTGGCTGGACAAGGTCAAAACGAATTGGGTACGAAGTTTAGTACCTTGGTACAACGCGCTGACTGGACCATTTGGCAGAAGTACGTGGTGCAAAACGTAGCTCATGCCTATGGCAAAACGGCAACCTTTATGCCAAAGCCTGTGGTTGGTGATAACGGCTCTGGTATGCACGTTCACCAATCGGTTTGGAAGAATGGCGAGAACTTATTTGCAGGGAATGGCTACTCTGGTTTGTCAGAGTTTGCGCTGTATTACATCGGCGGCATTATCAAGCACGCTCGTGCACTAAACGCGATTACCAATCCGGGTACTAACTCCTATAAGCGCTTGGTTCCTGGCTTCGAGGCCCCTGTGAAGTTGGCTTACTCGGCTCGTAACCGTTCTGCATCGATTCGTATTCCTTACGTTTCCAATCCAAAAGGTCGCCGGATTGAGACGCGCTTCCCTGATCCACTAGCAAATCCATACTTGGCGTTCTCAGCCTTGTTGATGGCTGGTTTAGATGGTGTGCAGAATAAGATTCATCCGGGTGAGGCTGCTGATAAGAACCTCTATGATTTGCCTCCTGAAGAGGATGCAAAGATCCCAACCGTATGCCACAGCTTGGATCAAGCTTTGGAGTGCTTGGATAAGGATCGTGAGTTCTTAACCCGCGGCGGCGTATTTACAAATTCGATGTTAGATGCCTATATCGATCTGAAGATGGAAGAAGTGACCAGATTCAGAATGACCACGCACCCAATCGAGTTTGATATGTACTACTCGCTGTAATTTCTTAATTAGGTTGCGCGCTCCATGTTGCGTAATCCATTAAGTCGAGGGGCTGCTGCTGTTACGACATCAGCCGCCCCTTTTGTTTCTGGCATGCTCGACCAGATGCCTAATTCAGTATTGGTATTTGTTGGGGCCACTAAAGATCTTGCCTATGCCAATGCAGCAGCAGAAGCGTCCTTAGATCTTTCTCGTAAAAGTCTGCAAGGCCACACCCTGTATGACCTATTTGGTGAGAACCAAGCTCTCAATCATATGATTGATGAGGTATATACCGGTCGAGCCGCTGCACAGCGTCAAGAGCTTGTCCTATATTCAGTTCCCGGAAAAATTTATCGCGAGCCCCTTGCAGTCCATGTAGTGATTGCCATGCTTGAGGACCCCACTCTGATGATGATGGAGTGGTTCCCGATTGATCAGCAACTCAAAAGTGAACGTGATGAGCGGGTCTCCCATCAGGTTGAGGCTAATAAGCAACTCATGCGTAATCTTGCCCATGAGATCAAGAACCCTCTGGGGGGGATTCGGGGGGCGGCACAACTCCTGGAGTTTGAGTTGCCTGAGAAGGGGCTGCGGGAGTACACCCAGGTCATTATTAAAGAGTCAGATCGCTTACAAACCTTGGTTGATCGATTGCTTGCCCCTCATCGCAAAGCACACGCGATGGATCCATTAAATATTCATGAGGTCTTGGAACGGATTCGGAGCTTGGTCTTGGCTGAGTTCCCTCAGGGCTTGAAGATCATTCGTAACTATGACACCAGCTTGCCTGATATTTTGGGGGATCAAGAGCAATTAATTCAGGCGGTACTGAATATTGTGCATAACGCCGCACAAGCTCTTGGTGATGAGATTCGTAGGGGCACAGCGCAGATTGAACTTCGTACCCGCGTAGCCCGATCGGTCACGATTGCGAAGCAACGACACAAGTTGGCATTGGATTTGCATGTAATTGATAACGGACCGGGTATACCGGATGAGATCCGTGAGCGTATATTTTTTCCATTGGTGTCTGGTCGAGAGGGCGGCAGTGGCCTAGGACTAACCCTGGCACAGACCTTTGTGCAGCAACACCAGGGATTTATCGCTTGCGAGAGTCGTCCTGGTTATACGGATTTTCATATACAGATTCCTTATCGGAAGCAGGAGATAGCGCAATGATGAAACCAATATGGATTGTCGATGACGATCAATCAATTCGGTGGGTGCTTGAGAAGGCGCTGAGTCGCGAGAAGATCCCGCACCGCAGTTTTAGTAATCCTAACGATGTGCTCAATGCGCTCGAGAAAGAGTCGCCTGAGGTCTTGATCTCGGATATTCGGATGCCTCGTGGTAATGGCCTTGATCTCTTACAGCATGTAAAGGCTAGCCATCCCAACTTGCCAGTGATCATCATGACCGCTTATTCTGATTTGGAGTCGGCTGTGTCATCCTTTCAGGGCGGTGCCTTTGAGTACCTGACCAAACCCTTTGATATTGATAAAGCAGTGGAGTTAATTCATCGGGCTGTCGGAGAAGGCAAACGCACCCAGACACCCGCCAAAGAATCTGCTGCTTGGTTACAAGAGGCGCCGGAGATTATTGGTCAAGCGCCTGCGATGCAAGAGGTGTTTCGAGCAATCGGTCGTCTCTCACAATCCCAAGTAACGGTTCTCATTACAGGTGAGTCTGGAACGGGTAAAGAGTTAGTGGCGCACGCTCTGCATAAGCATAGTCCCCGCGCGAAGGGCCCATTCATTGCTTTGAATACTGCAGCCATTCCTAAAGATCTATTGGAATCTGAGCTCTTTGGCCATGAGCGTGGCGCCTTTACTGGGGCGCAAGCGCTGCGTCGTGGACGCTTTGAGCAGGCAGAAGGCGGCACCTTATTCTTAGATGAAATCGGCGATATGCCGTTTGATCTGCAAACTCGTCTCTTGAGAGTTCTATCCGATGGGCATTACTACCGAGTGGGCGGTCATGATCCGATTCGGTCTAATGTCCGAATTATTGCAGCCACGCATCAAAATCTAGAAGCTCGCGTTGCCCAAGGACTCTTTAGAGAAGATCTTCTCCATCGCTTGAATGTGATTCGGATTCGGTTACCTGCCTTACGGGAACGTGCCGATGATATTCCAGCTTTAGCACGACACTTTATGGCGTCGAGTGCAAAGTCATTGGGTGTCGAGGCAAAGCGCTTATCCGATGAAGCGCTAAAAGCCATTAGTCAAATAAGTTTCCCTGGCAATGTGCGTCAGCTTGAGAACTTATGCCATTGGATGACCGTGATGTCGCCCTCTACCGTTGTGGGTGTAAACGATCTCCCGGAAGACCTACTGCTATCTGCTAATACGCCCGTAGTGAATACCAATGCGATTCCGAGCGTTGCAACTAGTCCAATCATTGAGGGTGTAAGCCCACAGCGTACTGGAGCCGATTGGGAGGGAAACCTCAATCGTTTGGCGGTGAAGATGTTGCAAGACAATGATCAAGAAGTTTTTGACTCCCTCTTAGCGCGCTTTGAGAAGTCGGTCTTAATGGCTGCATTGGAAGTAACCCGTGGTCGCAAGGTAGAAGCAGCTACCCGCCTGGGTATTGGTCGTAATACCATTACCCGCAAACTACACGAGTTGCAAATCGACGTCTAGAACAAGGATTGGGGCATGGCATTTACAATGCAGCCATGCCCACCCAAAAATCAGTTCGTATTGCTGCCTGGAATGTTAATTCCATCAAGGTACGCCTACCGTACGTTATACAGTGGCTAGAGAGTCAGGCAAAAGCACAAAACCCAATCGATGCGCTGTGCTTACAAGAGCTCAAACTCACCGATGATAAGTATCCCCATCGTGAGCTTGAGGCGGCAGGGTACATTAGCATGAGTAATGGTCAAAAAACCTATAACGGGGTATCCATCATTCTGCGTAAGAGTGCCTTGACCTCCATAGCATGTGACCCAGAGACCGCATTCTTACAAGTCAATAAGAACATCCCCAACTTTGCCGATGAGCAACAACGCATTCTGGCAGCCACGGTGTGTTTCAAGGAGATGCCGCCCATCCGCTTGATCTCAGCGTATTTTCCGAATGGACAAGATCCCGCTAGCGATAAATTTGTATACAAACTACGATGGTTAGACGCCCTGCATCAATGGCTTAAGCAAGAGCTAGAGACGCATCCGCGCTTAGCACTCTTGGGCGACTTCAATATTGCCCCCGAAGATCAGGATGTGCATGACCCCAAGGCCTGGGAGGGACAAAATTTAGTATCACCCCAAGAGCGAGAGCAATTTCAGAAGCTCCTGAAACTGGGCCTCTATGATTCCTTCCGACTCTTTGAGCAAGCCCCTAAAGCATATAGTTGGTGGGACTATCGCATGATGGCATTCCGACGTAATGCGGGAGTACGTATTGACCATGTCCTTTTGTCTAAAGAACTGAAAGAGAAATGCATCGCGAGTAGCATTGATAAAACCCCAAGAAGCTGGGAGCAACCATCCGATCATGCGCCGGTAATTGCTCAAATTACGGTGTGAGGACTTGGGTAATGCAATTCTTACTCCTTTTTGCACTCTTGATTGTGAGTCTGCATGCAAAGGCAAAGTGCACAGATCAACTGATTGACAATGTGCGCTATTCAGATCAATTTACAGTGCCATACATCTTAACAAGCCAAAATCAATCACCCCAATTCGTCTTAATTCTCATGCCTGGAGGAGCTGGTACTCTCAATCCGCACATCAATAATGAGGGTAAGTTGCAATTTGACTTCGCTGGCAACTTCCTAATTCGTTCCAGAAATCAGTTTTGTGACTCTCAATTTACAACCGCTTCAACGAATTCCACTGAAAGCCCAGAGCGTATGGGTGCCTTGATCAATGATTTACAAACGCGCTTCCCAAGTGCCAAGATCTGTATGGTAGGCACTAGCCGGAGTACCTATTCAACCATGGGCTTAGCAGAAAAGTTTGACGGTAAGATCGATTGCATCATTCATACAGCATCCATGAATCAAATCGCTCGATTCGATACTGGTAAATTCAAGAGCAGACATTTATTGGTGCATCACAAAAATGATCCATGCCATTTAACTACGTATGCCAGCACGCAAGCAAACCATGAGCGCTATAAAACACCGTTGATTACCATGGAAGGCGGTAGCTCAACGGGTGACGCATGCCAAGCATTTTCGTATCATGGCTTTCATGGCATTGAGCAACAAACCATTGATCAAATAAAGACCTGGATCAAGCAGTAGCTAGGCCTGCGCCACCAACCCACCATGACGCAATAGAGCATCAATCTGTGGCGGTCTCCCCCGGAATGCTTTAAAAGACTCCGCGGCAGGACGGCTACCACCAACCTCTAAGATCTCTGTGCGATAGCGTATACCAGTCTCGGCATCTAGAACACTTCCCTTGAGCTTGGCTGCCTCCTCAAATGCAGAATAAACATCGGCCGATAGGACCTCAGCCCATTTATAACTATAGTAGCCAGCAGCATAGCCACCTGCAAAGATATGACTAAAAGTGTTAGGCCAACGCGAGATAGTTGCTTGGGGGATCACATGGAATTGATTATTTATTGCTCGGGCTAGATCAAGGACCGCTTGCCCTTTTGCTGTTGGCGAATCAAATTGAGAGTGTAATCTCCAGTCCGTTAGTGAGAACACCAACTGACGCATGGTGGTTAGACCATTCTGAAAGTTCTTGGCTGCCAACATTTTGTCATAGAGATCACGCGGTAATGGCAAACCAGTATCAACATGTGCGGTCATTTGTTGCAGTACCTCCCACTCCCAGCAGAAGTTCTCCATAAACTGACTAGGCAATTCAACAGCATCCCATTCAACCCCATTAATCCCAGAGACTCCTAGAGCTCCAACTTGCGTTAAGAGGTGATGCAGACCGTGCCCACTTTCATGAAAGAGGGTAATAACATCATCGTGTGTAATCGTGGGCTGGAGCAATTTGCCATTCACCTCAACCGGAGCAGCGAAGTTGCAAACGAGATAAGCGACGGGCGCTTGCACCTCACCATTAGGTAAGAGACGACGACCGCGCGCATCATCCATCCAAGCGCCACCCCGTTTACCAGAGCGTGCATAGGGATCGAGATAAAAGTAGGCAATGGCTTGATTGCTCGCGTTCCTAATCTCAAAGGATTGCACGCTGGGGTGCCAGATTGGCAAAGAAGCTGGCTTAATTGTCACTGCGAACAGAGTCTGAATGACCTTAAACAAGCCATCCAAGACCTTGGGCAAGGGAAAATATTGTTTGAGCTCATTCTCAGAGAAGGCATAACGCTCATGCTTGAGCCTTTCTGAGACAAAGGCCATATCCCAAGGCTCAATGCCGTCGACTAGACCAAGAGTACGAGCAAATTCTTGCAACTCATCCCAATCCTTCTGAGCAAAAGGTCTTGCACGTTTGGCAAAATCAGTTAGGAAGCTATCCACTTCACCCACATCGCGCGCCATCTTAGGCGCCAAACTAAGAGCGGCATAATTATCAAAGCCCAACATGCGTGCCTCTTCGTCACGCAAGCGCAATTGCTCAATCATATTGTGGGTGTTATCCCAATCTATCTTTCCCTTGCTGTATTGAGGCGCCAACTCTGAGGCGCGGGTTACATAGGCTTCATAGAGCAAGCGTCGCAAGGAACGGTTTTGGGCATACTGTTGTACAGGGTAATAGGAAGGAAAGTGTAGGGTGAAAGCCCAACCGTCCAACCCCTTTTGTTTGGCAGTATCAGCTGCTGCGGCAATCACATCATCTGGTAAACCAGTTAGATCAGCCTGATTGGTAACTAGATGAACAAACGAGTCTGTGGCATCCAAGACATGATCTGAAAATGCCTTGGCTAACGTAGCTTGCTCATCTTGGATTGCTGCAAAACGCGGTTTTTGGGAATCAGGTAGTTCAGCACCACCCAAACGAAAATCCCGTAAGGAGTTATCGATTACCTTTTGTTGCTCAGGACTTAGAGTTAAAAACTCAGCACTTGCCTTGATCTCTTTATAACGCTCATAGAGTGCTAGATTTTGTCCAAGACTAGCAAAGAATGCGGTTACCTTCGGCAACATCGCACCATAAGCAGCTCGCAGTTCTGGAGTGTCAGCCACTGCATTAAGATGCGAGACCACACCCCAAGAGCGACCCAATTGTTCAGTAGCATCCTCTAGAGGCTCTGCTAGATCATTCCAAGAAGCAGGCGTTTTGGGATCAATAGCCTTAGTCACTGCAGCCTCACAGCCACTGAGTAAGAACTCAATCGCAGGAGCAATTTGCTCCGGCTTAACTTGATCGTATTGAGCAATGCCCCGACCAAAAGAGAGAAGGGGATTATGCATATCAGGAGACGAAAGAGGTGGAGAGGTGATCATATCTTTAGCTTACTCGAATGAAGAAAAGCAGGATTACCCTACAAGATGAGGGCCATAAAGCCAAAACAGAAAAAACACTTAAGACAGCTTACTAACCGGCTTCATGCTCCGCTCGACTGCCTCGAGCGTGTTCATGAGAAGCATGGTGATGGTCATGGGGCCCACACCGCCCGGTACTGGCGTGATCCAGCCAGCAACATACTTTGCAGTATCAAAATCAACATCACCGCATAATTTACCGTCGGGCAGGCGATTAATGCCGACATCAATGACCACTGAACCGGGCTTCACCATATTGCCAGTAATCATCTGGGGCTTACCCGTTGCCACCACCAAGACATCTGCTTCTTTGGTATGAGCCGATAAATCCTTGGTCTTGCTATTGCAAATGGTCACTGTGGCACCTGCTTGTAAAAGAAGCATCGCCATGGGTTTACCCACAATATTCGATGCCCCGATAACCACCGCACGAGCACCGCGCAGGGGATACTCAATACTCTCAAGCATCTTCATGCAACCGTATGGGGTGCATGGCTTGAAGAGTGGTGCACCCACCATCAAAGCACCCGCATTAGCTATATGAAATCCGTCCACATCCTTATCCGAGTCAATCGACTCAAGAACACGCTCAGCAGAGATATGTTTTGGAAGAGGAAGCTGTACCAAGATCCCATGAATGCTGGGATCAGCATTGAGGGTGGCGATACGAGCAAGCAGTTGGGCCTCATCGAGTTCAGCAGGATAGCGCTCAAGAACAGAATGAAAGCCAACATCCTCACAGGCTTTCACCTTATTGCGGACATAGACCTGACTGGCAGGATCATCGCCGACCACAATGACCGCTAGACCAGGCCGAACTCCTTTAGCAGTCAGAATTGCGGAGCGCGCTGTAATCTCAGCCCGTAATTTTTTGGAGAGGAGATTGCCATCAATCAGTTGTGCAGGCATAGAAGGAATTAAGAAAGTGCTAAGCGCAGAAGATCGGCAACGGTATTCACGTTCAGCTTTTCCATGATGTTGGCACGGTGAGCCTCAACCGTTTTAATGGAGATGCTTAAATCATCAGCAATTTGTTTGTTCAAACGCCCCGCCACAATCCGCTCGAGCACCTGACGCTCACGACCCGTTAGCTTGCCCAATAAGCTCTGGGTGTTCTTACGTTGATCAGCCTGTGCAAAATCAATGCGTGCTTTGGTGAGCATGCGTTCAACCAAGGCGCATAGTTCATTTTCTTTAAAGGGCTTCTCCACAAAATCAACGGCACCGCGCTTCATGGTGGAGACCGCCATCGAGACATCGCCGTGACCTGTAATAAAAGAAATCGGCATTGGCAGGTGCTCGCTGATCAAGCGCTCTTGCAACTCCAAACCGGACATACCGGGCATGCGTACATCCAGGATCAAACAAGAGATGGTGGACTTGTCGGTATTTTGGAGAGACTGTAAAAAGCGCTCAGCACTTGCATGGCAACGAACGGTGTACCCATTACTTTCTAATAACCAAGTGAGCGAGTCACGGACTGCCTCATCGTCGTCAACAACATAGACAACTTCAGCTTGGGCTGTTTTCGGGTGATTGCTTAGATTCATTGATATTTCCTATAGACGACTTTGATATTTGACTAGATTCCAAAGGTAACAGAATTGTAAAGGTGCAGCCGACCAAACGGGTATGTTCGGTATCCATATGATTTTTGGCCCACAAACGGCCGTGGTGAGACTCAATAATGGACCGACATATATTAAGCCCCATTCCCATACCATCTTCTTTGGTACTAAAGAAGGGCTCAAACATCCTAGAAATGACAGATTCGGCAATGCCGGCGCCCGCATCGGTAACTTGGATGCGGAGCATGCTGGGGAAGGTACTGGTTTCCAGATCAGCGGTGATGCGCACCGGGGGGGCAGACCAGCGTGAGGACAGGGGATAGACCTCGCGCAAGCTGTCCAAAGAGTTTTTTAGGAGATTCACCAAAACCTGTTGAATTAACACTGGGTCAAGGTCAACCAAGGGAATATCACTCGCTACCTCGGATACGATCTTGAGCCGATGGCGATTCGCTTCAAGTTCTACCAGACCTACTGAGTCTGCCACGATATCGGCAATATTGGATGGCTTGTTTTGGGGCTCACTGCGTTTCACAAATCCCCGGATTCGCTGAATAATCGTGCCAGCACGATGCGCCTGATCACTGGCTTTTTGTAGGGCAGGTAGTAGTTCGACCGAGAGTGGATTATTGGTACCGCTTAGGCGTTTGGCAATGCCCATGCAGTAGTTCGAGATCGCCGATAAGGGTTGATTGAGTTCGTGCGCGAGTGAGGAGGCCATCTCACCCATGGTCGTGAGACGACTTGTAAATTGCATACGCTCTTCTTGTTGGCGCGCAATCTCCTCGGTAGTCTTACGCAAGGTAATGTCGGTCGCAATGAGTAGCTGTGCCAAGTGGCCATCCACCCACGAGATATAGCGACGTCGCACCTCATACCAATGGCTGATGTCTCCCCGTAATTGGATTTCTTCTGAGTCAATTTCTGTGATTTGATTCAGTGCCATCGCGGGTAGGCCAGCAAGAGCATCGACATTATCTCCCTCAAAATGAAAGATTGAGGAAGGATCCATCTCATGACCTGCTAAATCAATATGACCCTTAGCCGTATCCCCAAAGCGCTCACGGTAGTAGCGATTGGCAAATAAGAGCTCACCCGTTTCAATCGAGACCACTGATACTGCTGCATCCAGTCCCTCTAGTACCGTCACGAAACGTTCTTGGGTTGCACTTAATTCTTCCCGAATACGCTTAGGCTCGGAGATATCGATCACAGAAGTCACCCACCCCGATTGTTGCCCCTTTTCATCAATTAACGGTGCAATAAAGGTTCGTGTTGAGATCCGTGAGCCATCTTTACGCATAATCGTACCCTCGATACCGCTCTTGAGATTGCCATCTAAGGCACTGGTCATCTTCTGCATCAGCTGCTCATGTAATTCAGCTGGCCAAAATGGGAAGGGTGGCTTGAGACCCAGCAATTCTTCTTGTGCCCAGCCGGTCATTTCTGAGAACGAACGATTGACATAGGTAATGCGTTTTTCTAAATCATGCGCTCGAATACCAACCGGCATGGAGTCCTCTAGAACGCGCCGAAAACTACTCTCAGTTCTTAGGTTCGCTTCGGTCAGTTGCCGCACTTGCATTTGTTTGAGAACGGACCATAGACTCCAGACCACGAAGGCCGATAAACCAATGACTACTCCTAGCAACATCCGGAAGGTCAGGTCGGTGGGTGGTGGATAGGTATCAACACGCAAGGTGATATTGGGACCAAGCGCACCAAAATCGAGACTGGTCTCGTTGCTTAGCGAGCGCGTTGGAGTATCGCGATCGGAAGAGATTGCAAGCACACGGTTATCTCGGCCAATCAGCGAATAGCGATGCTGACTTTTTAGTTCTGGCGGAATGATGTATTGCAGAATTCCTTGGGTGGAATACATGACCGCGAGAGCACCCCGGGCTTCACCATCCTTAAAGACAGTTATCACCTCCCAAAAAATAGATTGGCGCTCCGCCATCACCGGGTCATCCTTTGCAACAGTCAGACTAATAACCTGACTGTAAGCGGGCCGGTTGGTCTCGCGACTCAGGAATACAGCTTTCTTGAGCTCGCGATCGATCTCATTGGCTTGTGGCACCGTATCAAACCATTCGGTATTGCGACTAGGTGGCGGCACCATCCACTGACGCCATTCACTGTCATTAAGCCAAATGAGTTGCAAGATTTCTGGGTGACCTAAAACAAAGGATTGAACTTGACTTAATACCTTATCGCGCGCCCCACGACTATTCTCTGTTTGAGCAAGGTCTCGGCTAAACGATTGCAAGGTCTCGCTACTATTAATGAAGCGTAACTGGATACGTTGTTTTACTAAACTCAGTTCACGAAAGAGGGAGCCTTCTTGTTGTTGACGTTCCTGAACCTGCAGGACACCCAAGATGATGGCCATGACCACCAAAAAGATCACAATCGCTAATAATGGGGTGTAGACCAAGCGCGAGCCGATAAAACGTCGTAGAGAAGGCATCCGCTTAAATGCCTCGACGAGTTTTAGCTGCAGTGTGCTGGTTTTAGCCAAGCGAGTAATCCTTTTTGATGTCCGTTTTCCTCAACTCACTAATATAAAGGGCTTTGCACTGCAACATAATTCCATATAGTGATAAAGATTATCGTTATGTGGAAAATTAATTGTCATATTCAACACCTATTCTTAAAATATTAGCCATAAGGCAGACAAAATCTGCCGTAACCAAAACCGGAGACAAACCATGGCAGCTGTACCAGAGCAAATGGCGGGTCAAGTGAACCAAAATGATCTTGATCCCATCGAAACAAAAGAATGGCTTGAGGCCTTAGATGGCGTGATTACGCATGAGGGAACGGATCGAGCCGCATTTCTGATCGACCAACAAATTGCCCACGCACGGGTGAATGGAGTGGATCAACCATTTCATGCAGAGACCCCGTATATCAATACGATCCCTGTGGAGATCCAGGCACGTATCCCTGGTGATCAAAATATTGAACACCGTATTCGTTCATACACGCGTTGGAACGCAATGGCCATGGTACTGCGTGCTAATAAAGATACGAACGTGGGCGGACATATTTCTTCGTTCCAATCTGCCGCAACGCTTTATGACGTTGGCTACAACCATTTTTGGCACGCACCCTCTGAAACACATGGTGGTGATCTGATATTTGTACAGGGCCACTCGGCACCGGGTGTGTATGCCCGCGCATACATGTTGGGACGATTAAGCGACGAACAACTCAATCATTTCCGTCAAGAAGTAAACGGTAAAGGGATTTCGAGTTATCCACATCCCTGGCTCATGCCAGACTTCTGGCAGTTCCCAACAGTATCGATGGGTCTTGGTCCCATCATGGCAATTTATCAAGCGCGTTTCATGCACTATTTGCAAGACCGTGGGCTTGCAACCACTGCAGGGCGCAAAGTGTGGGCCTTCTTAGGCGATGGTGAGACCGATGAACCCGAGTCATTGGGTGCAATTGGCATGGCCGGGCGCGAGAAACTCGACAACCTCATCTTTGTGGTGAACTGCAATTTGCAACGCTTAGATGGTCCAGTGCGCGGTAATGGCAAGATTATTCAGGAGCTCGAGAGCGAGTTCCGCGGTTCTGGTTGGAACGTGATTAAGGTGGTGTGGGGCGGCCATTGGGATGCACTCTTTGCCCGCGACAAAAACGGCATCTTGATGCAACGCCTAGCTGAAATCGTCGATGGACAGTATCAAACCATGAAGGCAAAGAACGGCGCTTATGTGCGAGAGACCGTATTTAATACGCCTGAGCTCAAAGCCTTAGTAGCAGATTGGAGCGATGAGGACATTTGGAACCTAAACCGTGGCGGACATGATCCTCATAAGGTCTACGCAGCATTTCATTCTGCTGCTAATCACAAAGGTCAACCGACCGTTATCTTAGCCAAGACCATTAAAGGATATGGCATGGGTGGTTCGGGTGAGGGTATGAACATTGCCCACCAAGCTAAAAAAATGAGCCACGATGATGTGGTGCGCTTCCGAGATCGCTTTGAGATTCCGGTTAGCAATGATCAATTAGAAGAGATGCCTTTGGTGAAGTTCCCCGAAGGAAGCCCTGAGCTGGAGTACATGCGGACCCGCCGTATGGAACTAGGCGGTTATTTGCCGCAGCGCAGAACCAAAGCAGAGAGCTTGCCAGTCCCCACCCTCGATGCGTTCGGACCATTACTCGAAGCCACTACTGATGGGCGTGAGATCTCTACCACCATGGCATTTGTGCGTTTACTCAATACGGTTGTGCGTGATAAAACGATTGGTAAGCGCGTAGTCCCCATTGTTCCTGACGAGTCGCGTACCTTTGGTATGGAAGGGATGTTCAGACAACTTGGTATTTGGAGTCAACTCGGTCAACTCTATACCCCCGAAGATCATGACCAGCTCATGTTCTATAAAGAAGATAAAGCAGGCCAGATCTTGCAAGAGGGTATCAACGAAGCAGGCGGAATGTGCGACTGGATTGCCGCAGCGACCTCGTACTCGACACATGGTGTACCCATGTTGCCCTTCTATATTTTCTATTCCATGTTTGGATTCCAACGTATTGGTGATCTTGCTTGGGCTGCTGGTGATATGCGCAGCCGCGGGTTCTTGTTAGGAGGCACTGCAGGTCGCACCACACTCAATGGGGAAGGCCTGCAACACGAAGATGGCCATAGTCAGATTTGGGCATCTGCCGTTCCAAACTGCATTAGTTACGACCCCACCTTTGCCTTTGAGTTAGCGGTTGTGATTCAGGATGGTATGCGCCGGATGCTGACAGATCAAGAGGACGTCTATTACTACATCACCCTGATGAATGAGAACTATTCACACCCCGCAATGCCAAAGGGTGCAGAGCAAGACATCATCAAAGGAATGTATCGCTTGCAATCGATGGGCGAGGCTAACAATCCACTGCGCGTTCAACTACTAGGTAGCGGTACGATCTTCCGCGAAGTGATTGCTGCCGCAGAGATGTTACATACCGAGTGGGGGATTGCGTCTGATCTGTGGGGTTGCCCCAGCATGAATGAGCTAGGACGCGATTGGAACGAGACCAACCGGAGTAATTTGCTAAACCCAAGTAATACTCCAAAGCTCTCACACGTAGAGCGTCTCTTAAAAGATACTAAAGGTCCTGTAATTGCAGCAACAGACTATATGCGTTTGTTTGCAGAGCAAATTCGCCCACCGATTCAGAATCTTGGTCGTCGGTATGAGGTCTTGGGTACTGATGGCTTTGGTCGTTCCGATACCCGTGAGCAGTTACGTCATTTCTTTGAAGTGGATCGTCGCTGGATTACCGTAGCTGCACTGAAAGCCTTGGCAGATGACGGCAAGATCGATCGCAAAAAAGTGGCCGAAGCAATTGTGAAGTATCAGATTGATCCCAACAAACCAAACCCAATGAAGGTGTAAGGGAACCATGAGCCAATTCATTGAAATCAAGGTCCCCGATATTGGGGACTACAAAGACGTGCCCGTGATTGAGGTACACATCAAGCCAGGTGACACCATCGAGAAAGAGCAGTCGCTTGTAACTCTAGAGTCTGATAAAGCAACCATGGATGTCCCATCCTCCCACTCAGGGATAGTAAAAGAAGTGAAGGTGAAGGTTGGTGACTCGATTTCAGAGGGAAGTGTTGTTCTGTTGCTAGAAGGCTCTGAAGCAGTTAGTACTCCAGCGCCTCAGGCCCCAACACCTGTAAAAACTCAAGCACCTACACCTGCACCAATACTAGTAGCGCCAACACCAATCGTTACGCCAGTGCCATCTCAAGCACCCGCCCCTGCACCAGTGCCAACCCCGTCAGTAGAGCTGGGTCAAAGTGGTAGTCATGCAAGCCCATCGGTGCGTAAGTTTGCGCGTGAGTTAGGCGTCACCATTGCTAGTGTCAAAGGAACGGGACCAAAAGGCCGTATTACGCAAGATGATGTCCAGGCTTTTGTTAAGTCGGTAATGAGTGGCGCTAGTGCACCGGCTGCAACTAGCGGTGGTAGTTTGGGTGGATTAAATCTATTGCCATGGCCTAAGGTCGACTTTAGTAAGTTTGGGCAGACCGAACGTCAAGCACTCTCGCGCATTAAGAAACTGTCTGCTGCTAATCTTGCTCGTAATTGGGTGATGATCCCAGCGGTTACCTATCACGAAGATGCAGACATTACCGATCTAGAGGCATTTCGTGTGCAAACCAATAAAGAGAATGAGAAGCAGGGTAGCAAGATCACCATGCTGGCATTCTTGATCAAAGCCTCTGTAGCTGCGCTGAAGAAGTATCCCGAGTTCAATTCCTCTTTAGATGGAGATGATCTCGTACTCAAGAAATATTTTCATATTGCATTTGCAGCAGATACCCCGAACGGGTTGGTAGTTCCTGTGATTCGGAACGCGGATCAAAAGGGTATCTTTGAGATTGCGCGTGAGACCGCCGAGCTTGCTGCATTAGCGCGCGATGGCAAGCTCAAACCGGATCAAATGCAAGGTGCGAGCTTTACGATCTCTTCTCTGGGTGGCATTGGCGGCACTTATTTTTCTCCTATTATTAATGCCCCCGAGGTTGCTATTTTAGGAGTGAGCAAGGCAGCGATGAAGCCCGTATGGAATGGTAAAGAGTTTGTGCCACGCTTAGTTTGCCCACTCTCCTTAACAGCTGACCATCGCGTGATCGATGGTGCGCTAGCGACACGCTTTAATGTTTATATTGCACAACTGCTTGCCGACTTCCGTCGTGCAGTTCTATAGGGGATCACGATGAGTCAACATACGATCGTGGTACCAGACATTGGTGACTACACCGATGTCCCGGTGATTGAGATCTTAGTAAAGCCTGGTGACGAGATCACAAAAGAGCAAGCCTTGCTTGTGCTTGAGTCTGATAAAGCAACCATGGAAGTGCCAGCGGATCAAGCAGGCAAGGTGATTAGTGTGAGTGTCAAGATCGGTGATAAGGTTGCAAAAGGATCGGTGATTGCGCAGATTGAACTCAGCAGTAGCAGTCCTCAAGCAAGTCCTTCAGCCCCAGTAGCAACTTCAGCAACCCCAGTTACTCCACCAAGCAAACCTCCTGTATCGATCCCCGTGCCTGCTGGTTCGTATCAAGGACCGGTTCAACACGAGTGTGAGGTCTTGGTTTTAGGAGCGGGTCCTGGTGGTTACAGTGCCGCATTTCGGAGTGCAGACCTAGGAGCAAAAACAATACTAGTAGAGCGCTATGCCACCCTTGGGGGCGTTTGCCTCAATGTAGGGTGCATTCCATCCAAGGCATTGCTGCATACCGCAGCGGTAATGGACGAAGTGAAGGAGATGGGTAAGCACGGTATTGAGTTTGGTGCTCCCAAAATTAATTTAGACCTATTGCGTTCTCATAAAGAGGGAGTAATCGCAAAATTAACGGGTGGTCTTGCTGGTATGGCCAAGATGCGCAAAGTAAGCGTGGTGCGTGGTCTTGGTAAGTTCATCGACGCCCATCATGTCGAGGTATCGTTAAGTACAGGCGATGGTCAGCAACTCACAGGTCAGAAGGAAGTGATTCGCTTTCAGAAAGCGATTATTGCTGCAGGTAGCCAACCAATAGCGCTCCCATTTATGCCGAGCGATCCCCGTGTCGTGGATAGCACCGGTGCATTGTTGCTCAAGAGTATTCCGAAGCGGATGTTGGTGATTGGAGGCGGCATCATTGGTCTAGAGATGGCAACGGTGTATAGCGCTTTAGGCTCGCGCATCGATATTGCGGAGATGATGGATGGCCTCATGGCGGGTGCAGATCGTGATCTTGAAAAGGTTTGGGAGAAGATGAATACCCATCGTTTTGACAACATCATGCTCAAAACACGCGCCACGAAAGCCGAAGCAAAACCGAATGGGATTGAAGTGAGCTTTGAGGGTGAGAAAGCACCAGCTACTCCGCAACTCTATGATCTGGTCTTAGTAGCAGTTGGCAGAACCCCTAATGGCAAGAAAATAGAAGCAAATGCAGCAGGTGTCAGCGTGGATGAACGCGGCTTTATTCTGGTCGATCAACAAATGCGTACCAATATCAATCACATCTTCGCTATTGGAGATATAGTGGGTCAGCCCATGTTGGCTCACAAAGCGGTGCATGAAGGTCATGTTGCCGCCGAGGCAGCTGCCGGACAAAAGTCGTATTTTGATGCGAAACAAATTCCGTCCGTGGCGTATACCGACCCTGAGGTGGCCTGGGCTGGTTTAACCGAAGAGCAATGTAAGGCACAAGGCATTGCTTACGAGAAGGGCCTATTCCCCTGGGCAGCAAGTGGCCGCGCCATTGCCAATGGTCGCGATGAAGGCTTTACTAAATTACTCTTTGATGCCAATACGCATCGCATTATTGGTGGCGGTATCGTCGGCACCCATGCAGGCGACCTGATTGGGGAGGTATGCCTTGCGATTGAAATGGGGGCAGATGCAGTCGATATTGGGAAGACCATCCATCCGCATCCAACCCTAGGAGAGTCGATTGGTTTAGCAGCTGAAGCACACCATGGCAGCTGTACAGATTTACCACCCTCTAAGAAACGCTAGGCAATAAAAAACCCCGCAACGCAAATTGCGGGGTTTATCTACTTAAGAACTGATTTAGCTCTTAACAAGCTAGTAATGCAAAATTACTTCTTAGCTGCTTTTGCTGCTTTTGTGGCAGCCTTGGTTACTGTATCTGCTGCGTTTTGCATATTGCTTTGGGCAACTTCTACAGCATGCTTAATAGCTTTTTGGCTGGTCTCATAACTGTTGTTTGCAGCTGCAATGGCTTGCTTCATCATTTGAACTGCAGCGTCTGAACCGGCAGGTGCGTTTTTGGTCCAGTCATCAATCATGGCTTGTAATTTCTTCTGACCTGCAGCCATTTCAGCTTCCGCTGTTTTGGCAAAAGCAGTTGAGTTGTCTTGAGCGATTTCATACAGATCGCGTCCATAGGCCATCATCTTCTCTGCCATGGGTTGTACCATTTCAGCTTGTTGTGCAATGAGTTGTTGCATATCACGCACTTCAAGTGTTTTCTTCGCATTACTCATGCTCTCATTCAGACTATTTTTGGTAATTTGCATATTGAGTTCAACTAACTTCTCAACACTCTTGATTGCTTGGTTAGTTAGACCAGCCAAGGTTTCTAAGTTAGCTTTTTGTACAGCAGCGATTTGCTCTGGGGTTAAGTTCATAGGGCTCTCCAATTATTAAAAAGGTGAATTGATTAATTAATCAACTTGAGTGGATTATAGACCCAATTATGTTGCATTGCAACAAATATGATTCTCCCCAAAGCTAATATAAATTAACTAATATAATCAATCACTTAAATAATAATAGTGAATATATCCGTTTGAAAGCTTTCTACAGCGACCATTTCGTTTTGCCATTGCCTGAAGGGCACCGATTCCCAATGGCCAAGTACAAAATGTTGCGCGATGCGGTATTGGGGTTTCCAAACCTAGACCTTGTTGAGGCCCCGAGTGCAAGTGATTCTGAGATCTTATTGGCACACGACCCTAGTTATCTACAAGCGGTCATTAATGGCTCCTTAAGTGAGGCGCAGCAAAAAGAGATAGGTTTTCCATGGAGCGCCAAAATGGTAGAGCGCTCACGACGCTCGGCTGGAGCAACCATAGCAGCCTGCAAGGCAGCACTTGTGGATGGGATTGCTGCTAATTTAGCCGGTGGTACGCATCACGCATATCGCCATAAGGGTTCGGGGTTTTGTGTATTTAATGATGCAGCAATTGCTGCGCGAGTCCTTTTAAAAGACCCAATGGCGAAGGAAAAGAATATTTCGAAGATAGCGACATTAGATCTTGACGTACACCAAGGGGATGGCACTGCCTCCATTTTGCAACATGATCCTGCTGTGATCACGGTATCGATTCATGGGGAGAAGAACTACCCCTTTGCAAAAGAGGCAAGTGATCTTGACATTGCCTTGCCCGATGGCACAACAGACCCTGCGTATTTGCAAGCGCTTGATCAGGCCTTAAGCTACTTAAGTGATCAAGAAATCGATTTCTTAATCTATTTAGCCGGCGCTGATCCGTATTACGAAGATCGTCTAGGACGTTTACAAATAAGCCAAGAGGGGATGGCTGCACGCGATCGTGCGGTATTGGACTTTGCGAGTAACGAAGGAATCGCAGTAGCACTAGCCATGGCAGGAGGCTATGCAAATCCAATTGAGAAAACTGTATTGATTCATGCGCAAACAATACGCTTAGCTACAGAGCATCAGCATACAATTGCGTCTTCATTATTGAAGCGATAAGTTATGAGTCTGGCGTCAGAGCGTTTCCCCCTTGAATCCTTAGCGGCGCCGATCTTTGTATTTATCTGGAGTACGGGTTTTATCATCGCCCGTTTTGGCATGCCCTATATGGAGCCTGCCACCTTCTTGTTCTTGCGCTTTACAGGCGTGCTTATGGTAATGGGCGTCATCATTCTGTTTTGGAAGCCTGTCTGGCCTAATCGCTCACAAACCATTCATATCGCTATTGCAGGAGCACTATTGCAATTTGGGTATGTGATGGGTGTATGGAGTGCAGTCCGTTTGGGGATGACCGCTGGATTGGTGGCATTGATTGTGGGCCTGCAACCGATCTTGACCGCATGGAGTGCTTCGTGGGTATCCGAGCGGGTGAGCTATCAACAGTGGCTAGGATTACTCTTAGGGATTGGTGGAGTAGCCTTGGTGGTTGCTGAGAAAACAAGTTTTGCAAATATCCCTTTAGCTGCATATCTCTTTGCACTTGCTGCCCTGTTTGCCATCACCTTTGGCACGCTCTATCAAAAAAAATACTGTCCCCAATTTGATTTGCGAGCAGGATCAATGATTCAGTTTTCTATCTCAACTGTACTCTGTTTAGTGGTGGCTCTTCTCTTTGAGACCCGCGAGATTGTCTGGAATGCGCCGGTCATTGGTGCCTTACTCTGGGGAATCCTACCCACCTCGATTGGTGCGATTAGTTTGTTATTTATATTGATTCGGAAGGGGGCTGCAACCAAAGTCACGAGCCTCTTGTATCTAACACCCCCAACCACAGCATTGATGGCCTGGTTCTTATTTGATGAGCCTTTAAGTCTTATGATGCTTGCCGGTTTAGGCTTAACCATGACCGCGGTGATCTTAGTCAATTATCAGCAAAATAATTCACCCAAAACCCAATAACTTTATTATCATGAGACAGTACTTTGTTTGGGGCTTTGATTGAGAGCATTGCGTAGATTGCAAAAGCCAGTAGCGCCCAATTTATCTGGTTGGCAGATAAGGACCCAACACCCTCTCCGGATTTTGATCTTAGCAGCACTTAGCATTAGTCTTTGCGCCATTGAACCGGCCGTGGCTCAGTCGTCGTCGCCACCCCAAAAGTCAAGCCAAACTAAGAAACAAAAACCCTCCAATCCAAAGCAAGTTCGGACTACCGTTAATCGCCCTAAAAGTAAAAAAGTGGCCCCCGATCGCCCATCATTTGCGACTGCGATGGGTTTGCGTAATCAACAGGACGATCTGAGTCTAAAGTCCAGTGTGGCGATGGTGATTGATCAACAAACTAAAGAGGTTTTGTTTGAGAAAAATCCCGACGTGAGTTTGCCGATCGCTTCTATCACTAAATTAATGACCGCCATGGTGGTACTAGACTCCAATGCGCCATTGGATGAGGTTTTAACGATTACCCAAGCCGAGGTCAAAATTTATGCGAAGTCTCGCTTATCACTGGGTACCAAACTGACCCGAGAGGAAGCACTCTTATTGGCTCTCATGTCGTCGGAGAACCGTGCCTCACAACTGCTAGCTAGTAATTATCCAGGTGGTGTCCCTGCATTCATCGAAGCCATGAACCACAAGGCATATGCCTTAGGAATGACCCATTCAAGTTTTACAGACCCTACAGGATTATTGGCAAGTAATGTCTCCACGGGCGAGGATCTTGCGCGCTTACTGATTGCGTCTTATAACTACAAATTAATTCGGGAGTTCTCGGTCTGGCCTGATATGACCATGGTGATTAATAAGAGACCACAGGTGTTTTTAAACACCAACCGCTTGGTGCGTTCGGGCGATATGGAGATTGGCTTACAGAAGACCGGCTTTATTAGTGCCGCAGGCCGGTGTTTGGTAATGCAGGCGAAGGTTAATGGACTACCACTACTCCTTGTGTTCTTAGACTCTGTGGGAACACAATCACGTTTTGCAGACGCAGTGCGCGTCAAAGATTGGATAGAAAGCTATCAACCCGGTGAGCCTAAGGCGATTCGTCGCTTGACGATGTAATTCTGTACTGGATTAATTATTTCTTAGGATTAGACTGCGGCGCTTTGTAACCTAAGCCCTTAGAGATTTGCAAAGCGGTATCTTGCAAAGCCTTGAGCCAATCGGCTTGCATACGATCGGTTGGTGAACTTAATGAAAGACCAGCAACCAGTTTGCCGGTGTCATCTAAGATGCCCGCAGCCAAACAGCAGACCCCTAACTCCAACTCTTCGTTATCTCGCGAATGGCCAATATGGCGCACGCTCGATAATTCACTTTCTAATTTAGCAATTTGGGTAATGCTATTGCGGGTATGACCTGCAAGACCAGTTCGAGTGGCATATGCTCGGACCTGATTGGCATCATCGGCTGCTAAAAATAATTTACCCACCGAAGTGAGATGCAAAGGCGCACGGCCACCAATCGCACGAACCACCTGCATACCGGAGCGCTCGCTGTATGCGCGATCCACGTACACAATTTCATCACCCTGACGAACGGAGAGGTTCACGGTCTCCCCCGTGAGTTTATGCAAGACCCGCATGGGGAGTTGAGCTGCTTCACGCACGGATAGGCGCTCTTTGACCAAATTACCCAGTTCGAGCAGGCGTAAACCTAATTTGTAGGTGCCGCCATCACCACGCTCAACGAGTCGACACGCAACCATATCATTGAGGATGCGGTGTGCGGTAGAAGGGTGTAGCCCTGTCTGTTGAGAGAGTAATTTCAGACTACTAGACTCTTCATGATCCGCTAGGCAATCGAGCAGGTTCATCATGCGCTCGACCACCTGAATGGCGGTCTTGCCAGCTTCTCCTGAGTTCTTCGTTGCTTTGCGATCCATGCCTGTAATTGTAGCGAATATTGGCTTTATTGCATATTGTGAAACGATATAGTAATCCAAAAATGGGGGCTGTTACCAGCGGCATTACAAAATGCAATGCCTAATCAAAGGCGCTAACACAGTCCTTGATCAGTTTAGGACCTCTGTAAATGAGACCTGTATAGAGTTGCACCAAACTGGCGCCTGCATCGATCTTTTGTCTGACATCTTCCCCAGAGAGAATGCCACCGACCCCAATGATCGGAATCCGGTTTTGTAAATACTGAAAGAGATGGTGGATGGTTTGATTCGATAGGCTAAGTACAGGCGATCCGGAGAGACCGCCTGCTTCATTGCCATGGGGAAGATTACAAACAGAAGTCCGACTAATGGTGGTATTGGTCGCAATCACAGCATCAATCTCAAACTCTAATAAGAGGTCGGCTATCAAGCGTAAATCATTTTCTTCAAGGTCAGGAGCAATTTTTAAGAAGAGTGGCTTACGAACACCATATTGATCGGCTAAGGCTTTGCGTGCGTCATGCATGGCAGATAAGAGTTGTCGCAAAAGAACCTCACCTTGAAGATCGCGCAGGTTCTTCGTATTTGGGGATGAGATATTGGCTGTGATGTAAGTAGCAACCGGATAGACGGTGTTTAAGCAAATAACATAATCTTTGCTGGCATCCTCTAGGGCTGTGCTGGCATTCTTACCAATATTTAAGCCAACGACACCGCCAGATTGATAAAAGCGCGAGCGCTTGACCCGCTCGACACACGCATCCACGCCGTCATTATTAAATCCCATGCGATTAATCAGAGCATTTGCCTCTGGTAAACGAAACATGCGAGGCTTAGGATTACCAGGCTGCGCCATGGGGGTTACCGTGCCGATTTCCAGAAAACCAAATCCAAGGTTTGCTAGAGCATCAATATGCTTGCCGTCTTTATCAAGACCTGCTGCAAGGCCAACGGGATTCCGAAATGCAATACCGCATAACTGAACTGGTCTAATGAGTGGCTTACCAATCAAACCACTCAGCAGGCCACAACGCTCTAGACGATCGAGTTGTTTTAAGGAGAAGTCATGGGCTGCCTCGGGATCCATCGAGAACAGCAGTGGGCGAAGGAGGGGGTAGGTATCAATCATCGTGCGCTGACGGATTCAGGTTTTGCCATTGATCATCGATCAACCCTTCGATTGGAGCAAACTTGATCTTGTATGCCATTTTAGGACTCTGTGCGATGTAGTAGCCTAAATATAGGTAAGGAAGACCCAGTTGCTGAACCTGATCGATCTGCCACAAAATGCTGTAGGTACCATAACTAGCGTTTGGCACACTGGCATCGTAAAAGGTATAAACCGAAGAGATGCCATGCTCAACCACGTCGATCATGCTAACCATACGGAGGCGACCAGGATGAGAGTCGTCTGGCCCGTCTCTAAATTCAACGATGCGGGAGTTCACCCGGCTTTGTAGTAAAAACTGCATGTACTGTTCTTGATTGTCATTTTCCATCTGGCCACCACGATGGCGTTGTGCCTGATACTCTTGGTATAGACGGTAGTGTTCCTCATGATGCGCCAAACTCAGAACCTGGGCCTGTAAACTCGCATGACGCTTCATGCTACGCCGCTGACTGCGATTGGGCTTAAAGTGTTGCACCGGAATACGTGTCGCAACGCATGCTTTGCAATCATCGCAATAGGGTCGGTAAGTAAATAAGCCACTGCGACGAAAGCCGGCGTTTACAAGATTGCCATAGACATCCTCTCCAATCGCATGAGAAGGAGTAGCTACTTGCGAGCGAGCAATTTGATCAGGCAAATAACTGCAGGGATAGGGTGCCGTTGCATAAAACTGAATAGCCGTGATGGGAAGTTCTTGAATACGACTCATACAAGGTATTTCTGAAGAACGGTCTTATCAAAGTTCCAAGGCCAAGACTCTTTTTGAGTTAGTGCTTGCTGCAGATGCTGCAAAAAAGAATTGCGCGGCAGCGGTTTGGCACCGAGTGAGCGCAGATGGGCAGTTTCTTGTTGGCAATCAATTAAGGTCACACCATGATCGTAGCACCATGCACATAAGGCTGCTAAAGCAAGCTTGGAGCTATCCTTCACCCGCGAGAACATGGACTCCCCAAAGACCATTTTGCCAAGACAAACACAATACAGCCCACCGACTGTCTGAGCGTGTTGTTCGATGGAGATGCAATGGGCATAGCCTTGTTCATGCAGAGCGCTATAGGCATCAATAATCTCGTGGGTGATCCAAGTACCATCTTGGCCAGCGCGTTCAGTGGTCGCACAGGCTCGCATCACGCCACTAAAGTCATGATCCACACGCAATTGCATGTGGGGGTCGTCCATAAAATGCTTGATGGATTTGCGTAGTGAATGACTAATCATCAAATCCGCTGGGTTCAGGGTCATGCGGGGATCGGGTGACCACCACAAGACCGGTTGACGCACGGAGTACCATGGAAAAATTCCACTGCGATACGCGCGCTCTAGCTGACCAGCAAAAATCCGCTCGCTGACTGCTAGCAGTCCCGGAACCTCAGGATCTGGATCGCTATGTATCTGTGGATCCGGAAATGGATCACTAGGCCCAAGCCACGGGATCTTGCTCATGAAGAGACCGTCATCCGATGCGTTCGCCCGGCAGAATATCGCGCGTACGAACCCCAAGATCTTCGAGGTGTCCAGCGCGTGCATCGGCAAAGTACCACTGCAAGGTCTGCTTCACAGTCGGGAAAGCCAGCTCAGTCCACGGAATGGTCTCTTCGGTAAAGAGTGCAACCTCTAGACTTTCTGTGCCTGCTGCAAATTGCGGTGTTCGCATCTGGGCTAGATAAAAAAGATGCACCTGTTCTACATGAGCCACATTCAGGAGCGAGTACAAGGACTGAATCTCTACATCAGCCCCTGCTTCTTCCATGGTCTCGCGAATCGCCCCATGCTCAGTACTCTCCCCAATCTCTAAAAATCCTGCTGGTAAGGTCCAATAACCATGCCTTGGCTCAATGGCTCGTCGACAAAGCAAGATCTGGTTTTCCCAAATCGGAATAGTGCCGACCACATTGCGTGGATTGCGGTAGTGAACCTCTTTACATTGCGAACACACATGCCGAAGGCGGGTGTCATCGGCAGGTACTAAAAGGGCGATGCTCGAACCGCAAGAGGGGCAATAGTTCATAGATGGGCTTTGATCATTCCACGCAGGGCATTGCTCAGCATTATTTCATTGGCACCGATGACATCATCAATAGTCAGGTTAGCCTCACGGGCTTTGAGTGCAGGATCGCGCAAGATTGCTGCGCGCATGACCCCTGGAAGAACGCCGGCCGAGAGGGGTGGGGTAAGCCACTCATCCGAGTCTTGCGGGCGAATAAAAATACTGGTACGACCACCCTCGGTTAACTCATTACGTTCATTCATGAACAATGCATCAAAGCCACCCAAAGAAACTGCTTTTTGCCATGCCAAGTCATACAGACTGCGTTGCGTAGTTTTGTGAAGTAATAAAGGATTATTGGATTGCATCCTCAAAGAATGAGAGACACCCTCTAAAATCTCATGCGCCCAAAATACCTTCACCGATGATGGCAAATCATCTAAGACAGCACTGTAGATGGATAACTCACCCAAACGACTAAGATCCAGACGAACTCGGTAGGCAGACGTTGTAGGCAGATGCATGGCGCTTTGTTCTAACAATGCGCTAGCCGCATTGATATCGAGGGGAATACGTAAAGCCTTGGCTGAATGCGATAGACGGTCTAGGTGCTCACGGTAAAGAGCAATACGTTTGACACCATCTTCTGCATGAAAGCGAATGCTTTCAAAGAGCCCAAGACCGCTGGGCAGACTCGATAAGAACGCAGCCTTAATTTGGCATTCTTCATATTCTGCAATTGGATCTGAATCAATCGTAATACCAGCCCCCACTCCCAAGACAAACTGCGCTGTAGAGGAATGCGAATCACGCTGCACCTGTAGAGTCCGAATGGGGACGCTGAGTGCAAAGTCACCATTGGGATCAAACCAGCCCAGCGCGCCACAATACCAATTGCGTGGACTGTCTTCAAGATCCTGAATGATCTCCATGCTACGTTTCTTGGGTGCTCCGGTGACTGAGCCGCATGGGAACACAGCACGCAAGATCTCGACCATGCTCAATTGGGGGCGTGCCTTAGCCTGGACGGTGGAGGTCATCTGCAGCACATTGCCATGACGATTAACCTCAAAAAGGGCGGGTACCTGAACGCTACCTGGCTCGGAGATGCGCCCCAGATCATTGCGTAAGAGATCCACAATCATGACATTCTCCGCCTGATTTTTGGGATCGTTCGATAACTCACTGGGTGCGAACTGCCGCGCATCGGCGGTGCCTTTCATAGGCTGCGCAACAAAGATACCATTGGTGCGTTTAATAAAGAGTTCGGGAGACTGCGATAAGACGATATCACTACCATCTGCTAAGTAAGCACCATAACGACCCGGTTGTCGTTCGCGCAATTGAGCATACAGTGCAAGCGGCGAGCCATAAGCCTCCCCAGTAATTCGGTATGAGTGATTAATTTGATAGGTATCGCCGCTTCGGATCCACTCCTGAATACGTGTGATATCACGATTAAAGTGCTCCGACGTAATTGAATCTCGTAGGTTCATCACACCAACGACTTGATCTTCTTTTGCAAGGACATTGGTTAACCAGTGATCCACTTCTTCTTTGGAGCATTTGTTTACTCCCGTAAATGACCAAGCGCGGATTAAAGGTAGCTGCTCACCATACTTGCAGGGAATGCCTTGAAAGTAATACCCCAACTCATAGGAGAATAGGGTGACGAGGTAATCACCCTGCTCTAGGGCTGCTTGCATTTGTGCAAAGCAATTCTCTAACTCGCTGGCATGATTGACGCGCCACGCGTGTTTGACGTGTTCATAGAGTCGGCTGCTCGGATGCTCCCGACTACTCTTTACATCGTCTAGAAGGAACATTTGGTTTATTTCAGGATGGTGGCCGATTCAATCACAATAGGAGTATTGGGCACATCGGCCATGCGACCACGCGGCGTTGATGCAATACCAGTAGGCGTCTGTTTGATCTTATCGATCGTTGCTTGCCCAGAAATAACTCGACCAAAAACGGTGTAACCATTGCCCATCGCATTGGGGTAATCCAAGCCTGGATTGTCTTTCACATTAATATAGAACTGCGCAGTTGCTGAGTCTGGATCCGAAGTTCTAGCCATTGCAATCGTATAGTTCTGGTTCTTTAAACCATTCTGCGCTTCAGAGACCACAGGGGCCTGTGTGGGCTTTTGCACTAATTCCGGAGTAAAGCCACCCCCTTGCACCATAAATCCATTAATTACGCGATGGAATACGGTCCCGTTATAAAAACCACTTTTAACATAGCCTAAAAAGTTATTGACGGTCTTTGGTGCGCGATCTGACTCGAGATCCACCACAAAATTACCCTGATTGGTCTTGAACTCCACCTTGGGGCCCGCATGAGCGACCGAAGAGAGGGTAACGATGCTCAGTGCTAGACCAAAGCTCATCCATAATTTGCGCATATTGATTTCCTTCTGTATAGGTTGTTGATGATTGATTGTATTAGCGATTAGCCTGTGCCTGCGCTAACTCGTGCCAAGCGGTCGTGTAGTTGGGGCTACGCTGTACGGCGCGCATGGTCCACCGTGGTCGTAAACCAGCCCCAGCGAGCCTTAGGGTATTGTAGCCATAGGTGTGATTGAGGCGATCCATGATTTGCATTAACGAGCGTGAGCGCATCGTGTCTGGGGCGGCACAAAATAAATCTGCTTGCGCTTGGTCTGCTGGGTAGAGTCCTAATAGCATGACCCCCGCCTTTTTATAGGCATAACCAGGGCGATAGATTTTCTGAACCCCTAAGCTTGCAAGTTCGGCTAGATGGCGTGTGTCATCCGTTCCCGTAATGAGCGGAATCGTGATGCTCTTGGCGTATTGCTCACCCTGTTGGGTAAATGGATTGGTACGAATATAGACCAAGAGATGGGAGCAAAAGGATTGCTGCTGACGTAATTTCTCGGCAGCACGGCTGACGTAACTTACGACTGCTTCTTGTAATTCGGGAAGATGAGTCACGGGTTGACCAAAACTCTTGCTGGAGATAATTTGGTGCTTGCGGACGAGGTGCTCATCGTGCGTTTCTTCTAAATCAAGACAGCTAATGCCATTGAGTTCATTGACAGTACGCTCTAAGACAACCCCAAAGCGTTTACGAATCAGACTAGTGGAGGCGTATTTCAGATCACAGACCGAATGGATGCCAAGTTGATTGAGCTTAATCGTGAGACGTCGCCCAACCCCCCAAACTTCACTAACCTCAATGCTGCTCATGAGGGTATCTTCTTCTAAGCGATTGCAATGCCCCCAACTAAATACACCCTTGTAATCAGGACGCTTCTTGGCAATGTGGTTAGCCAACTTTGCCAAGGTCTTGCTTTGACCAATGCCAATGCACGTGGGTAAGCCCAGGTAGTGTTTAATGCGTTTGCGCATCGCTTGTGCCTGAGCAATTAGATCGAGGGGCATGCCACTTAGATCCAAGAAGCATTCATCGATGGAGTAAATTTCTTGATGGGGTGAGAGCTCACCAAGCAGTGCCATGAGGCGCGCGCTCATATCGCCATAGAGGGTGTAATTAGAGCTCAGCCAAATTAAGCCGTGCGATTGCACAAAGTGCTTGGCTTCAAAGAAGGGTGCTCCCATCCGAATTCCTAAAGCCCGCGCCTCTTGACTACGGGCCACAATGCAACCGTCGTTATTGGATAAAACGACTACGGGCTTGCCCTCAAGGCGTGGATTAAAGACCCGCTCGCAAGAGACATAAAAATTATTGCCATCGACCAAGGCAAACATCGTGCGCATGATTCACACTTTGTGCACAACGTGGGCAACGACACCCCAAATCTGCAACTCTTGCCCATTCTGAATCGCAATATCGGGGTAGTCAGGATTGTCGGCACGCAAGATCACCTTGCCTCGTTGATGATGTAAGCGTTTGACCGTGAGCTCACCATCGAGCACTGCGATTACGACACGACCATGATTTGCTTCGAGGGAGCGATCGACCACCAATAAATCGCCATCATGGATCCCGGCCCCAATCATGGAGTTGCCCTTCACACGCAAGAAGAAGGTAGCTTCCGGATGTAAGACCAGATGCTCATTGAGATCTAGGCGTTTGTCGTAGTGATCGGCTGCTGGCGATGGAAAACCGGCGGGGGCTCGACCGGCAATCAAGGGCAAGCGACACAGGCGATTGACGATCGGCATCAGGACATTGGGAACGCTAGGGTCAAAAGGGATAGTTTTCATATACTGTATATTTATACAGTATATAGTAATTTTGTTGCTTCTAAAGGGTCAAGCGGGCCCTAAGACCCCTTCGCCTTGGTATCAAGATCCTTTAAAAAGCGCATGCGCTCGGCAATCTTGCTCTCAAGCCCACGATCAACCGGTTCATACCAAGAGGGCTCTTTCATACCCTCGGGTAAATAAGATTCACCAGCGGCATACGCGTGTGGTTCATCGTGCGCATAGCGATAAGCATGACCATGACCCAACTCTTTTAGGAGTTGCGTAGGCGCATTACGCAAATGGATGGGCACATCACGACTGCGATCCTGCGCCACAAAATCACGGGCCGCGTTAAATGCGTTGTAACTAGCGTTGCTTTTGGGAGCGATGGCTAAGTACACCACGGCTTGCCCTAAGGCAAGTTCACCCTCAGGCGATCCTAAACGCTCATAGGTCTGTGCTGCATCGTTGGCCAATTGCATGGCGCGTGGATCCGCTAAACCAATATCCTCCCAAGCCATACGCACAATGCGTCTGGCGAGATAGCGCGGGTCGGCGCCACCATCGAGCATGCGGCATAGCCAATACAGGGCGGCATCGGGATGAGAGCCGCGCACCGATTTATGCAAGGCCGAGATTTGATCGTAAAACTGATCACCACCTTTATCAAAACGCCGCGTATTGAGGGTTAGAGCATTGGCAATAAAGGGAGCATCAATGTTAGTGACGGAGTGATTGGGCGTACTTAAGGCCTGCTGAATTTGCTCAAGCAAATTAATCAAGCGTCGCGCATCCCCATCGGCATAAGCAATGATGGCCTCTCGTGCATCGGTAGTGCATGGGGTATTGGGTAAAGCATGCAGGCGAGCGCGCTCTAAGAGTTGCGCTAGTTCATCGTGATCGAGTGGCTTTAAGACATAAACCTGTGCGCGTGAGAGTAGGGCGGAGTTTACTTCAAAGGAAGGGTTCTCAGTGGTTGCGCCAATTAAAGTAAAGAGTCCGGACTCAAGATGGGGCAACAGTGCATCTTGTTGACCCTTATTAAAGCGATGAATCTCATCCACAAACAAAATAGTTTGCTTGCCAAATTGCGCCATATCATGCCGTGCTTGCTCAATGGCTTCGCGGATTTCTTTGACGCCTGCAAGAACGGCTGAGATGGCAATGAATGAGCGGGCAAAGGCTTGCGCAGAGAGTCTAGCAATGGTTGTTTTGCCAACCCCAGGAGGTCCCCATAAAATCATGGAATGTGGCTGACCCGATTGAAAAGCTAAGTAGAGTGGTTTGCCAATACCGAGTAAATGGGTCTGACCGATGAGTTCATCAATCTTCTGGGGACGCAATACCTCCGCAAGTGGTGGTATTGGTTTGGAATCAAATAAGCCCGGCATGATCAAAGTATTCTCGCACTTTTACAAAGGAGATTCATTTGTCATCTAGCCTACATAAATTTAGCTACAATTTGCCCTATGAATGAAAACAAACCATTTGAGATCGAACAAAAATTACGCCCCTTACCACGCTGGATTTTTATGTCCCGCTGGTTGCAAGCCCCTTTATATATCGGCCTAATTGTTGCCCAAGGTGTTTATGTCTGGCAGTTTTGGATGGAGCTCGTCCACCTCATCAGCATGATGAAGGATAAGGACATGACCGAGACCGCTTTGATGCTGGTTGTCTTGGGGTTGATCGATGTGGTCATGATCTCGAACTTATTGGTCATGGTAATTGTGGGTGGTTGGGAGACCTTTGTGTCCCGACTTGAGTTGCACCACCATCCGGACCAACCCGAGTGGCTATCCCATGTGAACGCGGGAGTGCTCAAGGTCAAATTAGCAACGGCGATTATTGGTATCTCCTCGATTCATTTGCTCAAGACCTTTATCAATGCGGCCTCGTATGATGAGAAGACCTTACTCTGGCAAACCTTAATACATGTCACTTTTGTGATCTCGGCAGTAGCAATTGCGTATACCGAGAAGCTTCTTGCTTCAGCCCACAAAAATCACTAAGAGCGCTATCCGCCTTAGTAGTTGCCTAGCAGGGTAACGATTCCTGCCCACGATAGACAAATCGATGCCACTACCGTAAGGTGGGTGCGCATCCTGAGAAAAGCCTTAGCAGTTTCTGGGTTAGCAAAGTAATTCTGATAAGTGCTCTGATCAATCATTCGCTGCACAATTAAGGTAATTGCCAATAGTAATAGCGCAAGTGGAATGTAGACATGGATTGCTAACCACGCGACCAAAGCAGGGATGATTCCCCAGATCCAAACACTATGATCGAGCCAACGATTGTGTGAGTTCTGACCAATGGTTCTAAAGCATGCTCCCCAATGCAAAGCCCCCAAGAAAGATGCAATCACTGCGCCATAGGCCACTAAAGACTCGAGTGCAATTAAATCATTGGGGCTATCGGCAAACTGCACGCTCAAAGCGAGGCCCACAAAGGGAATCAGTCCTGCATAACCCATTGCTCGTATTACAAAAGGTAACTGCATATTATTTCTTGTCGTACACGTAAACACCTCTTCCAGTTTTGCGCCCGAGATGACCTTTAGCAACGAGATCAAGCAGTAGGGGCGATGGACGGTATTTATCATCTTTAAACTCAGATTGGTATACCTCCATAATCGCCAAACAGGTATCTAAGCCAATGAGATCAGCAAGAGCTAATGGACCAATGGGGTGATTGCAACCCAGCTTCATTCCCGTATCAATATCTTCAGCGCTGGCGATGCCCTCGTGCAAGACAAAGAAAGCCTCATTAATCATGGGCAGAAGAATACGATTCACCACAAAACCAGGAGAACTCTGAACGGTAATTGGTTCTTTGCCCATCGTGGTCGCCATAGCAAGTACCGCTTTGAGGGTCTCTGGACTCGTTTCTTTACCCATGATGACCTCGAGTAAGGCCATCAGCGGTGGTGGATTAAAGAAATGAATTCCAATAAAACGTTCGGGCCGTGAGTTCAGTGAAGCAAGGTGCGTAATCGAGATCGATGAGGTGTTACTGGCAATAATCGTTTCTTTGCTCACCACATGATCCACTTGTGCCAAGATCTTCTCTTTAATGGCTTGATTCTCGGTCGCCGCTTCAATCACCAAAGAAACAGATGCAAGATCAGCATAGTGAGTTGTTGTTTTAATCCGACCTAAGGTTTGCACCTTTTGTTCCGCAGTAATGGATTCTTTTTTGATTAAACGGTCTAAGCTGTTGTTAAGAGCAGCCAAACCTTTCTCGAGGGCAGCATCGTTAATATCGAGAAGAGTCACCTCAAAACCTGCGCCAGCAGCAACTTGAGCAATACCATTACCCATTGTGCCTGCACCAATGATGCCGATTGATCGTATTTGCATAATTTCTTTATTAAAACTGAGTCAAACTCTATCAGTCAATAAATTTATATATTAAACGCCTGATTAGTGACCGATATTAAGAAGACCAGATGCAGCTAGCGTTAGGATAATTACTTCTAAGATTGCAATTGAGCAATAAAGAAAATCAGAGTTTTTGATGAAGATGGGAATAATCCGTACATAGCAAACTATTGTAATTAGTGAAAGGATAGATATTCCAAAAAAATTAATATAGTCACTTTTATGAGAAAGGCTTAGCCAATTCCATCCACTTGCAGAGTTTGTGGCGAGCCGAAATTCATCTGCTGAAAGTGACCAATATTGAGCAATTTTATCGAGTTCAATATGGGCATCTAAAAAAAATGAGAATACATAATTTATAAAACTGATTACCAGCATAATGAAACCAAAAACCATTCCAACATTTAACCACTTTGCATAGACTAATTGTTCTTCACGTATCTGCATATTCATAACCAAATTTCTAGCCCTTTTAAAAGTGAGCGCATACCTGCCAGAGAGAGAAGCACAATAATGATAATTCGAATATTTTTCGACTTAGTAATTGCTAATAAACGAACCCCGATTAGAGAACCAAGCATAACGCCAATGACAGATGGTACCGCGATCATTGCTAGTACAGCCCCTTGGTTGATATAAACCCAAACCGCTGATGTATCCACTACTGATAATAAGAATTTTGAGGAAGCAACGGATAACTTAAGAGGGGCGCCCATTACGAGATTTAAAACTGGCACATTTGCCCAGCCTGCCCCCAAGCCAAATAATCCTGCTAGAAAACCGATTCCTATAAATATAAATAAAGCAGATTTTGTTCGGTGAATTTTCCAATGAATATCTTTACCGGCTGCTGGATCGTGATAGACGCCGAATATCCTTAAACTGGTGGATAAGGCATCGGGCTTAGCAACCTTGGGATATTCTGATTCTTTGGAACGATATATTAAAAAGACAATACCTAAAATTGCTACTCCCAGAGCGATCTGAACGAAATTCGCTGGTATTGCTAAACCAACAATAGCGCCACCAATCGATGCAATCGAAGCAATAAATGCTAGAGGCATAACAAGCCTTAAGTCCGCCATTCCTGTTTTGAGTAATTTGGGACTGGCAGCCAGCGCCCCTGCAAGCGCAATTAGCAGGCCAGCACCTCTTACAAAGTCTAAGTGGAAGGGAAAGAAGCCGCTGACGATTGGAACAAACAGAACGCCACCACCAACTCCACCAAGAACACCAACAATCCCAATTAAGAAGCTAACAATTAAAAGGGATAACGGCCAAACCCACCATGCAACTGAGCTAGTTCCTTGTTGTGAACTTTCGGCAAATGCCGGCAGGGAAAGACATATTAAAAATATGAGAATAAAAAACTTATAACGTGAGTATGGCATCGAAGAATATGGGGTGAAATTTAATTGTTCAATCGATAATTATAAGCTTAAATTGGACCATTTCTAATATCTTATGAAGGCAATTGAGTTGGGTTGTGTCCAAAAAGAATTTTCTTTGCAGTGGAGTCAAGGGATGGTTTTCTCAAAGCCGTAAGCACCTCAAGACCTCTTTTCACTGCTGGACGTTCATTAATTTCAGTGAACCATCGTTCAAAATGCGGATAGTTTTTTAGGTCCATCCCTTGTTTCTCCCAACCCCTAGTCCATGGAAAGATTGCAATATCTGCGATGGTGTATGTTTTTCCAGCTATATAGCGATGCTGAGAAAGTCGTTTATCAATTACAGAATAAATTCGTTTTGCCTCATTGGTATAGCGCTCAATTGCATAAGGGATTGGTTCGGGCGCATACAGGCGAAAATGATGATTTTGTCCCAGCATCGGACCAAGACCACCCATTTGAAACATCAACCATTCCAAGGTCTCATATTTTCCGCGCAGTGATTTTGGTAAGAAACGCCCAGATTTATTTGCCAAATAAAGCAGAATTGCCCCAGATTCGAATAAATGAATTGGTTTGCCATCCGGACCATTGCTATCAATGATGGCAGGGATTTTATTATTTGGACTAATTTTTAAAAACTCGGGATTAAATTGGTCACCCTTGCCAATGTCAATTGGGATAGCTTTCCAATCACGGTTAAGACGATACCCGCATTCCTCAAGCATTATGTGAATCTTATGGCCATTTGGAGTGGCCCAGCTATAGACGTCAATCATGATGAACCTTTCGCTTATTTAAACTTATAAAGTCTGCAATCTTGAAATTGCTTCATTAAGAGTGGAATCCTGTTTTGCAAAGCAAAAACGAATGACTCCCGACTCAATCTGCTTGGAATAAAAGGCTGAAAGTGGAATAGCAGCAACACCCTTTTCAATCGTCAGCCAGCGGCAGAATTCAAGTTCGCTTAATTGGGTGGGAGCAGTCGTGATGTTGCTATAGTCAGCGCACTGAAAATAAGTACCTTGATTTGGTAGTAATTGAAGCTTAGTTGAGGAAAGTCCATTTCTAAATAAGTCACGCTTTTTTTGGTAGAAGGGTGCTAAGTTTAAATAATGTTTTGGTTCTTCAATAAACTTAGTCAGTCCATACTGCATTGGAGTGTTAACAGTAAATACATTAAATTGATGAACTTTACGAAACTCCTCACTCATTTTTGCGGGAGCAGCTAGAAATCCAACTTTCCAGCCAGTTACGTGATACGTTTTCCCAAAGCTTGATACTAGAAAACTGCGCAGCACTAATTCAGGATGATTTGCAACACTCGAATGAGAATGATGATCGTAGACCATATGCTCGTAGACCTCATCGCTAAGAATTAAACAACCAGTTGATCGTATTAACTCAGCTAACTGATCCCAATCCTTTTTCTGCCAGATAGTTCCGGTTGGATTATGGGGTGTATTGATAATTAAAAGTCTAGTTTTATGATTGATAGCCTTATCCAAAGAATCCCATGGAATTTCAAAAGAAGTTACTTGACCTTCTGCATTCCGCTTAATTTCCATCTGGACTGAAATCGGTATCCCGCCAGCAAGATGGATGGCCGGTAAATAACTATCAAATGCAGGCTCAATAATGATGACCTCATCACCTGTATTTACACAACATAGGATTGCGTTAAGAATGCCTTGAGTCGCACCTGCAGTAATTGTTATTTCAGTTAAGGGGTCATATTGGTGAAAATACAGAGAATCTATTTTTTGGGAGATTGCTTGACGTAGATCCAAGACTCCAGCCATAGGTGGATATTGATTGTGACCAGCGAGCATTGCATGATTAACAGCATCAATTAAAGCTTCGTCGCAGCCAAAATCTGGAAACCCTTGCCCTAAGTTGATTGCCTTATTTTTACTAGAGAGCTCTGACATAACGGTAAATATCGTTGTGCCAATATTGGGAAGCTTTGAGGGAAATAAGGGCGAAGACGATGTAGTCATTTTTTGCGTCTAGATTAATAATTGACCATCATACCAATGATGGGCAATCAGACTTGGTAGTAAGCTAATAAAACGGTATGATTTATTACATTCCTAATATAAATTTTCTCTATGTTGATAGTACTTTCACCTGCCAAGTCACTCGACTACGAGTCACCCCTAAAGACCAAGAAACATACCTTGCCAGATTTTGTGGCAGAGTCTGCCAAATTAATTGCCGACCTTAAAAAGCTATCACCGCAACAGGTCTCTAAACTGATGGGCATCTCTGACCCACTCGCTGCTCTGAACGTGGGTCGCTATCGGGATTGGTCTACCAAATTTACTAGCAGCAATAGCCGTCCTGCCTTGCTGGCGTTTAATGGTGATGTCTATGAAGGCTTTGATGCCAAGTCATTGGATAGCAAGGCCCTCGATTTTGCCCAAGAGCATGTGCGCATATTGTCGGGTCTCTATGGAGTGCTGCGTCCCCTAGATTTGATGCAAGCCTATCGCCTCGAGATGGGTACGGCATTCAAGAACGTTCGCGGCAAAGATCTCTATGCCTTCTGGGGCGATCGCATTACCAAAGCAATCCAACAGGACTTGAATAAACAGAAGAAACCCTTCCTTTTAAATCTAGCATCGGAGGAATACTTTAAGGTGCTGCAAGCCAATGAGCTTGGATACCCCGTGATCTCGCCGGTCTTTCAGGACGCCAAAGACGGTAAGTACAAAATTATTTCCTTCTATGCGAAGCGTGCTCGTGGATTGATGGCTCGTTTTGTGGTGGAGAACCGCATTACCGATCCAGCGGATCTTAAGAACTTTAAGAGTGAAGGCTATCGCTATAGTGCTGCAGAATCTAAGCTGGATAAACCAGTATTCCGTCGCGCTGAGCAAAAGAAGTAAAGTAGATTAAATCCAAAAGGGTATTGAAGCGCTATGGCAGTTCATCGATCTAAATCCGCACAACGTATTTCTCCCGAGTCTGAACGCTTGGTGGCCGACTCCATCTCATTGGCCGCCTCGGGCAGTCAACTGGAAGATCGCTTTTGGGAAGAGCGTTTGCGCGGCCGCTTACAAAAACTGTTAAAGAGCCATCATCAAAATATTATTGATACGGCCCTGGATCAGACCTTTCGGATTAATACCGTCGCCTTTGAGGTTCTCGCAGATACTGCAGAGACCCTCGCAGAATCAATGAGCCTTGAGCACGACGGTAAAACATGGGATGCCTTATTGTTAGCGATGCCCATCGTGGCACACACGCGCTATCAGATTCCATCAGGACCTCTACCCGTAAGCATCGTAGAGGCAGCGGCAGCGGCCATGCAAAAGTCTATTGCGGCCGAGGGTACACAGCTGGCCATTATTCCCTGGCTCTATAGCATCGATCAGATGCCACACTCGCATACCCAAACCCGTACGCTGCTGGAAACACTAGCAACTGCCGCAGTCTCTGGCAGTGAAATGAAACTCGAGTTGCGCGATATGTCGGAGACCATTGCTGTATTGGCAGACCCACGGTTTATCTTGGCGGTCGTTGTTGCCCCCAAGGACCAGCCGATCTTCCGCTGGCAAATGGATGGACCACAGCGTCAAGAGCGTGGTGTGAGTTTGATTGAGTGGCAGACCGCAATGTATGAGCCATTGGTGAGCTTACTGCCTGGCTGTGAATTTGAATTACTTCTGCCCGAGGCTTACTTCACGAACTGCCGCTTAGCGGATAAGCATGTGCGACCACTCAGCATTCGGGCTGCTATCAACTTCCTCGAATCCACACTCGGTGTATTGCCAGCAGGCCTTTCCACTGTGATTGGGGCTTTTGGAGAAGAGCAGGCTGATGAGTACCGCATTGCATTTAGTCTAAAAGGATCTTCTGAGGTGATATACGGAGTGATCTGGCCACTCTACGATCGCGAAACCGTTTCAGGTGATGGCTTGAGTGATGTCTCGGATGAGGAAAGTCCAATTAAACGAATCTGTGATGCTTTACATGATGCTGGTGTAGAAGATGTATTTCGTCACGCCGTATTGTTCTCACCAGAGCTATGTGATGATTGTGGTGCACCCCTGTTTCCTGATCGGCAGGGTGAGGTCGTGCACGCTGAGATGCCAGAAGATAGCCCCTCGCAACAACCTTTATTTCATTAATTCATTATTTCTGCGTATCACTTCTCTAGCGCCAGAAGGTGCGCTTCTCGACCTTCTTTCATGGCAACGGTCTTGCATTCATCCGCGACTCGATTACCGGTCTTGATATTGAAGAGCATCGCCTTAGGCCCAATGACCACCAAATCAAGTCCGCTGTCATGGTGCTTAAAGCGCATGCTTCCTGGCAAAGACGCTTCTTTTTGCATCTCATAAGATTTGGAGCGCCACTGCACCATTAATTTATTAGCAGGGCCGCTGGTAATGAAGCGCTCGTTGTTGCTACAACTCCAGATATGCGGAATGGTGAGGGAGCTTTCTTGAGCCAGAACCAAGCTTGACGAACCAAGCGCAAGGCAAAACACTAGACCACCGACAAACTTACTTGGTAATGGATGCATTCAATCTCCCTAGACCGTTCTATCTTAACTCAGAAGGTGTTTTACTCCCGCTTGCTCTTCGAGTAATTCATTTAAGGTGAGGGTCATGCGCTCACGCGAGAAGGCATCAATCTCCAAGCCTTTGATCAGGGAGTACTCGCCATTGGCGCAGGTGACGGGGAAGCCATAAATCACCTCGGCAGGGATTTCATAATCACCATGTGAAGCAATACCCATCGTGACCCACTTCCCATTAGTACCCAGAATCCAATCGCGCACATGATCGATAGCGGCATTGGCAGCCGAGGCAGCCGAAGAAAGTCCGCGCGCTTCAATAATTGCTGCACCTCGTTTACCAACAGTAGGAATAAAGACATCCTTGTTCCACGCTGCATCATTGATCATGTCTTTGACCGACTGACCATTGACGGTTGCGAAACGATAGTCGGGATACATCGTAGGGCTGTGATTACCCCAAACAATGAGTTTCTCGATATCAGCAACGGCTTTGTTGGTCTTACTGGCCAACTGCGAGAGGGCGCGATTATGATCGAGGCGCAACATGGCAGTGAAGTTCTTAGAAGGCAAGCTAGGCGCTGATTTCATGGCGATGTATGCGTTGGTATTAGCTGGATTACCAACCACTAAGACCTTGACTGTTCGCTTGGCAACTTGGTCTAAGGCCTTGCCTTGCGCTGTAAAGATCTGTGCATTGGCAGAGAGCAAATCTTTGCGCTCCATGCCGGGGCCACGAGGACGCGCACCAACGAGAAGGGCAACGTCAATATCTTTAAATGCGGTCATCGGGTCGCTGTGCGCACTCATACCCGCTAGCAATGGAAAGGCACAGTCCTCGATTTCCATCATCACGCCCTTCAGAGCTTTCTGTGCTTTCTCATCGGCAATCTCTAATAACTGCAAGATAACGGGCTGATCTTTGCCCAACATATCGCCATTGGCAATACGAAACAGTAGGGAATAACCAATTTGACCAGCTGCACCAGTGACAGCGACACGCATAGGGGCTTTTGCCATTACAAACTCCGGATAAATAACGTTAAAAAGAGAAACTGAACCATACCAAAATCATAGTTTACATTTACACTTATACCAAGTCTTCTATAAGATAAAAGATTAGAATGATTCATCATGCGAACGCTTGAACAATCCGCTAGTTTTAGCCCTCTATATCAGCAGATCAAAGAACTGATTTTAGGAAGCCTGCAGGCAGGTGAATGGCAACCCGGTCAAGCCATTCCGAGTGAAATGGATTTGGCGGAACGCTATAAAGTTAGCCAAGGAACGGTCCGCAAGGCGATCGATGAATTAGCCTCTGAAAATCTCGTGGTGCGCCATCAAGGCAAGGGCACATTTGTGGCGAGTCATCGTGAAGAGGCAGTGCAATACCGATTCTTACGTTTAGTACCCGATAGCGGCAAAGAACTCATCTTAAAAAGTAAGTTCTTAAGTTGCGAGACTGCGCAGGCAAACGAGGTGCTTGCTAAGCAATTTAATATTAAGAACAAAGATCCACTCATTCTGATCAAGCGGGTGCAATCGTTTTACGGCAAGCCGGTTGTTTACGAATTAATCTATTTGCTAGCCACTCGCTTTCAGGGGATCACGCTGGAACGCCTCACGAGTTGGTCTGGTCCCTTGTATGGTTTCTACGAAACCGAGTTTGCAACCCATATGGTGCGGGCTGAAGAGCACATTAAGGCGCTGGGTGCCGACCGCTTGGTTGCAGAGCACCTCTCCATAAACGAGGCAGCTCCGGTTTTGCAGGTGGAGCGTAGAACCTTTACCTACGGTAATAAACCTGTTGAGGTCCGCTTGGCACACTACGAGACCGAGGATCTGCACTATGCCAATGATCTCAATTAGGGCCAGTTACTACGCATAAATACCTACTGGACTAAATATAAATATGTGTAGAATCAATATCTTAAAGATCACAAGTGAAAAAATGTCCACTTCATCTTACGTTTCTACTAGAATATGTTGCAATACAGCAATTATTAATAATTTGGTCTTATCAAGTCAGGATTACAACCAGCTATGAGTGACTCCCATCAGGACGCAAATACAGCCCAGCCTCGGCCGGTCTTTCGTAATATTGGTATCGCTCAATTAGCACAGTATCGCCTTCCGTGGCCCGGCAAGGTATCGATCCTCCACCGGATCTCTGGCGCTGCCTTATTCCTGTTTCTTCCCTTTATCTTGTTCCTCTTCGATAAGAGCCTAGCCTCTGAAGTGAGCTTTGCCTACTTTGCCAATCTGATGAGCAACCCCATCATTCAATTGATTTGCTTGGGGCTTATTTGGGGATTTATTCATCACTTTTGCGCTGGCATTCGCTACCTCCTGTTAGACCTCGAGATGGGTGTTGATAAGGCCGCCGCCAATCGCTCTGCAATTAGCGTCATGATTATTAGTTTGGCATTAACTGCCATTGTTGGTCTTCGCCTCTTCGGTGTGTTCTAAGCAAAAGGATCAGACTATGTCAAAAAATAACATTGGTCCAAAACGCTTAGTTGTTGGAGCGCATTACGGTTTAAAAGAATGGATGATTCAGCGGGTGACCGCGATTGTGATGGTGGTCTTCACCATCGTGCTGCTCATTACTTATCTACTGAACGGCAACCCGAGTTATGACGGCTGGGCTGGTTTATTTGCAAACCAGTTCATGAAACTCTTAACCCTGCTAGCACTTCTCAGTCTTTTCTACCATGCCTGGATTGGAGTACGTGACATCTGGATGGATTATGTAAAACCGGTTGGTATTCGTTTGACACTGCAAGTGCTCACCGTATTGTGGCTTGTGGGTTGCGCTGCGTATGCCATTCAAATCTTATGGAAAGTGTAAGGAATGACAGCCATTAAAAAATCCCTTCCCCGCCGACGCTTCGATGCGGTGATTGTGGGGGCAGGTGGCTCTGGTATGCGTGCCGCACTCCAGCTATCAGAGGCAGGTTTAAGTGTTGCTGTACTGAGTAAAGTATTTCCAACACGCTCGCACACGGTAGCTGCACAAGGTGGTATTGGTGCAGCTCTGGGCAATATGAGTGAAGACAACTGGCATTATCACTTTTACGACACCATCAAAGGTTCAGACTGGTTAGGCGATCAAGATGCGATTGAGTTCATGTGTCGTGAAGCGCCCAAGGTTGTCTATGAGTTAGAGCACTTTGGTATGCCCTTTGATCGGAACGCCGACGGCACAATCTACCAACGTCCCTTTGGTGGGCACACCGCCAACTATGGTGAAAAACCCGTACAACGAGCATGTGCTGCTGCAGACCGCACTGGGCATGCGATGTTGCATACCCTGTATCAGCGTAATGTGCGCGCCAAGACCCACTTCTTTGTGGAGTGGTTGGCGCTGGATTTAATTCGGGATGCACAGGGTGATGTACTTGGTGTCACTGCGCTCGAGATGGAGACCGGCGAGATTTATATCCTAGAAGCCAAGATTACCTTGATGGCAACCGGTGGCGCTGGACGGATTTGGTCTGCATCCACCAATGCTTATATCAATACAGGCGATGGCATGGGTATGGCTGCGCGTGCAGCATTGCCGCTAGAAGATATGGAGTTCTGGCAGTTCCACCCAACGGGTGTGGCAGGTGCCGGCGTCTTACTGACCGAAGGATGTCGCGGTGAAGGCGGTATTCTGCGTAATAAAAATGGTGAGCGTTTTATGGAACGCTACGCACCCACCCTAAAAGATCTTGCACCACGTGACTTTGTATCGCGCTCAATGGATCAAGAGATTAAAGAGGGCCGTGGTTGTGGTCCGAACGGCGACTACATTGTGTTAGATCTGACCCACATCGGTGCTGAGACCATCATGAAACGTCTGCCATCGGTCTATGAGATCGGCATGAACTTTGCTAACGTGGATGTCACCAAAGAGCCTATTCCAGTTGTGCCCACGATTCATTATCAGATGGGTGGTATTCCTACCAATATTCATGGGCAAGTCGTGGTTCCTAAAAATGGCAACCCGAACAGTATTGTGGAGGGCCTTTATGCAATCGGCGAGTGCTCTTGCGTCTCGGTGCACGGTGCCAATCGTCTAGGCACCAATTCGCTTCTTGATTTGTTGGTGTTTGGTCGTGCCGCAGGCAATCATGTCGTACAAGCCAACCTGAAAGCCAGAGACCACAAAGCGTTACCAGCAGATGCTGGTGAATATACCTTGGAGCGGATTGCGAAATTGGATGCAAGTAGCTCGGGTGAGTACGCTCAAGATATTGCCAACGATATTCGGAAGACCATGCAAACGTATGCCGGTGTCTTTCGTAATGAACAGTTACTTGCTGAAGGCGTGCGCAAAATGGCTGAGCTCACCGAGCGTGCCAAAAATCTGTGGCTCAAAGATAAATCAAAGATCTTTAATACCGCACGGATTGAAGCCTTGGAGATTGATAATTTAATTCAGACGGCTAACTCCACCATGGTCTCAGCAGCAGCCCGCACTGAGAGTCGGGGCGCGCATTCCCATCACGAGTATCCAAAGCGGGATGATGCTAATTGGATGAAACATACACTGTGGTACGAAGGTAATCAATTGGATTACAAACCTGTGCAACTCAAACCCTTGACGGTGGATTCAGTGCCACCCAAAGAGCGTACGTTTTAATACTTGGATAAACACTATGAGTGATACCCGCATCTTTGAAATCTATCGCTACGACCCCGATGTCGATAAGGCGCCGCGGATGGAAACCTATGAGCTTGAACTCCATGACGAACGCATGCTCTTAGATGCACTGATCTCACTCAAAAAGTTAGATGAAAGCATTTCTTATCGCCGCTCTTGCCGTGAAGGCGTATGCGGCTCGGATGCGATGAACATCAATGGCAAGAATGGCTTAGCGTGCTTAACCAATATGCGCTCTCTGCCTAAAAAAATTACCTTGCGCCCATTGCCTGGACTACCAGTCGTTCGTGATCTCATCGTCGACATGACCTTGTTCTTCAAGCAGTACTTATCTATCAAGCCATATTTAATTAATGAGACCCCTCCGCCGGAGAAAGAGCGTTTGCAAAGTCCTGCTGAGCGCGAGGAGTTGGATGGTTTATATGAGTGCATCTTATGCGCTTCATGCTCAACCTCCTGCCCATCATTCTGGTGGAACCCCGATAAATTTGTGGGACCCGCGGGACTCTTGCAAGCCTATCGGTTTATTGCTGACAGCCGTGATCAGGCAACCGGTGAGCGTTTGGATAATCTTGAAGACCCGTATCGTCTGTTCCGTTGTCACACCATCATGAACTGTGTGGATGTATGCCCCAAGCATCTCAATCCAACAAAAGCGATTGGCAAGATTAAAGAGTTGATGGTGCGTCGGGCGGTATGAGCCTAGATGCCAAGCAGTTGTATCACCTTCGGAGTGCAGCACGGCGTGGTTTATTAGAAAACGATTTAATCCTGGAGCGTTTCTTTCAACGGCATGCTTCAGAGTTAACTGAAGATTTAGGGGCAGCATTGTCTGAGTTATTAAAACTAGATGACAATGATTTGCTTGATCTCTTACTCGCTCGCAAGGAGTTAAGTCCGAACCTGGATACAGAGACAAGTAGGGTGGTGTTAAGTATGTTGCGTCAGCGGTAATGCATGTATAACGTATTAATCGATATTAGGACAGAATCATGATTGAATCGAATATCAAAGCCAAGCTTTCGTTCTCGGACGGCACTCCCGATATCGAGTTACCTATTTATAAGGGCACACAAGGTCCAGACGTGATTGATATTCGGAAGCTCTATGGTCAGACCGGTAAGTTCACCTACGACCCAGGCTTCTTGTCTACGGCATCATGCAGTTCAAAGATTACCTTTATTGACGGCGATAAAGGCGAGTTACTCTATCGGGGTTACCCCATTGAAGAGCTTGCCACTAAATGCGACTTCTTAGAGGTCTGCCAACTCTTAATTGGTGGCGAGTTGCCAAATGCCAAACAAAAGGCCGACTTTGAAGATCTGGTGATGCATCACACCATGGTGCATGAGCAAATGCAGTTCTTCCTGCGCGGCTTTCGACGTGATGCGCACCCCATGGCTGTGTTAACCGGTTTGATCGGGGCAATGGCTGCGTTCTACCATGACGAAATTGATTACAGCGAACCAAAGGCGCGTGAGATTGCTCAGGTCCGCTTAATCGCCAAGATGCCTACCTTAGTGGCTATGTCTTATAAGTACTCGATTGGACAGCCCTTTATGTATCCGGAAAATAGCTTGTCCTATACCGCTAACTTTATGCGCATGATGTTTGCTAACCCATGCGAGCCCTATAAGGTCAATCCTGTGTTGGTGAAAGCATTGGATCGCATCTTTACCTTGCATGCGGACCATGAGCAAAATGCATCCACCTCCACCGTCCGCTTAGCCGGCTCATCGGGTACCAATCCATTTGCTGCAATCTCTGCTGGTATTGCATGTCTGTGGGGTCCCGCCCATGGCGGTGCTAATGAAGCCTGCCTAGAAATGCTCACCTCAATTCAGGCTAATGGGGGAGTCGATAAGATTGGTGAGTTTATTGCTCAAGTGAAAGATAAAAACTCGAATGTGCGTTTGATGGGGTTTGGTCATCGCGTTTATAAAAACTTTGATCCCCGCGCCAAGTTAATGCGCGAGACCTGTCATGAAGTACTCAAAGAATTGGGCTTAGAGAATGATCCTTTGTTCAAACTAGCCATGACTCTTGAGAAAATTGCCCTAGAGGACGACTACTTTGTAGGACGTAAGCTCTATCCGAATGTGGATTTCTATTCCGGAATCGTGCAACGCGCTCTTGGTATTCCAACCGAAATGTTCACCTGTATCTTTGCCTTAGCCAGAACCGTGGGTTGGATTGCTCAGTGGGAAGAGATGATTACTGATGCTGAGTACAAAATCGGGCGCCCCCGTCAGTTATTTGCAGGCGCAACGCCACGCAAGGTTCCAGCCATTTCTGAGCGAAAATAAGCGTTTTAATCGAATTGCTTTAACAAAGGCTCTGCATGCGAACGCTTTATGACAAATTATGGGATGAGCACGTGGTGCACTCCGAGGAGGATGGCACTGCGACCCTCTACATTGACCGTCAACTGCTGCACGAAGTAACCAGTCCACAAGCATTTGAAGGTTTAAGCTTAGCTACTCGCCCTGTGTGGCGCATCTCAGCTAACTTAGCGGTCTCGGATCACAATGTACCAACGACCGATCGTAGCGAAGGAATTGCTGATCCAGTCTCCAAGTTGCAGGTGGATACCTTGGATCAAAACTGCGATCGCTATGGGATTACTCAGTTCAAGATGAACGACCTACGTCAAGGTATCGTGCACGTGATTGGCCCTGAGCAGGGCGCTACTTTACCGGGGATGACCGTCGTTTGTGGAGACTCGCATACCAGCACCCATGGTGCATTCGGAGCTCTTGCATTTGGAATCGGCACCTCAGAAGTGGAGCATGTACTTGCCACCCAAACTTTGCTGATGAAGAAAAGCAAGAACATGTTGGTGCGCGTCGAAGGGCGTTTGCAGCCAGGCACTTTTGCAAAGGACATTGTGTTGGCAGTGATCGGGAAGATTGGTACTGCCGGTGGCACAGGTTACACCATTGAGTTTGCTGGTGAGACCATTCGGAATTTATCGATGGAAGGCCGCATGACCATCTGCAATATGGCAATTGAGGCAGGCGCGCGAGCCGGCCTTGTGGCGGTGGATGAGATTACCATTGAGTATATTCAGGGTCGTCCCTACGCTCCAAAAGGAGAGGCATTGCGCCTTGCCTTGCAATACTGGAGAGGCTTGCATTCTGATTCTGATGCACAGTTTAATCAAGTGGTTGAACTGCGGGCTGAAGAGATCATCCCGCAACTAACCTGGGGAACCTCACCCGAGATGGTGATGCCAATTAACGGCCGAGTGCCCGACCCCGATCGGGAGCGCGATCCCAACAAGCGCCAAGCGATGGAACGTGCCTTGCACTACATGGGTCTAGAACCCAATATGCCCTTAGATACTATTTATGTGGATAAGGTATTTATTGGTTCATGCACAAATAGTCGTATTGAGGATCTACGCGCCGCTGCCAAAGTGGTTGAGCGATTAGGCAAGAAAGTAGCCAGCAGCGTGAAGCAGGCCTTAGTGGTGCCTGGGTCAGGACTTGTCAAAGTGCAGGCAGAGCGCGAGGGCTTGGATCGGGTCTTTAAAGCGGCCGGCTTTGAGTGGCGCGAACCAGGTTGCTCGATGTGCTTAGCCATGAACGCTGATCGCTTAGAACCCCAAGAGCGGTGCGCCTCAACCTCTAACCGTAACTTTGAAGGTCGTCAGGGTGCAGGTGGTAGAACTCATTTGGTGAGCCCAGCAATGGCTGCTGCCGCGGCTATTGAAGGCCACTTTGTCGATATCCGTAAGATCGCCTAATCTTTTCTACAATAGAGCACTATGAAAACTAGCCCCTTAATTATTTCTCTCCTCATCGTTGGATCTTTAGTTGCTTGCTCAAACACCATGACGGGTGTTGGGAAAGATTTGCAAGAGATGGGCAAGAAAATGGACCCCCAGGCAAAGCCCGTAGAGACCGCGCCCAATAGCAGCTCTGGTGCACCCAGCGCCAACCCCAATAAAGATGTAACGATTACCCCGGTTAAATAAATGGATGCATTTACAGTCTACAAGGGCTTAGTGGCCCCATTGGATCGAGAGAATGTCGACACCGATGCCATCATTCCGAAGCAGTTTCTGAAATCCATCAAGAAGACCGGATTTGGACAGAACCTCTTTGATGAATTACGTTACCTAGATCACGGTGAGCCGGGGCAAGATTGTTCTAAGCGCCCAGTAAACCCGGATTTTGTTCTGAACCAGACCCGCTATCAGGGTGCCGGTATTCTCTTAGCCCGGAAGAACTTTGGTTGTGGCAGCTCGCGTGAGCATGCCCCCTGGGCCCTATCGCAATTTGGCTTTCGTGCCATTATTGCCCCCAGTTTTGCTGACATCTTCTTCAATAACTGCTTTAAGAATGGCCTATTGCCAGTCGTTTTGACCGAACAGCAAGTAGACCACCTCTTTAATGACACCAAGGCCTTCCCTGGTTATCAACTCACGATCGATTTGGAGCGGCAAGAGGTCATTGCGCCTGATAACCGAAGCTATTCGTTTGAAGTAACCCCCTTTAGAAAGTATTGCCTAGTCAATGGTTTGGATGATATTGGTCTAACCCTACGACATGCCGATAAAATAAAGGCATTTGAGGCAGAGCGCTTATTGCGGATGCCATGGCTTGCAACCCAGCTCCCCTAGTGGATTACTGGCTCGCAGGCTTCATGAACGCAGCATAAAAAAGGTTATCTATGAATATCGCAGTACTCCCAGGCGATGGGATTGGCCCGGAAATCGTGGCTGAGGCTGTTAAGGTCCTCAAAGCTCTTCAATTACCACTCAGTATGGAAACCGCACCAGTTGGTGGGGCAGCCTATGACATTGCAGGTCATCCTCTGCCACCCGCAACCTTGGATTTAGCTAAATCAGCTGATGCTATTCTATTTGGTGCGGTGGGTGACTGGAAATACGACACCTTGGCACGTGAGTTACGACCCGAGCAAGCAATTTTGGGATTACGCAAACATCTGGCACTATTTGCTAATTTCCGACCCGCCATTTGTTATCAAGAACTCACTGCAGCATCGAGCCTAAAGCCTGAGATTGTGGGTGGATTGGATATCTTGATTGTGCGCGAGCTCAATGGCGATATTTATTTTGGTTCCCCCAAAGGAATCCGCAATGCACCTGATGGATTGTTTACTGGTGCCCGTGAGGGCTTTGACACCATGCGCTACAGCGAGCCCGAGATTGAGCGCATTGCCCATGTGGCATTTGAAGCGGCACGCAAGCGTCATCGCAAAGTATGTAGTGTCGATAAATCGAATGTGCTGGAGACCTCGCAACTTTGGCGCGAGGTGATGACCCGTATAGCCAAAGAGTACAGCGATGTTGAGCTCAGCCATATGTATGTGGATAACGCTGCGATGCAATTGGTTAAGGCACCAAAGTCTTTTGATGTGATCGTGACCGGTAATTTGTTTGGGGATATTTTGTCGGATGAGGCGGCAATGCTTACTGGCTCCATTGGCATGTTGCCCTCGGCATCCTTAGATAAGAACAATAAGGGCTTGTATGAACCTAGTCATGGCTCTGCCCCTGATATTGCTGGTAAGGGGATTGCTAATCCGTTAGCCACTATTCTGTCGACTGCCATGATGTTGCGTTTCTCACTAAACTTCCCAAAAGAAGCAGAGCGGATTGAGACTGCGGTCCAAAAGGTTCTGGCACAGGGTTTACGTACCGCCGATATTTATACCGAAGGCACACAAAAAGTATCAACCGCCCAAATGGGCGACGCCGTAGTAAAAGCATTAGGGTAGTCATTCGTTAACTGAACAATAAATATTTTTTATGGCATACATTCCTCTCGTAAACCCAGTAGTTGGTCTCGTTGGTTGGCGTGGCATGGTGGGCAGCGTCTTGATGCAACGCATGCAAGACGAAAACGACTTTGCTCATATTGAACCCGTGTTCTTTAGCACTAGCAATGCGAGTGGTGAGGTCCCACTGATTAACGGTAAGAAGGTAGCAAAAGCAGAGACTCGTTTGCACGATGCCAATGATCTTAAAATGCTCGCCCGTTGTGATGTGATCCTTAGCTGTCAAGGCGGCGATTACACCAAGGCAATCTATCCAGCTTTGCGTCAACAAGCTTGGCAAGGCCATTGGATTGATGCGGCTAGCACCTTGCGCATGGAAAAGGATGCGGTGATCGTCTTAGATCCGATTAATCGCTCCGTCATTGATCAAGCCTTAAGTGCAGGTGGCAAGAACTGGATTGGCGGTAATTGCACCGTTAGTTTGATGATGTTGGCCATGGGCGGTCTCTTAAAGAGCGGGATGGTTGAGTGGATTAGTGCCATGACCTATCAAGCGGCCTCCGGTGCCGGCGCAGCCAATATGCGTGAGCTCCTCGAACAAATGGGCAGTTTGCATCACAGCGTTGCAAGTGACCTCGCTAACCCATCCTCATGGATCTTGGATATTGATCGCAAAGTTGCGCAAACTATTCGGTCAGAGCAGTTCCCAACAACAAACTTTCGGAACACCGCATTGGCTGGTAGCTTGATACCGTGGATTGATGTGCCGGTAGAGCATGGTCAGACCAAAGAAGAGTGGAAGGCTGGCGCTGAATGCAACAAGATTATGGGTAAGCCACCATTTAGATCACCCGGCAGTATTCCGATTGATGGGATCTGTGTGCGTGTTGGTGCGATGCGTTGCCATTCGCAAGGTCTCACCATCAAGCTCAAGAAAGACATTCCTTTGCCTGAGATTGAGGCGATGCTTGCTGCGGATAATCAATGGGTCAAAGTGGTTCCGAATGAGCGTGAGATCACTGAACGTGAGCTTTCTCCTGCCGCTGTCAGTGGTACCATGACGATTCCTATTGGACGCTTGCACAAATTAGCGATGGGCCCTGATTATTTGGGAGCATTTACTGTTGGCGATCAACTATTGTGGGGCGCTGCTGAGCCCTTGCGTCGCATGTTGCGGATTTTGCTAGAAAGATAAAATGAACCGGTCTTTAGTTCCGCAGACGCTCATTCATTGGCTTTTATTGGTCATAGTGAGTTGTTTCGTGTGGACGACTGCCCAAGCGGTAACGCTTGGATCGCCGGTGATGTTATCTAAACCCGGTGAGCCTCTCAAGGTAGAAATACCAGTTAAAGCAAAGTTCGAAGATAAAAGTACGCTTGAGACAATTAGTATTGAGCTTGTACCGAAATCAGAATATGAACGTCTAGGCGTCTCGAGCAAGATACTGGATTACAAACCAAGTATTGCTATTCGCAAAGGAAGCTCAGGTCAGCAGATCATTACGATTGAGGCAGACAGGGCGATTGAAGTGGATCAAGATCCCTTTATCGACATCATCGTTGGGTTGAAGTGGGCCAATGGCGGACTTGCAAAACCTTACACCTTGATGGTCGGTGATGTTACAAAAGTAGTCGTTAAACCAGGCCAGACCCTGAGTGAAATTGCCTTGCAAATGACCCCGCAGCTAAGCGGTGCGGATATGGACGAGGCAATACTCGCTCTGTATAAAGCGAACCCAGATGCATTTATTGGTGGCAGTATTCATCGTTTAATTGCAGGCGCTGAACTAAGTAAGCCTGATGCTAGTATTCTGCGCTCCATTACCCCGAGTGAAGCCAAAGAGTTTGTCATTGAGTCGAATCAAACGTGGGTTCAGCAAAATGCACAAGCGGGGCAGAAAGGACCTAAATCTGCACCGAGTGCGGGAGCAAGCAAAGCCCCTGCGGGCGGCGATGATCGCCTCAAAATTGGGCCAGGAGCAGGAGAAGATGCCGATACGCGCCGTTATATTGAAGAGATCGTTGTCCAAGAAAAAGCGCTTGCACAAACTAAAGCCAAACTTGCTGAGCTGGAAAAGAATATTGCAGACCTGCAAAAATTACTCGATGCACGCAAGCAAAGTGCTTCTGCAGAAGTTGGCTCTAATACCGCGCCACAAAATGATCCCTGGCAAGCACTTGCTGTTGGCTTAATCTTTATTGCAGTTACCGGCATCTTATTGCTAGCCTTAGTTCGTTACACACGGCGCAAAGAGACGACGGCAAACGCGGAAGAGGTGCCGCAAAGGGCCGCCGCCATATTGGCAAATTTAGATCTCAATCTAGAACCCAGTTCTCCGGCCGAGATCCCCGCAGCTGAGTCGCTTCGAGTCAAACTCAATTTAGCCAAGGCCTACATCACCATCGAAGATTTTGCTGCTGCTCGCAAGGCGATCGAGGAGATATTACTTGTTAGTAATCAGGTAGACCCGCAAATGACGATATCTGCAAAGAGCTTGTTGTCCGAGATTAATCAACGTAGCGATTCTTAAAATCATGCGCATCGCCTTGGGTGTGCAGTATGACGGCAGTGCGTATTGCGGGTGGCAAATTCAGCCCGATCAAGCCACGGTTCAACACACTCTCGAGCATGCAATCGCACAATTTATTGGCAAGAAGGAACTAGTGCGCGTGACTGCTGCTGGGCGAACCGATACCGGTGTACACGCACTTGGTCAGGTTGTGCACTTTGATGCCGATGTGGAACGCGATGAATGGTCATGGGTGAGAGGGATCAATACGTTTTTACCCAATGATGTTGTTATCAATTGGGCAAAGGTAGTGCCCCCGGATTTTGATGCTCGCTTTAGTGCCCACGAGCGAACTTACATCTACGCCATTGTTGCCGGCCCAACCCGGTCACCGACCCTCGCAAAACGGGCGGGTTATCACATGATGCCCAGTGGCCAGTGGTTTGATGCCAGTGCGATGCAAATCGCTGCAGACTATTTAATTGGTGAGCAGGATTTTTCATCCTTTCGGGCGTCTGAGTGTCAGAGTAAAACGCCCATGAAACACTTATATGAATGCAGCATCACCAGCGATCAACCATTTCTCTACTTCAAGATACGTGCCAATGCCTTCTTGCATCATATGGTGCGCAATATTGTGGGAAGTCTTTTGGTGGTCGGTCAGGGTAAACAACAGCCCGAGTGGATCAAAACTGTCTTGCAAGCAAAAAATCGAGAGTTAGCGGCCCCCACATTTGCACCCGATGGCTTATACCTAGTGCAAGTGGGCTATCCCCAACACCTAGCAATTCCTGCTCCGCATTGGCAAAATACTTGGTTGCCAAAAAAGCTTATGCTTTCGGTATAAGGTAGACGAACAAAACGATGGGATTACTCGATTACACCCCCAATACCAGCAGAATTAAGATCTGTGGCTTACGCACACCTGCTGATATTGAGGCGGTAGTTAAGGCCCAGGTTGATGCCATTGGTTTGGTGTTTTATCCACCCAGCCCCCGCGCTATCCAGCCCGAAGATGCAGGCGCCCTGATTGGGCAACTTCCTAAAGGGATTGATGCCGTGGGCCTAGTAGTAAACCCGACGCCCAATCAGATTGAGGAGATCCGGGCGAACGCGGCCATCACGATGTGGCAATTTCATGGGGACGAGACCCCCGAGCAATGTAAACGCTTGGCGGGCGGCTTGCCTTGGATAAAAGCAGCCCGAATTGGGCAATCCTTCAACTTTACCGAATTTTCCTTACAATATAGGGATGCAGCCGGCTTTTTGCTAGATGCCCTGGTTGAGGGCTATGGTGGAAGCGGCACAACTTTTAATTGGGACCTAATACCAACAACATGGGCAAACGCAAACGCGCCTCGGGTCGTTTTGAGTGGTGGATTGAACGCGCACAACGTCGGCGAGGCGATTGGGCGTTTACATCCTTGCGCGCTTGATATCTCCAGCGGAGTTGAAATCAGTAAGGGTGTAAAAGATGCAGCATTGATCCAGCAGTTTGTGGATGCTGTACGGGTGGCTGATCGGAATAGTCATTCGTAATCATTAATTAACCCATCGTTTTAATACAGTCGAGGTTCCTATGTACGATAAACCAGATGCACGTGGACACTTTGGTCCTTATGGCGGCATTTTTGTGTCAGAGACACTCATGTTTGCGCTTGAAGAACTCAAACAGGCTTATGCTAAATATCAACATGATCCAGAGTTTCTAGAAGAGTTTCGATACGAGCTCAAGCATTTTGTCGGTCGACCATCGCCGGTCTATCACGCCAAACGCATGAGCGAACAACTTGGTGGCGCACAGATTTATCTCAAGCGAGAAGATCTTAATCACACCGGCGCTCACAAGATTAACAATGTGATTGGTCAAGCAATGCTAGCCAAGCGCATGGGCAAACCTCGCATTATTGCCGAGACCGGGGCAGGGCAGCATGGCGTGGCAACTGCAACGATTTGTGCCCGCTTTGGTTTAGATTGCACGGTCTATCAAGGTTCGGTCGATGTGGCACGTCAAGCACAAAACGTCTATCGCATGAAGCTTCTGGGTGCTAAGGTAGTGCCCGTGGAGTCCGGTAGTAAAACCCTTAAAGATGCATTGAATGAAGCGATGCGTGATTGGGTCACCAATGTGGAGAACACCTTCTACATCATTGGTACTGTCGCAGGCCCACACCCCTATCCTATGATGGTGCGAGATTTTCAGAGTGTGATCGGTGAGGAATGCAAAACCCAAATGCCAGAGATGATTGGACGGCAACCCGACTACGTCATGGCTTGTGTGGGCGGTGGTTCAAATGCCATGGGTATTTTCTATCCTTATATTGATGTCCCCAATGTGCAGCTTGTTGGAGTAGAAGCAGCCGGCCGTGGCATGACCATTGGCGAGCACTCCGCTGCATTGTGTGCGGGTAAGCCAGGCGTGCTGCATGGCAATCGCACCTATCTCTTGCAAGATGAGAACGGACAAATTGCCGAGACCCACTCGGTTTCTGCAGGAATGGATTATCCCGGTGTGGGTCCAGAGCATGCATGGTTAAAGGATTCTGGCAGAGCCCAGTATGTAGCAATCTCGGATGCGGATGCCTTAAAAGCATTTCATGATTGCTGCCAAATTGAGGGCATTATTCCTGCCCTAGAGTCAGCGCATGCGATTGCTTATGCATGCAAGCTGGCACCAACCTTGCCAAAAGATAAAGTCATCTTAATTAATCTATCGGGCCGTGGTGATAAGGATATGCATACCGTGGCACAAGCAACGGGTTCTGAAGGCTAAGCACCATGTCGAAGATTGCAGCAGTATTTGCAGCCCTGAAGGCTCAAGGTAAAAAAGGCTTGATCCCTTTTGTAACGGCTGGGGATCCGCATCCGAATATGACCGTGGATGTCATGCATGCCTTGGTAAAGGGCGGGGCTGACATTATTGAGTTGGGCGTACCGTTCTCTGACCCCATGGCCGATGGTCCCGTGATTCAACGTTCATCAGAGCGTGCACTCGCGCAAGGTGTGACACTGCGCCAGTGCTTAGAGAATGTCAAAACCTTTCGGACCCAAAATCAACAAACCCCTGTGGTCTTGATGGGCTACGCCAATCCCATTGAGCAAATGGGGCATGCAGAGTTTGCCAAAGCCGCTAAGGCAGTCGGTGTCGATGGTGTGTTAATTGTGGATTACCCCCCCGAAGAGTGCGAAGAGTTTGCAAAGCAAATGCGTAGCAATGGCATTGACCCCATATTCTTATTAGCCCCAACATCTAATCAGAAACGCATTGCGCATGCAGCGCACATTGCAGCAGGCTATATCTATTACGTCTCCTTACGAGGCGTAACGGGTGCAAATACACTAAATACCAGTGATGTTGCGAGCGTCCTACCGCTGATCCGTCAAGAAACATCGATCCCCGTAGCGGTGGGTTTTGGGATTCGGGATGCGGCGAGTGCCAAAGCGGTCTCGCAAACTGCCGATGCGGTGGTCATTGGTAGTCGGATTGTGCAACTCTTGGAGGAGGCCAAACCAGGAGAAGAACTTGCTTCCCTAGAGCACTTTATTCATGAAATCCGCCACGCCTTAGACCATTAACTAAGATCGTTACAATATCGCCATGAGCTGGATCGATAAAATTCTTCCGCCCCAGATCCAACAAAGCGATCCGGCTAATCGCAAGACTGTGCCCGAGGGCTTGTGGGTAAAGTGCGGTGGTTGTGAAGCGGTTCTGTACAACACCGATATCGAGGCTAATCTCTCGGTTTGTCCTAAGTGCGGTCACCACATGCGCATTAATGCGCGCAAACGCCTCGATCATTTATTAGATCCAAAGCCTCGCACCGAGATTGGTGACACCGTATTCCCAGTGGATGCCTTGAAGTTCAGGGACAGTAAAAAATACCCCGATCGGTTGAAGCAAGCCAACGATGCCTCTGGAGAGTCAGAAGCATTAGTAGTGATTGCCGGCAAGATTGAATCAATCCCCGCTGTAGTTGCATGCTTTGAGTTTGAGTACATGGGCGGCTCGATGGGCTCTGTAGTGGGTGAGCGCTTTGTGCGGGGCGTACAAGAAGCCATCAATAAAAAATGTGCGTTCATTTGCATTACTGCAACCGGTGGTGCGCGGATGCAAGAAAGTTTGCTTTCTCTCTTGCAGATGGCCAAAACTAATTCGATGTTAACCAAGTTGTCGCAAGCTGGCTTGCCGTATATCAGTGTATTAACGGATCCCACCATGGGCGGTATCTCTGCAAGCTTTGCTTTCATGGGCGATGTGGTGATGGCCGAGCCAAAGGCATTAATTGGTTTTGCAGGCCCGCGCGTGATCGAGCAAACCGTGCGCGAGAAATTACCCGAAGGTTTTCAGCGTTCCGAGTTCTTGATGCAAAAAGGCGGTATTGACATGATTGTGGATCGCCGTGAGATGCGTAAAGAGATTGCACATCTATTGGCACTCTTACAAAATGTTCCAGCCGATAAATTGCCCAAGCAATTACTCAACTCTAGTGGTTCGAGCTAAATCGTGCCGGAGACCCAGCAGAACAAGGCAATCCTTTTTACTAACCTAGATGAGTGGCTAGCTCATCTAGAGACCGCTCACCCCGTCGGTATTGATATGGGGCTCTCGCGTATTAATCGAGTCAAAGAGTCATTGGGATTGCAGTTCCATTGCACCGTCATTACTGTGGGCGGCACCAATGGCAAGGGCTCGACGTGTGCATTTCTAGAAAGTATTTTGTTGGCGGCAGGTTATCGAGTTGCCTGTCATACCTCTCCCCACTTATTGCGCTTTCATGAGCGCGCACGGATTCAGGGTCGTGAAGCAACGGATGCTGAGCTCTTGCAATCCTTTAATCGGGTAGAGCAAGCACGGTGTCGGATTGAGAATGCTCCAACCCTAACGTATTTTGAGTTCACTACCTTAGCCATCATGGATCTCTTTGCCAACGCTGGGATTGATGTAGCGATTTTGGAAGTCGGGATGGGCGGTCGTTTGGATGCCGTCAATATTGTGGATGCGGACTGTGCCATTGTGACCAGTATTGATCTTGATCATATGGCGTATTTGGGGAACACCCGTGAGGCGATTGCATTTGAGAAGGCTGGCATCTTCCGTACGAACGCAAGTGCCATTTGTGCTGATCCAGTTCCACCCCAAAGCTTAATTGACCATGCCAAAGCAATTGGTGCAGATTTATGGCTAATGGGCAAAGACTATAGTTTTGAGGGCGATCAGCAACAATGGGGATGGTCGGGACGAGGAAAGCGTTTTAGTGGTTTGGCATACCCTGCATTACGCGGTGCTAATCAATTACTCAATGCCTCTGCTGTGATTGCTGCTTTGATGGCCTTGCACGATCGCTTACCAGTAAGTGCACAAGATATTCGTAATGGCTTTGCTCTAGTGGAGTTACCAGGGCGCTTTCAAGTGCTGGCGGGTAAACCAACGATTGTGATGGATGTGGCCCATAACCCCCATGCGGCTGCAACTCTGGCACAAAGTCTCGATAAGATGGGATATCACCCGTATACCTTTGCCATATTTGGAGCAATGGCCGATAAGGATATCGATGGCGTTCTCAAACCAATGATGGATTTGGTGGATTATTGGTATTGCACCGATTTGCCAATCGCACGGGCCGCTAAAGCAAGTGATCTTGCAAAACAGATCCAATTGCGGGGTAAAGAGGCGGAGGTATTTGCACAGGCGGGCGCTGCCTATCAAATGGCTTTGGATAAAGCGGGTGAGGGTGATAGAATTATCGTCTTCGGATCCTTTTATACAGTTGCGGGCGTAATGGCTTATCGAACTAACCAGGCACACTGATCCATGACCTTTTTATCGAATCTATTTCGACGGAAATCCGACCCTCAAAAAATTGAGCCTCTCGCAAGGCGCCCAATCGCCAAACGCACCAGAGCAAACGAAGAGTCGGCCCAAGATCCAACCCTTACTGAAGATCCTGAGAAACAGCGCGCCCGCCATCGTTTAATCGGCGCAGCTACTCTCGTATTGATTGCGGTGATTGGTTTACCCCAGATCTTAGATAAAAAACCCAAGCCGGTTGCCAATGACATTACTGTGCAGATTGTGAGCAGTATTCCCAATCCAGCAGCTGGCATCTTAAACCCCGAGCCAGAAAAAAAAGTAAGTTCGGAATCTAAGCCGGAGACCAAGCTGGATATCAAACCAGAGGTAAAACCAGCGGCTGTTGTGCCAGCGCCCGCCCCCAGTTCTTCATCTTCAGCTTCCGCCGCACCATCGGCACCTAGTTCAAATCCAGCGAGTAAAGGTCTAGGTCTTGCCCCCGGAGAAGAGTTAGTTGTTATTAGTAAAGATGTACCCGCTAGCGGTGAAGTGAGGGCTTCTGCTAATGGAAAGTTTGTGATTCAGATTGGAGCGTTTGCATCCGAAGAGCGGGCCAATGGATGGCTTGCAAAACTCAAAGAGAATAAGATTCCGTATTACGTGGTCATGCGCAACAATGCCGAGGGAACCAAATTGTTTGTCTTGCGTGCTGGCCCCTTCGCTGAGCGCGAAGCAGCCGAGCAAGCAGAGAAGCGTATTAGGGCATTAGGGCTTAGCCCCCGATTAGTCGAACTCAATAAGAGTTAATCATGGAACAGTTGAGCGCCATTCATCTCACGACCCTCGATTACTTTGCGATTGGTATTTTGGTGATCTCGGCGGCGGTGGGGGTGTGGCGTGGATTATTTAGGGAGGTGATTGCATTGGCCTCTTGGTTCATCGCTGCATGGCTTTCGTACCATTACTGCGATTATTTAGCCAGTGAGTGGTTATCTGCTTTCATTCCGAATGAGACCGCTCGTTTAGCGGCAGCATTCTTACTAATCTTTGTAGTGGTCTTAGTTGGGGCTGGTTTATTGGCCAGAGCATTGCAAAAAGTATTATCAACCGCCGGCTTAACCTTGGTTGATCGCTTCTTTGGACTCTTCTTTGGATTTGCACGAGGCGTGGTGGTGTTGGTAGTTCTAGCAACATTAGGCGCATTAACCGGTGCACAACAAACTCACGCATGGCAAGCAGCGGCAATTCGACCTGCTCTGGAGCGGGGAACGAGTTTAATACGCTCTTGGTTACCAGAGAGTTGGGCTAAGCAGTTAAATGCAGTATCAATGACCGGCTCTAGTCGGTTGCCAGGGAGCTAAACATGTGCGGAGTGGTTGGAACAATCTCGCATCAACCCGTCAATCAACTTTTGTATGACGCACTCTTACTCTTACAGCATCGCGGTCAAGATGCAGCAGGGATTGCTACGATGCAGGGCAATTCCTTTGCGATGCATAAAGCCAATGGTCTAGTTCGTGACGTCTTTCGGACCCGTAATATGCGCAGCTTGGTCGGTAATGCGGGTATTGGTCAAGTCCGTTACCCAACTGCTGGTTCGGCAAGCAGTGAAGAAGAAGCTCAACCGTTTTATGTGAGTGCCCCATTCGGAATTATTCTTGCGCACAACGGTAACTTAACCAACGCACCGATATTACGCAGTGAGATGGCGTATCGCGATCGTCGTCATATCAATACAAATTCAGATACAGAAGTGCTTCTCAATGTCTTGGCCGATGAGTTGCAGAAAGAAACCAATAGTGCTGCCTTGGATGACGACTCGATCTTTAAAGCAGTAACGGGTCTTACTAAACGAGTGAAAGGCTCATATGCGGTTGTATCCTTAATCGCCGGCTTTGGACTCCTAGCGTTTCGAGATCCCTTCGGAATTCGTCCGCTCTGCATTGGTCGGATTGATACGCCACAGGGACCCGAGTGGATGTTAGCCTCTGAATCCGTGGCATTAGAAGGTCTTGGCTTTACTGTGGTTCGCGATGTAGAGCCTGGTGAAGCGATCTACATTGATATGGATGGTAATTTCCATGCGAGACAGTGCGCTAGCAATTCCTCACTCAACCCCTGTATTTTTGAGTATGTTTATCTAGCTCGACCAGACTCCACTATTGATGGGGTCACAGTTTATAACGTGCGGATGCGCATGGGTGATTATCTTGCTGAGAAGATTCGGGCAGAGACCGATGTGAGCAAGATTGATGTGGTGATGCCGATTCCGGATTCGAGTCGTCCTGCAGCAATGCAGGTTGCCAAACGTTTAGGGATTTCGTATCGCGAGGGCTTCTTCAAGAACCGTTACATCGGTCGTACCTTCATCATGCCTGGTCAAGCGGTGCGTAAGAAATCTGTACGCCAAAAGCTCAATGCAATGCGGATTGAGTTCAAAGATAAAACGGTACTTATTGTGGATGACTCGATTGTGCGTGGCACGACCTCGTATGAGATTGTGCAAATGGCTAGAGAGTCAGGTGCCAAGAAAGTAATTTTTGCTTCGGCTGCGCCCCCAGTTCGATTCCCCAATGTGTATGGCATTGATATGCCAACCCGCAGTGAGTTAGTGGCGTATGGCCGTACGCATGATGAGATCAATCAATTAATTGGGGCAGATCAGCTGATCTATCAAAGTGTCGAGGATATGAAAAAAGCCGTGCAAGATATCAACCCTAACATTAAGAACTTTGAGTCTTCTTGTTTTGATGGATGTTATATCAGCGGTGATATTACGGAAGCCTATCTGGATGCACTCGAGGCGGCCCGTCATATTGCCAATACGGAGGAAGACCGTAAGAGCGACCCGAGTGACTTTGCGCGCTCTCAATTGCATCTGCAATTAGCAAACGGAGACTAGCCATCGTATTGTGGTTTGTGCGGTACGAAGGGATGACAGCTTGGCCATTCCCTGTCAAACTAGAGCTCTTATGAAAAAAACCATCCGCCCCAAACCTAATATGAAGACTCTGGCACCCGAGACCATCGCGGTTCGGGCTGGGACGCGGCGCAGCTCAGACTTTCAAGAGCACTCAGAGGCTATGTTCTTAACCTCTAGTTTTTGCTTTAACTCTGCCGAAGAGGCCGAGCATGGTTTTGCTAATGCTGACCAGGGCTTTATCTACTCGCGTTTCACAAACCCTACGGTGAGCATGTTCCAAGACCGTTTGGCGGCACTCGAGGGTGGTGAGGCATGCATTGCAACTTCATCAGGCATGTCAGCAATCTTAACAACCGCAATGGCACATCTTCAGGCGGGCGATCATGTGATTTGCTCGAAGTCGGTTTTTGGAGCAACCACGCAACTATTCTCATCGATCTTAGGTCGTTTTGGGATTACCACGACCTATGTTGCGATTGACGATGTCAAAGCATGGCAAGCAGCAGTGCAAAAAAATACGCGCTTGTTTTATCTTGAGACCCCATCCAACCCCTTAACCGAAATTGCCGATATTGCAGCCATTGCTAAAGTGGCTAAGAAAGCAAACTCTTTATTGGTGGTAGATAACTGCTTCTGCACGCCTGCATTACAAAAGCCCTTAGAGTTAGGCGCTGATGTCATCATTCATTCGGCAACTAAATATCTTGATGGACAGGGTCGCGTTGTGGGTGGTGCTATTGTGGGTAGCACTGATTTTGTGATGGGCAAAGTATTTCCGTACGTGCGTACTGCGGGCCCAACACTTTCAGCCTTTAATGCTTGGGTATTCCTAAAAGGTTTGGAGACCCTCGATTTGCGGATGAAGGCGCAAAGTAGTAATGCACTCGCACTTGCACAGTGGTTGGAAAAACAAGCTGGAGTAGAGAAGGTATTTCATCCGGGATTAAAGTCGCACCCCCAGCACGCATTAGCAAAGCGTCAGCAAAAAGCGGGGGGTCCGATTGTGTCTTTTGTCCTAAAGGGTGGCAAGAAAGCAGCCTACCAACTCATTAATAAAACACGCCTGTGTTCGATTACAGCTAATTTGGGTGACACCCGAACTACGATTACCCATCCTGCAACTACAACGCACTGTCGCATTACACCGCAAGCCAGAAAAGAGGCGGGTATTGTTGATGGCTTGGTGCGGATTGCGGTAGGTCTTGAGAACATCGAAGACCTCAAGAACGATTTACAAGCTGGGCTTAAAAAATAGGAATGCTTGTTAAGTCCTAGGGCGCTGCATCAGCAGCACTCATAAAGCGACGTGGATCATTAATAGGGCGCAGTGGCATGATGTGGATTAAATCGCAATTGAACTCTAAATAGACCAAAGCATGTTGTTCTAAACCAAGACGCCTTACCTCGGCTGCAGATGCTTCCCAAGTTAGGGTCTCTGCAATTGCTTCAATCACAAACTCGATCACCGCAATTTGTCCGAGAGTACTTATTTGCTTTACTCGACAGGGAATGCGTCCGTCCTGTGAAGTAGAGTGAACGCTTAAACCCGCTTGCGGAATCACCCATGCCACTTGAGACTGAGGTGGGATCTTACCCTTATCGGTAATTTGGAAAGCCCATGGACTGGAGCCCCACTGCAGTCTGCCTGCATTAAACGCCCCTTGAAAAAGATTGGGGATGCCTACTAATTGCGCAACTCTCGCATTGCGCGGTTTAGCAAACAAATCATTGGCATTGGCGGTTTGCAAACCAACCCCTTGATCAATCACGGTGATGCGATCAGCGAGCAAATGCGCTTCACGCAGATCATGGGTTACCAAAATAATTGGAATGTGCAAACGCTTACGTAACTCAGCGAGGGTTTGGTACAGAGTTTGCCGAGTTGGAATATCAATGGCAGAAAAGGGCTCGTCGAGCAGCAAGATCTTGGGTGAGCGCGCCAATGCGCGGGCAAGGGCAACACGCTGTTGCTGCCCTCCAGAAATTTGTTTAGGCAGGCGGTTGGCCAGCTCAGCAATATTCAGTTGTGCCAGCCAATCGTGCGCGCACTGTATTTGCTCAGCACGGCTTTCTCCATTGTTATGCAGAGCAATACGAACATTCTCGAGAGCACTTAGATGTGGAAACAATGCGTACTGCTGAAATAAAAATCCGCACGATCGCAGCGAGGCATCTTGTGCGACTCGGGGACCTCTTGCAGAATCGCGATTGAGCCAAACCCTATTGGCACATTCAATATGGCCCATCTCAGGGTGATGCAAACCCGCAATTGAGCGCAGTACACTGGTTTTGCCACTTCCTGATGGGCCTACCAAGGCATGGATCTCGCCGTCGCCGACCTCTAATTTAATGGCAAGTGGATTTGGTACGGTTTGCTGAATATGTAACTTAAGCACGCTGAGATCCTGTTTGGGGTTTACCGAATACCCCATAAGAGACCGCAATGGCAATTAGGGAAATGATTAAAAGAATCAGTGATAAAGAACCTGCACCGGCTGTATCAAAGGTCTGGACCTTGTCGTAGATTGCAATCGAGGCTGTTTTGGTCTCGCCAGGGATAGCGCCACCCACCATGAGGACCACTCCAAATTCTCCTAAGGTGTGGGCAAAGGTCATTGCCGCACCACTAAGAATGCCGCGCCACGCGAGGGGAAGTTCAATTAAACGAAAGCGTTGCCAGGTGTTCAGACCGCTAACTTTGGCAGCCTCTTTGATCTCTGGAGGGATTGCCTCAAAGGCACGCTGAATTGGCTGGATTGCAAAAGGGAGGTTCACAATGAATGAGGCAATTAATAAACCTGTGAAGGAAAAAACCAAAGGCTCACCGAATAGACTCTTCCCCGCAAAAGCCACGATGAAGTAATAGCCTAAGACCGTTGGCGGCAAGACGAGGGGAAGTGCCAGGGCAGCCTCTGCCCATGATTTCCAAGAGCCGGCATCGGCGAGTCGGTGGGCTATCCAGATTCCGAATGGAATGAGAAGCACTAAGGTCCAAAAGGCCAGAGTGAGGGAAAGGGCGATGGCTTGGGTGTCTAGCAATTTACTTTATTCAATAAAATCAGTTACTTAAGAAATATAGTATTCATGATTATGGGCTATTTTATGCGCTAGCCGCTACTTGTGGGTTGATCTTTTGGGGAGCTAATTAGGGTATCTCTGTATATGCATAAGGACAAATATTTCGTGTAATATTCGCAGTTACGCATATTTATGGCAAACCTATTAAAGAACCCCAAAAAAACTCCACCATTGGAGATCGGTGAAGCGTTTGCAAAAAAACAATTGAGCCAGCAGCAAATGGAATCTCTATTTGTGGGTGTCTCAGAGTTCTTCGAAGTTTTATCCGAGCCATCTCGTCTACGTATCTTATACGCGCTATGCGAAGGCGAAAAATCCGTGACGGAAGTGATTAAGGCGTGCGGCTCCAGTCAAGCCAATGTATCGCGCCACTTGTCTGCATTGCATCAGGCCAAAATATTAAACCGCCGTAAGGTTGGCACCACGGTCTTTTATGCCATTGAAGACCAAGCGACCTTGGAGATCTGCCAAAACATCTGTGCGCGCATTGCCGAAGAACTTTTTTCTGAAAAAAGTTAACCCCTATTTAATTTCTATCCTCCATACTGCAATGAACAAAACTTCTCCGAATACTCTAGCCCTCGAATCCTGCAGTCGCATTCAGAAAGCACCCGAGAACTTTCTCTCACAAGACGCTATCGCAGAAATTACCCAGCATGGTGCAAACGAAGAGCGCCGCGGGTTCTTACGTAAGAGTTTTGTAGCGGCCCTTGGTGGAGCGAGTGCCATTGGTGGTGGTTTGGCAATGGCAAACCCCAAAGGGGATCCTGCTATTTTGGAGAAACAAGAATGGCAAACCACGCTTGGTAAAAACGTAGCAACCGAGCCCTACGGAATGCCATCGGTTTATGAGAAGAATCTAATTCGCCGTGAGTCACCGGGTCTGACACGGGTATCCGCAGCATCGGTTGCTTTCACACCTTTGCAAGGACTCTTTGGCATCATTACCCCCAATGGTTTGCACTTTGAACGCCACCATCAGGGTTGGTATAACCTCGACCCAAATAAACACCGTTTGATGATTAATGGTTTGGTGAAGAACGAAAAGGTATTCACCATGAATGACCTGATGCGTCTACCGTCGGTCTCACGCATTCACTTCATTGAGTGTGGAGCCAATACCGGTTTGGAGTGGGGCAATGTTGCCGTACCGACTGTGCAGTACACCCACGGCATGTTGTCGTGCTGTGAGTTCACGGGCGTACCACTCTCTACACTCCTCGATATCTGCGGTGCAGATCTTAAAAAAGGGAAGTATGTGTTGGCAGAGGGCGGCGATGGTTCTGGCATGACCCGAACCATGTCGATGGAAATGGCCTTGGACGATGTGATTGTTGCGTGGGGTATGAACGGTGAGATGCTGCGCCCTGAGAATGGATTTCCATTACGCTTAGTGGTGCCTGGTGTGCAGGGAGTTAGCTGGGTGAAGTGGTTACGCCGTATTGAAGTTGGTGATATGCCCTATGCTGCTAAAGACGAGGCGATTCATTACATCGATCTCATGCCCGATGGCCTGCATCGTCAATACACCTCGATTCAAGAATGTAAATCGGTTATCACCACGCCATCGGGTGGCCAACAACTCCTGGACAAAGGCTTCTATAACGTCAGTGGTTTGGCGTGGTCAGGACGTGGCAAGATCAAACGAGTCGACGTTTCATTTGATGGCGGTAATAACTGGCGCACTGCTCGTCTTGAGACCCCGGTGCTTACTAAAGCGCTGACCCGATTTAATATCGATTGGACCTGGGATGGCTCGCCGATCATTATGCAATCGCGTGCAATCGATGACACCGGCTATGTACAACCGACTATTCGTCAGTTAAGGGCAGTGCGCGGTACGCGCTCGATCTATCACAACAATGCAATTCAATCCTGGAAGGTTGATACCAATGGCGAGGTCAGCAATGTTCAAGTCGGCTAATACAATCACAATGTCTAGATCAATCCTAAGCGCTCTCCTGCTTGCTGCTCTCGCAGTTTCTGCGAACACCAGTGCGATTGCGCAAAGTGCTCCTGCGGCTAAGGCAAAACCTGCGTATTTAAATATCGGTCGCAATGCCACCCCAGCTGAAGTAGCCGCGTGGGATATTGATGTACGCCCAGACTTTAAGGGACTTCCGGCTGGCTCTGGTTCGGTTGCGAAAGGCCAAGATCTTTGGGAGAAGCAATGTGCCAGTTGTCATGGCACCTTTGGTGAGTCTAATGAGGTATTCACACCGATCGCAGGAGGAACTTCAAAAGAGGATATTAAGACCGGTAAGGTTGCATCTCTCATGAGCGATAAGCAACCACAGCGCACTACCTTAATGAAGGTCGCTACGATCTCCACTCTATGGGATTACATTTATCGGGCGATGCCGTGGAATGCACCACGTTCATTATCGGCGGATGAGACCTATGCATTAGTAGCATTCATTCTTAATCTGGGTGAAGTGGTGCCCGATGACTTTGTGCTCTCCAATAAAAATATAGCAGCTACCCAAGCACTCATGCCCAACCGAAATGGCATGACCCAAAAACATGGCTTATGGACCGTGAAGGGTGTGGGGGATGTAAAAAATACTGCCTGTATGAGTAACTGTGCCCAACACGTTGCGATTGGCTCGGTCTTGCCTGACTATGCACGTAATGCTCACAATAATTTAGCTGAACAAAATCGGGAGTATGGTCCCTATCGGGGTGTTGATACCACCAAGCCTCCCTTGGCCGCATTGCCCACTGGCGGAATGATGATGGTGTCAACGGCAAGTGTCGCTCCAAAAGTAGCAGGTCCAGCAGATCTATTTAAGAAAGAGAACTGCTCGGCCTGTCATGCGCCGGCAGCGAAATTAGTGGGTCCATCGATTGCGGATGTTGCTAATAAGTACAAGGGAGTTGCAACAGCACAAGCGATGCTCGAGAAGAAAGTAAAAGCAGGTGGTGGCGGTGTATGGGGTGCCATTCCCATGCCAGCACAAGGGCAGTTATCGGATGCCGATAATAAAGTTTTGGTGCAGTGGATGCTCAATGGAGGTAAGTAATTTAGGGTTATTACTAACAAGGGTGTTAGTCTTAACCCTTTATAGTATTTGTATCTGTTAATAAATTTGTCGATGTAGATAAAAAGGAGTTTTTATGAATCAGCAACGTCGTGATGTACTCAAGTATTCAGCGGTCTTTGGTTTAATGGCGAGTACGGGTTTGATTACCCCAGCGCAAGCCCAAGAATGGAATAAGGCCGCATTTGAGGGCAAGTCCTTGGATGATGTATTCAAAGTACTGGGTGCTGGTAAGCCCGATACCTCGACAGCAATTACGATGATTGCCCCTGATATTGCAGAGAACGGCGCGGTTGTTCCTGTTGGCATGAACACCACGCTCAAGGCGCAACAAATGGCTATCTTGGTGGATAAAAACCCCAGCGCCTTAGCCGCTCAGTTTTTTATTCCTGCTGGCACAGAACCATTTGTGACCACTCGTATCAAGATGGGCCAGACCTCCAATGTGTATGCGCTGGTTAAAGCGGATAACAAATGGACCATGGCTGTGAAAGAGGTCAAAGTAACCTTGGGCGGTTGCGGCGGATAAGTAGCCCAAACATACATATATATAGAACACATTTAGAGAGGAAATAATATGTCAGATCCGATGCGCGTACGAGCAACTGAGAATGGTGGTGTGGTTGATGTGAAGATTTTGATGAAGCACGATATGGAAACCGGTCAGCGCAAAGACGCTTCTGGTAAAGCAATTCCGGCGTGGTTTATCAGCACCGTGACCGCAAAAGCTAATGGTAAAGATGTATTTAAGGGCGAGTTTGGCCCCGCTGTATCCAAAGACCCATTTTTGAACTTTAAGTACAAAGGTGCAAAGGGTGACAAGATCACCGTATCGTGGGTTGACAACAAAGGTGGAAAGCGCACTGACGAAGCAACCGCCTCCTAATCGCAACCGATTACTCCATAACAATAAGAGGGAAACCATGAGACAACATTGGATATATGGTGCTGCGATTGCAGCAACCGCAGTGTTATTGCAGGCCTGTACTACGCCCGCAGAAGCGCCTAAGAAAGCTGCTGCGCCAGCACCGGCACCAACAGCACCGGCACCTTCTGCACCTGCAGGTGCACCCACCGCTGAAATTGAAAAATATCGCGCGATGATTGCGGACGGTAATCCCTCTGATTTATATGAGATGGCTGGCGAGGAGCTCTGGAAGAAAAAAATGGGGCCCAAGAACGCCAGTCTTGAGAAATGCGATTTAGGTATGGGCCCTGGTGTTGTTAAGGGAGCCTACGCAGTGTTACCTAAATACTTTAAAGACACTAATAAAGTACAAGACCTTGAGTCACGCATTGTGACCTGCATGGAGCGCTTACAAGGATTTGATTCCAAAGAGATCATCAAAGGTACGTTTGGTAAGGGTCAACGCAAAGATGTGGAAGCGATTGTGGCTTATGTGGTTGCCAACTCAAAAGGTATGACCATCAAGGTATCGACTAAGCACCCCAAAGAGAAAGAGATGTTTGAGCTTGGTAAGAAAGCCTTCTTCTTCCAAGGCGGCCCCATGGACTTCTCCTGTGCATCCTGCCATGCGGAAGATGGCAAGCGTATTCGTTTACAAGATTTGCCTAATTTAACCCAGCAAAAGGGCGCTGCTTTAGGATGGGGCGCATGGCCTGCATACCGAGTATCGAGTGGCACATTCTGGACCATGCAATACCGTTTGAATGATTGCTATCGTCAACAGCGATTCCCTGAGCCAATTTATATCTCCGACGATACGATTGCCCTTTCAATGTATATGGCAGCAACTGCAAATGGTGGCAAGATGGCTGCCCCTGGTTTGAAGCGTTAATGGCTGGAGAAAAATAATATGAACAATAAATATCTAATAACAGCAGTAACTTTGCTTGCTTTACCAATAGGCTCTGCATTTGCGGATGCCAAGTTCGACAAAATGATGAAGGACAGTTTTCAGGCAAATGGTATTGCAACGCTTGATCGTTTAAATCAAGATGCTGCACAAAAGTATTGCTCTGACCCGGCGACCTTAGCAGGTAAGGGTGACCCCAAGCGAGCGGAAGCGATTCAGAAGGCCAATATGGCTACGATTAAGCAACCCGCTAGCGGTAAATATATTGGTGATTGGAAATCTGGTGAACGTGTTGCTCAAAGTGGTCGAGGAGCAACTTGGACTGATAAGGCTGATGCGGCCAATGGCGGTGGATGCTATAACTGCCATCAAATTAATAAGACCGAACTATCCTACGGTAATATTGGCCCAAGCCTTTGGAACTACGGCAAGCTACGCGGTTATAGCCAAGACCTAATAACCTATACGTGGAACCGGATTAACAACTCTAAAGCATATAACGTATGTAGCAATATGCCGCGTTTTGGTCACTTTAATCTCTTGACCGAAAAGCAAATGCAAGACGTGATGGCTTTGTTATTAGATCCAAACTCGCCCGTTAATCAGTAATCATTTATTTTAGGAAGCGATATGTCTTTCAGTAGACGGGAGTTTCTGCAAGCTCTTGCCATTGCATCAGCCGGTGGTATGAGTTTGCAGTCTAATTTTGCTCAAGCACAAAGCGCAGCGCAAAAGTTTTATGAGCTACCAAAATTTGGTAATGTGCATTTACTGCACTTCACAGACTGCCATGCGCAGTTGATGCCGATCTATTTCAGAGAGCCCAACGTTAATTTGGGCATTGGAGCGCAAGACGGGAAAGTGCCTCACCTAGTTGGTGAGTACCTTCTCAAGGCCTATGGCATTAAGCCCGGCACACGTGATGCCCACGCATTTACCTACCTTGATTTTGCTGCAGCCGCTAAGACTTACGGCAAAGTGGGCGGCTTTGCGCATCTCACGACTCTGATTAAACAGGTTAAAGCAAGCCGTCCTGGGGCACTATTGCTCGATGGTGGTGATACCTGGCAAGGCTCTGGCACTGCTTTATGGACCAACGGTCAGGATATGGTGGATGCCTGTCTTGCCATGGGTGTTGATGTCATGACCCCTCACTGGGAGATGACCCTCGGTGAGAAACGCGTGATGGAGATTGTGGAGAAAGATTTCCGAGGCAAAGTATCGTTTGTGGCGCAAAACATTAAGACCAATGATTTTGGTGATGCGGTATTTGCTCCTTACACCATGAAAACCATGAATGGCGTACAAGTTGCCATTATTGGTCAAGCTTTCCCCTACACACCGATTGCGAACCCACGTTACTTCACGCCTAACTGGACCTTCGGGATTCAGGAAGAGAACATGCAAAAGACCGTGGATGAAGCCAGAGCTAAGGGCGCCAAGGTGGTTGTTGTGCTATCACACAATGGTATGGACGTTGATCTGAAGATGGCTTCTCGGGTACGCGGTATTGATGCGATTATGGGCGGTCATACGCACGATGGTGTGCCAGCCCCGGTGAAGGTTAATAATGCGGGCGGTGTTACCTTGGTGACCAATGCAGGATCCAATGGTAAGTTCTTGGGTGTGCTCGACTTTGATGTGAAGGCAGGCAAGATTAGCGACTTCCGCTACAAACTCTTACCCGTGTTCTCAAATCTCTTGCCCGCCGATACTAGTATGACCGCATTAATTAAGAAGATCCGCGCACCGTATGAAGCTAAGCTCTCCGAGAAATTAGCAATCACCGATGGTCTCTTATACCGACGCGGAAACTTTAATGGTAGCTTTGATCAAGTCATCTTGGATGGCTTAATTAAGCAGAAGAACGCTGAGATCTCATTCTCACCAGGGTTTCGTTGGGGCACTTCGCTATTACCAGGTGAGGCCATTACGATGGAGCACTTACTCGATCAAACCGCGATCACCTATCCATTTACAACGGTCACCAATATGACCGGTGAGACCATCAAGACCGTACTCGAGGATGTGGCAGATAACTTATTTAATCCTGACCCCTATTACCAACAAGGTGGTGACATGGTGCGTGTTGGCGGATTGCAATATGCGATTGATCCTGCCGGAGCAACCGGTAAGCGGATTTCTGAGATGCGACTCAATGGTAAATTGATTGAAGCGGGCAAGACCTACAAAGTGGCAGGGTGGGCACCGGTGTCCGAGGAGGCCAAGGCGGCCGGCGGGGAAGCCATTTGGGATCTAATGGCTAGACACTTAAAGGAAGTGAAGACCATTAAAGCCGTTAAACTAAATGAGCCGATCATCAAGGGCGTCTCTAAAAATCCGGGTATGGTTGCAATCTAACGAAACAGTCAGGGTCTACTATGAATGCATGCTTACGCTCCATTCTCTCATCCCTACTTGTAATTAGTACCTTAGGTCTTGGATCAGGCCTTGCCTTTGCCGACTCCACTAAAGTGGTTTATCACATCGATGATGCGGCTAATCAAGGATTAAAAGGCTTGCGTAATATCCGAAATCACTTGGATGTCTCACCCCAAACAAAGATCATCGTTGTGACACATGCCAATGGTGTAGATATATTGATGGACGGTGCTAAAGATGCTAAGAGCGGCACCGAGTATGCCCCCTTGGTCGGCGCTTTGAAGTCACGCGGAGTACGTTTTGAGGTTTGTGAAATTACCCTTAGAAATCGTAGTCTTAAGAGGGAGCAATTTACCCTCGATGCGGAGTTCACCCCCTCGGGAGTGGTGCGGATTGCAGACCTGCAATATAAGGATAAGTACGCCTATATTCGGCCTTAATGGTCACGCTTTATAAGCATAGCTTATAAAGGTATTTCTAATAAATCTAAGTTTTAATAGCTAAATCTCTGATTTATCAGTACTTTCTATGTAAATCTGCCATAAAATCATAGTTTCCTAAATTACACAAACATTAGATATGAAAAAAGTAGCACTCTTATTGATTCTTGGCTCGGCCATTTTGTCCCAGTCGATTGAGGCTGCTCCTAACCTAAAGAATGGCAAAGAGATTGAAGACGGCAAGTGCTACAAATGCCATGCGGATAAATCCGGCTTTGGGGATGGAAGCTTGATCTATACCCGCAAAGATCGGCGTGTGCAAAATTTTGAGCGCCTCAAAGTGATGGTGGCGCGTTGCAATACTGAGTTACGACTCGATCTATTTCCTGAGGATGAGGCAGATGTTAGCGCCTATCTCAATCAGCAGTACTATAAATTTAAGCCCTAATTTCTTATGAATGATTTAACACCAGAGCAGATTAGCTCTCTGGGTAGTCAAGCTTTGTTGATTACTCTACTTATTACGACCGCCCTGGGCGCCATTATGCAAAAGACCAGCTTTTGCACTCTTGGTGCTGTGTCGGATGGCATCTTGATGGAAGACTGGTCGAGAATGCGTCAATGGTGCTTGGCCATTGGGATTGCAATCTTGGGGGTAGGACTTATGTCCCACTTGGGATGGATAGATGTTGGTAAATCGTTTTATACCGGTAACCGTGTGCTTTATTTGTCCACTGTTATTGGAAGCACGCTCTTTGGTATCGGCATGGTCTTGGCATCGGGCTGTGGCAGTAAGACCCTTGTACGAATTGGGGGCGGCAACCTGAAGTCGATCGTGGTCTTCATCGTCTTAGGGCTTGTGGCCTACATGACCATGCGCGGCTTTCTAGGAATCATGAAAGTAAATACTATTGATAAGGTCTTCTTGAGCTTAAGTACCAATCAAGATCTTCCAAGTATTTTGTCTGCTTCATTCGGAATTGCTAAAGAAAATCTACGTTCGATCTTGGCGCTCATCATTGGCGGCCTATTTATTGGCTTCGCTCTCCTCAAGAAATCCTTCTGGAGTTCTGAGAACTTACTCGCAGGCATTGGGGTCGGGGTTGCTATTACGGCAATTTGGTGGGTTTCAGGGCACTATGCCCACCTCACAGAGGACCCAAACACCTTGCAAGAAGCCTTTTTGGTCACTAACTCGGGACGAATGGAGAGCCTCTCTTTTGTGGCCCCTTATGCATTTGCCTTAGATTGGATGATGTTTACTAGTGATAAGTCGAAGGTCTTGACGATTGGCATTGTGGCTGTGATTGGCATGATCCTGGGTTCAGCAATGAGCTCCATCCTGAGTAAAAACTTTCGCTGGGAGTCATTTCGTGGGGTAGAAGATACCGCTAATCATTTGGTGGGTGCGGCCTTCATGGGCTTTGGGGGTGTGACCGCCGTTGGTTGTACGGTTGGACAGGGCTTAAGCGGGCTTTCTACCTTGGCACTGAACTCGTTTATTGCTTTTCCTGGTTTTATCTTGGGCGCTTACATTGGCCTGCAGTATCTCCAGTGGCGCCTGAGCCCTAAGCCCTGTTAGGCCTTAAAATAACAGCATGACCATCGATTGGATTTCATTTACACCAGGACCCGCCTTAGTAGGCGGGATTTTGTTGGGGATTGCTGCGGCTCTCTACGTGCTCTTTAATGGACGCATTCTTGGTATTAGCGGGATTGTCGGCGGCTTATTGCAAGCTAAAAAATCCGATTGGTTATGGCGACTCAGTTTTACCTTAGGTTTGTTAACCGCCGCCTTCTGGGCTACCTATGTATTTGATATTCAGGTAAAAGCCGTCATTGATGCAGATTATCGAACGTTGATTATTGCTGGTCTTCTTGTGGGCTTTGGGGCACGCTACGGATCGGGATGTACCAGCGGCCATGGTATTTGTGGTCTATCCAGACTATCACCACGCTCTTTATTGGCAACCATGACTTTTATGGGTTGTGGCTTTCTGATGGTTTATGTAGTTCGTCACCTCGTTTAAGACCATGAGCCAAAACACGTCCGTGTTCTCAAATCTGAGTGAGTATCTGATCGGGGTTCTCTTTGGCCTCGGTTTAATAATCTCAGGAATGACCAACCCCGCTAAGATCTTGGCATTCTTGGATATTGCAGGAGCTTGGGACCCCTCTCTGATCTTTGTTATGGGTGGCGCAGTTCTCGTTGGTCTGATTGCTTTCTATCTAGCTAAAAATCGGACCCAAAGTTTCTTGGGTGGTGCGATGCAGATCCCAACGCGACGTGATATTGATCGTCCCTTAATCATTGGTAGCGCAATGTTTGGAGTAGGGTGGGGTCTAGCAGGATTTTGTCCAGGACCTGCATTGGTATCTCTAGGTTCTGGAGAGTTAAAAGCCTTAGTTTTTGTAGTCGCCATGCTGGGCGGGATGTTGCTATTTGATTTTCTGGGTCAGAAAAAATAAACCAGACCTATTATTTTGTGAGGATTGCATGAACGTACATATCGCTTGTCATAATCCCAATTTTGGAACTGCGGGCCAAATTGAACCCACTGATGTAGCTGAGATTGCACAGCAGGGTTATAAAAGTATCATTAATAATCGTCCAGATGGTGAAGAGGGTCCGGAGCAGCCCAGCAATGCATCGATTGCTGCCGTGGCTAAAGAGCAAGGTCTTGAATACGCTTACTTACCCGTTGTGAGTGGTGCAATTACCCCTGAGCAAGTAGTCGAAATGGCTAAATTACTAAAAAGTATGCCGCAGCCCATCTTAGCCTTCTGTCGTTCAGGCACCCGCTCAACATTTTTGTACCAACTTGCTTTACAAAACTCTTAATTCTAACTACCTGCTAAAGCGATCAAAATGGCTTCCTTACTGACCGAGCAAGAGCGCGCTATCCTTAAGACAGAGTTAGCTCATTGGACCTTGGTGCCCAAGCGTGATGCAATTACACGTACTTATTTATTTAAAGACTTCAAAAGCGCCTTTGCCTTTATGACCCAGTGCGCTTTACATGCTGAGGGAATGAACCACCACCCTGAGTGGTTTAATGTATGGAAACGCGTAGAGGTTACTTTATCCACCCACGATACGGGCGGCCTCACGCAGCTTGATATTGAACTTGCTCGCACAATGGATCGCTGCGCTACTCAGTACCTGACTAGCTAAGTAGTATGCGCTCTTGGCATATGAAACGAAATTGTTCGTTTACGCCTAGGCAGGTTGGGTATTTCTATCTATCGATGTTGTTGTTTTCATCCTTGATTGCCGCCATTTTTTTGGTACAAGGTGTCTGGATGATCTTACCCTTTACACTTATTGAGCTCACTGCTTTAGGAATTGCTTTATTAATTTACGCACGCCATGCCCTTGACTACGAGTCGATTGCAATTGATGGCAGTGTGGTGACCGTTGAAAAGAACATTGGGGGAAAGTTAGAGCGCCATGAATTTAATAGTAAATGGTTGCAGCTAAAGCAAGAAGAACATGGAAAGCGCTTGATTCGGATTGAACAAAGCGATAAGGAGTTACCCATTGGCATCTTTGTTCCGGTCGATGCTAGGCCCCAGTTCTATCAGGATCTGCGTCAGCAAATTCGTTTCGAGTCTTAAGGCACAGGGTAAACTAGGCTTTTAGCACTCAAGGAATGCAGTGGTATGCGCATCGATATACCAGACGATAAAAAATTAGTGCATGAGGCCATTATTCCATTGCGCTGGGGTGATATGGATGCATTTGGTCATATCAACAACACCCTGTACTTTCGGTACATGGAGCAGGGGCGTATTCATTGGATCGAGTCCTTTGGATTTGGTATTCAGCATTCCGAAGGTGGAGCCTTAATTGCCAATGCGTTTTGTAATTTCTATACACAGGTATCCTATCCTGGCGACCTGATCGTCAAAACCTACATTGGCAAAGTGGGTCGCACCAGCGTTGATGTGTATAACTTAATGTCTGTTGCTAGCAATCCCAATGAGCTCTGTGCAGCAGGCGGTACGACCTTGGTATGGGTTAATTTCAAGACCAAGCGGCCAGCCCCATGGCCTGAGCCCTTTCAGAAACATTTGGGTCTAGCTTGAGCTCGTTCATTGTTCAGCCAGAGTCGTTACATCAAGATCTAAATCGCTTTGATTGCATTATTGATGTGCGCTCACCCGCAGAATTTGCCTTGGACCATATTCCTGGTGCGATCAATTACCCTGTACTAAGTAATGAGGAGCGTGCGCAAGTAGGTACGATCTATAAACAAGAGTCCCCATTTGCTGCTAAGAAAATTGGGGCAGCGCTTGTGGCTAAAAATATTGCCAGCCACTTGCAAGACAATTTCTTGGATCAAGAGCGTGGTTGGACCCCATTGGTCTATTGCTGGCGGGGTGGCGAGCGCAGCGGCGCATTCACCCATATCTTGCAACGGATTGGTTGGAAGGCGCACCAACTTCGGGGTGGTTATCAAGAGTATCGTCGTCAAGTCATTAAAGACATCGATCATTGGGTAGGCCAACTGCACTTTCGAGTGATTTGCGGTATGACCGGCAGTGGCAAGACCCGACTGTTGCAAGCACTGAAAGCACATGCCCAAGTATTGGACCTAGAAGAACTGGCTGCACATCGCGGCTCGGTCTTAGGTGGTTTACCCAATCAAGAGCAGCCCAGTCAAAAGGCCTTTGAGACCGCCTTGTGGAATGCGATTCGAGATTTTGATCGTCAGCAAATCATTTATGTGGAATCAGAGAGCAAAAAGGTTGGGGGCTTGCATATTCCAGACACCCTGATGGAACAGATTCGGAATAGTGAGTGCCTCGAGATTCAGGCTGAGCGCAGTGTGCGGGTTGATTGCTTAATGGAGGAGTATGCACATTTCTTGGAGGATCATCAGGCTTTGGAAAGCTTGCTTGCTTTATTAACCCAGCGTTATGGCAAGGAGCAAATTGCTAAATGGCAAATCCTATCCCAAGAGAAGAACTTTCAAACCTTGGTTGATGAACTTCTCGTTTCTCACTATGACCCTGCGTATACCGATTCGATTCAGAGAAACTTCCCGAACTATACAAGCGCTCAAAGGTGCGTGTTACAAAGTGCAAAACCAGCAGCTTATCAAGCGCTGGCTGAGCAAATCTTAGACCTTAACTAAACGCTTGTATCCCGGTTTGGGCTCGGCCCAAAATTAATGCATGAATGTCATGCGTGCCCTCATAGGTGTTGACCACCTCTAGATTGAGCATGTGCCGAATGACGCCATATTCATCGGAGATGCCGTTACCACCCAACATGTCGCGTGCCATCCGTGCAATCTCAAGTGACTTGCCGCAGGAGTTGCGTTTCATGATCGATGTCACTTCGGGAGCGGCAGTGCCTTCGTCTTTCATACGACCCAAACGCAGAACGCCTTGCAAAGCCATGGCGATATCGGTTTGCATATCCGCCAATTTTTTCTGGATTAATTGATTAGCCGCAAGAGGGCGGCCAAATTGCTGACGGTCTAAGGTGTACTGACGCGCAGTATGCCAACAGAACTCAGCCGAACCTAGTACACCCCAAGAGATACCGTAGCGGGCCGAGTTAAGACAAGTGAACGGACCCTTTAGGCCAGTGACCTCGGGGAACTCATTCTCCGCCGGTACGAATACCTCGTCCATCACAATTTCGCCGGTAATTGAAGCACGCAAACCTTGCTTACCTGTAATTTTGGGAGCACTTAAACCTTTCATGCCTTTTTCTAGGATGAAGCCTCGAATTTGATCGGCATCATTTTTAGCCCAGACCACAAAGACATCGGCAATCGGTGAGTTAGAGATCCACATTTTGGAGCCCGTTAGCGAGAACCCTCCCGGAACTTTCTTGGCACGCGTAATCATGCCGCCCGCATCCGAACCAAAGTTGGGCTCGGTGAGGCCAAAGCAACCAATCCATTCCCCTGTTGCTAACTTAGGAAGGTATTTTTGTTTCTGGGCTTCAGTACCAAACTCATTAATTGGAACCATCACCAAGGAAGACTGTACACTCATCATGGAGCGATATCCCGAGTCCACCCGCTCAATCTCACGGGCAATTAATCCATACGAAACATAGTTGAGGTTAGCGCCGCCGTATTGCTCAGGGATGGTAATACCTAAAAGGCCTAGCTCACCCATTTCACGAAAGATCGATGGATCGGTACTCTCCGCACGAAAGGCTTCTTGAACCCGTGGAGCAAGTTTGCCTTGGGCATACTCGCGAGCAGCATCTGCAATCATGCGCTCTTCGGTGCTTAGTTGGTCTTGGAGGAGAAGAGGGTCTTCCCAATGAAAGCTTGGTTTGCTCATTATTTTTCTGGATTTAAGATGAATTCGGATAAAAAGACTGAATACCGCTATTCTATGAAATATTCACTGATTTAACAGGAAAGCAGTCACCATAAGGGCTCTTGGCAAATAATGCGCAGACAATATCGCTATTACGACCTGATCTTGGCTGCCTTTGTGGCAGTGATTCTGTGTTCTAACTTTATTGGTGCGGGAAAAGCCGCGACCCTGGAGCTCCCTTATTTTGGTCTGGTGGTCTTTGGGGCAGGCATCTTATTTTTCCCAATGTCTTATCTCATTAGCGATGTGCTCACCGAGGTCTATGGCTATGCGTATGATCGACGAACGGTTTGGGCTGGATTTGCAGCCTTAGGCTTTGCAGCCATCATGGCGCAAGTGGTGATTCATTTACCAGTAGCACCCGGTTCATACATGGCCAATTATCAGCAAGGCCTAGAAACGATATTTGGTAATTCGTGGCGGATTGCATTGGGATCGATGATTGCCTTTTGGTGCGGTAGCTTTGTTAATAGCTATGTCTTAGCCAAGATGAAGGTCTGGACCCAAGGTAAATATTTGTGGTCGCGGACCATTGGCTCCACCGCAACCGGTGAGTTAGTGGATTCTTCCTTGTTCTATATGATTGCTTTTTATGGTATCTGGCCAACAGCGGAGATTATTCAGGTGGCAGTAGCACAATATATATTGAAGACCTCGTGGGAGGTTTTGGCAACCCCGTTCACCTATTGGATTATTGGCTTCTTGAAGCGCAAAGAGAATGAAGATTATTACGATACCAATACCAATTTCACACCATTTCAATTTAAGGTTGATCGATGATATTTAAAGATAGACGCATACTTAGTAGCGATGTCACCCCACGCAGAGTATTTGAACAGCGCCGTGAGTGGCTAAAGACCGCAGCGATGGGATCGATGGCGATGGGTCTTGGCTCCTGGTTAGAGCGTGAGGCATTTGCCAAAACCCCAATTGCTAAAGAGAAGTTAGCAGCTAAGTTCAATGAACAATACTCCACCAAAGAGACCGCTACCTCGTATGAGGAGGCTACAACTTATAACAACTTCTATGAGTTCGGCATGGACAAGGATGATCCAGCTAAATACGCCGAGCGTTTACAAACGAGACCGTGGGCAATCAGTATTGAAGGCTTAGTGAAGAAGCCTCTTACTCTAGATATCGATACCTTACTTAAATTAGCCCCGATGGAAGAGCGCATCTATCGCATGCGTTGTGTAGAGGGTTGGTCAATGGTGATTCCCTGGAATGGCTATGCACTCTCACATCTGATTAATAAGGCAGAGCCCTTGGGCTCGGCGAAGTACATGGAGTTCATTACCCTTGCTGATCCAAAACAAATGCCAGGCTTACGTAGACCTGTATTGGACTGGCCCTATCGAGAGGGCTTACGCATGGATGAGGCAATGAACCCTCTCACACTCCTCACATTAGGCCTTTATGGTGAGATTCTGCCTAAGCAAAATGGTGCCCCAGTGCGCTTAGTGGTGCCTTGGAAGTATGGCTTTAAGAGTGCCAAGTCTCTTGTCACAATCCGCTTTACTGAAAAACAACCACTCACGAGTTGGAGCATGTCTGCCCCGCGCGAGTATGGGTTCTACTCCAATGTAAATCCAAGCGTGAGTCACCCCCGCTGGAGCCAAGCGACCGAGCGACGGATTGATGGTCGCGGTATTTTTGCTCCCAAGATTAAGACCGAGCCCTTTAATGGTTACGGAGAGTATGTGGCAAAGCTCTACGCTGGCATGGATCTAAAAAAGTTTTACTAGGCAATGCCAGGTATTACCACCATTAAGTATTTTGTCTTTGCACTGGCGCTAGTACCGCTCCTGCGTTTATTGGTTCTTGGATATCTTGGACAATTAACTGCAAACCCAGTGGAGTTTATTACCCGATCGACCGGTACTTGGACCATTACTTTGTTATGCATCACCTTAAGCATGAGCCCAATGCGTTGGATGACGGGGTGGAGTGGGTGGATACAGTTACGTCGCATGCTGGGGCTCTTCACATTCTTCTATGCGTTTTTGCACTTTAGTATTTGGTATTGGTTGGATCACAATCTTGATCCTAAGCAAATGTTAGATGATGTGATTGAGCGGCCATTTATAACGATGGGTTTTCTGGCATTTGTACTCATGAGTCTTTTGGCCATCACCTCCAACCAGAGAGCGATGCACGCCCTAGGACGGAAATGGTCTATCTTGCATCGCTCGATTTATGGAATCGCTATTCTTGCTGTCTTGCATTATCTGTGGCACAAGGCTGGTAAGAATGATTTTGAGGTAGTCAGTATCTATGCTGGGATAATCTTCCTATTATTAGTGATCCGAGTTCCCATCATTCAGAAACGATTGACGCGAACCCGTTCTTAAGGAATAGCAATGTCATTTAATTGGAATAATCCCTATCCCACCATTCGCATGCCGGTGATGGGGCGCAATATCGTCTCCACCTCGCACCCTTATGCAGCCCAAGCGGGCTTGAAGATCATGCATCAGGGTGGCAATGCGATTGATGCGGCGATTGCTGCCGCTGCGGCACTCATGATTGTGGAGCCAGTCTCCAATGGCTTAGGAAGTGATTGCTTTGCGATTGTGTGGGATGGTGAGCAATTGCATGGACTGAACTCCTCAGGAGTCTCACCCGCAGCATGGAGCCTCGATTATTTTGCCGCCAAGTATGGCAGGGAGAGTAATGGTCTCGCAAAACGTCCTATGCGGGGCTGGGATAGCGTAACGGTGCCCGGCGCATTAGCAGGCTGGCAAACATTGCATGAGCGCTTTGGCTCATTACCCATTGCGGATCTCTTACAACCTGCGATTGAGATTGCCGAGCGTGGCCATGCTGTAGCACCCATCGTTGCTCATAAATGGGCATCAGCCACGAGTGAGTTAGCCTCACAACCCGGTTTTGCACAAGCCTTTATGCCTAAGGGTAGGGCGCCTGTAACCGGTGAGATGTTTTATTTCCCACAGGCAGCTAAGGCACTTAAACGATTGGCGCAAGTAGGCCTGCGCGATTTTTATGATGGCGAGATTGCGCATGCTATTACTGCGTTTGCAAAAGAACATGGTGCGGCGATGACCGCCAGTGATTTAGCGAATTACAAACCCGATTGGGTCGGCACCATCTCAACCAAGGTACAAGGATACGATGTACATGAGATCCCTCCGAATGGTCAAGGTATCGGCGCTTTAATCGCTATGGGTATCTTAGAGCAATTGGATTTGGCTAAACATCCTGTCGATGGTGTTGAGAGCCAGCATCTGCAAATTGAAGCCATGAAACTTGCCTTTGCAGACGTCTATCGCTATGTGGCCGATCCGCGCTCGATGGAAGTTAGTCCATCCCAGATGTTGAACCCCGATTATCTTGCTCAGCGTGCCCGACTCATTGATCCCAAGAAGGCGACCCAGTTCTCCTTTGGGATGCCGAATACTGGCGGTACGATCTATTTGAGTGCCGCTGATGAGCATGGTCGAATGATCTCATTTATTCAGAGTAACTACATGGGCTTTGGTTCTGGAGTAGTAGAGCCTAATTGGGGCATTAGTTTCCAGAACCGAGGATATGGGTTCTCGTCCGATCCAAATTCTCCGAATGTTGTCGCTGGTAATAAGCGACCCTTCCATACGATTATTCCGGCCTTCTTGACCAAAGAGGTGAACGGCAAAACAGTTCCTCAAATGAGCTTTGGGGTGATGGGCGGGGATATGCAACCGCAAGGCCATCTGCAAACTCTTCTGCGAATGTTGGTCTATAAACAGCAGCCTCAGGCAGCCTGTGATGCCCCGCGCTGGAAGGTAAATCGCGACTTTAGTCTTGATGTCGAAGCTAATATGAACCCAGAGACCGTTACGGGCTTGGTGGAAAAGGGGCATATTCTTAAAAAGGTAGAAGATCCCTATATGGACTTTGGCTCAGGCCAATTTATCTGGCGCCTTAGTGACGAGATAGCGGATGGCTACATAGCAGCTAGTGATAGTCGGCGTGACGGTCTAGCCGCAGCCTACTAGCATCCTCCGATTCAGAAGCCCGTTAAAATGGTGTGCTTTGCTATTTCGTATTTCTAATTCATCCCTTGTTATAGAAAGTTGTTGTGTTAAACGCATCCAATATCACTATGCAGTTTGGGGCAAAGCCCCTGTTTGAGAACATCTCCGTCAAATTTGGTGGCGGTAATCGCTACGGCCTGATTGGCGCCAATGGCTGTGGCAAATCCACCTTCATGAAAATCTTAGGCGGTGAGCTAGAGCCCTCCGCAGGGAATGTCAGTCTTGAGCCCAATATCCGCTTAGGTAAATTACGCCAAGATCAATTTGCATACGAAGATGTGCGGGTGCTGGATGTGGTGATGATGGGCCATGATGAGATGTGGCAAGCCGCTGCTCAGCGGGATGCGATTTATGCAAACCCGGATGCAAACGATGAAGACTATATGCGCGCCGCTGAGTTAGAGGCTAAATATGCAGAGTACGGTGGCTATACCGCAGAAGCGAAAGCAGGGGAGCTATTACTCGGTATTGGTATTCCGCTAGATCAACACAATGGCCCCATGAGTAATATTGCTCCTGGTTGGAAGCTCAGAGTCTTGTTGGCTCAAGCATTGTTCTCCGATCCAGATGTCTTGCTCTTAGATGAGCCTACCAATAACTTGGATATCCATTCGATTCATTGGTTAGAGGACGTTCTGAACCAGCGTAATAGCACCATGATCATTATTTCCCATGACCGTCACTTCTTAAACGAGGTGTGCACGCATATGGCGGATATGGACTTTGGCACACTTAAGGTCTACCCAGGAAACTACGACTCCTATATGCTGGCGTCGACCCAAGCACGGGCTCAACAGTTAGCATCCAATGCCAAAGCCAAAGAGAAGATTGCTGAACTTCAAGCCTTCGTAAGCCGCTTCTCAGCCAACGCATCCAAAGCAAGACAAGCAACCTCGCGGCAACGTCAGCTCGAAAAAATTGAGGTGGCTGAGATTAAACCCTCATCGCGTCAGAACCCATTTATTCGGTTTGAGACCGAAAAGAAATTACACAATATGGCAGTGGAGTGCAATGCACTTACTAAGAAATTTGATCGACCCATCTTTAAGAACTTCAAGATTGCGATTCGTCCGGGAGAGAAGGTTGCCATCATTGGTCAAAACGGTGCCGGCAAGACCACCTTACTCAAAACCATTTTGAGCAAACGCTTTGATGGAATACCTGCCGATAGCGGTGATGTGAAGTGGGCAGAGAACGCCAATGTGGGTGTCATGCCCCAAGATACGAGCGAGTGTTTTCCCCAAGAAGAGACCTTGTTTGAGTGGATGACCCAGTGGCGCAAACCAGGTGACGATGACCAAGCAGTACGCGGCATCTTAGGTCGTTTATTGTTCTCGGGCGATGAGATTGGCAAGACCGTAAAAGTAGTATCGGGCGGCGAGAAGGGCCGACTCATTTGGGGTAAATTGATGCTCCAAAAGCACAATGTCTTAGCCATGGACGAGCCAACGAATCATATGGATATGGAATCGATTGAGAGCTTGCAAATTTCTCTTGAGAAATATGAGGGCACCTTAATCTTTGTATCGCACGACCGTGAGTTTGTATCGGCGCTGGCCAATCGTATCTTAGAGGTCAGAAACGACGGTACGATTAGTGACTACTCGGGTACTTATGAGGAATACTTACGCAGTCAAGCCTTAACGGGTTAGGACTTTTGCTCGCGGGTAAAGCGCATCGCTGTACCCTCTGCTTGGATTCGGGTCCAGACCGTTTGCTTCTCCTCTGGACTCATGAACACCCAGTTACTAACCTCGAGGGCGGTACGTCCACAGCCCTTGCAGATCTCATCAAAGAGAGTGGAGCAAATACCGATGCAGGGGGAGTCAGAGTCTGCATCGCCAATGAGTATGGAGTTGGCACCAGCAGCAGGGTTTGAGTAAGCGTCAGACATAAGCTACTTTAGCGCATTCTTAGTATTTTTACCGAACTCTAAGCCATGGCTGCTTTGGCGCAAGGGGCTATGCTCAGCCAGCTCATCGAGGTATTGACCAATACCCATACGCTCTCGCTCTAAGAATCTAGCGACCGCATCAGCAAAGCGCTGATCAACTAGATAATGATAAGAGCTCACAGTGCATGGCATAAAGCCTCTGGCCATCTTATGCTCTCCCTGAGCGCCACCCTCAAGTACTTGGATCCCATCTTGAATGCAGAACTCAATGGCCTGGTAAAAAGCGGTCTCAAAGTGTAAACAGGGGTGCTGTTCTAGACAGCCCCAGTAGCGCCCGTATGCCTTTTGACCATCGCGATCAAGAACCAACAATGCCGATGCAATTGCTTGCCCATCGCGGATGGCCATTATGAAGTGCAATGAGTCTGGCATGGACTCAACCCATTTTTGGAAGAACAATTGGTTTAAGTAAGGCGTGGAATAGTGTGCTTGATAGGTATTGGCATAGCAACGATAGAAAAACAGGACTTCCTCTTCCTTGATTTCTGAACCCGGGATATGACGAAACGTAATTCCAGCATCGTGCACCTGTTTGCGTTCGCGCTTAATGTTCTTACGGCGCTTCATGGTGAGCGTTGCTAAGAACGCATCAAAGTTTGCGTAGTTGTGATTGTGCCAATGGAACTGCACAGACTCACGTCGCATAAAGCCGATTTCGGTTAACAAACGGGCATCTTCAGTCTGAGGAAAGAGTACATGCGCTGAGGAGAGCTTGAGTTTCGTCAGTAGCTGTACAAGACCGCTTACTAAGGCGGCTTGATGGTTAGCAGTACGCGCCAAAAGACGTGAGCCAGTGGCTGGTGTAAAGGGGATGGCTGATAAGGCTTTGGGGTAATACGAAAGTCCTTGTTGGGCATAAGCCTCTGCCCAAGACCAATCAAACACGTATTCACCATAAGAATGGGTCTTTAAGTAGAGTGGCATTGCTCCCAAGAGCTCATTACCCCCTTTGGCATACAGTGCTAGATGCGAAGGCTTCCAACCGGTCTCTGCACAAACGCAGCCTGTTTCTTCTAAAAGGGATAAAAAGGGATACTGCAAGAATGGACCAGCATCTCTAGGCAAAATAGCTTGCCACTCTGCCTGTGGAATATCACTAAGACTTCGTAGGACCCGAATCTCGAGTTCAGGTTCTTGGCTCATCACGAACTAATGTTGAATCAGTTCGATCTTGTATCCGTCGGGATCGGTCACAAAGGCAATTAAGGTTTTGCCACCCTGAACAGGGCCAGCAGGGCGGGTAATATTGCCACCAGCTGCTGCAATATTCTCACAGGCTTTATACACATCGGGTACCGCAAGAGCAATGTGACCATAAGCACCGCCATGCTCATACTGATTCACCCCATAGTTATAGGTGAGTTCAATTTCTGCTTGACCATCTTCATTGCCCCGACCAAAACCCACAAACGCAAGAGAATATTTTTGTTCTTCACGATTGGTGGTGCGTAGTAAGTTCATACCCAAGACGCGGGTATAAAAATCAACGGAGCGGGCCATATCACCCACCCGAAGCATGGTGTGCAAAATCATATTATTCAATACGCGCTTTCTCACGCATCTTTTTCATCATCTCAGCAAACTTCGCCTTCTGCCAAGCTTGATCTTGCATCATCATTTGCTTAAGTTGATCTTTGATTTCAGCCAAAGTGGGTACTTTGACATCTCGAATATCATCGACCCTAATAATGTGCCAACCAAATTGGCTCTTGACAGGTTGATCGGTCATCTGACCTTTTTTTAATGTAACCATTGCTTTAGAGAACTCCGGTACCAGAGCTTTGTCACTGACCCATTCAAGATCTCCGCCATTGGGAGCAGAGCCTGGATCTTTGGAGTTCGCTTTTGCTAGATCTTCAAACTTAGCACCCGCTTTGATCTTGGCAATTAATGCCTTAGCTTCAGCTTCTTTCTCAACGAGGATGTGGTGTACTTTATATTCCTTACCACCAAACTGGCTCTTGACAGATTCATAAGCCGACTTGTAATCATCCTCGGTAATACCTCCTTTATCGATATAGTCCTCAAATAAAGCAGAAACCAAAACACCTAAACGCGCTTGCTCCATTTGATCTTTCACTTCTTCTTTTTTGGTAATGCCCCGCTTATCCGACTCTTGGATAATTAGTTCACGTGTGATTAAGAGTTCACGACCTTGCTCACGCACCTTGGGATCGGTCGCTGATTGACCGGAGCTCTTAATTAAACGATCAAGTTGCGCTTTAGGAATGGGCTTGCCATTGACGATGGCGGCATTTTGTGCTGAAACTGCAGAAGCAGCAAAGACGAACGATAGGGCTAAGAGAGTTTTTTGGGAATTAAACATGAGGGCTATTCAATAAAATGAAGGGCTAAAACAGAATTATGACTCATTTGGTGCGAGGGCATGGATTGCAAGGGCATGGATTTCAGCAGGCATGTATGCACTCAACGCCTCATAGACTAGGCGATGGCGTGCAACCCGACTAAGTCCAGTAAATGCCGGTGCAGTCAGCGTAATCCGAAAATGGCCACCACCACTTGCAGCCCCAGCATGGCCTGCGTGCAAATGGCTTTCATCCTCAATCGCAAGATGCGAGGGTTGCAGTTGCTGCTGCAGGGCGGCCTCAAATAAAACAATACGTTCTTGATTTTTACTCATGATTGTTCAGCATCCATGTAGCGGCTTAACCACAAGCCTTGTGCAATGACGAAGGCAATCAACAATCCAATACCCCCAAATAGCTTAAAGTTCACCCAAATATCTTCAGAGAACGTATAAGCAACATAGATGTTAAGTACACCCATGAATAAGAAGAAGAGTGCCCAAGCATGATTGAGTTTAAGCCAGAGTGATTTAGGACTATCGGGCTTGAGCGTTATTTGCTTTCCCATCAGACTTTCTATCCAATTCTTCTTGAAGAACTGCGCACTAAAGAACAAGACCGCAGCAAAAAGCCAATACAAAACTGTAGGCTTCCACTGAATAAAGGTTTTGTCTTTCAGAAGAATGGTTAAGCCACCAAAGAACACGATCAAGATTAAGCTAGCCCATTGCATGCCTTCCACTTTCTTACGTCGGGCAATCAGCCAAACAATTTGTGCAATAGTTGCAGCAATAGCCACTATGGTAGCAACATAAATATCTGCTAACTTGAATGCCACAAAAAAGAGAATGACCGGGAATAGGTCAAACAGAAATTTCATCATGAGGAGTGACCCGATTTGGCATTGTTGCTAGGCTCAAAGCGTAGAGAGGCGGAGTTAATGCAATAGCGCAAGCCACTCGGCATCGGACCATCTTCAAATACATGACCCAAATGCGCATCGCACTTCGAGCACTTTACTTCGGTGCGGATCATCCCATGGGTAGAGTCGCGATGCTCGCTAATGACCTCGGTATTAAATGGTGTGTGATAACTGGGCCAGCCACAGCCTGCATCAAACTTGGTGGACGAGACAAAGAGCGGGGTGCCGCAGCACACACAGTGATAGCGACCTTCGTCCCAATGATCCCAATAGCGTCCCGTGAAGGGCGGCTCGGTGGCAGCATGACGGGTAACTCGGTATTCAATTTCGCTGAGTTCTTGGCGGTACTGTTCGTCGGATTTCGTCATAGTTCTGATTGTAGTGAAGGATTACGAGGAGCAACTGACCTCAATCTGTTCGAGTGCAGCAGGGGGAGGGGCAGCGTATTGATCCATTCCAGGCTGTTCGGAATAGGGGTCTTGAAGGATTTCTAATAAGCGCTTCACCTCCGAGAAATCATCATTTTGAGCTTTCTCAATCGCTATCTGAGCCAGATAATTGCGTAGAATAAATTTTGGGTTCACGCCTACCATTTTTATTTGGCGTTCTGTATCAGAACATGGTTCCTGCGAAAGACGATCCCGATAGGATTGCATCCAATTATCAAAGGCATCCCGATTTAAGAACTGATCACGCAGAGTGTCGTATTTGCCATGACCACTTGCATCGTAATGGGAGAGCGCTCTAAACGTGTTGGTAAAGTCCACCCGATTGTCGTGCATTAGTTTTAAGAGAGATTCAATCAGAGACATGTCAGCAGCATTCTCAATGATGAGGCCAAGCTTAGCCCTAAATTGGGCCAACCACGCAGTCCGATAGATCTCAGGGAACTTTTCCAATGCCTCTTGCAGATGGGCTTGTGCGTTCTCGCCATCGTAGTGTTTTTCGATGAGGGGTAGCATTGCTCCAGCCAAGCAGGCCATATTCCAGTGCATGATCTGGGGTTGACGCTGATAGGAATACCGACCTTGATTATCGCTGTGATTGCAGATGTGGTCCATTTGGAAGCGATCTAAAAAGCCGTATGGCCCGTAATCCATAGTGAGACCTAAGACACTAATATTGTCACTATTTAACACCCCATGGCAAAAGCCAATCGCTTGCCATTGAGCAACTAGTTTTGCAGTACGTTCACTGATCACTGCAAACAATGCAAGATAAGGGTCATCTGCACTTTGACACTCTGGATAGTGATGCTTGAGTAAGTAATCCGCTAGGGTGATGAGATGCTCATGAGAGCGCGCAGCAGCAAAATGTTCAAAATGACCCACCCGTAAAAAACTGGGGGCAAGTCGTGTGCAGACCGCTGCGGTCTCAAGGCTTTCACGTATGACGGATTTCTTGGAGCCGGTGATCGCTAAGGCTCGAGTGGTGGGCACCCCAAGAGCATGCATCGCCTCACTGCATAAAAACTCCCGAATCGAGGAACGCAAAACTGCACGGCCATCGCCCATGCGCGAGTAGCGTGTGATACCAGAACCTTTTAACTGAATCTCATAGCCCGCTAAATCACCCAGCAAAATAGCGCGACCATCACCCAACTGGCCTGCCCACATACCAAATTGGTGTCCGCTGTAGACAGTTGCAATGGGATCAACAAACGTGTGCTCTTGAGTTTCTAAAGCATTGCCGCTCAACACCTCTAACCATCGTGGGTCTTGCGGTAAGCCTGATGCATCTACGGTGATGCCAAGCTCCTTGGCTAATTTGCACTCAAAGCCAACCCAATAAGGATTTGGCAATGGCGTGGGCAGGAGATGTTGACAGGTGTCTTCACCCTGTAGCGGAAATGCCATAAACTTAAACCGAGTAATTTGCCCAGGCAGACCCAATTAAGTTGCCTGTAATTACATCGTGTGCAATTACCCCATTGGCATCAAAGCGTCGTTCTACGACCTCAAAGTTACCATCATTGCGCACGCGCAAGACAGTACTTGATCGTGTGCCATAGTGTTGAGTTTGAATAAAGGCAGCCGATAGGGCCTTTTCCCACTCCAGGCTGACACCGGTGTTGGGGAGCTCTCGATCGGGAGCTTCATGATCATCGGCAAGTAAATGAAGATATTGATCGGCGTGTTTGAGATTGCCCGTATCCATGGCAAGAGTCTGAGCAAACGCAGCGATACGATGATTGACCTTGGGCCATGGGGTATCAAGCATGGCATTGGAGAGTCCATACACACCAGGAGTCAGCGATTGGGTCGGAAAGGTTTTGCGGGGGCGTACCGATTTGCCCATCACCACGCGATTACTAAGCCAATGCATTTCTGCATTACTGGGATCACTTAAATCTGCCATGAGAAGATTGAAGCCGTTGTACTGATCAAAGCGTTTACTGTGCTTTTCAACAAAGTGATTTGGTTTGTCGTTACCAGACAGATACATCAAGGGCAATTCACCACGGGTTCGCGCGTCCGGTTTTTTCTCACTAGGTGAGCGCACATTAGTCAGGGCTGAGAATCGACCATGCTTGGAAAGACCAAGCCAAGTACCAGGACTACCAATGACATCGGCTTGATCACGTCCAGCCAATATGTGGGGATGTTCTGGCCACCAGGCAATTCCTGCGGTATTGCGTTCGTAGAACTCATCCCGATTGGCAGCAACCACCAAGGGGTACTTTGGATGTGATTTCCAGGCAAATAAAATAAGGCACATAGCAATAATATGCCTGATTAAATCTCAATCAGGGAATATGGCAAATTTCCCAATACCAATGGAGGGCCATCCGCTTTACCAAGATGCAATTTGCCACTTTGGGCTAACTCGGACTTGCACTCGATCTGCAGGGTTACAAGACCCGCGACGCTTGGATGCTGGGCAGATAAGACCACCATACCGGCGGGCTGACCAGGATCACTTTCATGAATAATTTCAGTGGCAGGGCCTGCATGCGCAAGAGTAGTCTCCACTTGAGCAAGATATAGACGACGTTTAATGGCGCCTCTATATTGACTCCGTGCAACCACCTCTTGACCTGGATAACACCCTTTCTTGAAGTCAACTCCACCAATGGATTCAAGATTAATCATCTGCGGCACAAACTGATCTTGGGTCGCCAAAACAATTCGGGGGATTGCACTGGCTATCTCCGCAGCATTCCATGCGGCAAGATATTCGGAAGATGCACTTTGTGAGGGAAGTGGTGTTTGTGTCGCAAACAGAATGCGTTCTTGATCACCAGTGCCTAAAGGCTGGGTCATGGTGAGAGCAATCGCATCACTGGGTAAGTATGCAGGCAGCGTATTAGCTGGACCAAGCGCACCATAGACTGTCCAAGCATGACTAACATCCACTACTTTTGCTTTGGAGCGCAACACAAACATGGCTAAACGTTTTGCAAACGAAGCGGCCAGGTCGCGCGATATAAAAAAGGCGAAACGATCTTCCTCTGCAGGAGTCGATAAACAAATCCAGGCACTTGCTAGTAAACGCCCCTTGGCAGTGCAGTAACCCGAGAGGCGCACACCAGAATAACCCCGAGCAAGTGCTGCGGGAGGAGTGCGAGTCATTCCTAGGATGGAGTTGGTCAATTGCCCTTGTAAAAAAGAGCCGGCGTCTGGACCCTCTACCAAAAGAAGTCCCCAATCGCTTAACTCGGTTACTTGGTGTTGGGTCATTTGGGCTGTATTGTGAGTTCTATGAGTTGGTTTACGAAGACTTTTATCATAGCGGTATGAACAAAAACTTTCTGAACCCGAATACCATCACGCTCGTCTAGGCTGCTTTGATCTCTAAATTACGCACGGGCATCCTGATTGCCTTGACCCTGATTGGGCTTTATTACCTCTCATTGTTTACATGGGGGGTTGTACCCAAGCCCAAAGAAGGCAGCCCTGCAGAGCAGCGCTTTAAGGTATTACCCAAATCGGGCGTCTCTAGCATTGCTAAGCAATTACAAGACCAAGGCATGAGTACTCCAGGCTGGCTTTTTCAGGTGGGCGCCCGATCTTTATGGGTGGGTTCTAAGCTCAAACCCGGGACCTATGCGTTTCCTGCCAATGCCAGTTTGGGCAGCGTCTTGCTTCAAATGGCGCGCGGGGATCGAATTCGGGAGAGCGTCAAGATCATTCCTGGGATGAGTATTTGGCAGGTTAGGGCAGCGATGGATGCCCACCCCGCTGTGACTCTTCAAAGTAATCGCCTAGACCCAAGCCAATTTGTGAAGGCTGTGGGTTTGGATGCCGAAAGTGCAGAGGGCTATTTCCTACCAGATACCTATATTTTTGATCCCGATGAAATTGATTTAGTGATTTATAAGCGCGCACTCGCAGCGATGCAAAAACAATTGGCTGGCGCTTGGGATCTTTACACCAAAGCCAATCCGGAGGGTGGGGTGTTAAAAAGCCCCTATCAGTTACTAATTCTTGCTTCTATTATTGAGAAAGAAACGGGTCAGGCCAGTGAGCGAGGCATGATCTCAGCGGTGTTTCATAACCGCTTGAAGAAAGGCATGATGCTACAAACTGATCCCACGGTCATTTATGGGATTGGCCCAAAGTTTGATGGTGATATTAAGAAAGCCGATCTGCGCCGCGATACTCCCTACAATACCTATATGCGTTTTGGTTTACCCCCCACCCCGATTGCAATGCCATCGAAAGAGTCCTTGCTGGCAGCCGCTCAGCCTGCTGTATCGAATGCTCTGTATTTTGTGGCACGCGGTGATGGCAGTAGCCAGTTCTCGACTACTTTGAAAGAACACGAGTCGGCGGTGGATCGCTATCAACGCAATCCGGCGAAGTCCACCTCTAAACCCGTGAGGTAATGAGTGACCAAGCCTAATGATCCTGGGTTCTTTATCAGCTTTGAGGGCATTGATGGAGCGGGCAAAAGCACTCATCTGGAGGCTTTTGCGAAGCATTTGCGAGAGTGCTATCAAGGGAAAGAGATTGTTCTCACCCGTGAGCCTGGGGGTACCCCATTGGGAGAAGAATTACGAAAGCTACTTCTAAATCAAGCCATGCATATTGAGACCGAGGCTCTGTTGATGTTTGCTGCTCGTCGTGAGCATTTAGCTGTAGTGATTGAGCCTGCCCTTCAGGCTGGAAAGATTGTGATCTCCGATCGCTTTACCGACGCGAGTTTTGCGTATCAGGGGGGAGGTCGCGGTTTGAGCCTAGAGAAGCTCTATGCTCTTGAGGAATTGGTGCAGGGTAGGGTGGGGGGTCTTATTCAGCCGAATCTCACTTTCTTGTTTGACCTTCCTGGGAATGTTGCCGAAGAGCGCCGCTCAAAGGCACGCTCCCCCGATAAATTTGAGCAGTTGGATTTGAGCTTTTTTGAGAAGGTTCGGGGTGAGTATTTGCGCCGAGCTAAAGCGGACCCAGAGCGATTCATGATCATTGATGCATTACAGACCCCAGAGGCAATCTGGCAACAGCTTCAAGAAATCCGTTTGGATTACTAGTCTAAGTCATTGAATAAATTAACTTTTATTATTATAGTTTTTACCTATATCCAGTGAATATAGAAAATCTTAATCACGCAAGCCTGAATACTCGGTCGGTCTACCCATGGCACACCTTAGCTTGGCAGAGACTTGATCTAGAGAATCTCCCTCAGGCAATTTTGCTGCATGGGCAGGCTGGCATTGGCAAATTAGACTTTGCTCTAGAGCTTTCTCAGGCTATTTTGTGCGAGGCCGATCTCTTTTTTTTGGGAACCAAGCCGTGCAAAGAGTGTCAGGCTTGTCGCTGGTTTGAGACCGCTAACCATCCCGACTTTATTAGTCTCGTGCCAGCCCTCTATCTGCACCGTATGCCCCATGCTGAGCTGGAGGGGATGCCCAAACCCGAAGTGGAGGTGGTGGAAGACAAAGAGGAGGGCGACGGAAAGAAGGAAAGTGCCTTTATCAAAATCGAGCATGTGCGAAGGGCAATTGAAGCCATCAATGTTGGAACCCATCGGGGCGGTCGACGCATCGTCTTGATTTACCCATTGGAAGGTCTGCGGCCCGATGCTGCCAATACCTTGCTGAAATCTCTAGAAGAGCCTAATGCGCAAACTATTTTTATCCTGCTTAGCGATCGTCTCGACCGAGTATTGCCTACCATTCGCTCACGTTGTCAGTTGATCGCCTTACCCAAGCCTCATCGCGATAGTGCCTTGCAGTGGTTAAGTAGTAAGCTTGTGACGGTATCTGAACAGAAGATTAGTCCTGAAGAAATCGAGGCTACATTAGACGAGCAAGGTGGGGCACCGTTAGCCGCCAAGGAAGTGATCGAAGCGCGCCGCATTGGTGACGATAAAGAGGGCATGGCTTTGGCGAGCTCAGCAACACGCTTGTTATTAGAGAGCCTTAGCAAAGGACGTGATATTGCATGGATCGAATGTGCCGAGAAAATCCATAAAGCACCCTTTGGCGTTCTCTTGGCATGCATGCAACGTTGGTTGTTTGATATCCAGTCGGCAAAGCAAGGGGGTGACGCGCGCTATTACCGCAGGCATGAGAAGCATGTTCAGGCCCTAGCTCGGCAGATCACTATGAGCAAATTACTGAAGTTATGGAAAATCGTGTTGCTTGCAAGGCGTCATGAAAACCACCCTTTATCCACACGCGTTCAACTAGAATCCTTACTTCTACAGTATCAACAGCTGTTTGAGGACTAAAATTCGTCTTCATGTTTATAGATTCGCATTGCCACCTCGATTTCCCAGAGTATCAAGAGCGTCTACCAGAGGTTCTGGAGAATATGGCGCGTGCCAAGGTAACGCATGCTTTGTGTATTTCAGTGGACATCCCAGATTTTCCGAAGGTCAAGCGCTTAGCGCAATCTCATCCAAATTTGTATGCCTCGGTTGGGGTTCATCCTGATTATGAAGATACTCCAGAGCCTACCGTAGAGTTTTTGATCGAAGAGGCTAAGGATCCTAAGGTAATTGCGATTGGTGAGACCGGCTTGGATTACTACCGCATGGGCGATCGCTCCTATGAATCGATGGAGTGGCAACGCGAGCGCTTTCGTACTCATATTCGGGCGGCATTGGCAGCCAAGAAGCCATTAATCATCCATACCCGTTCGGCTTCGCAGGACACTCTCAAAATTATGCAGGAGGAGGGCGCCGGTGAGATTGGTGGGGTTATGCATTGCTTCACGGAGAGCTATGAGGTTGCAAAAGCAGCGATCGAGATGGGTTTTTATATCTCGTTCTCGGGCATTGTGACCTTCAAGAGTGCTAAAGACCTGCAGGCAACTTGCAAAGCATTGCCTGTAGAGCGCATCTTGATTGAGACCGATTCTCCCTATTTGGCGCCCGTGCCTCATCGGGGGCAAACCAATGAGCCAGCCTGGGTATCCCATGTAGCAGGCTTTATAGCAGGTTTAAGAGGGGTCTCGATTGAGTCGATCGCCGAGCATACAACCCATAATTTTTATCAATGTTTTCAGTTAAATAGAAGCGATTCATGAGATTACACCCTAGAATTTTTACCCTCCTGACTTGCCTTCTAGTGAGCATATCGGTTACGGCTCAGACCCAAGAGCAGGTCGACAAGATGACCAAAGCAGTTCAATTTGATGATCTTGCTGAGGTTAAGAAGTTGATCGCTGCTGGTGTAAGCCCCAATTTGCTGGTTAAGGGTGGCAATCCTTTGACGGTATATGCCGTTAGGGAGAAATCCAAGCAGACCCTGGATTATTTGATTGGTCTCAAAGGGGTTGATGTTGATCACCCCAATCTTTCAGGCGAAACTGTTTTGATGATGGCATCCCTGTATGGCATGTTGCCTGAGGTAAAGGTCCTGGTGGATAAACGGGGTGCTGAGATCAATAAGTCGGGTTGGACACCATTGCATTACGCCTGCACAGAAGGCCATCTTGCTGTGGCCGATTATTTGCTGAGCAAAGGCGCCAAAGTGGATGCTTTGTCTGATAGTGATACAACGCCATTAATGATGGCAGTTCGATCTGGCAATATTCAGCTAGTGCGCTTATTGCTTGATCGCGGAGCTGATCTGCAGATCCGTAATCATCAAGGGTTTAGTGCAATTGATGTAGCTGAATTATTTAATCAAGAAGAGATCTCAAAAGGCTTGCGATCCCGCTGGGAGAAGCTTTATAAGACGAAGTATCAGGGTGGTCCAAAGCCTGTTTTGGTGGAATCCAAGCCATAGTGCCATTTGGCATATCTGCGTATAATCATTATTATGTCAAATAAGATATAAGATGTCAAACGATCACCATGACAGAACTTCCTAATTTCTTTACGCTCTTTGCTCAGGTTGGCAATAGCCTCCCAATCGATGAGCTCTATATCGTATTTCTGGTGGCAATTGGTCTGTTAGCTGTCCACGCCTTACTGATATTGTTAGTCGGAAAGATCTATCAGTTATTGATTGATTGGGCTGACCGGCAAGGGATATTTTGGTTATCCGTCCCCTTTTATATGATTGCTGTGGGTCTAATCTTTATGACGCATTTAGTCGATATGATTGCTTGGACCTATGCATTAATTGCCTTAAAAATCTTTGAGGTCGATACCAATGCGTTTTACTTTGTGGGCGAGATGTACACCACCATTGGATATGGCACTTTTTCCTTGCCAGCGAACTGGAAGATTCTGCCCGTGATGATTGCATTTAGTGGCATCTTTGCAGCCTCTATGTCGGGCGCCATTCTCTTTAATATGATTAGTCAAATAATTCGTAAGAAATCAGGGCAATAAAGAATTACTTTGGTAGATCTGCTATTGGATCTAATTGTTTAAAAAAGAGTTCAATGGTTCGGCCTTTCTCATTTTCAAGACGAACCCTCCCAGGTATCCAGCCAAAATCTTTAATGAGCCAAATATCGTTACGGCGTTTTAGATCTTGTTCTTTCACGGGTAAACGTTTGTAGTGGCGCAAGACCGTTGGCCCCATGGTGAAGATCGCATCGGATAGCTCTTCGCCCTGACTTTGAAAACGCCAGATCTCAAGTTTATCGAGATTGGCAATTGGGATCTCCCGCACGGTACCTTTCTCATCAATCTGATCGTTGCCACCTAAAAGGGAGGCTAATTGCATCATGAGACTCAGTCGATCTTGTGTGCCGGGAGGTATATCTTTTAATTCCTCAGGCTTTTGGGAAAAGAATAACTTCCCTCCCCCTGTTCCATCACGATCAAAGCGAGTGAAGCGGACGGGACGACTCCCTAAGTGCTCAACATAAAAATCGGGGGCTAAACCGTAAGCGTCAATCTTGCCGCGTGACTCAAAGATAAATGGCCCAAAAAATGCATACGGGATATTAATATACAAACGATAGCCATTCTTTGCATCAACCTGCCATTCAATCGATGCACTTTGAAGATATTGCCCATCAAGGTAGGCATCGTAGTAATAAATGCCAGGATCGGGTAGACGAAATGGTTGTCCGGCTTGCTCGCCACCTTGGCCGCCATTCTCCCCCCCATCGCCCGCCTCAATCTTTACGCCATCACCCACAGCGTTCGAACTATCGTCGCGCACAGTAGGCGCAGGTGCAGTGGGCTTGCTAAGCTGTACCTTGCGAACGGGCTCTACACGCAATTCTGCAACAACATTTTCCTCAAGCGGGGTCGCTTTAGAAAACAGAAAACTAGGAAATCCAACAAAAAGATAAAGATGACCTAATACCGAAACAAGAATTGCAATCAGTACGATCGAGCGCGGCTTCAGGATGCGTAAGCCGTTCATCTGAGGCAACTGGAAAGAAAAGTGATTGCAAAACGCAATCGGCTAAACCCAAAATGGGTCTTGGAGTATTCGGCTATCTTTTGGTAAGTTGGCTGCCAAAAAATCCATTTGGTCCGCCAGAATATTTCTACCTTTTAATATCATGTCCTCATACAAGCTCGGGGTGTAAGGCGCATAGAGCAAACTCATGCCTGCGCGCTCTGGAGTACGATTACCCTTGCGCTGATTACAGGGTCGGCATGAGACCACTAGGTTCATCCAGGTGTAATGACCGCCTTTGCTATTGGGAACGATATGTTCAGCCTCGGCATCATTTTCAGAAATACGGCAACCACAATATGCGCAAAGACCGCGGTCACGTCGATAGAGTTTTCGCTTTGTAATAGCAGGAACCACATCAAAAAGATTAATTTTTGCAGAGCCTTTTACAGCAATGATGGAGTGCAACTCAATAATCGATTGGCGACCGGTTAGGCGTGATATACCGCCGCGCATAATGGCAACGGGGTCGCCTAAGGTCCAAAGGACGCTGTTATCGGCGTAATGTCGCGTGGCGTCTTCCGTATCAATCCAGCACTGTGGAATGCCACCGGCATCTAATTTAAGAATACTAAGCACCACACCCCCCTTTCTGCCTTGATATCGACGTCAAGGCACGCCATTATTTATGAATATAGACTAAGTTTGCTATAAAACAATGACTTTTTTCAAGCCCCTAGGGTGTTAAAGGCATTTGAAAAGGGCTTACGCCAAAAGAACTTATTGACGGCTAATACGACAAACCCATTCTTTTCTATCCCACTCTCCAGGTCGTTCTGCGAAGACGAGCCAAATACCCCACTCTATTAATTTACGCATACCAGCTCCTTTAAATGAAACCAGTATGGAGTTTTACTAGCTCAAAAAATGAGCTAGTTAATTAATTTTTTCTGTTTACAAAGAATGTTTAGTGATGGAGCTTTAAACCAATTAAATAGCCGGAGTAGATTAAATGCCAAGTTCGCTGAAGTATTCGTGGTGTTCGGTATTGAGCGTCGAGATACGCCATTCGATGGGTTCATCCTGAATACCCAGTGCTAAACGACGAATCATAATCACTGGCGCCCCTACTTTGAGATCCAACCATTCTGCATGTTGTTTGCTAGCTGCTCCAGCACGAAGACGTTCGCTCGTGCGCACGACAGTTTGTCCGTATTGGGCTTGATAGAGCTGATAAATACTACCCTCGCGTTGTGCAAAGGCAGCTTTGGTTAGCTTGGGGAAGTGTTTCTTGTTCAGAGTAATGTGATCGACCAATACACAGGTCTGATCTAGAAAAAGCCGATTGACGATTCTCCAAACAGGCGAGCCTTCTTTCATTGCGAGTTTAGTGGCTTCCTCTTGGTTAGCACTTGCGCTCTGGAAGGAGACAAGCTCTACCTTTGGATAATTTTTGTGTTCGGCATTGTGTTTGACTACATGGAAGAAGTAATACAACAGTCGCTGTTCATCGTGTTCGGCAACATAGGTCCCCTTGCCTTGCCTGCGTATCACAATCCCTTCAGCAACCAGTTCGTCGACTGCTTTGCGCAGAGTACCGATCGAGACCTTGAGTTCTTTGGCAAGGTCTTTCTCGGCGGGTAATGCCTGCCCCATGAAGAAACGTCCACTCACCAAATCATTGGTGATCTTCTGTTTTACTTCTTGGTAGGCAGTAATGGCTTTCATTGCTTGGTTGGTCACCCAAGAACTGGGTGACCAAGCAGACTACTTAGGCGGACTCATACAAACGGGTCATTACAAACTCGTTATGCCCGAGGATCTCTGCAGCAGTTAGTTCGCCATTAGCAGTACGCAAGAGCGCATCCAATAGTTTCTCACCGGCTGTATCCATGTTCTCCTCACGACGCAAAATACCCGACACATCCACATCAATATGCTCAGACATCGTGCGAACAGTCTTGGGATTAGCACAAAGCTTAATCACCGGCAGAATCGGATTACCAATCACGTTACCTTGCCCCGTTGGGAAGAAATGAGCAGCAAAGCCCGAGGCGGCGCACAAGGTCACCATCTCGGCAGCAGCCGATGATGAGTCCATAAACCATAGACCTTTACCAGTAGGCGCTTCTGCTTTATCCAATACGCCATCGACCATACACTTCTTACCAATCTTCTGAATATTACCCAAGGCTTTCTCTTCGATGGTTGTGAGGCCGCCTGCAATATTGCCTTTGGTAGGCTGTGAGTCTGAAAGGTCGCTGGTCTTGTTGCGCTCAATCACACCTTGATAACGATCAAACATCATCTTGAACTTGGCCTTGACCTCTGGTGTACGGCAACGTGCCTCTACCAAATGCTCACCACCCGTGAGCTCGGTGGTCTCACCAAATACCAAGGTCGAACCAATTTCATAGAGTTTGTCAAAAGCGTTACCAACGGTTGGGTTCGAACCGCAGCCCGATGTCGTATCCGACTCACCGCATTTGGTTGAAACCCACAGCTCGGATAAAGGTGCAGAGACGCGTTGTGCTTTCGAGGCATGTTTCATGAACTTATAGGCGGCACGACTTGCATTAGCAATCGTGGTGGTATCACCATTTCCCTCGATCCAGAATCCTTCTACTGGCTTACCAGATTTTTTGATTCCTTCTACAACCTTAGCGGTCCATTGGGGCTCAATACCGATCACAACAACAGCGGCAACATTGGGATTGCATCCTGCACCAATGAGGGTACGGAAGTGCAGCTCTAGGTCAGCACCAAACTGCAGACGGCCATAGGGGTGGGTAATTTTGACAGTACCCTTAATGTTGTTGGTGACCGCATCGCAGGCGGCGTTCGAGAGGTCATCGAGGGGCAGAATAATCACATGATTCCGAATCCCCATGCGTCCGTTCTCACGACGGTAACCCATAAAAGTGGCTTTTTTTAAATCGATCATCGTTTATCTTTCTTTCTGTTTAGGTATAAGGTAGATGGCTTACCAGCGTTTGGTCTTCACGTTCTGTACATGCAAGTGCTCACCTTTTTTGATGGGAGCAACTACTTTGCCAATATCCACGCCGTATTTAATCACCGTATCGCCGACCTTCAGGTCTTGCAAGGCAATCTTGTGACCAATCGGAATATCACTCTCCGATTTAATCTTGAGGGTGCTATCCCCTTCCATTACCCAACCTGTTAAATCGGTTCCAGAATTGACGCCTTCTACTACGACGACTCCCACCACATCTCCAGGTTCATGTACGACGAAATGAATCATGCTTTCTCTCCTTTAAGGTACTACTATTAATAGGTCCAACGCTTACTAATACCGCTCTTAATCTCTTGTACGACCGTATCGTTGACGGTTACACCCGAACGTAGCGCTTGTGCACGTTGCGCAAAGCGTCGCTGTCCTGGTAAACGAATCCCATCATCACTTGCCAACATGGCTAAGAAGGCTGCGATACGTTTGTAGTAGGTCCCTGCACCCGATAGGCCTGGATCAATCGTGATGAGTAGTTGTCCAAGACGAGGCTTATTGCCTTTCATGGCAAAGAAGGTATCAGCCTCATACGAGAACTGACTACCTGATAAGCCAACTGCTAAGAGCTCAATGATGAGAGCTAATAAGGCACCCTTGTCACCACCGAGCGGAACCATCAACCCTTTAAGACCCTCATTTGGATCAGTGGTGGGCTTACCCTCTGCATCCAATGCCCAGCCCTCTGGAATTGACTCCCCTTTTTTAGAGGCCACTAATAATTTGCCACGTGCTACCGCAGATAAAGACATATCAATCACTAATGGGTCTTTGCCCTTCACCGGAAATGCCGCTGCCAGTGGGTTGGTTCCAAACAATGCTTTCTTGCCACCCGCCATCGGCATCGCAGCTGGGGTATTACCCAGAAGAATCGAGACATAACCGGCACGCGCTGCTGCTTCGGTGTAATGTCCGGCAACTCCAAAGTGGTGTGTGTTCTTAATAGCAACTAGGCCTACGCCTTGTGAGTTAGCTAAGCGAACGGATAGGTCGGTAGCTGTTTTAATGGCGGGAAATGCCAAACCATCTTGACCATCCACTACGGCAGAGGCTGCTTTATAGGCATGCACCTTCGCTTTGGCTTGGGTATTTACACGACCATGCTTGGCATGCCCAGCGTATTGGGCAATACGGGCTAAGCCATGGGATGCTAGACCATCCGCTTCTGCAAGCGCCAGAAAGAGTGCGGTATCGGCGGCCGCATCATGGGCAATATCAGCAGCACGTAAGCCTTGATAGGCGAGTTGCACCATCTCATTAAATGAATGACTCACGAATGGTTCTCCAAAAATACGTTCACTTCGCGGGCAATCATATTGCTCACACGTTCATTACTTTCTTCAGTAACTCCCGCAATGTGCGGAGTCAGTATTAAATTAGGGACATCCTTGAAATGCGCTAGGTCTTTGGCAGGTTCGCTCGCAAAGACATCAAGTGCCGCTCCCCCTAAACGCCCAGAGCGTAAGCGCTCTGCTAATGCGTGCTCATCGACAATGCCACCGCGTGCGGTATTAATGAGATAGGCGCCAGCTTGCATCGTATCGAGCAGAGTTGCCGAGAACAATCCTTTGGTCTCGGGCAATAGCGGTAGGTGCAAACTCACAATTTGGCTTTTAGCTAATACCTCTGCTAAGGGATATAAATGAACGGTGCCGCTCTGGAGTGTTACTTGCTTATCGTTCAGCATCGGATCATAGGCGATGCAATGCAATCCTAGGGCTAAGGCTTTTTGTGCAACAACCCTACCAATGCTGCCAAAGCCCACAATCCCTAAGGTGTTACCTGCGATCTCATGGCATTTGGAGTATTTGGGTCTTGGCCAAGCGCCTGAGAGGGTCTCAAGACTAGCGGGTGCATAAGCACGCATGAGCGCCATCGATGTACCCAGCACATACTCGGCTACCGAGTCGGCGTTCGCACCGGTAGCAGGAATGACCTTGATATTGGCTTGTGCACATGCGGGGAGATCAATGTTCTCCAAACCAACCCCTAGGCGCCCCACTACTTTCAGTTGCTTAGCACCCTGGACCAGATCAGCGCTTACCTTGGTGAGATTGCGGACGATCCAGGCATCGGCATTGATTAACCCTGAGGCTAGTTTAGCTGGGTCAGCATACGACTCAGGTTCATAGCGAACTTGGTGGACGTGTTTAAGGGTTTCTAGGGCTTGACGGGAGATAAACTCTGAGATGAAAATAACTGACATATCCATATCATATAGATGACCTAGATTGGGTGCAAGAGAGTTTTCTAGAAAAACATGGTTAAATGAATCAGAACATTTTCGTAATATAAAAATCCGTCAGGATCAACAAGGAGATACGCAATGAACCAACGTTTTTATCGAACCTTTACGAAGGTGCTTGGCATCCTCGCACTAGCCACTGTGGGGTTTACAAGTCCGGCACAAGCACAAAGCTGGCCCGATAAGCCAATTAAATTGATTATTCCGTTTGCTGCTGGCGGTACCACCGATATTATTGGCCGTATCCTGGCGCAGCAAATGACTCCTATTTTGGGTCAGAACGTAGTGGTTGAGAACCGTGGCGGTGCCGGTGGCAATATTGGTGCCGAGGCTGTAGCCAGAGCACCTGCTGATGGCTACACCCTCCTCCTCGCCTCAGGCAGCATGTTGACCGTTAACCCACATATGTACAAGAAGATGTCGATTAATTACGCCAAGGACTTTGCCCCGATCTCTACCTTGGTTAGCGGCCCCATGATTATTTCGGTTAATCCAAAGCTGGCAGTGAATAATCTCAATGATTTAATTGCGTTGGCTAAGACCAAGAACCTCAACTTTGGTTCCGCCGGAATTGGTAGTCAGGTGCACCTTGCTGGTGAGAACTTCATTACTGCAGCTGGTATTAACGCAACCCATATCCCTTACAAAGGTGAGGCGGCGGCACTCAGTGATTTAATTGCAGGTCAGATTGATTTCTGCGCTTGTAACGTGCCAGCTTCAACGGGCTTCATTAAAGGCGGTCAGATCAAGGCACTCGCAGTAACCAGTGCAAAGCGCTTAGCGGCTCTGCCTAATATTCCAACGGTAGCAGAAGCTTCTATCCCTGGCTTTGAGAACGTGGGTTGGTTTGCACTGATGGCTCCCGCTAATACCCCTAAGTTGATTACCGACAAGATCTACGCTGCTGCGATTAAGGCAGTGAAGTCTGAGGCAATGCAAAAGAGTTTGGAGCTCAATAGCTTAACTCCGGTGCTCAATACCCAAAAAGAGCTCGAGGCTCAAATTGTTGCTGAGTCTGCCAAGTGGGAGAAAGTCATTAAGGCACGTAACCTGACTGCTAACTGATTACATACTCTGCAGTACTCAGTTTTAACTGAGCAGCAATCAATCATTTATCTCTTGGTGCCCAGTCTAGAATTTCTAGGCTGGGTATTTTTTTATCACAATCTTCTTTAAGCTTCCACCAAGATCGTTTCTCCAGGGCGCACCATGCTGAATGTCACCGGGCACTTCTTGATTATGAGTTGCTCATCCTTCATGTGTACAGCAGTGAAGAAAGAGGTTTCTAGGTCACCTTCTTCTGGGTAGTCTTCACGGTAGTGAGCGCCGCGCGAGTTCTCTCGTGCTAAGGCTGCCTCGACCACGGTTTTACTCACAAGGATGAGATTACGTAGGTTCATCCAATCTTGCCAGGTCAGATTAAATGCTCGGTTGGTCTCACCCACCCCCATCGTATGTAATATGGCATCGAGTTTGTTTAGACGTATCCGTGCCGCTTCAAGATCGGCTTGATTCCGCAAGATACCAACTTGATCCCACATGCAGTCGGCTAGCTCATCGCGGATGAACTCAATATCACCCGGTGCTTTGTTCAACGGCTCTTGATGCTTAAGCAGGCTTTGTTCGATGGCTTCAAGATCGTAATCAAGATGGTTCTTGCCCTTAACATATTGCGCCATTGTGTCGCCGGAGATGCCACCAAAGACCGTGGAGTTGGCCACACCGTTACCGCCGAGACGGTTAGCACCATGCACACCACCGGTATCTTCACCAGCAGCAAAGAGACCTGGCAGATCGGTACTGGTGTCGGCTTTAAACACCACACCCCCCATCATATAATGTGCTGTCGGTACCACTTCCACCAGATCATTTGCTAGATCAAATCCAGAATCCGCACAGCGTTCCACCATGCCTTTAAATAATTTGCGCACATTATCAGGACCAAGGTGATGCATTTGGATGTAGACGCCACCATTTGGGGTCACGCGTCCCGCACGCATCTCATAAATAATTGATCGAGAGACAATGTCTCGGGTTGCACGCTCATTACGTGGATCGTAATGGCCCATGAAGCGCTCTTTATTGCCATTAAGTAGATAACCACCCGCGCCACGTAAGCCCTCTTCAAGTACGGTGCCGGTCATCCGGGTATCTGGACCAGCCAACATACCCGTTGGATGAAACTGCACCATCTCCATATCGCGTAGTGTTAAGCCTGCTCGCAAGGCCATGGCCAAGCCATCACAACTTTTATCACCCGAGGGGGTGTGGTACTTATACATCGTGGGCCCGCCACCAGTTCCTAGCAATACAGCCTTCGCGCGCACCATCACAAACTCACCGGTACGCATATTGAGCATTAAGACCCCAGCAAGTGCTTTGCCATCCTGACTCTTAATTAACTCAATGGCGCGGTGTTCTTCCAAGCGATGAATCCCTCTCGCCCATACTTGCTCAGCTAGGCGATTAATAATTTCAATCCCGGTGAGGTCACCCTTGTGTACGGTGCGATCAAAGGTTTGTCCTGCAAATGCCTTTTGATGAATGGTGCCATCTGGGTTGCGATCAAAGAAGCATCCGAGTTCATTCTCGAGCTCCCGAATACGCTCAACCGATTTGTTGACTAGGGTCCAGGCTAACTCTTGATCCGATAACCACTTGCCCCCTTCAATCGTATCCATGAAATGACGCTCAACCGAATCTCCTTCTGCCAAGGCAACGTTATAGCCACCCTGTACCATGCGCGTGCACCCGCATTTACCAAGAAGTCCTTTTACGGCAATGGTGATATGTAGATCGGGATTGGCTTGATGTGCATGCAAGGCCGCAAAGAGTCCTGCGCCGCCGGAGCCTAAGACCAAGATATCGGTTTGCAGTGTTTGAATGCTTGTCATGGTTACACAATCCCTAAACGTTTTAGTACCGTTGCTTTATTAATCGCCACATCGGCTTTCACGTCTTGATAAATACTGCCACCGTGGCTATCCATTGCTACCAAGAGTGGGCCAAACTGATTAATCTTGAACTTCCAGAGTGACTCTGGATTGAGATCGTCGAGATCCACATCTTCAATCTGATCAATCCAGGTGGTCTCTAAAGCGGCTGTGCCACCAATGATTGCTAAGTAGACACCGCCATGTTTTGCAAATGCTGCTGCCGATGACTCGCGTAAGCCACCCTTCCCCACAATCATGCGTACGCCATACTCGTTCATAAGAGGTTCAGTAAATCGTTCCATACGATCCGAGGTGGTGGTACCAATACAAATGGACTGATACCCTGCGGGGAACTCTGCACTAACAGGCACTTTACGCACGTTGGGCGCCGTATGAATCACGGCATGACCGCGAAGATCAAACTTCGTTTTACGACCCCGATCAAACAAATGGATCTGAGTGGCATCCCGAATCCCAAAGAGTGTTTGTTGCAAGGTTACGGTGTCATTGACCTTGAGCTTCCGAATATCGACTTCGCTAACAGGGGTGGGTAAGTTGTAATGGGCCATGATCTTCCTAAAATCCGTATGCCACACCCTGTGGTGTGATGCTAACCCGCGCACGTCGCGCTGAATGACACTGCATGTTTACAGCAACGGGGTTCATGGTGATATGCGTAGCAGCAAGCTCTACATGGACTGCAAAAGCGGTACCATCACCACCAAGCCCTTGAGGACCAATCCCCAATTGATTAACAGCAGTGCTTAGTTCCACTTCCAATTTAGCACCCTCTTCATCACTGCAGTGTGTTCCCAACGCGCGGGTGGCGGCACGTTTGGCTAGGGCGACACATTGATCCGAGGTGCCACCCACGCCAACTCCCACGATTGTCGGCGGGCAGGTTTTACCACCGGCGTTCACAACGCTTTCGATCACAAAGGCCTTGACCCCTAAGATTCCTTCGGCTGGGATGGCCATCTTCAGAAAAGAGTTGTTCTCCGAGCCACTACCTTTCGGGATCATTTCAATCTCAATCGTATCGGCCTTGTCCATAAAATCAATATGGATCGCAGGCATCTCAATGCCGCTCGAGGTGTGATTGTTCTTACGTGTAATGGGATGAACTACGGAGGAGCGCAGTGGGTATTCTGTGGTGGCGCGTTCACACCCTCTGCGAATGGCTGCCTTGAGGCGCACTCCATCCACTGTTACGCCTCTACCAATCCAAACGTTGTAGATTGGCAAACCTGTGTCTTGGCACAGTAAATTATCTTCACGCTCGGCTACCGCAATATTGGTCACCATGGTGCCTAGCACCACTTGGGCACGTGCGTCGGTTTCGGTACTCTTTAGTCGATCAATCCCCTGTTTCACATCATCGGGAAGTAATTTAAGTGCGCGGATATACAACTCCTTACATGCGACCTCAACGTGTTGCAGATTTAGTTCCATATCCGATCCTAATAAAGTAAGTCGTGGGATGATCTAGCGTGACAAGATTAAGAATAAGCCGCCACATACGAGTGATCCAAGAACTGCCATTTGGATCCATGCTTTCCGTAAGCCCTTCCAAACACCAAACTCAATTACGAGCAAGCGTGCCCCACCGATTAAGTGCAATGCCAAGAGAGTTACCAAAGCCCATTCCCCAAACTTGAAGATGGGGAAGTCGGTCAGTTTGAGGTAACTTGCAAGCTCAGCTTCGCCCTTTAAAGAACGTGAGAGTAAGAAAAAATGCAGGGGCAGAAAGCAGGCCAAGAGTAGACCCGATACACGGTGCAAATAGTATGCAAAGTAAGACCAGTGGGCCCTTCCCCGAAAATCAAGTTGCCGCGTAGATTTTTGACTCATGGCTGTCCCCAGACCACCCCAATTACCGCCATGGTTCCTAGTATCAGTATTAGGGCCGCCAGTAGGAGTGGTAAGGCACGGTTCAGAAAAGCGTTTTGGATGTTCTCGCGCAAGATATTGGCAAGACCAATTGGGGCATGGACAAAGCAGGCAAGCACGAAGATCTCGTAGAACAAAGCAAAGCCCCAATTGCCGCGCGTTCTTCCTAGGATCTCATTTGCTGTTAGTCCGTCTTGCACAGCAATGTAGATGATGATGAGATGGATCGCTACGCACAGAGCTAAGACCATTGCACTAATGCGTTGGTAGTACCAAAGTTTGGCTTGCAGTATTGCTGCACTCACAGCTTGCCCCATTTACTACCCATCACGGCGGCACGCCCCACAATCTTTTTAAGACCCGCAATCCCAGCGGTGGGCTCAATTTGTTTCGGGCAACGCTCTGAACAAGTTCCTTGGGTGTGGCAGGAGTGACAACCTGCATCACCGGCAACCGCGCGCAGACGATCAAGCTGTTGACTATCACGCTCATCGTTCACTAAGGTCCAAGCACGATTTAAGGCTGCAGGCCCTAAGTAAGACTCTCGGGCAGACACCACTTCGCACGAGGCGTAGCAAACTCCACACCCAATGCACTCGATTCCGGCATTGGCCAGTTGGCGCTCTTCCGAATCGGGTTTGACCTTGGCGAAGTCGTCATGCCGAGTTTGCTCTCCCTTAAAGTAGCCAACCGCTTTACTCATCTTGTCAAAGAACTCGGTCATATCGGTAGCCAGGTCTTTGATGATCGGTAGGTTATCCAATGGTGCAATCTCGAGAGTGTCGCTATCCGCAATCTTGGCCACGTGCGTGCGGCAGGTCCAACGGGCTTTGCCGTTCACCGTCATTGCGCAGGATCCACACATCCCTACTCGGCAAGCAAAGCGATAGCTCAGGGTTGGGTCGAGTTTGCGCTGGATATAGGTCACAACGTCCAGCACCGTTTGGTTGGCTGCGCGGGGTACCTTGTACTCCACGAAGCCGCCGTCTTGGGTGCCGCGCCAGACCTTCACGTTTAGGATGGATTGGTTCATGTGGCAATTATAGGGTTAGACCGTAAAATTTATATCGAATTGTTTTATCACTAAGATAAAGAAAAACTTTATAATTGATCCATGTCCAGTATCCGCGTTCTCAAAAACTTCATTGCCATCACCCGCCACCCTAGCGTCGCTGCCGCTGCACGTGAGATTGGCTTAACGCCCGCTGCTGCGGGTCAGCAATTGGCCCAGCTTGAGGGTGATATTGGGGTTACGCTCTTTGATCGCAATAAGCGTTCCTTGGTTCTTAATAATCAAGGTCGTGCTTTGATCGAGCCGATTCAGGAGATCATCTCGCGCTATGAGTCCTTAGGCGCAGAATTTAAGTCGGGCTTAAGTGGCTCGCTCACCCTAGGGGCGCTGGTCTCGAGTTTGATGGGGCAATTTGGGAAGACCCTGGAGCAACTGAAGCAGCAATACCCAGAGCTAGAGATCAAAATTAGCACAGGACTCTCTAGTGATTTTTTAGAACAGGTAATCGCTGGAGTCTTAAATGCAGCGATTGTGACCGAATCACCCTACGCCCTTCCCAAAAGCGTACAGTGGACAGCGCTTTATGAAGAGCAAATGATCCTGATTTATCCCAAGGATAAAGATCGTACTGATTTACCCTTCATCCGCTTTGAACCCAAAACCTGGACCGGTGAACTCGTTGATCAAGTGATTCGGTCTAATCGTTTGCAGATTGAGAGCAGCATGGTGGTCAACTCGGTTGAGGCCATTATTGAGTTGGTACGGCAGGGTCTTGGCTATGCCATTGTGCCAATGCTTGCGAATGTGCAGTGGGATAAAGATAAACGCATTGTGATTAGTACACCTACTCGCAAAGCAATCTATCGGCGCGTTGGTTTATTAGAACGCAAGAACCACGGGCGTAAGAACATTACCCAAGCGATTGAGGATCACTTTCGGAAGGTCAAGAAAGGGTTGCGTTCTGGGGTGAAGCGTTAAGCGTGCGTTGCAAACCCAATCACTTGATCAAGATACTGCGGGTACTCGGTGATTCCGTGATCACTACCCTCGATGATGAGATGCTTTGCGCCAGGGTAATGTTCCACCATCTCATGCCAGTCGAGGAGCTCATCGCCCTTCGCTGCTAATAAGAAGTAGCGCTCTGCATTGGTAATCTCTTCAACTTGTTGCTCTTTGAGTTGCTCGACATACTCTGCTCGCCAATCAAAGGGCTCGTCACTATCGTACGCAGTTAGCTGTCCCACATAGGGGGCTAACTCCCGCGCTGCGCGCACAGCGGGGTTAAGCATGATAGCTTTAGCGTGCGGGTATTGCTCTGCAAGGTAGGTGGCATAGAAGCCACCCAAGGATGAACCAATGATGCACAGATCTTTTGCCTGAGTCTCTGCAATTTTTTGTTTGACCATCGTCATTGCTGCTTGGGGGGATGGTGGTAACTGGGGGCAATACCATTCGATGGCTTGACCGTCTTTAACGAGAGAGGCGATCGCCTCACCTGTTAGTTGTGCCTTAGAAGAATTTGGGGATGACCTAAACCCGTGAAGATAAACAATCAAGAGTCTAGGCGTGGGCATTTCTTATAAAGCCTTTTGTCCGATCTCAAAGTTAGCAAGCTTCTCAAGGGCCTTCACCATAGCGGAGTGATCCCATGCCTTGCCACCATGTGCTGCACAGGAGTTGAATAACTCTTGCGCAGTGGCAGTGTTTGGCAGTGATACACCTAAGGCTTTAGCACTGCTCAGTGCTAAGTTCAGATCCTTCTGATGTAACTCAATCCTGAACCCAGGATTAAAGGTGCGATTGACCATGCGCTCGCCGTGTACTTCCAAGATCTTGGAGCTTGCAAAGCCGCCCATGAGTGCCTGACGAACTTTGGCAGGATCGGCACCGGCTTTGGCTGCAAACAAGAGTGCTTCACCTACTGCTTCAATATTAAGAGCCACGATGATCTGATTGGCTACTTTGGCGGTCTGCCCTGCTCCATTACCACCAACGAGATTAATATTCTTACCCATGAGTTCAAAGAGGGGCTTCACTTTATTGAATACGCCCTCATCGGCACCCACCATGATCGAGAGCGTGGCATTTTGTGCGCCGACTTGTCCACCCGATACAGGAGCGTCAACATAGTCGCAGCCTAGATCGTTCAACTTCTTAGCAAACTCTTTGGTGGCGATCGGTGAGATCGAGCTCATGTCGATGACGGTTTTGCCCTTAGTGATGCCTGAGGAGATACCGTTCTCACCGAAGAGAACTTTCTCAACATCTGGAGTATCAGGAACCATCGTGAAAATGATGTCAGCCTGTTTGGCAACATCAGCAGCGGTCTTGCAAGCAACGGCACCGGCTTTGATTAAATCTTCGGGGACTTGGCTGCGGGTGGTGACGAAGACCTGATGGCCACCTTTTAATAAATGACCAGCCATGGGTGAACCCATAATGCCTAAACCAATAAAGCCTAACTTTTGTGCGCTCATATCAATACCTTCTGCTTAGAAATAATAGAAATTACCTTGGGTCTTACCCAATGCTTAAAGAGACTTCAGCCAACCCAAACCAGCATCGGTCGTTGTTGCGGGTTTGTACTCGCAACCGATCCAACCGGAGTAACCAATTTTGTCGATGAACTTAAATAAGAACGCGTAATTGATTTCTCCAGTACCCGGTTCATTACGACCTGGGTTGTCGGCTAACTGCATATGACCAATACGGGCGAGGTGCTTTTGCATCGTGTTGGCAAGTTCACCTTCCATCCGTTGCGCATGGTAAATGTCGTATTGCAAGAATGCATTATCAGCACCGACTTCATCCAAGATCGCAATACCTTGAGCAGTAGTCGACAGGAAAAAGCCAGGGATGTCATAGGTGTTGATGGGCTCAATGAGTAATTTGAGTCCATTCTTTTTAAACTCTGCTGCCGTGTATTGAAGGTTTGCCACAAAGGTGTCGTGCAAGACTTTGCGGTCTGCTCCAGCAGGTGCTTTACCAGCCAAGCAGTTCAGTTGTGGCACACCCAAGGCTTTGGCGTACTCAATTGCTTTGGCAACGCCCGCTCTGTACTCGTCAACCCGATCTGGCAAACAGGCAATACCGCGCTCACCGCCATCCCAATCACCCGCAGGGATGTTATGCAACACTATCGCCAGACCATTGCTAACTAGCTTAGCTTTGATATCGGCTACTGAGAATGCGTAGGGATAGAGGAACTCGACTGCTTTAAAGCCTGCCGCCCCTGCTTTATCAAAACGCTCCATGAATGGAACTTCGTTGTACAACATGGAGAGATTGGCGGCAAACTTGGGCATTCCAGTTCCTTTATGGGTTGATTAGATTTAGGGGGTTATTCTAAAAGACCGGCGGTCACCAATCCCTCAGTACCTGCAGGGTGGCGGCAATCAATATCCTCAAACTCATTGATATTGTTGATCTCGGTACCCATAGCAATGTTGGTGACCTTCTCGAGGATGATCTCAACTACCACTGGAACTCGGAACTCTTTTGCCATCTTTTGCGCTTCGATCAATGCTTCTTGGATCTTGGCAGGGTTGGTGACACGTAAAGATTTGCAGCCTAAGCCTTCAACGACTTTGGCATGGTCTACGCCATAGCCTTTGAGGTTCTCGTCCTGCACGTTGATGTTATCAAAAGCCAACTGGACGCAGTAGTCCATATCAAAGCCACGCTGTGCTTGACGGATCAAACCGAGGTAGCTGTTGTTGACCAAGACCATCACGAGTGGCAAATGGAACTGCGCACCCACCGCTAACTCTTCAATCAAGAACTGGAAGTCGTAATCACCTGAGAGACCAACCACGGTACGGGTTGGGTCTGCTGCGAGTACGCCCAATGCGGCTGGCACTGTCCAACCTAATGGGCCCGCTTGTCCGCAGTTAATCCACTGACGGGCACCATATACATGCAAGAACTGTCCGCCTGCGATCTGCGAGAGGCCAATGGTGGATACATAAATGGTATCGCGCTTGAACACTTCGTTCATCTCTTGATAAACACGCTGTGGCTTGATCGGCACATTATCAAAATTAGTTTTACGTAACATCAAACGCTTACGCTCTTGGCAACGCTCAACCCAGTCGCTGTAGTTCTTGAGCTTGCCTTTGGCTTTCCACTCTTTCGCTACTTCTACAAATAGCTCAAGCGCTGCCTTCGCATCCGATACGATGCCGTAGTCAGGATTAAACACGCGACCAATTTGGGTTGGCTCCACATCCACGTGCACAAACTTACGGCCCTTGGTGTACACCTCCAAAGAACCCGTATGACGATTTGCCCAGCGATTACCAATGCCCAAGACAAAGTCGCTCGCCAACATGGTGGCATTGCCATAACGGTGTGAGGTTTGTAAGCCAACCATACCGGCCATTAAGGGATGATCATCCGGAATCGTGCCCCAGCCCATTAGGGTTGGGATCACTGGAATGTTGGTGAGTTCTGCAAACTCCACCAAGAGATCTGCTGCATCGGCATTGATCACGCCACCACCCGAAACCATCAAAGGCTTCTCGGCAGCCATCAACATCTCCATGGCTTTCTCGATCTGCTTCTTGTTCGCAAAAGGTTTATAAACTGGCAACGGCTCATAGGTATCGATATCAAACTCGATCTCAGCTAACTGCACATCGATTGGCAAATCAATCAAGACCGGGCCAGGGCGGCCAGAGCGCATGACATGGAATGCTTGTTGGAATACGCGGGGCACTAAGCCTGGCTCACGAACCGTGACCGACATCTTGGTCACTGGCTTGGCAATGCTCTCGATATCAACGGCTTGGAAATCTTCTTTATAGAGGCGTGCACGGGGTGCTTGACCGGTGATGCACAAAATAGGAATGGAGTCGGCGATGGCGGAGTACAAACCAGTAATCATGTCCGTGCCAGCGGGGCCTGATGTACCAATACACACACCAATATTGCCGGCTTTGGCACGGGTATAACCTTCGGCCATATGCGATGCGCCTTCAACGTGGCGAGCTAAGATGTGAGTGATTGATTGACGCTCACGCAATTGCGCATAGAGTGGATTAATTGCTGCACCGGGTACGCCAAATGCTGTGGTGATACCTTCTTTTTCCATTACCAAAACTGCTGCCATTGCGGCTTTCATGAGTGCCATCATTGCCTCCTTTTGAATAAGATGTCGCTATCATCCTCACAATTAGATATTCTGAGAAGATAGATACCCCTATATCATCTATTCCATTTTGGAATATATAGTCATTTTTCCTTTATAATGATTAGCTTATGGATCGGATTCAAGGAATTTCTCTTTTTATTCGGGTAGTTGAGACGGGTTCTTTTAGTAAAGCCGCAAGCAGTTTAGGCATTACACAGCCTACCGCTACCAAGCATGTGGCCGCTCTCGAAAAGCGCCTAGGCTCCCTTTTACTCCATCGCAGCACGCGGGGAGTAACCCCAACGGAGATTGGCAAGATCTATTACGAGAAGTGCAAAACCATCGTTCTAGAGCTCGAAGATGCCGAGAACATCGCTGGTCTCTTGCAATCCGAGGTACAGGGCAAACTCATGATTAGTAGCTCGGTAGCCTTTGGGCGTCGGGTTTTAACTCCCTTGGTCTTGCAGTTCATGGGGCAGCACCCGCAATTACAGGTTAGCCTGAACCTGGACGATCGCTATATTAATTTGGTGGAAGAAGGCGTCGATTTGGCCATTCGGATGGGTCGTTTATCCGACTCTTCCTTAGGTGCCCGGTTTTTGGGTCTCAACCCTTGGGTGATAGTCGCAACCCCCGAGTATCTTGAGAAAAACGGTACTCCCTCAATCCCCAGCGATCTGAGTAAGCACATTGGCCTGATCTACAGCTCAGTTCAGGGTGACCACCGTTGGCAATTTACTGGACGAGACGGCTCGAATAAGTCAATTCAGGTAAGCGGCCCGCTGTATTCCAATAACTTATCGACTTTGCTAGCCGCCACCCGTAATCACTTGGGCATTGCAGCCCTGCCTTGGTATGTTGCCTACAGCTCGGTGCAAAGTCGGCATCTCAAACCGCTCTTGGCCGATTGGAGTTTGCCTGCCCAAGAGATCCATGCGGTGTTCTCATCCCCGCGCTTGGTACCTACCAAGGTCAGCATGTTGATCGATTGGCTAGCGGGTCAGTTTCGGGGAAATTGGTGGACACAAGAAATCGGGTCATAATCGATACCTTGTTCACACCAACCTCACCATTATGCGTATCGCTCAATCCCCCCGTTTATTGATCCTTAGCTCTTTTGCAGTCAGCGTTTTAGCGTTTCCCCAAATGGGGTCTGCGCAGACCAAACCGGCGATGGTCGATCCTGCCAAAGCACCGATTGCTGCAGCTGGTATCGATGAGGTGTATCAATTGGTTGATGCGGTAGTCACCAAGGTCGATAGCAAAACGCGCACTGTGACCTTAAAAGATAAAGATGGCACCCTCACCAATTTTGTAGCGGGCCCTGAGATTAAGAACTTTCCCCAAATCAAGGTGGGCGATCGTTTAACCGTTACCCATGAGTTAGCCGTTGCGATTGAACTCGTGAAGGTCAATAACCAAGGTGTGCGCAGTGAAGTGCAAACGAGTACCCAGACCTCTGCCGCATTGGGTAGCAAACCTGCTTCGGTGATCTCCAACACCACCATCATTATTGCGAATGTGGTGTCGGTGGATCGTCAAAAGATGACCGTGTCGGTGAAAGGCTCTAGGGGCAAGACCGATACCTATCGGGTAAAGAGCGCAGCGCTCTTAAAAGATATTGCCGTGAACGATGAGGTCAAGATTACGCTTTACGATGCAATGGCAGCTTCCTTTACTGCCCCCGCTAGCACTCCCAAGAAATAATCCCCAATCCTCTTGTTTAGTAAAACTCTTTTATGTGGAGACCTTAATGGCTGAGCAAATCGGCGCCCGTTCTTTAGTCCATGCTTTTGAGAAAGCTGGTATTACTACAGTCTTTACCCTTTCGGGGAATCACATCATGCCCATCTTTGATGCGGTGATCGATGCGCCGATTGAGTTAATCCACACGCGGCATGAGGCTGCAACGGTGCACATGGCTGATGCCTATGCACGCCTGACTAAAAAAGTAGGTGTTGCAATGGTGACCGGTGGTCCTGGGCACGCTAATGCGGTCTCTGCCCTGTACACCACAGCAATGGCTGAGGCTCCGGTTGTTTTAATTTCAGGTCATGCGCCTCTCAATCAATTAGGCAAAGGTGCCTTCCAAGAAATGGCGCAAGCCGATATTGCAGCACCTTTGTGCAAAGCCTCTTGGACCTGTGCGGGCCCTGAGTTCCTCCAAGCAGATTTTTTACGTGCTTGTGCCATTGCGCAAGCAGGTCGTCCTGGCCCCGTTCATTTAAGTCTGCCATCCGATGCACTGGAAGGTAAAGTGACGCAGGCTTCTGCAAGCCCTAGCCCATCTGCCCCACAATTACCCGCCCCCCAATTACTCTCTGCAGAGCATGCCAAGAGCATCATCGCGCAATTGCATGCTGCCAAGAAGCCTCTGGTCATAGTCGGTCCGCGCGGTTGTCATCGCTACCCTGCTCTTTTGCAAGAACTGAGTCAGGCATCGGGTATTCCGGTGATTGCAACGGAGAGCCCGCGCGGTATTGGCGATCCTAGCTTAGGAGCCTTTGCCGAGGTCTTGGCACAAAGCGATTGTGTTTTACTCCTCGATAAGAAACTCGATTTCACTTTGAAGTTTGGTAGTTCACCCAGTTTTATGAGCGATGCCAAATTGATGCAGGTCGATGCTGAAGCAGCTGAACTTGTGCGTTCCAAGAATGCCTTAGGCGCGCGCTTGGTCTTAGCTACTCAGGCTGATTTAGAGCCGTCGGTTCATACTTTAGTGAATGCCACGAAGAGCGCCAGCAGCAAAGTACACGATGCTACTTGGTTGTCGTGGGCAAACGAAGCAATTGCCTATCGACCTGCTGCGTGGGCCACTGCTGTCTCGTCTACCCCCAATCATGCCCACCCAGGTCGCTCAATGCTCGCCTTACAAGCTATCTTAGATTCTCATCCAGATTCTGTATTAGTGGCGGATGGTGGTGAGATTGGGCAATGGGCCCAAGCGTGTTTGCATGCTCCTAATCGCATCATTAATGGCACAGCAGGTTCGATTGGGGCAGCGCTTCCTTTTGCAACGGCTGCCGCCTACACAAAACCTGGCATACCAGTGGTCGCAGTGATGGGCGATGGCACCTTTGGTTTTCATTCTTCGGAGTTGGATACCGCAGTTCGGTATCGCTTGCCATTTATTGGGGTGGTTGGTAACGATGCCTGTTGGAATGCCGAGTATCAGATCCAAGTTCGTGAGTATGGCAAAGAGCGTGCTAAGGGGTGTGAGTTACTCCCCTCGCGCTACGACCAAGTGGCGATTGCATTTGGTGGTGCGGGTGCAATGGTAACCGATGCTGAGCAGGTCTTGCCAGCTGCTAAGGCTTTACAGTCCCAAGGCTTACCGTCTATTCTGAACATCTTGATTGAGGGTTTGCCAGCTCCGAGTTTGAAGCGGGTTTAGCTTAAGTAAGTGCTAGTTGCTTTGGAATGGCTGCGTGCTTAATGTGGAGCTTTAGACTCTTGCGAGTTTTCCAGAGATCGTAGGCAGATTGCTGACCAAGCCATAAGCTTGCACTACCCCCGTTATTTATTCCAAGCCATTGCTCTAAGCGCAAAGCCATCTCTGGAGAGATTGCTGCTTTACCATTTAGCACTCTTGATAAAGCAGGTCTTGTTATCCCAAGCTCTAGCGCAGCCTGAGTAATGCTTATGCCCAAAGCAGGTAAAACATCCTCACGCAAGGTGATGCCGGGATGTGGAGGGTTGTACATTTTGCTGAGCTTCATCAATGCCTCTGTTAAAGCTCAATTATAAATATCTCCTATCCCTATAAAATACTCAGTTATATGAACATCTTCTACCGGCCCCGCTTTATTCAGTCCTTTGTGACTGTGTTGGCATCTGCTTGTTTGTTGGTGGCGTGTGCTAATACGAGTCGTCCTGGTGTGGTCGGTGTTGAGCGTTCTCAGTTCATGATGATCTCGGCTGCGCAGATTGATCGTATCTCAGCGAGTAGTTTTGAGCAGCAGGCTAAAGCTGCCCAAAAGAAGAACATTTTGATTACGAGTGGTCCTCAGTATGAGCGTCTCAAGACCATTGCGAATCGTTTAATCCCGCAGACCGCTGTCTTTCGAGATGACACCCGATCATGGGGTTGGGGTTTGCAGCTCATTGACTCTCCCATGATCAATGCAACCTGTGCTCCTGGTGGACGTATTACGTTTTATACCGGCATTATTAATAAGCTCAACCTCACCGATGATGAGATCGCGGCCATCATGGGTCATGAGATTGCGCATGCGGTGCGTGAGCATGGTCGCGAGCAAGTCTCTCAAGCGCTGGCTCAGAACATCATTAGTAATGTGGCCTTAGCTGCTGCGGGCGCTGGCTCTGCACAATCAATTGATGCTGCTAATCAGATCATGCAATATGTTTTGGTCTTGCCTAACTCACGTCAGAATGAGAAAGAAGCCGATGCCATTGGTTTAGAGCTTGCTGCGCGCGGCGGCTACGACCCTAGGGCTGCAATTACCTTGTGGGAGAAGATGAGTAAAGAAAGTAAAGGTAAGAACCCTCCCGAGTTTTTATCGACCCATCCTTCGAATGAGAATCGCATCAAAGAGCTCTCAGCTCTCATGCCTCGGGTGATGCCTTTGTATGAGGCGGCTAAGAGGCCTTAATCGAAGAGCAAAAAAATGGGTTACCGCAGTAACCCAAATTTTGGAGACATGATTTTTTAATTGCTTACGTTATAAATGTTTTCGCTTTTCAACCATTCCTAAGAACTTCTCATACTCTTTCTCATCCACAGAATAGCTGTGATCGTCATCTGGAAATGATCCAGATTTCACTTCTGAGATGTATTCCTTGATGCCTTTAACAGCGACCTCTGTTAAGTTCGCATAGCGTTTTGTGAACTTGGGTTTGAAATCTGAGAAGACTCCCAAGAGATCATGGCATAAAAGAATTTGGCCATCAGTACCCACCCCTGCTCCAATTCCGATGGTCGGAATCTCAAGCTGTTTTGAGATGACCGTTGCAATTTTTGCTGGCACTGCTTCAAACTCCAACATAAAGCAGCCAGCATCCTGAATAGCAAAAGCATCTTCGAGGATTTTCATTGCAGCATCCGCTGTTCTTCCTTGAATCCGAAAACCTCCAAAGATTGCCACTGTATGGGGCGTCAGACCAATATGGGATGCTGTCGGTATGCCTGCATCGACCAGTGCCTTCAAAATATGTGCCTGTGATTTGCCACCCTGTGGTTTAACGGCATCCGATCCTGCATCTTGCATAAAGCGGGTTGCGTTCTGTAAGGCGCGATCTACGGAGTTGTAACTTTGATACGGCATACACCCCAAGACAAAGGTATTGGGGGCGCCGCGCCGTATCGAGGTTGCATGCATCACCATCATATCCATCGTGGCCGGAATCGTATTGCTATGTCCATGGGCAATCATGGCCAAGCTATCTCCCACCACTGCAACGTCTACCCCAGCAGCCTCTGCCCATTTTGCCGAGGTGTAGTCTGGTACAGACATGTACACCATTTTCTCGCCGGTCTTCTTAGAGTCGAGAATGTCTTGCAGATTTCGTTTCTTCTTCTCAGGCGTTGTCACAGTACTTGAATTCAATTTAATCCCCTATTCAGTGGTTACATCATGGTATTTTCAGCATCTTCTTTTTGCTGCAACGAGAAGATGGATGAATATCCGCCTGACCAATCAGGAGGAATTAGGCATGGCACTGGATCATGATGGGCAAATTGCGCGCGTTTACCGCTCAGTATGGCCTGATCATGTTTGGGTTTAAGTGGGTTCACGGTGTATGGAAATGCATCGGCCGAGGTCAAGGTGTATAGCAAGAGTGGTCGACCTTGGTCGGACTGATTGGCTGGGGAGCCATGTACCGTGCGGCAATTATGCAATGTCAGTGATCCGGCTGGTCCTGTTAGGTAAACAGCTTTATCGATAGGTATGTTTCTGACATCATCATCAGACAGACAACCGACCCACTTTCCATGTTCATCATATTGACTCAGCATCGGTTCTAGCAAATGACTCTTTGGAATGACCCCCAGTGGTCCCTGATCCATGCCACAATCATATAAATAGGTACCAATAGTTAATGGAGAGTAATTGGTATGCGGCCAAAAAGAAATGTCGTAATGCCATTTAACTTCTTCCCCACCCTTTTGCCACTTAAAGTTCAACTTCGAGTGATGGAACTTAACATCGGGTCCCACTAAGTCAGCAACGGCATCGAGCATCGGTGATTTACTGACATATTCCCAAAATACTGGGTGATGCTCGGTGGGGTTTGAGACTCTGCGTAAACGAGGCTGCGCGGGTGTGTGATCCGGCTCTAGGTCAAAAATAGTATCGGATTTAGTAACTCTTTTACTCTCCTCTACCAGTTCATTGGTAGCATCGCGCAACTTCTTTAACCATTCATCACCAATAAATCTCTCGAGCAAAATATATCCGTTCGTGAAGTAATCCTCACGCTGCTGTTGACTTAAAACACGGGCAGGAATCTTGAGTATTTGTTCAGGGGTCATCAACGTCTCCTTAGCGGAAGTTCAACATAACGCTTGGTAGATAGGTAACCAAGGTTGGGAAAAGAATCACGATCACCAAAGTTAAGCATTGCAATGCAATGAAGGGGATCACGCCGCGATACATGTGTTTGATGGTGATCTCTGGTGGGGCTACCGCTCTTAGATAGAAGATCGCCGGAGCCATCGGTGGGGTTAGGTAGGATGTTTGGATCATGATCAAGAACAAAATACAGAACCAAACTGGATCAAATCCTGCAGTTGTGATTAGGGGTGTAAATAGCGGAACAAAGATGAGGACAATCGAGATCCAATCCAAGAAGAACCCAGCAATAAAGATGATCAGCATCATTAAGCCCAATAACACCCAGGGGCTGAGCTGCATTTGATTAATTAATGTATTGGCTGTATTAATTCCGCCGCCGCCAATAAAGACCCCAGTAAATAAAGAGCCGGCTAGCAAAACTGCCATGATCATGGCGGTGATCACTACCGTTTTCAGTAGCGCGTCGTACAAACCTTTCCAGGTAAAGTTTTTATAAAGAACGGTCAGTAACACAGAAGAGATTGCTCCAATGGCTGCTGCTTCTGTAGGAGACGCTAAGCCAAATAGGATGGATCCTAAAACCGCAGCAATCATCAATAACGGTGGCACAAGATTTTTTGTGGAAATCCAAATCTTCTCTGTAAAACTCGGGTCACCGGGCTCTGGAGGTATGCGTGGTCCAAACTCTGGCTTGATCAAACATAAGGTGAAGATGTATATCAAGTACAAGCTGGCCATAATGAGGCCTGGAAATACCATCCCATACAGCAAATCCCCAACCGAGACACTTGCCAGTGGACCCATTACAACAGCTACGACAGAGGGAGGAATAATGGTTCCCAGTGAGCCACCTGCACAAATCGTGCCCGATATCATGGCCTTGTTGTATTTATAGCGCAGCATGATTGGGATCGTTAACAATCCAACCACAGACTCCGTAGCACCGATCACACCACTCGATGCTGCAAAAATAATGCACATAATGACGGTCGCAAGGGCTAAGCCACCTGGTAGGCGTCGTGTCCAAATATGAATGGCTTCAAATAGTTTGTCGGCGATTCCGGATTTCTCGAGGATGGCGCCCATAAATACGAACAGTGGAATGGCTGCAAAGACAAAGTTGGAAGAGATATCCTCAATTTTCTCGATGAACTGAAAAATAACACGATCGCCAAATATATACAGCCCAAAGAGAACGGCTGTAATCATCATGGAAAAAGCCACTTGAATGCCCAAAAACATGAGCACGAATGCTACGGGTAGCATGAAAAAAGGAATAATGTCGATCATGCTTTTGCAGCCTTATATTTTTCGAGCGATTTAATAATTTCGGCATAGACTTGTAATGCCAATAAGGTAAACGCAATCAAAAAGACAACACGAAATGGCCAAACTGCCATATTCATTGCCGATTGACCACTTCGTTCATTTTTAATGAATCCAGAAATTAAATAAGAAGTTAATCCATATGTTAGCCACATCATTAAAGGCAAAATCACGGAATAGGCACAAAGATCAATCAATGCTCTAGTCTTCGCACTCATATCCTGACTAAAAATATCAATCCGGATAAATTGCCCTTGCTGAAGGGTGTAGGCCATCCCTAATAAAAAATGGGTTCCAGTGAGCATGTAACCTACTTCATACGCCCAAATTGTGGGTGCATCAAAAAGATAACGCGCTAGCACTTCGTAGGTCGTAGTCAGAATTAACGGAACTAATGTCAATGCAGCAATAATTCCTATATTCGTTGTTATTCGTTCAATCCGATTAACAAGTGGGCTCATATCTCTTTTTTCTTATTGGTCAAGTTATTAAAAAGGGGTCTAATAAATTAGACCCCTTGGACACTACTTCTTAGCGGGTGGCGGAGCAGCGCTAACTGTTCTCGTCTTCACTGTTCTCCAACCAGAAGCACCTTCCCACAACTTATCGAGTTGCTGTTGGCTTTCAAAGACCGATGCAAAGAATGGATACTTATTTTCTTTAGCGGTCTTAGTGGCCCATTCCAATCCCATTTTGCGGGCCGCATATTGCAGTTCTGGAGACAGTTCAATAATTGTGTTGCCTGCCTTGCGATAGAACTCAAGAGCTTTGGCATCTTCCTGACCAACGGTTAGCCAACTTTCAAGGGTTGTTAATTTAGCAACCATTTCGATGAGCTTCTTGTCTGCTTCGGATAACTTAGACCAGACACCTTTATTGATCACCAACTCAAATGGCGCACAGGGTTGATGAATTCCAGGGTAGATCACAAACTTAGCCACTTTGTGGAAGCCCATGGGGATATTTTCATAAAGAGTACCCCACTCCACGGCATCAATTGCACCACGCTCAAGCATTGGATAGATGTCTGCGGCAGGTGTTGTCACTGGTGCAGCGCCTAAGTCTTTGGACATCTCAAGCCATGCTCCAGCAGTTCGTATTTTTAATCCCTTCAGGTCATTTAAGGTGCGAACGGGCTTGCGGGAATGTAAAAATGCTTCTGCAGTCCGAATGAATAAAGGCATAGAAATAATTTCATCGGTTTGATCACGGTATTTTCTTTGCATATCCGTGCCACCTGCTGAATACAACCAGTGCAACATCCGTTCAGAGTCAAACGAGCCAGCGTAACCACCAAATAAAACGGTTGTTGGATCTTTACCCCAATCCCAACCCATCCAGGTATGCCCAAGGTCAGCAATACCATTTTTAACTGTTTCGGGAACTTTCAATGCATTACCCAGTGCGCCACCTGGAAAGATTTGAATTTTGAAGCGCCCGCCACTGAACTGCTCTAATTTATCGGCAAATGCTTTTGTTCCAATATCCGTTAACGGCCCACCACCCCAACCAGTAGCCATTTTCCAGTTATAGCTTGCTCCTTGCGCTTGTACTGTCAATGGAAATGACATTGCAGCAGCAACAGCCCCACCCGTTTTTAAAAATTCGCGTTTCTTCATCATCTGTCTCCTTTTGTGAACAACTAAGTTTTACTGATTTACTGCAATGCTCTTCTCTTGCTTCTTTTTTTGCTACTTTCTTACTGCTTTAATCTGCGCCCGTAAACGTCTTGCGGGTCAAATTCTCTACACAATCAATCAAATGATCCAAAGCTTGTCCTGCCTCGACTTCATTCCCATTGGCAATCGCAGTCGCTAATGCACCATGTAAATTAGCCATCTCTGTTACACCAGAAAATTGTTGGAAGTGTCCAAACCAAAAGCGCCGTGACATGCCATGAAGGGGTGACATTGCCGCGGCTGCAAACTCATTACGAGCCGCTGCGATGGTTAAATCATTGAGTTCTTTATCGGCTTTTCGGAATAAAATTTCGTCTTTCTCTTTGGCGGCTTTACGAAAATCCTTCGCGAGGCGCTCAAGTTCTTTACGTTCCTCTGGGTTTGCTCGTTTGGCTGCCTTTTTACAAATCAAGCGCTCTAGCTCACGGCGGGTTTCTAATACACGTAATTGCTTTTGCGTATTGAGATCAGATATAAATATGCCGCGTTTGGGAACAATCGTTACCAAGTGTTCTCGACTAAGGCGCTGAATAGCTTCACGGATAGGAGTGCGCCCTATTCCTAAGAATGCAGATAGCTGAGCTTCTGATACCGGCGTCTCGGGAGGCAACTGCATGGTCACAATCATTTCTTCAATCTGGCTATAGGCCTGATCGGAGAGTGAGGCTTCTTCAGCGCTAATCACTAAGGCGAGGTTAGATGTTTTATGGTTTGGCATTATGCAAACTGTGTAGGCGCTTCCGCTCGATCAAACATGCCATAGTCACGCAATACCCCAAACCAGTGGATATCGATCGACTCTGTATCCTGAAGCGTCAATAGTTCTGGATGGGGGGGTGTATTTGGAGAAAACTCACATACCGATAAGCCGCGCTTTGGATCCAATACGCCTTGATACGATTTAGCTGCTTGCTCCCCCAATACGCCTTTCTGTAATAACTTTTGTATTGCCTGATAGTCGCCAATCAGGAGCAAGACAAGCTCTCGGGAGTGTGGGCTGCTAAGCTCATTATTTGCCTTGGCTGCAGAAACCCGTAAGCGGTAATCAGCAAAAACCTCGTGGCGTCCACATACTTGTGCGCCATTATGATCAGGCTGGCAGCGCCATTGCGCGAGGGATTCTTCATCTTTCCAGCAAGAGAACGATAAGTACCAATCTGGCTTTTGAAGATTGGCAAAACGCTCTACTGATAAGAACCCAGGATTTTGTTGCACGATTGGTTTTAATTGGGCTGCCATCTCAAAATACTGATCAACATGCCCAGGTTTTGGGAGCACATCAAAGAGCACGGCTTGGGTCATGGCGATATCCTAGGACTGAAGCGCTTTTTGTTCTTGTTGATCGAGGATAGGACCCTCAAGGGTTACCTTCTCGTCCTGAACTCGCCCATTCTGAAACTTTTCAATGATGGGTTTGAGCTTGGGATCAATATGCTCTTGGCTAAAACCGTTCAGAAGCGTTCCAATCAAACTGCGCTTTAGGTCACTCGTGCCCATCATCCAATCGGCGATTGGGAATGTGAGGTTCATGTTCTTGTGCATCATGATGCCAAGATTGTGGTGTGCGGCGTGATGGCGACGAATCGTATTAATGAATGGCATATTACGCACGAACCAGTTCTCTTTCACATGGCAGCAATAATGAAAGGTCTCATAGAGGATGTAATGACCTACCATGGTCATAAACAAGATATAACCCACATTAGGGCTAAAGATTTGGGCTGCGATATAGCCAAAGATGGTGCCTGAGACAGCCAGAACCGTTAATACTCGCCATGGGAAGAAGACGATCCGATGCTCTTTGACGGTATCAATGGTGTAGTCGGTATCCGTAAAGTATTGATGATGTTGGCGCGTATGGCGATCATAGATAGCGCGCAGTGCAAAGACATCGATTTGGCGATGCATCACATATTTGTGCATACCCCATTCCACAAAGTTACCGGCGATTGCCACTGGGATAATGGTTAGCCATGCCCATGTGGGATTGTCGAGTTGTGTAGCGCAGTAATAGATCGCCGCAATGCCTGCGGTATACATCACCCCAATATGGAATAAACCGTTATAAAAGGGACTAATTTGATTGACATAGGCCTCACGAAACTTCTTCTGCCGTTCTGTCATCACCATGGGTCTAGAAAAAGTGCTCACTGAATTCTCCTTGAATGACATGCGCTGTGATATATATTACTAACATATTAGATGAATGCCAGCCAGTTTTGCAAGCCTTTGCACTAGGAATTACCCTTAAATTAGGTGTCTCAAGGCCCCTTTTGCCAATCAAGGGATTGCAAGGCCGCCTGGTGCGAGTTGCTCTCAGCTCTCATGCCTCGGGTGATGCCTTTGTATGAGGCTAAGAAGCCTTAGTCTTAGAGACTTAGTAATTGCCTGGCTTCTTTAGCACTGGCTACTGTTCTACCCTTAGTTATTACCAGTTTGGCAACGCGCTCTACGAGCTCTGCATTGCTGTTCGCCACACGGCTTTTATCAAAGCGCACATTGTCTTCTAACCCGGTGCGAACATGACCGCCTAGTTCAAGCGCCCACTCGTTCATCGTGAGTTGATGTTTTCCAATCGCAGCTGCGGTCCAGGTGGCTTCGGGCATCACTTCCTGGAGTTCTTTAATCAAAAACTCCAAGACCGAGCGCTTAACAGGCATGGCATTGGGTACACCCATCACAAATTGCACATGCGCAGGTGAGGCGACGAGTCCGCGTTCAACCAGATTAACGGCGTTATAGAGCATGGCCAGATCAAAGATCTCGATTTCTGGTTTGACGTGATACGTTTGCATCTCCTGAGCGAGCTCATCGATGAGGGATGGTGGGTTCTCATAGATCATGTTGGGGAAGTTCACGGATCCGGTTGCGAGAGACGCCATATCAGGGGCATGCTTGAGCATGGCACCGCGCTCACTTTGACTACGGCCTCTACCACCTGTAGAGAACTGCACAATCATATCTGGGCAGTGTTTACGAATCCCCTCTTGCACTTGGGCAAAGAGTTCGGGGTCGGAGCTTGGACTCTCATCGGGCTTGCGTACATGGATGTGCACCAGAGCTGCACCTGCTTCATACGCCGCGTGGGTTGACTCAATTTGTTCGCTGACGGTTACTGGTAATCCAGGGCAATCTTTTTTACGGGGGACGGATCCGGTAATTGCAACAGAGATGATGGCTGGGGTGGTCATGGTTTTAGGTTTTGGTTTAAGCAAATCGAATAAGTACTACGCCGCAACAAACGCCAAGCATGCCAACGATCCGAAGCGGATACAAGGGTTCTTTTAAGAATACTACTGCAAACATAAATGCAAAGAGTACCGAGGTCTCACGAACTGCTGCCACTGTGGCGATGGGGGCTTGGGTCATAGCCCAAAGGACGATGGAGTACGAGCCCATCACGCAGGAACCCCCAATCAATGCATGAATACCACGGGCTTGTATGTATTGCAGCGTTTGCGTGCGTGTGAAACTGTTCTTGCGTTGCCAAAATAGAATCGCTGGAAAGACGTAGCCATTTAAAAAGAGGAGCATGCCAACATACGACCAGACCTGATTGGCTAATCGAGCCCCCTGTCCATCCACAAGCGTATAAGCTGCAATGATGACTGCATTACCTAGTGCAAAAAGTAAGGTCTTTTGATGATGAACCGTACTGGGTGATTTATTGAAACCTAAGAACACTACCCCCACACAAATTAGCACAATACCCACGACCATCCATGCATGAATGGCTTCCTCAAAAAGTATGCCGCCGATTATTAAGGTCAGTATGGGTGCAACCCCACGCATAATGGGATAAGCCATATTAAGATCGCCGTACCGATAGGCGGATGCCACTGTATAAAAATAAATCACATGCAACACGAGAGAAAGAAGGATGTAGATATAGGTCTCTGGTTCTGGCAATCCATAGATCAACAGAAAAGGTATGGCCACTAATGAGGTTGAGAAATTAGCAAGCGCGGTCTCTAGATTTTTGTCGGGCGCCGACTTCATTAAAGTATTCCACGTGGCATGCATCATGGCAGCTACAAGAACACTGAGAAATAAAAATCCACTCATAGTCTTAATGCGCTCATAGTCAGAATGCTAATCCCTGAAACAGCAATCACCCATTCCATTAATTGGATAAAACGCTCTTCTTGCATCTTGAGTACAACGCGTTTGGATAAGAGAGAGCCTATAAATACACACCCTCCCAGAAATACACCCTGAACAATGAAGGTCCAATTAATTACGCCCAGCTGATGAAAGACGATGCCCTTGGTGATAAAAATTGATAGTGAACTCGCTGCCTCAGTTCCTAAGTACGCTCCTTTGGTCAAACCAAAGGCCAGAAAAAATGGGGTGTTGATCGCACCAGTCGTTGCAACTATTCCGGTTAGGTAACCAATGCCGGCTCCAACAACTCCCATTTGCCAATATTGGACCCGCATATTCTGCTTGCGCATCCAGCGACGGACGGGGATAAGCGCCAGCAGGAAAACTCCTAAGATCAGTTCAATTAAGGTCTGATTGAGAAGTACTAAGGTATTAGCGCCCAAGATTACAGCAGGGATTGCTGTAGCACTGTATATAGCGCACACCCTCCAGTCAATCGATTGCCACCAAATTAGAACGCGAGATAAATTAGCAACGGTAGCCACAATGGCGATGATGGGGATGGTTGGCAATGATCCATATAGGTATACCAAAGGTGGCATCAGAATGATCGTGGTCCCAAATCCAATCACACCGCCTAAAAGTCCTGCAGCAATACCGAGGATGGCCAGACCAATATTGGCAAGAATAAGATCCATAGAACGATCTTAGTCCAGAAATAACTAGAGCCCGCTATGCGGGCTCTATGCAAAATGGAGTTACTTACTGAAGTAATTACTTTTTCAGATTAAGCTGGGTCCCTAGTTTGCTGTAGAGATCAAATTGCTCTTTGGCAAATTTCTCGGTATCTTGTGGTGAGCGTATCGCTGGGATGGCACCAACGGTATCGTTACCCCGTAGCCAACCTGGATCTTTTGCCACATCTTTGAGGACCGCTTGCCATTTAGTCACCACTTCAGCAGGCAATCCTGGTGGGCCATAGAGTCCGCTCCATCCCATCACTTGCTCTAGATTGCCAATGCCCATCTCTTTTGCAGTAGGTACATCGGGAAATTCTTTTAGGCGATTGGGTGTTGAGGTTACGAGTGCGCGCATTGCGCCGCCCTTAATCTGGCCAACCATGGTGGTGAGGTTGTTGCAGATGAACTGCACTTGTCCACCGAGTAATGCCGTGGTTGCTTCGCCACCTCCCTTATACGGAATCATCATGGCCGCAGTCGATGGCATCCCTAATTGACTGAGGATCACTTCCACTGCCAAGTGTTGGGTTGTTCCAGGACCAGCGGTTGCGTAGTTCAGCTTTCCGGGGTTAGCACGAATGGCATCAATCAAATCCTTCATGGTTTTGTAAGGCGCATCGGGTTTCACGACACACACAACGGGATTGAAATCGAGCAATGAAATGAAGGTGAAATCATTCCACTTATACGGTGTGCTGCTATCGAGTGCTGGGGTAATCGCTTGGGAGCCACCGCGCGATACTAATAAGGTGTAGCCGTCTGGGGCTGCAGTTCTTACGCGCTGTGAGCCAATCGTGCCAGAGGCGCCAACGATGTTGGTGACAATTACTGACTGGCCGATGAGCTTACTGGCAACGACCGAGAGATTTCTGCCTGAGAAATCGCTATCACCACCCACGGCATACGGTGCTACTAGGGTGATCGTTTTGTTGGGATAACTTTGGGCAAATGCTGTTCCAGCTCCAAGAGCGGCCATCAATGCCCCTGCGATCACTGTCTTTCCAATAAGGCGTTTACTGACTAAAAACATGAGGTCTCCTCCACGGTGGGATGTTTTATATACAGCTACTCATAGTACAAGCCAGCTAGGGGCAATCCAATAAGGGTAATGCCTTAGTTTTGGGAGCTTGTGATTAGCCGGTCCTTATTCAGGGCAAGATTAGGCGATCTTCTGCCCCAGATTAATCTTTTTTGGGACCCCCCAAAATTGCCGGATAGGTAATGTTGTATTTGTAAATGATAAGGCGCAGCGAAATCAAGAAAAAGAATGTAAAGATCACCGTGAGTAAAACGGGGGTCGAGCTTGACTCAAAGTAGTTAGAAATAAACAAACCTGCAGTCAGTATCAAGCCCCCTATCACCGCGGCTTCTTCATAGATAACTCCCTTGAATGTGTGAGGTTCTTGATTAACCAAAACGTCTCGCAACATACCGCCACCTGCACACGAAAGTGCCCCACAAATGGGAGCCCAAAACCAAGGCATACCAGCTGCCAGTGCAAGCATTGCTCCCAGCGTGGCTAGGCCTGCAAAACCAATAATGTCCGTATATTTTTTAATTCCCTTAAATAAATCGGAATGATGAAAACCCTGATAGCGCATTCCAATAATGCTAGCGCTCAAGACAATCAGCAAAATGCCGGTCGGAAAGACGATATCTTTGACATAGAAGAAGTTTAGGCGTTCACCACCAATCACAATATCGCGCAGAGTGCCACCGCCAAGTCCAGACAGTAAAGCCAAGATTAGACGACCCCATAGATCGTAGTTACGATTAATGCCTTCTAGTGTTCCTGATAGCGCAAAGGTAAATGCGGATAAATAAATCAGTAGTTTGAACCATTGAGACTTAACGATTTCGGTGACATAAAAACGGGTTGCCTCAGTCAGGGGTTTTGCGCGTCCATCCTCTTTTTGTAGTTGCGCCCAAATCGAGTGAGTCCAGAGTAGACTAGGATCAATGGCCTGATTTGGACTAACGCGCGCTAAGAGCTCTAGGCTCTTGCCATAATTAGCGAGATGAAATAATCCGAACTCATTATTATTTTTGGGGATTAGCTCCAGTACAGACTGCGCCATCTGCACTTGGTGTCGGATATCGACGTTACCGTCAAAGTTAAGTACTTGTTGTGCTGCCAAGGTAGGCGCAATGCGAGCCTCAGCCCAGCCCTTGCGCAAGGCTCTCATCAAACGCACCATTTGATCCCGAAAGTTAGGATCCTGTAAGCGGTCGCGCATGACGTATAAGCCATCTTCGATATTGATGCTGCCGTATTTTTCAGGTTCAACGACGATCAAATCAGAAGCCGGTACACCCGCATCTAATATTTTCCAGTACTCGTTGTAGTTCATTGCGGTGGCGCAAGCAACATTGCGATCGATTAAATCTTTACCATCCGGCCGTTGCTTGATCAGTTCGACTTGATTACTCGGAATGGAGAGCTTACGCAGCATTTCCATCACAATATCTTGGTCCCCCACGCCCCAGACGCCGATCTTTTTACCGTGCATATCTTTGGAGCTAAAGACTCCCGCGCTAATACGACAAACAATATTGAGGGCCGACCCAGAAAAGATTTGTCCGATATTTACCACTTGTTTATCGGGCTTGGAGAGTTGGTACGCATTGTTAAACCAGGAAATCGCGACATCGGCGTTACCAATTTGGAGTTCGTTAATAGGGTTTAATGCAGACCCGCCAGGAAATACGATTACATCAAGACCCTCAGCCTCGAAATGTTTACGCATTTGTGCAACATAGACCCCCGCAAATTGGGCCTGATGTGACCAAGCTAGTTGGAGTCGGATTGGGGAAGAATTAGCTTCTTGAGCAAAACCGGGCTTCGTGAAGGCAAGCGCAGTTAAAGTAAGCGCAGCGAAAGCAAGAAGTTTTACTGATAAAAATGGGAGCCACTTCATATGGCGCTTACATGATGCAAGCTTGATCGTTTGAGCGATCAAACTGTCAGCTCGACCGAAAGTTTGGTTCCTGGCACGATGATGCCGCCTCGATCTCCGGGGGTTACAGAGCCCCAGCGGGAGGCAAAGTAATTGGGTAGCATGAGGTTTTCTCCACTTTGGTATGTTCTAAATATAACTGCCCATACTACAAGCCAGCCGAGGGCAAACCAATAAGGGTAATGACTTAGTTTTGATGTTTTTGGATTACCACATGGTCGAGTCGGATTAGGTCCTGAAAATCTTTAGCAGTATTTTGCCAATCAACAATATCCACCTTATAGGGTAAGTCAGAATCAGTAAATGCATTATGTAAATCTGCCATTTTGCTCAATTCGATAGGCACATTGTTGATAACAGCAATATCAAGATCCGAGAATGGCTTTTGGGTAAATCGAGCCCTAGAACCAAATGCCCATACCTCAAAATTTGGTATGAACTTGCTAAGGATGCTTTGAATAATTTTCCATTCCGCATCCGAGACTGCAATGGGGAGACCAGAGCTAGACATGATTTTTCTGAAGCCTGTCTAGCAGGTATTGGGCCTCCAAAATAAAATCTGATATCACTGATACAACTTCAACAGCCGTGTTCTCATCATATGTATGGCTTGTCTTGGCGCGCATCTCTCGATAAACCTTCCATTTTGTCCAATCGCTTCGAAGTAGAGCTTGCTCATTACCGCTGCGAATTAAATCAGAAAATGACATTGAGTCATAGATGTCTGGGTTGGGTGCGGTCATTTCAAGATGGCGCTTGAGCATCTTATGGCTAATTTCATAGGTGAACTCATAGCGCTGAATTAGACCATCACGAATTTGTAAATCCGATGTGTCCTTGATATAGCGTGCATAGCCTTCTTGCAGACGTTGTGTCGCATTCTCAAAAGAGCTGAGTTGAAGTTTTGCTGTTGCCATAATGAAAGTAAATCCTAACGGTTATTTAAATCGAGATGAGTCTATTTTAAGCCCAGCAAATACCCAACAGGCAAAGAGATTAGACCGTTAGCTCTACCGAAAGTTTGGTTCCTGGCACGATGATGCCGCCTCGATCTCCGGGGGTTACAGAGCCCCAGCGGGAGGCAAAGTAATCGGGCAGTGGTCGTGCGGTGGTGGGTGCAATCCACAGACGTAGCAGATGGCGGGCTCGTTCTGGTTCTGGCCAGTTAAAGAAATCATTTCTGGAGTGCAAGATCTGGTGGTTGTGTAAGAACTGGATATCACCAGGTTCAAAGGCCATCTGCAGAGGAAAGCCGGGTTCTTGCAAGATCGCATCGATCAGATCCATCACCTCGATTTGTTCTTTCGTGAGTCGTGGTGCATTGGGGAATCGGTTTTGGGCTTCTTCAATATAGTGGCGTAGATACACGCACGATAGATGCCCTTGATACCAATTAAAGATCGGGATCTCAAACCATGGGTCTCTGCCCTCGGGTACTTCACCGCGACGATCCGTTGGGTACGGAGTGAACATCGCTGGGATTAAATCGGGGCGGCGCTTCACCAATTCGTTATAGAGCGCCATCGAGCTCGCAATGAATGACTCTCCACCCTCTTTGGCTTTTTGCAAACAGAGTAAGCCAACAATGTCAGCCGAGTCGGTGTGGTAATCGAGCTTCTTATTGGTTTGGTAAAACCGTGCCCCTGCTTCTACTTTGGCGCCTTGATCTCGTACATGCCCAAGGAGATGGCCTTTGCCATTACTACTGCGCAAGCTCCCCATGTGGCGTCCAATGCCCATATAGATGGTGGCTGCTTTCTCAATCGTCCAGTTCTGAATTGGCAGACCGCGCAGCATCACAAAGCCACGGCCTTGCATGAGCTCATGCAAGACATCCGCAATAAATGGTTTTAGGGTCGCTACTGGGAATGATTCGGTGGTGATGTTCTCTAGTGCCATACCGGTGTTGGCAAAGTGAGTGGCAGCAGCTTCTAGTTCAGCAATTTGCGCGGGGGTCCAGTGCACGATCCAGCTTGGGCTCTCTTGAATGTCTTTACCCTGCCAGGCACAACTTCCTTTGATAGACCCCGGAATACTTCCTACGGTGCTTACTGCTTGACCAGCTTGCATGCTCATCTCCCTAATTCATTGCTATAAGAGCTAGTCTATTACAAAAAATGGCTATTTTGAGGGCTAAATGGGGGTTTTGAGAACCAATAGTTTGCGTATTACTCTCTTTTATAACCAATCGCTATAGATGAGTCTAGATGACTCGGGGTGACTACTAATTAGTCTTTATTGCCGTCTTTGTTGACCTTGCCGAGGATGGATTGCAATCCTAATTCTTGTGATTGCTCAATCAATGCCTGCATAGCTTTCTCTTGTTCTTGTCTCATTTGATCTCGGTATTTCATTAAATCGTCATATTTAACTCGCCGATGAGCACCCACTACTGAGTACTTAATCTTTCCTGCCTTTAGCAGTTTCGTTAGATGGGGACGCGACACATTTAATAAATGGGCTGCTTCCACAGTAGTTAACTCTCTACCATGCGGATCTTTATTGCCGTCTTTGTTGACCTTGCCGAGGATGGATTGCAACAGTGGATTCGTTTTAATGCCGTCTTTGCCCTTGCCGGCCTTCTTCGCAAGTTCCGCCTTCGTGGCGTTCTTCATGCGGTGGGCAATGGTGAGCCCTTGGCGTTTGGCAAGATCGGTGGATTTAAGGGTCATGGTAGGTGGTGAAGCTCGGCTTCACCACCCATTATCGTTCAATTACTTCATCAAGCCAACGAAGGATCCAAAGTAGTAACCAAATGATCCTGTTAAGAGGATGAACACCATGATTAATACTAGAAAGAGTGCTCCGAACTCAAAGCGTATGAGTTTTGAGCGTTGATGAACAAGTTCTACGACGAGTAACATGTAATCTCCTTGGCTTAGTTGCAGGGTGCAAAGATAGTTTCTCGTGCATCGAGCCTGGCCTCTTCGATCAACTTCTCGCGGTAGGCTTGCAAGAGATCCTCCAAATGATCGTTTTGTTCACGGATCCATTGGCTATGCTCAATCACGCGTAGATAGGCTTTGTGTTCATTCAAGGTTTCTTGGGTGTTGACCTCTTCTGCAAAGCGTTCGTAGATCTGCGTCACTGCTTGTTGATGGGCCAATACCCCGAAATAGAACTCCTGCTTATCAATTTCGTGCATGAGCCTTCTGTGCTCTTCCTCTAACAACTGGTCAACTTCCATCATTACTTGTTCATTGGTCTTCATAGTACTTTCTCCTTGGTTAGTGTCTTTCATTGTTGTTTTGAGTTTTGTGGTCTCAGGATTGATCTGCTTTCCATCAATCTCCTGCCACGTACTGCATTGGACTTCTAGTGCTGCATCGTTGTTTGTCATCAAACTTCCTTCTCCTTTCAAGAGTTGTTAAGGAAGTTTTAGATTAAAGGTCTGAACTATGAAATGAAATCAGTAAAGTATGAAAATTCTGTAGGAATAGGACTACATAGAGGGCTTGTGTCTTTGCCCCTATGAAAAAATAGCCTACCTGCGCAAGCAGGTGGCTATTGGGTTTGATG
>DAIODQ010000006.1:0-157215 GCA_036746715.1 Polynucleobacter sp. | reverse complement strand
TTGACTGCCAATGAAAAGTTTTTTGATTAATAAAGTAGTCGTGATAACGATGTTCAACCTGAAAACCTGATTTTATTAGGGTTATAAATATTGCTTGGTTGGGATTGTTTTCAGGGTGCCAAAAACCTGTCATTTGATCAAACTTATTCCAACTAAAGAGTTGTGGTACATCTTTCTTATCAAAGGCTTTATGAAGTTGAGATTGAAAAGATTTTGTTGGATCACCTTTGACAATATAAGAGTTATCAGATCTAACGACATAACTCAAAAATCTATAATTAATAAGCTCTTCAGATAATTTAAAGAAAGAGTTAGATAAATCAGTTTTAATTTCAAAACTTGGAGAAAATATACCGCCTTCAAGTTTAAAAAAAGGTTTAGTTTCTGTTAGAGCTTTTATTGGGTTTGCCATCCAATATGTAATCCATTTTTTTTGATTTTTTGGTTGGTCGAGATCTTGAAACTTAAGTTCAGATTTAACTTCATTCCATAAACCGATTGACCTCTTTAAATAAGCAAAAGATCTAATGGATAAGTCTTCAACATCAATTGGCTGAAATTTATTTTCGAGCATGATTTTTAAGGTAACTATTTTGAAAGATAAAGTCAAACTAGTTTTCTCAAGTAGCTCATTAAAAAAAGACTTGTAATATTCAAAACATGCAAGATCATTGCCAAATAAATCCCCCATGTCATTTACAAATCCAAACCATGATCCATGCTTTGTTCTTACGGAAGTTACTTTACCGATAAATTGGTAAAAATCACTCGCACTAGGTCTGACACCATTAGAAAGTTTATAATCATTATAAAAATTATCATAATCAATCTTAACTTCAGCAAGACGATCCATAAATTGAATAGATTCAGGGTCGTAAAACATACGAGAGTTTGGCGGCAACTCTAACTTACCCGCTTTGTACTTATCAAGAAAATTTTTAATATTTTTACTAGTAGATTCAAATCCAAATAACGCAGCCGGCTTATCTAAAAAACTTTTATGATTACCAATAAAGTCAATTATCCTTACAAACTTTTTTTGTTTGTGCAATCTAAGACCTCGACCCAACTGTTGTATAAAAATAATTTTTGATTCAGTTGGTCTGGTCATAAGAAGAGTATCAATCTCAGGAATATCAACGCCCTCATTAAAGAGATCTACAGTAAAAATTACATCTATTAGTCCGTTTTTTAAATTGCTAATTGCATCTTGCCTATTTACATTTGATTGGCTGTGTACAGAAACTGTCTTATGGCCCTTACTGTTAAAAAAAGCACTCATAAATTCGCAATGCTTTATCGAAGAACAAAAAGCCAGAGTTTTAGATTGTCTAAGATGATTCCACTTTTCATAGACATAAGATGTTCGATCGTTAGAATTTAAGCTTATATCTAACGCATCAGTATCAAATTTTTTATTGCGCCAAGTAATTTTTGTGTAATCAATAAACTTATCATTAATGCCGTGATAGTCAAAATTACAAAGTAGTTCGAGATCGATGCCATCAATCAAATCTTTTCTATAAATTTCATTGTTATCGCAATACTGCAATACATCAATATTGTCCGATCTATTTGGCGTTGCAGTTAATCCGAGAAAAAATTTAGGTTTAAAAAAATCAACTAAATTTTTATAACTTTTTGCTCCAATATGATGGAACTCATCAACAACAATATAATCAAAATCCTCAGGATTAAATTGTGATAAGTTTTCTCGTTTCCCAAGCGTCTGGATACTTGCAAAAATAAATTCGCTAGCTGTATCTTTATTGCTAGCTTGATATAGCCCCATAGTTTTTTGTGGCATAACTCGCTTAAAGGCAACCATAGATTGTCTTAATATTTCTTCGCGATGAGCAACGAATAGAAGTCTTTTTACATTAAATTGTTTTGCATCTAGAGCAGATAAAATGGTCTTACCTAATCCAGTTGCCAAAACAACAAGCCCTTTTTTTAAACCTAATTCTCTCTCAGTTCTCAAAATCTCAAGCGCATCTGACTGAACAATATTTGGAGATAATTTACTATTAACACCTACTTCAAAAAATGGATTTGTATCTTCGCTATATAAAAGACGATATTTATCAAGTATCTCTTGATTCAAGGGTTGTGTATCTGGATTGGAAATAATCGATTGGACAATTCGTCTATATTCTTTGCATACACTTTGATTATTAGATGATAGATTTAATTCATGACCCTTTTTGAAAGCTGTAAAAGAAAGGTTGCTAGATCCAATAATTAAAAAATCTGTACTATTTTTTTGAAAATAAAAAGCTCTTCATATGGAAACTTTGATCATTTGCAAATGAATCATAAAAATATACATTTGCGCCCGACTTCTTTAGTTCTAATAATTTTTCAAGCGCATTTGGCTCTGAGCTTTTCAAATAATTACTTGTTATGATTGTTAATTTTGATTTAGAACAAGCTTTTTTTAAGTTGTCATAGAGAAGGCTTAGTCCGCTTAAAAAAACAAAAGATACTGAAATTATTACTTCATCAGCTTCTAAAATTTTTTCATTAACTACCTTGTCAAATTCACCCTCTGGAATATAGTAAAGCTCAGATGTCATGGCGAATTATATATTCATTAACAGGTATATCAGCTGGTGCAAATTGATAATTATCGAACTCTTTAACAGTAATCCATTCAATTGCATCATGATCCTTCAATGTAAATTCACCTGCTATATGTTCTACTAAGTAAGCTTTTAAATTTACATTGATTTTTTCATATATAAAGAATGAATTTAATAAATGGTATTTAATGTCCACCAAAATTCCAAATTCTTCATGCAACTCTCTTTTAAGCGAAATTTCATCTGTTTCCCCAGTCTCTACTTTTCCCCCTGGATATTCCCAATATCCACCTAAACTCTTTTCTTTTAATCTACGGGCAATGAGAAATTTACCGTTTTTTTTAATCACACCCGCGACCACATCGATTGTTTTGTTAAGGTAACCAGATTTATCTGGCAGGATATTACGGACCCCTCCTCGCGGATCTAAAATATCTCCTATCCTTCTAGGCATCAAATGAACATGACAATGAAATATTGTCTGTCCTGAGGCTTCGCCAGCATTAATTCCAATATTAAAAGCGCTTACCGTGGGGTCCTCGACTTGAATTGAAGATTTCAATTTATGGATTAACTCATGAATAGCCATGAGTTCATCTTTTGTTAATTCAAAATAATCAATTGCATGCCGTTTCGGAATAATCAAAGTATGCAATCTAGACACAGGAAAGCCGTCGCGTATAGCATACGCCAAATCATTCATTGCAATAATTCGTTCTTTGGGAATGTCACAAAATAAGCAGGTCATAAATAAAAATATACACCGATGTTTGTTATTTCATTTTATTGGAAGCTCACCTAGTGAGCTCTCACCCTTCTAACCTGTAATTTCTTATTAGGAGGATTTATGCAAAAACGCCTTGTTGGCTTAGGTTTGGGCTTGGCTTTGGTTGGCGGATTCTTGTTTAGTCAGGCTGTTATGGCCTGCACTACACAAACCTTGATTGTGGGTGGCAAGATGACTGTTTGTACTGTGTGCGGCACGGTTGTATCGTGTATATAAGGTTCTTGTGAAATTTATTTAGTGACTTTAGGTTTTCTATCCTTACCTATTTAAGCTCAAATAACCCTTTTTAATGATTCAAAGGGTGTGCCCCTTGGCACTGCCAATCAAATAAGTAATGCATCCTACTAAAGCAATGCCGCAGGACTTCCGCTTGGTAGAGCGTTATCTGTGGGGTATACAACTTATTACAACAATTTCAATGGTTTTCCGCTCGACCCTGGATTCGAAGTCCTATTTTCGGTTTTAAACGGATGGCTAATTGGGACGTTAATGCAAATTAGTATGCCTTTTGCTCCATGCTGTCCATGCAAGAGGCACGGAACTTAGCTTCCGCTTGGGTCATCGCCGCAGTATCCGTTTTAGTGAGTTTGCCACTATCTATATCCGATTGGATATTTGCTTTCACGCATTTTGTGATGGCATCTTCACCCTTGCAGCCAACCATGATTAAAGAGGTCAGCAGCACATTGACGATAAGGAGTTTGTTGATCTGACGCATATTCATCTAGTCCAATCGCTGGTGAGTGAAGGTTTCTATTGCCATGAATTCAGGATTGGAATACAGAGTAACAACTTACAGCAAGATGCCAATACCGATGTCATGCTCCCAGCTTAGCACTTTTAGGATCCTTACGAAAGTAATGCGAGGTGGTCAAGGCTTAAGGGCTTAAGGACCTAGGGACTAAGGGGCACGCAAAGCCCATATTTACTGGGTCTCGGATCTGAAGTCTTAGGTTCGTATTTATGCGTTGTATTTGGTTCGTTTTAGCGCATGAGGACCTTTTGAGGGTAATTCAATGAAACTGCTATTCGTAATTTGTGCATTATTGTCGCTTACTGCAAGTGCTCAATCCTAGCGAGATTGTGTGCGCAACTCAGTTGGTCCAGGCGGCTGTGAGTCGATTGGTCCAGGTGGTGGCATGTCTTTGGACAACCCTAGAGAGTTAAATCCCGATACGATGCGACCGTATGGCAGGTAAAAAAGTTGATAGAGAATTTGTGCTAACAAATCTCAAAAGATAATGTGAGATCTAGCTTTAAGACTCATTCATAAGCGATTACTTAAGAATATTAGCTTTAATTATTTTGGCAATTTGGTATAACTCCGCCCTACTGCTGGTTGACTCCTTAATGCACTGCGGTCTCGGTGGTGCGCTCCTCAGTAAAGAGTTTGTGCACGAGATACTCTTTTTTGTTAATCGCTTGAGTCAGGTACTCATCAAACTGATCGGGGCGATCTTCTTTATTGCTGTTATGAATAAAGCACATGCTGTAACTTAGATGATCCGCATCCTCACCGTGTACGGTATAGCTCTCGTTCTCAAGGTGGTCAACAATCCGCAAGCCCCGTACAAACTCGGGCATGTCTTTATCGGCAAAGTTAATATCAAGACGATCAACGTCAAAACGCTTACTGCGGTAGATGTTCCAAATGATAAAACGGTAACCTTCAATATAGGTGTAGTCGCGCATGCTGCCTCCTTTGGATAATGTGGCGTTTTTAATAGATTAATGAGCTTGGGGCTCACCTAGTGAGCTCTCACCCTTCTAACCTGTAATTTCTTATTAGGAGGATTTATGCAAAAACGCCTTGTTGGCTTAGGTTTGGGCTTGGCTTTGGTTGGCGGATTCTTGTTTAGTCAGGCTGTTATGGCCTGCACTACACAAACCTTGATTGTGGGTGGCAAGATGACTGTTTGTACTGTGTGCGGCACGGTTGTATCGTGTATATAAGGAGAGATCTCATGAAATATAGATATTCAGCTCTGGCCATCTCTCTATTGGTAGTCTTCTCCGAGGGTATTGCTGCTCAAGGAGTCATGAACTTTAATAACTCACCAAACAATTGGGTTAACAGCCCCAATAACTTTGATAACAGCTCAAACAATTGGGTCAACAGTCCGAACAACTTTTATAACTCACCCAATAACTTTAGTGCGACCAATGGGGTGTATGACAATCGAGGCAATCGGGTCGGTTATGAGGTCCCAGCCCCATCGGGTGTCATTAATTACTTTGATAACAGCGGTAATCGGATTGGGTATAAGCCCAAGAACTAATGATTGGCTTAGCCTCTACAATCCCATCATGGTCATTCAAATCATTAATCTCGTACTCTCCGTGGTCGTGGGGATTGCTGCTGGCGCTTGTCTCTTGCGCTGCTACATGCAATGGTTTGGTTCGCAACTGGGCCCTGAGCAACGCAAATTAGTGGGGGTGTATTTATTTCCACTGACCAACTGGATTGTGATTCCTCTGCGACGTGTGATTCCGAGCATTGGCCGCTTAGACAGCTCGAGTTTGTTAGCAGCTTATCTGCTGGTCTTGGTGAAGGTCATTCTTTTATCCTTCTTGATTACTGGTGCGGTCAGTGTGTCGGCTTTACTGCTCGCGATTCTTGATCTGGTTGACCTGACCCTCTCGGGTCTGATTGGTTTGGTCTTTATCCATGTATTTTTATCGTGGCTCAGCGCAGGCTCTCCAACCCAATACATCATCTCGCTCTTAATGAGGCCTCTTTTGGGGCCGATTCAACGAATGATTCCGAAGCTGGGTCCTTTAGATCTATCGCCTCTTATTCTCTTGCTTGTTTTGCAAATCTTCCAAATCGTCCTCAATAGTTTGAAGTAGGATGGATAACTCGCCACTATCGGCTGCTGCGCGCCTCATTGCCCAAAAGAATATCGGTCATTACGACCAACACGCTGCTTCGTACTTCGAGGGCACCAAAGATCATGATGTTTTGCAAAACATTGATGCGCTCTTGCGTGCCATTGCAGCGCCCGCACCACTGCGTATTCTGGATTTTGGCTGCGGCCCTGGGCGTGACCTACAAACCTTCACTAAGCTCGGTCATGAGGCCATTGGTGTAGAAGGAAGTGCTGAGGCGGCCCACATTGCGCGCGCGGTGAGTGGCTGTGAGGTCTGGGTTCAGGACTTTTTTGCCCTTGATTTACCACTTGCGCATTTTGATGGCGTGTTTGCCAATGCCGCACTCTTTCATATTCCGCTTGAGGAGTTACCCAGAGTATTAGGCGATCTATGGAATTGCTTAAAGCCTAATGGGGTTCTCTTTAGCTCCAATCCACGTGGCCACAATCAAGCGCAATGGTATGGCGAGCGCTTTGGTTTTTATCACGATCTAGCCGGCTGGCAAAAGTGGATGACCCAAGCCCATTTTGGGGAGATTGAGCATTACTACCGACCAGCAGGTCTACCCTTTGAGCAACAGCCATGGCTTGCGAGTGTTTGGAGAAAGCAAGAACGCCCTCAGTAATCTATTGCAGTGCAGTATCTTTTGTTACTCACTTCTTTTCTAGACAGTAGTACGATTTTAATTTCCGATCACACAATAGGGTTATCTTGATGAAAATAACAAATTTCCTCGCATCTTCCGTAGCGGTTTCCTTCGGACTGGTCAGCTTCAGTCCTGTTCTAGTGCACGCCAATCCCGACCCTAATGCGATGGTCAATCAGTTTGAGGCGACCGGTGGTAAGTTTGAGGGCTTTCGGCGGTCGGGTGCCAAAGGAATTTGCGCCACTGGCGAGTTTATTGGCAGTGCTGAGGGTCGCAAGATCTCCACTGCTTCCGCATTTAGTGGCAAACCAATTCCGGTGGTCGTGCGTTTTTCTGTGGGCGGTGGTAACCCCAAGGCAGCGGATAACACCAAAACGCAACGTAATTTAGCGCTGCAATTTAATCTGCCCAAAAATGAAGTGTGGCAAATGGGCAATATCTCTGCGCCGGTGTTTGGTTCTGCGACTCCCGATCAACTCATGGGTCGCTTGCAATCGCTGCAGCCTGATCCCGCCACGAAAGCAGCCGATCCTGTAAAGGTGAAAGCCTTTGCCGATGCTAATCCAGAAGTATTACTCCAAGGCAAATACTTTGCTTCCCAACCAGTTCCAGCAAGTTATGTGGCCACCAGTTATTGGGGGGTGCATGGCTTTGGCTTCTCCAATGCCAAAAAAGAGAAGGTGTGGGGTAAATGGGTTTTTGAACCGGTCGGTGGTGTACAAACCCTAAGCGATGAAGAAGCCAAAGCAAAAGGTCCTAACTTCTTGTTTGACGATTTGCGTCAACGGGTCGCTGCGGGCAATGCGTCATTCAACTTTAATTTAGAAGTTGCGCAAGCCGGTGATACGCTCACCAATGCAACCGTTCCACTTCCCGATGGGCGCAAGAAAATTACCTTGGGTGTTCTCAAAATTGTATCGGTCGCAGCAGACGGCAGCGGTCCTTGCTTAAACATTACCTTTGACCCCAATATCATGCCCACCGGAGTGGAAGGCGCTGCTGATCCGATGTTGCGGGCGAGAACTGCCCCCTATGCGATTTCTTTAGGGCGCCGCATCGTTGAGGGCTCCAAGCAACAATAATCTTGATTTTGAATTAGTATTAATTGAGTCACATTTCATCACATTTAGGAGATTTATATGAGAAAAGTATTACTAGCAACGTCGCTCATGTGTCTATCAAGTTTTGCCTTGGCCCACGGCTGCCCCGGTGAAATGAAAAAGATTGATGCAGCGATGCCAACCGCTAAGCTAAGCGCTGCCGATATGACAAAGGTCAAGAGCTTGCGCGCCAAGGGTGAAGAACAGCATAAAGCGGGTCAGCATACCGAATCCATGGCAAGCCTGGGTGAAGCCAAGAAAACGATGGGCATTCAGTAAGTTTTTTGCATCATCGTTAAAAAATGGGGGGGGTAACCCCCTTTTTTAATGGTGAATATCACCGAGGCATGATTGAGTAGTACCAACATGTTATTCCAAAAGACTATTTATAAAATATGACCGACTCACCACGCACCGTAACGTATGCCTTAAAGGGTTTGCATTGCGGAGCCTGTGTCAAAAAAGTGGATACCGCGCTTCAAGCCTTAGCTCCTCATGTAGAGGTGAGCTTAAATCCGATGCAGGTCACCTTAATCGATACCACGGCGTCATTTGAAACCGTTCGGCAAATGATTGAAAAATTAGGATACGGGGTGTCGCCTAGCGAACTCCCCGCTTTAGTAAAGCAAAGTGAGCCGTCTCAGGGTAATTTTCTTTCCGTATATCGCCCTTTATTACTCATCGTTATCTACTTAATAGCCGGCAGCCTTTTCATACAAATTGGTATTGCCGGTCCTCATGCGGTGAGTGCCATGGAAACCATGCGCTACTTTATGGCAGGTTTTTTCTTGGTATTTTCCTTTTTTAAGCTGCTTGATATTCAAGCATTTGCTTCGGCCTACGCGCGGTATGACCTATTGGCGATGCGCTGGCCTAGCTGGGGTCTCATCTACCCTTTTTTAGAACTTGCTTTGGGTGTAGCGTATCTCACAAACTTTAATCCGCAACTAACGTATTGGCTTACCATCGGCATCATGGGTTTTTCAGCGATTGGCGTCATTCAAGCAGTTGCTAACAACACACAAATCCAATGCGCCTGTCTTGGAACGGTCTTTAAATTACCCATGAGTACAGTAACTATTATTGAAGATGTCGGTATGGTGGTAATGGCTGCTGCGATGTTGGTCTTTATCTAGCAGCGAAAATGTTTTAAAGCATTTCATTTAAAAATGTCAAAGCCAATGAGCCTCGCGTCACATCATCAAATAAAAGGGTGTAAGCAACATCAATCCCGTCGCTATTTTTGTGAAATGCTCGCAAAAGGGGTGATCGCAACCACTATTCTTGCAGGCCAGCAAGCACATGCTCATACCGCTGATCTATCGACCCCAGAAAAAAACTGGCTGGATTTTGACTGGATCGATGAGGTGCGACGTCGCCCTGTTCCAGTGCGTCTTTATCTTCCAAATCAGGCCGCCCCCTCAAAGCAATCTCCTCTAGTCGTCTTTAGCCATGGTTTAGGAGGCTCCCGAGATGGCTATAGTTACTTTGGCTCTTATCTCGCACAACAAGGCGTAGCAAGTCTTCATCTGCAACACGTTGGTAGTGATCGTAGCCTTTGGTTTGGAAACATTTTTAACTTAGTGGAGCGTTTAACGAATGCCGCCCAAGATCAAGAAGCGCTAGCACGTGTCGAAGATTTTCGTTTTGCGATTGATTTTTTGGGTAAAAGTCATTTAGCAGAACGAGTAGATACTAACCGTGTAATTGCTGCTGGTCACAGTTATGGTGCCAATACTACTTTGCTTGTCGCGGGTGCTCGCGTACCACGCAAAGGTGCTTTAGTAGACGCACGCGATCACCGCGTCCATGGGGCAATCTTAATTTCTGCTCCCCGTTTTTATGGTGAAGGTAATTTTCAGGAGATTCTTGCATCTGTGGATGTTCCCAGCCTCCATATTACCGCTACGGGGGATGCAATTCGTCTTCCTGGTTTTTACAGTGGAGTCGAGGATCGATTAGATATATTTACTGCGACCGGTAGTAAAAATAAATGGCTGGCCGTATTTAATGGTGGATCTCACAGCATGTTTACCGATCGAAGTGCAACGGGTGGGCTCTTTTTAAATCCACAAGTAAAAATGGCAACCCGCTCACTATCACTCGCCTTTATTCATCACATCCTTCATGGCGATGAAAGTACACTTCGCGCCTGGCCAGAGCAATATATGGATATCTTGTCTGAATTTCGTACTCCTGCACTATCGCCAGGCCCCCTCTGATGCCCTATTGACTCCTAGGGTGAGGAAACTGCAGGATTATTTTTGGGTAGTCTACTTTCTCACTCTGAATCGTTAAGCGCTGGATCCATTTAGCCTTAACTACGAAAATTACCCGATGCAATTTGTTTTAATCCGCTCGTGTCTCGCTTGTAAATATAGACCCAAGCATTGAGGACTTGTTCACCCAGCCAAACGGTTTCTATTGAACGTGTGTACTCGTGGGGGAGCGGATCGTGGGGAGAACATTCCTCGTACTGATCTAACAATGCCAAGGTTTGTGGATCCGTGAGGGTCCAGAGTTCCCCGTGCACGATGTCCTCGGTGAGTTCGGAAGGCACAGCCCCGGGGTAATAGCTCACTAAATAGAGTCTTCCTTGCCAGCGTGCTGGCCCTAAAAAGCTTGCCGCTTGATGAAAATACTGTGCCTGAGCATTGTGCGCAGTGCGCATTAAGGTGCCATACACAAAGAGTAAATGTGAATCTGTCACGAAATGGGTCACTCAGTTTTTTGGGGAGAGGTGTCACTACTCTCTGATTGAGAGCATTGGGATGATTGTCATCAACCTACAGTGTATCGCTACTATTACCGACCAACGACTTCAAATATAGCCACTGTAAAGCAACACAAGATAAAGAACAGCGTAGCTAATTCTTTGGCAGTCATAAGCACCTCCTTTCCAAGAGACCTACTTACTACTGATCCTTAATGTATGTCATTTCGCCCTCAAAAGGGGGATGGTGTTGCCTTTTTGCAAATGGTTTCTGCGCTGGCTATTTTTTGGGGCCTAAGGGTGCCTTTTGATGACCAAAGTACAGATCAATTAAGACCAGACCAATTTCGTGATCGAGATAGGTATCGGTTTGGGAATCCCAAAACTCATTCTTATCACGATCAAAATAAACATCTCGCCCATCAAAGTTAAAGGGGCCTTCGGTATTTTGGGGTTTCATGAGAACCTCCTGGCGTCAAGGTGGTGGACCTAGATTCATACTACCCGACTTCAGTACCAAACAACATTCAATAATCGCTATTGCGGTTCTAGTCGGTATAAACCCCCGGCCCGCTCGTCGGTCAAGAGGTAGATGTATTGATCGGGGCCAAGTCGCACATCCCGAATGCGCCCAATGCTTCCTTGCAGTAAGCGCTCTTCATGCACTACTTTGTCTCCTTGTAGCTCTAGGCGGACCAAGGTCTCCGAGCGTAAAGCGCCAATGAAGAGACTATTGTTCCAGTTAGTAAAGGCAGTGCCCTTATAAAAAGTCATTCCGGAAGGAGCAATCGAGGGCACCCAGACATACAAGGGTTGTTCAAGACCGGCCTTGGCGGTCCCTTCCCCAATCTTGGTGCCAATGCCGTAATTAACACCATGGGTAATGATGGGCCAGCCGTAGTTGCGCGCAGGTTTAATGATATTGATCTCATCGCCGCCTTGGGGTCCATGCTCATGCGTCCAGACCTCACCGGTTTTAGGATGAATTGCCACACCTTGCACATTGCGATTACCCAAGGTGAATTTCTCGGGCTTAGCCCCTGCTCTATTTACAAAGGGATTATCTTTAGGCACGCGGCCGTCGTCGTGCAAACGAATGATCGAACCAGCATGATCTCCTAGTAGTTGAGCGCGGGCCATTTCCCCACGATCACCCAAGGTGAGATACACATAGCCCGCCTCATCAAAGGCGATGCGCCCACCAAAGTGCTGATTGGAGCGGGTCTTTGGCTCCATACTAAAGAGTACTTGTACGTTGGTCATTTGGTGACCGACGAGTTTGCCGCGCGCTAATGCGGTACCCCACCCACCTGTACCAGGCTCACTGTAGGCAAAGTAGATCCAACCATTTTTAGAGTACTGCGGATGCAAGACCACATCAAATAGACCGCCTTGGCCACTGGAAACAATTTCAGGTAATCCAGAAATGGGTTTGGGGTCGAGCATGAAATCTTTTTGTACTATCCGAAGACGCCCTGCACGTTCGGTAATAAGTAGTCGCCCATCGGGTAAGAACGCCACTGACCATGGATATTGCAAACCTTGCGTGAGTGGCACCACCCGAAAGGACTGTTTCTCCGATTGGATAGTTTGCGCAAGGACGGAACTGAGATGAAAAACGCCCAGCACCATCATGAGACACAGGGTGAGTATTCTCATGCGCATTAGAAGCTCACGGGTTCAACACGCGCCGCAGAAAATTACCGATATCCACAATCTCGTGGGGATGGACGGAGTGCTCCATCGCATAGGTCTGCCATTGCACGGGGTAACCATTGGCCTCTAGTAAGTCTTTTGATTGCTCACTGCGCTCTAGCGTAATCACACTATCCCACTCACCATGTGCCAAGAAGATGGGGGTCTGTTGATTTGCGGGGGTGCGGTTTTTAATAAACGAGTCTTTGAGGGGCAAGTAACCTGATAAGGCCATGATGCCGCCCAAGGCTTGCGGGTAGCGCAGCCCTGTGTGCAAGACCATCGCACAGCCTTGAGAAAATCCTGCCAAGACAATTTTGTTGGGGGCAATGCCGCGACTGCACTCGCGTTCAATCAAGGCTTCAATTGCCTTGGCAGAGCGCTCAATGCCAGACTCATCCTCTCGATCGTTGGAGCTTCTACCAATAATGTCATACCACGCGGGCATTACATAACCACCGTTCACGGTTACGGGCATGCTAGGTGCACTTGGAAAGATAAAGCGAATGCCAGGGCATCCCGCTAGATCGAGTTGTGGCAAGAGCGAAGCAAAGTCCTTGCCATCGGCACCCAGTCCATGCAGCCAAATCACGGCTGCGGTGGGATGATCGGCGGTCTCAATTTCAATACAAGGTAATAGTTCCATACGTTTCGGGTTCAAAGTAATGTGTCAATCATGTGTCGTGGGTAATGCGAGTATTCTTATTCATTCTCAAACCGAAGGAACAAAAATGACTATCTCTATGTATCAGGCTAGCGTACCTCGTCTTATCAATGCGCTCACCAATCTATCCAATGTTCTGCAAAAAGCACACGACCATATGACAGAGAAGAAGATCGATGCCAATGCAATTCTGCACTATCGCTTATATCCAGACATGCTTAATTTTACCCGTCAGATTCAAATTGCGGCCGATACCGCCAAAGGGGTCGTAGCACGTCTAGCGGGCGTTGATATCCCTGTTAATGACGATACTGAAACTAGTATTGCTGAGTTGCAAGAGCGCCTTGCCAAAACGATTGCGTTTATTGGGAGCTTTAAACCCGAGCAGATCGATGGTACTGAGGACAAAGCGATTGTGACCAAGCGCGGTGATAAAGAAACACATTACAAGGGTATGCAATTTCTATTGGGGCATGCTATCCCCAATGTGTACTTTCATAGCTCGATGGCCTATGCCATCTTGCGAACCAATGGCGTTGTGATTGGCAAGCGTGATTACTTGGGCAATCCTTAGTCCCCTGCCCTAGAGTAAATGCCCGGTCTTTACAAAGATGGTGCAACCCTCTTTGCTAAATGGCTTGTGCATACTCATGTGGGGGCTCCTAATCCAGGAGCCGGCTTCGTAGCGGCCATGCTCATCTTCAAACACCCCATCAACCACAAAGATCTCCTCACCTCCATAGTGGCGGTGAGGATTGAAATAGGTTTGCGGTGCCCAGCGCACCAGTGTTGAGCCTGTTCCTTGGCGCATGAGAGGCATGACCGTCAGTCCTGGTACAAGCCCTTGCAACCATTGCGCTGTTTGAGTGTCCACAATCTCCCGCTCTGTTTGGTCTGATCCCAAGTGACGTAGTTTGACAAAGAGTGTGCACCCTTCTTTACTAAATGGGGTGTGTGATGAGCCTGGTGGGTTCATCAGGTATGTTCCTGCTGGGTAGTGCCCGGTCTCATCACTGAAGACACCATCGAGCACCAATATTTCTTCGCCAAGATCGTGGGTATGGCGTGCAAACTCTGCACCTGCTGCATAGCGCACGACACTGGTGGCTTTTGCGACCTCATCTCCGATCCGATCGAGCATTTTGCGCTCGACACCGGGCTCTGGGCTCATTTGCCATGTCAGCGCATGATGATTAAGAACGATGCGCTCACTGTAGTCTGCGTGTAGGTTCATCGTGATTTATTTGCTTGAATCTTGAGCAAGAGTTTTTGTATTTTTGATTGCCTGCGCCAGTTCATCTCGTGATACCTGAAAAATATCAACAAGCTTTTCAAAGGTTTTATAGAGCATTTCGCGCTGACCTACTTCTATTAACGAATAGCTAGATTGAGAGTTACCTAATAGCATTGCTACCTTTGTTTGTGAAAGGCCAGACCGCAAGCGCAAAGATGCAATTGTTAATGGCATCCCAATGTCATTGCAAGTCTGAGCAAATCGTTTTCTTGCTTTTGCAAGCATCTCTGCTCGAGATGGATCACGCTCATAGGAATGAACGACCTCACGAATCTCTTGAAATCCTTGAGAAGGAGATCGTCTGGCTTGATCAAAATACGGATCAGTGTTTTGGGTTGGTGCGGTAAGGTTTACTGTTGGCATTTGAGAGTCAAGTGGGTTAATGGCGGGGGATGTTAAGAGTTTCATAGGTCTGGAGGATTCTTTTAACTCTCGGATTTTTCGTGTCATAGTTAAAGTCCCTTTTTAAAATGGCTAAAACGTAATAACAGTATTCAATGGTGTGAAAGGCATAAATAATTCGATAGTTACTCACATTTTTAAGCCAAATTAGTTTAATTCTCCATAGGTTGTATCTACCAGCTCTAGTTTTTTGCCACTCATCCACATCAAAGCTTGGGTCCTTGTAATGGCAATATCCACGACTCGTTAGCCTGCTCAGTAGATCTTGATTGCCACTAATCTCTTCAAAAAATACTGTAATGTCTGCCGCTGCTACCTCATCGATTGAAAAAATCTGCTCCAAGTCGTCCTGCGCATCTTGATGTATTGCTAATTCGTAATGTCTTCATTGGTAGTATCTCATATCTTATAAGGTATAGAATTATTTACATCACTGTATAAAAACACAGTATAAATCATGGCTTTAGCCCCTTTAGACAAATGGTTGGGGCTTAAATTGAGCTCATGACTGCACTAGTAAGTTAAATGTTCAACAAAGAACGTTTCTTGCATTTTTGGTACTTTTATCTATACTGGCTCACAGTATGAGCTAGTCAGGCCTCATGCTATTGATCTTCATTAAGGAGTCGCCATGAGTGATATGGAGCGTTTGCATCGCATTAAGTACATGATCCAAAGTCGGGGGTGTGTACCGATTGAAGACTTTATGACGAGTCTGGAGATCTCACGAGCCACCTTCAAGCGCGATCTTGATTACTTGCGCGATCGCATGAACGCGCCGATTGTCTATGACCGCTCTATGGGTGGCTATCGCTTTGATAAACCCAATGCGGGTGACAAGATTGAGCTGCCGGGTTTGTGGTTTTCTGAGAAAGAGGCGACTGCCCTCGTTCTGATGCAACACCTCTTAGCCAATCTCGATACGAGTGGGTTACTAAGTCCGCATATCGCCCCACTGATGGATATCGTCGATGGTATCTTGGGGCAATCGGAGGTCTCAGCCAAGGAGTTACGTAAACGCATTAAGGTCTTTGGCATGTCGGCGCGCAAGAACGTTTTGGAGAACTTTGAAGAGGTCGGGGTCTCGCTCTTAAAGCGCCAACGCTTGCAATTGTCGTACTACTCCAAGGGCAAAGACGAGTCTACTGAGCGCGCGGTCTCGCCGCAACGCCTGATCTTCTATCGGGATAACTGGTATCTGGACGCCTACTGTCATTTACGTAAGGGATTACGCAGCTTTGCCATGGACGGCATTCGCACAGCACACGTTTTGGAAGATAAAGCCACTGAGGTCCCCGAGAAAGAATTGCATGAGAACTTTGCCGAGAGTTATGGCATCTTCTCTGGCAAAGCCACGCAGCGCGCCAAGCTACGCTTTACCCCCGAGAAAGCCCGTTGGGTGTCTGCTGAGACCTGGCATGGTCAGCAAGTGAGCAGTTTTGATAAGGCTGGCAATTACACCTTAGAGTTTGATTACAACCAAGACCCAGAACTCGTGATGGAGATCATGAAGCACGGCGATGGAGTTGAGGTGATTGGGCCGGCGAGTCTTAAATCTAAAGTGAAAGCTGAATTAGAAAAGGCGCTAAAGAAATATGCGTCTTAGGCCCCTAAGACGTAACTCGATTAAATACATTCCCTATCTTTTTTACTTAGCAAATCGCTTTAGGTCAGCAAAGTCTTCCTCAAACATCTCGCCCATCTCTTGATGGATGATCTTGTTGTTCTTATCCAAGATTAGTACGATTGGTACCCCCTTTACTTTACCGAATGACTTATTTAGCTCGGGGGTCATCATTGCGGCTTGGAATGTATAGCCGTGTTTACTCATATAGTCTTTGGCTAACTTTGGGTTCTTATCAATCGAGATAGTGATGATGTTGATACTGTTCGGTGGTACTTGCTTGACGAACTTCTCGAGATAGACATTTTGGCGCTGACAAAATGGGCACCAGGAGGCCCAGATCATTACCAAGGTATTTTTAGTGTTATTGGCTGGCAATGAGAAGCTACTGCCTGTGAAGGTCTCTAGCTTGCCAAGCTCAACGGTCTGGCCAATGGTCATGGCACCCGTAATGCTGGGTATCAATAGGCAAGCTACCAAGATGCTGCGGATTAGCTGTTTGATGCTTTGGGTCATTGCTTCATCCTACATGATCTTCTGACTCAAATGGTAAGTAGGCAATAAAAAACCCGCCTTACCTTGCAGCAAGACGGGTCGTTTTGATGCTTACGTACTAGCGGCTTACTTCTTGGGGGTACTTACTTCAATCGCAATGATCTCGGTGACCACAGCTTCGATTTGGGTGCCAACTTTAACGCCTTTGAGTACTTTAGGATCTTTTACTTTGATATCCAAAGTGCGGGTTGCGCCGCGAACGGTGAGCGTGCCTTTTTTCTCATCCACTGCGGTTACATCAGCCACGATAGCTACTTGACGCTCAATGGCTGCAGCGGGTTTATCACCCAGTTTAGCGGTGACCGCTTTTTCTGTTTCTACGCGCTCACGAATCTCAACTTTGCTGGGCTTCTTGATATCAGCTACAAAGATCTCGACATGGGTCAGGGTGACGATATCGCCCACTTTAATTTGGTTGAAGTTCTTTACTTCGTTACCGAGGGTAGTTTTGAACTCATTACCATTAGGGCCAACGATGACTACTTGACGGGTTTTTTGATCCACAGACTTAAACTTGCCTTGGAACTGAACACCTTCAGCAACTTTCAATACGCCGGGTGCTGTCTCTACCGCAACAACGGCTTGGGGCTTGTTTTGGGCGATAGCGATGCTGCTACCCATCAATAATACTGCTGCGCTAACTAGTGCAATCTTTTTCATGGAATTCCTTGAATAGTTAAATGACAAAAATACCTCAATTGAGAATATTGCCATCATGATAATGCTTTGGGGCTTGGCTTTGTCTTATTTGATTGATCTGCTGCTAGAGCCCTAGCATCTGTCTTGCTTCATTAGAGCTAGCTAACTGCCCTCCAAGGTCGCCAATAATCCGCTTGGCTTTGCTAACGAGTTGGGCATTGCTCTCGCAGAGCACTCCCCTCTCGAGATAAATATTGTCTTCCATGCCAACTCGGATATGACCGCCCAAGAGCCATGCTTGCGCCACGATAGGAAACTCAGCGCGACTGATCCCAAAGGCGGCCCAGATCGCTCCGCTGGGAAGTTGATCGCGCATATAAAGTAAGGTAGCTGGGTCGGTATTGAGGCCGTACTTCACGCCCATGACAAAGGTGTAGAGACCAGGGCCATCGACTGTGCCATCGGCAATCAGATCTTTGGCAAGATTAAGATCGCCACTATCAAAGATCTCAAGCTCGGGCATCACTCCTGCCTCACGAATAACCTTGGCCATCTTGCGGACGTTACTAGGTGTGTTCATCACCACATCGGCACCCGAGTTCATGGTGTTGAGATCCAATGAACAAATGTCTGGTTTTAGTGCTGCGACATGCTCGACTCGTTTAAGGGGATCGCATAAGGTTGTGCCGGCTGCAAAGACTTTGGGGTCACCTTCGGTGGGCACATAGCGTCCACCAGGACCGGTGGTGAGATTAATGATGAGTTCTTTGTTCTGCGCCTTAATGAGATGCATGACTTCTGCATAGTGATCTAACTCCATCGATGGCTTACCGGTCTCGGGGTAACGCACATGGATATGCACTACTGCAGCTCCGGCATCAGCAGCCCCTAGGCAGGAGTCTGCAATCTGCTTTGGCGTAATGGGCAGATACGGGGTCATCTCAGGTTTGGTGAGATTACCTGTTACTGCGCAAGTTAGGATTGTTTTGTTCATTTGGGAGCTCACTGTTCTTATCAATTGATCATGTCATTTGAGCAAACTTTGGTGAGTCGGGCAATACGTCAATACGTATCAAAAGAAATTGGCGGAGCGGACGGGACTCGAACCCGCGACCCTCGGCGTGACAGGCCGATATTCTAACCAACTGAACTACCGCTCCGTATACAGCATCATGCTTGTCATCGCATGACTGGCGTCCCCAGGGGGATTCGAACCCCCGTACTCACCGTGAAAGGGTGATGTCCTAGGCCTCTAGACGATGGGGACCTTGGACTACTAAAACTTGTCTTACCTTTTACTACTTTGTTTGGTGGTGGAGATAAGCGGGATCGAACCGCTGACCTCTTGCATGCCATGCAAGCGCTCTCCCAGCTGAGCTATACCCCCTCGCGTCTACGCACTTCCAAAACAATCCGAGATTTTAGCCTATTTTTGCTAGACGCTCGATTACTTCTTCTTTACCCAGAGTGGCAATCACTGCATCGAGGGCTGGGGTCTGAGTGGTTGCAAAGAGCGCATACCGAATTGGCATGGCTAATGCAGGCATTTTGAGATTGTGGTTTGTTAATATTGCCTTCAGAATTGCAGCCACCTGCTCCTTACTTTGGGCTTCTTGGCTCTTCAAGGCTTCTCTAAACTCGGTGATCGCGGGCCGCACATGTTCTGGGATGTTCTCTTGGATTTGCTGAGTACTTAGTTGCGGCCGCTCTTGATAAAAGAGCTTCGCCCCTTCCACAATCTCCAATAAGGTATTGGCCCGGTCTTTCAGTAATGCCACCACGGCTTCAAAGTTAGGGCCTTGAGCGATGTTGATACCCTGTTGATCGGCGAAGGGCTTGCATAATTGGGCTAGGCGCTTAGGGTTACCGTTTTGGATGTAATGGTGATTGAGCCACAGGAGTTTCTCGGGATTATGTTGGGCGGGTGATCTGCCTAAATGCTCTAGATCAAACCATTGGATGAACTGATCTTTATTGAAGATCTCCACATCACCATGTGACCAACCAAGGCGAGCTAGGTAATTGAGGATAGCTTCGGGCAAGTAGCCCATCTTTTGATAATCGCGCACGCTTAATGCCCCATTGCGTTTACTCATCTTCTCGCCGCTCTCATCGAGTACAGTGGGTAGATGCGCATAGACCGGCGGTGTGCCACCCAGTGCTTTCATGATATTAATTTGTCGCGGGGTGTTGTTGACATGATCATCTCCACGGATTACGTGTGTAATTTTCATATCGAGGTCATCAACCACGACACAGAAGTTATAAGTCGGTGTGCCATCGGGTCTCGCAATAATCAGATCATCTAACTCATCATTGCTGATCTCAATACTACCCTTCACAGCATCGTTCCAGATCACCGATCCCCCAATTGGGTTCTTGAATCGAATGACGGGGTTCACATCCTTGGGAGGTGTTGGTAAGGTCTTACCCGCTTCGGGTCTCCAAAATCCGTTGTAACGCGGCTTCTGTTTATTGGCCATTTGCTCATCGCGCAAGCGATTGAGCTCATCTTCACTCATATAGCAGTAATATGCATTGCCATCGGCAAGCATCTGCTTAAGAACTGCGCGATAGCGATCCATGTGTTGCATCTGATAGATCGGGCCCTCATCGGGGTCCATGCCTAACCAATGCATGCCTTCCAAGATGACCTCAACGGCTTCTAATGATGAGCGTTCTTGATCCGTATCTTCAATCCTCAGGATGAAATCCCCACCCTTGCTTCTGGCAAAGGCCCAAGGATACAAAGCACTGCGGAGGTTACCTAAATGAATAAAGCCCGTGGGGCTAGGGGCAAATCGAGTTCGAATACGCATGGGCATTATTATCTCAGGTTATGAATGAGCTTTTGGTCTTTGTCTGCGATGGCGCTCCGGTGCGCGGTGAGTTTGTATGCTTAGGAAGTACATGGCAAAGTATTGTGGAGCGTCGCAATGATCCTCCTGCCGTACGTACACTCATGGGTGAGTTTGTGGCTGCTGCCACTCTACTCACCGCTAGCATTAAGCTCGATGGCACCTTGATCATCCAAGCGCAGAGCAAGGGCCCGATTCTGTTACTGGTGGTGGAATGCACTTCGCAGCTGGAGATCCGTGCGACCGTCAAACTTAATCCCGATGTGACCGAGATACCCGATAACGCCACCGTGGCGGAATTACTGGATGCTGAAGGGACTGGGCGCTTAGCCATTACCTTAGACCCTTCGGATCGCAAAGCATCGCAAGCGCCCTATCAAGGCATCGTGGCACTGAACCGACCATCCGCTACTCACCCTGGTTTACTAGAACCGGTGGAGTCCGTGAGTGAGGCAATCATGCTCTATATGCAAAACTCAGAACAATTAGATACGCATGTGTGGTTAGCCTGTGGTCCTGACTCGGTGGGTGGCTTTTTATTACAGCGCCTACCGGATACTGGCGGTGCCTCACAGTATGACCCCACCATGATGCGTGAAGGTTGGGAGCGCATCCAAATTTTGGGTGACACAATCACCAGCGAAGAGTTACTCACGGTCTCTCCAGAAACTCTCTTACGGCGCCTCTTCTTAGAAGAGTCCACTCAGTATGGTGTTCGTAGTTTCCCAACCCGCTTAGTGCGCTTTGCTTGCCGTTGTTCGCGCCAACGAGTAGCCGATGTGATCCGCATGCTAGGCCAAGAGGAAGTGGATGGCATCTTAGCCGAGCAAGGTGCAGTAGAAACCACCTGTGATTTTTGTGGGATGCAGTATCGCTTTGACCCCGTGGATTGCAAACAGGCTTTTGCAAGCACGACCCTTGCGGACGCGGTCAGGCCACCATCTAAAGGGCATTAGCCACCTGCTTGATTTACTGTTTAGGCTTTGCTGGAGCGCTGGGGCCCATCGTGTCTTTGGGCACAATTTGCACAAAGTACTCGCCTTCTTTGATCATACCGTGCTCAGAGCGAGCACGTTCTTCAATCGCTAGCTTTCCTTCTTTGAGATCTTTAACATCTCCTTCGAGTTTGTTGTTGCGGATCTCAAGCGCTGCGTTTTTCTCCTTCTGGGCCTCAAGCTGGCGCTCGAGCTCATAAACTTTTAACCAGCCACCCTTACCAAACCACAGTGGGTACTGAATAAGGATCAGTAAACCCAGCATGGAATAGATAATCAGGCGCATGCTGTGTTTTACTTATTTACCCAGATTGCGGAGGTTGTAAAACGCAGCTTTACCAGGATAGGTTGCAATGTCTCCCAGATCTTCTTCAATGCGCAAGAGTTGGTTGTACTTGGCAATCCGATCAGAGCGAGAGAGCGAACCCGTTTTGATCTGACCTGCATTGGTCCCAACAGCGATATCCGCAATGGTGCTGTCTTCGGTCTCTCCCGAGCGATGCGAGATCACTGCGGTGTAATTGGCGCGCTTGGCCATCTCAATCGCCGCAAAGGTCTCGGTCAAGGTACCAATTTGATTGATCTTAATCAGAATCGAATTAGCAATCCCTTTATCAATCCCTTCTTTCAGAATACGGGTGTTGGTCACAAAGAGATCATCACCGACTAACTGGATCTTCTGGCCTAATTTTTGGGTGAGGGTTGCCCAACCATCCCAATCGCCCTCGTGCATGCCGTCTTCAATCGACACAATGGGGAACTGATCAGCCAGATTCGCAAGGTAATCAGCAAACTCGGTGGAGCTTAGTTGCAAACCTTCTCCAGCCAAATGGTACTTACCATCTTTGTAAAACTCACTTGCAGCACAATCAAGCGCCAATAGCACATCGTCACCGGCCTTGTACCCTGCTTTATCAATGGCACTCAGAATGGTTTGCAAACACTCTTGATTACTCTTGAAGTTCGGGGCAAAGCCGCCTTCGTCGCCCACCGAGGTTGGCATATCCTTATCGTGCAAGATTTTCTTGAGCGCATGAAATATCTCTGCGCCACAGCGCAGTGCTTCCCGAAAACTTTCGGCACCCACGGGCATGATCATGAACTCTTGAATATCGAGACTGTTGTTAGCATGCGCCCCACCATTCACAATGTTCATCATCGGGACGGGGAGTTGCATGGCACCTGATCCACCAAAATAACGATACAAAGGTAAGCCTGCCTCTTCGGCTGCAGCACGAGCAACCGCCATCGATACCGCTAAGGTGGCATTCGCTCCTAGGCCGGCTTTGTTGTGCGTGCCATCCAAATCATTGAGGGTGCGATCCAAGAACGCTTGTTCGGTCGCATCTAGACCCAATACGGTCTCTGCAATTTTGGTATTGATGTTCTCAACTGCTTTGAGTACGCCCTTGCCTAAATAACGTTCTTGATCCCCATCGCGCAGCTCAATCGCTTCGCGGGATCCCGTGGACGCACCCGAGGGCACGGCTGCTCTTCCCATCACGCCCGATTCGAGTAAGACGTCGCACTCCACCGTGGGATTTCCTCTGGAATCTAAGATCTCTCTTCCAATAATGTCAACGATGGCACTCATAAAATCTCCTCAGTAAATGGTTTAGAACTTGATCGCGCGCACTAATAGCTTGCAAAGCGATCTTCTAAAAAGGTGTTGGCTTGTTTAACACTAGCATCAATTGTTTTGAGAGTCGCCAAGAGCTCTTTCAGATACTCCAGTGGGACTGCATTGGGCCCATCGGATAATGCTTTCGCAGGATTGGGGTGGGTCTCCATAAAAAGACCGCTAATCCCAACAGCGACTGCTGCTCTTGCAAGAACTGGTACAAACTCACGTTGGCCACCGCTACTACTTCCTTGACCGCCTGGTAATTGCACCGAGTGGGTGGCATCAAAAACCACGGGGGCTTTTGTGCTGCGCATGATCGCGAGACTTCTCATGTCCGACACCAAATTGTTATACCCAAAACTTGCGCCGCGCTCGCAGACCATAAATTGATCGGGGAGATTTTTCTCTTGGGCCGCCGCTCTGGCTTTATCGATCACATTGTTCATCTCGTAAGGAGATAAGAACTGACCCTTCTTAATGTTCACGGGCTTGCCACTTTGCGCAACCGCAGTAATGAAATCTGTTTGCCGACACAGAAATGCGGGGGTTTGCAGAACATCGACCACCGCTGCAACCGAGGAGACATCACTACTCTCATGCACATCGGTAAGAATCGGTACCCCAATTTGTTTCTTTACCTTCGCCAAGATCTCTAAACCTTTATCCATGCCTAAGCCACGGAACGAGGTTCCTGATGAACGATTAGCTTTGTCAAAGGATGATTTATAGATGAATGGGATGTTCAGTTCGGCGCAGATCGCTTTGATCTGACCTGCAGTATCAATCGAGAACTGTTCTGACTCGATCACACAAGGCCCGGCAATCAAAAAAAATGGTTGGTCTAAACCAATAGGAAAGCCGCAGAGTTTTTTAAACATAGTCGTTAGGCTTGCTTAGGCTGCCACTGCGGTTTTGGATTGTTGACGCGCAAGTGCTGCGCGGATGAATGCCAAGAACAGTGGGTGTCCATCGCGCGGGGTCGAGGTGAACTCGGGGTGGAACTGCACACCAAAGAACCAAGGATGCATGCTTTGCGGCAACTCCATCATCTCCGGAAGATCTTCGGTCGGTGTGCGTGCTGAGATGATCATGCCCGCCTTCTCTAATTTAGGCGCGTAGATATTATTAACCTCATAGCGATGGCGGTGACGCTCGTTGACTTCATTGCCATAAATGCGGTGCGCAAGCGTATTGGGTTTGACGGGACAACGCTGTGATCCTAAGCGCATCGTTCCACCAAGATCTGAGTCGGCTGCGCGCTTCTCAATCTTGCCTTCGCGATCAAGCCATTCGGTAATGAGTGCCACAACGGGATTCGGGGTCTCTGGGTCAAACTCGGTGCTATTGGCAGCCTCAATCTTTGCCACATGCCGAGCAAACTCAATCACCGCTAGTTGCATGCCTAAGCAAATGCCAAGATAAGGGATCGCATTCTCACGCGCATACTGAATCGCTTTGATCTTGCCCTCGGTGCCACGCTTACCAAAGCCTCCGGGTACCAAGATGGCATTGAGATCGTGCAAGCATTCAAGATTGCCCTGCTCTAAGCGCTCTGAATCAATATACCGAATATTGATTTTGGTGTGGTTATGAATACCTGCATGTCGCAAGGCTTCGATCAAAGATTTATAGGACTCAGTAAGATCCACATACTTACCAACCATCCCAATGGTGACCTCGTGTTGTGGGTTCTCCATCTCGTAGACCAAGTGGGTCCACATCGCAAGATCTGCAGGCTTAGCTTCGATATGAAGCTCTTTGCAAATTAACTCATCCATGCCCTGTGCTTGCAACATCTCGGGGATCTTATAAATCGTATCAACATCCCACACAGAGATTACTGCTTCTTCCCGCACATTCGAGAACAATGAGATCTTGGCGCGTTCATCTGCTGGAATGCGTCGATCCGCACGGCACAGTAATACGGTGGGCAAGATACCGATCTCACGCAGCTTTTGTACCGAGTGTTGGGTTGGTTTCGTTTTCAGCTCGCCCGCACTTTGTATCCATGGCACGAGAGTTAAATGCACAAAGGCGCAATCGCCCTTTGGAAGACGCAAACTCATTTGGCGGGCAGCTTCTAAAAATGGGAGCGATTCAATGTCACCGACGGTGCCACCGATCTCGCAGATTGCAACATCCGCTTTACCATCATGACTGGCTTTAGCACCCCGCTCTACAAAGGCCTGAATCTCATTGGTGATGTGTGGAATAACCTGCACGGTCTTGCCGAGGTACTCACCGCGGCGCTCCTTCCGAATCACCGACTCATAGATCTGACCGGTGGTGAAGTTATTGCTCTTGCGCATCTTGGCGCTCACAAAGCGTTCGTAATGCCCTAGATCGAGATCGGTCTCGGCGCCATCTTCGGTTACAAAGACCTCGCCATGCTGAAACGGACTCATGGTTCCAGGGTCTACATTGATGTAGGGGTCTAATTTGAGGAGGGTGACTTTCAGGCCGCGGGATTCAAGAATCGCGGCAAGCGAGGCGGCTGCAATTCCTTTCCCAAGGGAAGAAACTACACCACCAGTGACAAAAACGTATTTGGTCATCGCTTAACGTCTATTGGTAATACGCAATTATAGCGATAGCGGCGGATCTGTCTAAAAAAAAATGATTCGGGCTTGCCCTAGGTAGAATGATTGGATGCGCTTTCTAGCTGCCTTACTGATCACCCTACTAACCCTCTTTTACCTGTTTCCTACAGCGGTTGCCGTCTATCGTGGGCGCGCCAATACCGGGGCGATCTTTGCTCTAAACCTCTTTTTGGGGTGGTCGCTAATTGGTTGGGTACTTGCCCTCGTTTGGGCCCTAAAGCACGAAGAAATCCTCTAAATGCCCTCGATTTAGGGGTATTTTGGCTGGATTGCCTGTCAGTAAAGTTTTACAATATAGCCTACTCTTTTAGGCTCATTTCTGATCAGGAAACCCATGTTAGACGCATATCAATCCCATGTAGCTGAGCGTGCCACGCAAGGCATCCCCGCTCTTCCCCTCACCAAAGACCAAACCGCTGAACTGGTCAAATTGCTGGTGAACCCACCCAAGGGTTTAGAGACCGAACTCGTAGAACTTATTAGCTACCGAGTACCCGCTGGTGTCGATGAGGCAGCCAAGGTCAAGGCCGAGTTTTTGGATTCTGTTGCCAAAGGAAAGATTGCTTCTCCATTGATCTCCAAGGTCAAGGCCACGGAGTTACTCGGTACGATGCTGGGCGGTTACAACATCAAACCATTGGTCGAGCTTTTAGAAGACAAAGACTGTGGCGCTGCAGCTACGGAAGCATTGAAAAAGACTTTATTGATGTTTGATTACTTTAATGATGTCAATGACTTAGCGCACAAAGGTCATGCAAATGCCAAGGCTGTAATCCAGAGTTGGGCCAACGCCGAATGGTTTACTAGTCGCCCCGCCGTCCCAGAATCCATGACCCTCACGGTCTTTAAGGTCACCGGTGAGACCAATACCGATGATCTATCCCCTGCGCCCGATGCATGGAGCCGTCCCGATATTCCCCTGCATGCCACCATCATGCTCAAGAACCCCCGTCCTGGCATTGAGCCCGATGAAGCTGGTGTGCGCGGTCCCATGAAACAAATTGAGGCCTTGAAACAAAAAGGTCATCAGATCGCCTATGTGGGTGATGTAGTAGGTACCGGCTCTTCTCGCAAATCAGCGACCAACTCGGTCTTGTGGTGGACCGGTCAAGATATTCCTTTTGTACCCAATAAGCGCTTTGGTGGGGTTTGCTTGGGTAGCAAGATTGCTCCGATCTTCTTTAACACCATGGAAGACGCTGGCGCTCTGCCAATTGAGCTTGATGTTAATCAAATGAATATGGGCGATGTGATTGAGTTGCGCCCTTACGAGGGTAAGGTTTATAAAAACGCTGCGGTGATTACCGAGTTCGCATTGAAGTCTCCAGTGATTTTGGATGAGGTGCGTGCTGGTGGTCGTATCCCTCTCATCGTGGGTCGTGGTTTAACTGCGAAGGCACGAGCGTCTTTAGGTCTGCCAGCATCCACCGAGTTCCGTGTTCCCATTAGTCCTCCCAATAATAAGAAGGGCTTTAGCTTGGCACAGAAGATGGTCGGTCGTGCCTGTGGATTACCAGAGGGTCAAGGTGTTCGTCCAGGTACCTACTGCGAGCCCCATATGACCACGGTCGGCTCACAAGATACCACCGGTCCGATGACCCGTGATGAGTTGAAAGATCTTGCGTGCTTAGGGTTCTCAGCAGATCTCGTGATGCAATCCTTCTGCCATACCTCGGCCTATCCCAAGCCCGTTGATATTCGCACGCACCATGAGTTGCCAGCGTTTATGACCAATCGTGGTGGCGTTGCTCTACGTCCGGGTGATGGTGTGATCCACAGTTGGTTAAATCGTTTATTACTTCCTGATACCTGTGGCACTGGTGGCGATAGTCATACGCGCTTCCCCATTGGCATCTCTTTCCCTGCAGGCTCAGGTCTCGTTGCCTTTGCAGCCGCAACCGGTGTGATGCCCCTGGATATGCCCGAGTCAGTCTTGATTCGGTTTAAGGGCAAGATGCAGCAAGGCATTACCTTGCGTGATTTAGTGAATGCAATACCGCTCTATGCCATTAAGCGTGGTCTTCTCACCGTTGAGAAAAAAGGTAAGAAAAATGTGTTCTCAGGTCGGATCCTCGAGATTGAAGGCTTGCCTGATCTCAAGGTGGAGCAAGCCTTTGAGCTGTCCGATGCCTCGGCTGAGCGTTCTGCTGGTGGATGCACTGTGCATCTCAATAAAGAGCCCATCATCGAGTACATGCGTTCGAACATCACCTTGATGAAGTGGATGATTGCGAATGGCTATGAAGATAAGCGCACCCTTGCCCGTCGTATTAAAGCGATGGAGTCGTGGATTGCTAATCCACAATTACTCAAGGCTGATGCTGATGCCGATTATTACGAGGTCATTGAGATCGACATGAACGAGATCAAAGAGCCTATCTTGGCTTGCCCCAATGATCCTGACGATGTGAAGTTCTTGTCTGAAGTACAGGGTGACAAGATTGATGAGGTGTTCATTGGTTCGTGCATGACTAATATTGGTCACTTCCGTGCTGCTGGCAAGATCCTAGAAGGTAAGACCGATATCCCAACGCGTTTATGGATTGCACCACCTACGAAGATGGATGCGATGATCCTCACTGAAGAGGGTTACTACGGCATCCTTGGAAGAACAGGTGCTCGCATGGAAACTCCAGGTTGTTCTTTGTGCATGGGCAATCAAGCGCAGATGCGTAAAGGTGCTTCTGCAGTATCGACATCGACACGTAACTTCCCGAACCGTTTAGGAATCGATACGCGTGTTTATCTGGCTTCGGCAGAACTCGCTGCGGTTGCTGCCCTCCTTGGCAGAATCCCCACCATGGCAGAGTACCTCGAACAAGTGCAACCGCTGAATGCCAAAGCCGATGATGTTTATCGCTACATGAACTTTGACAAGATCAAAGACTTTAGTAGTGTGGCGGATACGGTTAGTGTGTAAGCAATAGACCGCTGTAATGCAAAAGCCCAAGGTTGTATGCCTTGGGCTTTTTTTTATTCTAGTTCTTACTGCTTAGCTGACCATTTAAAACATCAATGCAAGACTGCGTGTTGAGCTAGCTTCTTCCGTTTGTGAAGTAGCCAGGCACTATGGATTCTGGTGACGACCATGATTGGCCAGAGCAACGCGCAAAGCGCGACCCAAAAAATACGACTTTCAAATATGTTGTCATCTGAGGTCTTCGCCTTGTGAGGACCCTCGCTAAACAAGTGTCGCTGTGAATACGTTACAAACCCAAAACATGCGCCAAAGAGTATGAAAAGGGTGATAAAAGTTGTGTCGTTCATCATATTTACCTCACATAAGTTGAGTAAAGTAATTATTACACCAAAATCTGTAAAAATTAAATTACCCAAGTTTTGTTTGATAGGTAAATAGGGCTTTTTTTAATGCAGTGCAAAATAATTAGTCAGGGGCCTTAGGCTGCTATTGAGCCTAAGATGCTTTAAGCCATTTAGGCCTCATGCAAAACTAGCAAAACAGACCATAAAGTGCTGGTTTTGATCGGTCCAAGAGACTACTTTCTGAAAACCGGCCTTCTTCAATAGGTCTTGGAAACCTGCCTGAGTGTATTTATAGCTATTTTCGGTATGGATGGTCTCACCCTTACTAAACTCAGCCAAATGACCACCCCAAATGACCTGGACGTCTCGCTTGGCTCGCAAATGCATCTCAATGCGAGATACATGTTCATTAAAAAAGGCGTCATGATCCCAATCTTCTAAAGAAAAATTAGTGCCGATTAAACGATTAATGTGTAATAAGACATTGCAATTAAATGCCGCCGTAATGCCCAGTGAATCGTTGTAAGCGCGATGTAATACATCTCTATTCTTAACAAGGTCTACCCCAATGAGAAGACCACCACTGCCATTTAATAATTGAGCGATACCTTGCAAAAATAGATGGGCTTCCTTGAGATCAAAATTACCAATCGATGATCCTGGGTAGAAAAATATCTTCTTCTGGGCAGCGATGTCAGGTAGCTGAATTGCTTGCGATAGATCGCATGCTTGGGCAACCATGGCAATACTGGGAAATTGTTTTTGTAGATTAGCAATTGCTGCATCGAGGAACGTTTTTGAGATATCCAATGCCCAATATTGTTTTGGCTGCAAACTTTCAAATAAAGCGCTTGCCTTAGCGCAGTTCCCAGCGCCTAGGTCAACGAAAGCATCGCAATCCCCCACTGCTGCTGATATCTCATCGATATAGCGCGACATGATGTGCGCCTCGGTACGAGTCGGATAATACTCATTGAGCAAGGTAATGGCTTCAAATAACTTAGAGCCGAGTTCGTCATAAAAGAACTTCGGGGCAATATGCGCTGGCTTTGCTTGTAAACCAATGGTGAGCTCTTGTAGGACTGAGGGGTTCATCGTGGGGCTAGCGTGACATCAGGCGTCGCGCGATGTACGACATCGTATCCACCAGAACAACTAATAGAATGATGGCAATCAATATACTGCTGGTCTCTTGCATCTGAAATAGTCCCATATGAAAAGCAAGCATTTGTCCTAAGCCACCGCCACCCACAACGCCCAATATAGCAGCCGCACGAATATTGTTCTCCCAGCGATAAAGCGTGTACGACATGAGTTGTGGAATGATAGTGGGTAAGGTAGCATATAAAAATACTTGGCTCTCGGAAACACCCTGTACCCGCAGTGCCTGCGCTGCACCCTGCGGTGCGTTCTCAATCGACTCCGAGAACAAACGACCGAGCACTCCCGTGGTGTGAAGTGCTAATGCTAACGTTCCAGCGAATGGTCCTAGACCAGCCGATATAAGAATTAGAGCGGCCCACACTAGCTCGGGTATGGAGCGCAGACCGTTAAGGACTAAGCGACACAAAAAGCGCCAATGTGCAGGATCATTAGCATGACTTTTACTAGCAGGGATCGCAAGGAGTAAGCCAAAGAACGCTGCCAAGATGGTGCCGACTGCCGACATCGCAAGAGTCTCTAAGCCGGCGATCCAAAGTTTATGTAAAAAGATTGCTCGTAGATCTGGCGATAGCAGTTCACCTAAAAACCGACCCATACGCTTAGCGCTATCCACTGAAAATAAGCGCCCTAACTGAAGATCAAGGGTCCAAAAACTAAGGATGGTTAATAGCACTAAGCCTAGTGTGACCCAGCACACTGAGCAGTTCCACCGAAACCATGGGTTTGCTTGAGGGTTCATCATTGCATGACCTTTCTGAGCCATGCACTTAATAGATCTGCCATGCCAACGAGCAGCATAAAGACGATCAATATTGTTGCTACTTCGCCGCCATTAAACATGCGCATGGAATTATCCAGTTGCTGCCCTAAGCCCCCTGCCCCGACAAACCCAAGCACTGCAGATGCACGAATCGCGCACTCCCAGCGATACACGGTATAACTAGTTAGTTCGGTTGAGTTCTGTGGCAAGACTCCGTAAAAGAATGCCTGCAATCGGCTAGAACCATTACGCATTAAATTAGTCGCCACATGGCGCTCACCGCTCTCTAAGATCTCGGTATAGACCTTACCAAGCATTCCTGAGTACGTTAGACCAATCGCTAAGACCCCCGCAGCTGGTCCAAGGCCTACAACTCTTACAAATACTAAGGCCCAAATTAACTCGGGGACGCTACGCAAGATGATTAAGATCCAGCGGATTACTTGACGCACAGCAAACGGTAGAAGATGCATTTGTCCTGGTAAGGATGAGATTGATAAGACTCGGGTTGAGATCAATGTCATTGGGATCGCAAGCACTAATGCCAGAAATGTACCGGCGGTGGCTATTGCAATCGTTCGCCAGGCCTCTTTAGCAATCAGCAATAAAAACTCTGGGTTGGTCTCGGGAGGAAAGAAATCGCCCAGAAATTTGGAGCTTACTTTGAGGTTGTCAGGTTCAAGCAAAATCCAAGGCCTAAACTCAGTTGCTACGAATGCCGGTACCAAGAGAATGACCAGCGCAATGGACCAAAATAGTCGACCGGTCCAAGCAGGGTCTCTGAGTGCGGGGTTAAGAGGCTGAGCTAGAGTTGCAGGCACTGCTTTATCACCGACAATGAATGATCTTAACTGGGGCTGGCTCAGGCGGGCTATCTGGCAAGACCGGCGCATTTTGGTACAGCTCGTGTTCGTGTTGTCTATACAGATCTGCCAATAGTTCCTTGCTGACCTCACCGCTAGGCAGATCAAAGACTAATTTCCCGTCACGCAAACCAATGACACGAGGAAATTTGCTGGTTGCTACATCCACTTGGTGCAGGCTGGTAATCAATGTAATCCCATGATCTTTAGCATGCGTAATCAGACTATCCATCGCTTGTCGTGCTCGGGTTGGATCTAAGGCTGAGAGCGGCTCATCAATTAACCAGATCTTTGCGGGAGATAGTAAGGCGCGTGCCAAGCCAACCCGTTGGCGCTCTCCGCCAGAGAGTCGGTCTACCCGTTGCCAAAGCTTATCGGCAAGGTCAAATTGCGCAAGAGCTTCACATGCTTCTTTACTATCCCTGGGATAGACCAGACTCATTAGGCTTGCAAAGAAAGATTGTCTCGGTAATTTGGCTGCAAGTAAGGCAGTAATAACACGTTGCCTTGGAGGTAATGGTGGAGTTTGCGGTGCAAAGAAGAGATTACCGCGTAGCTCGTGTAGTTTACGAGTAGCTAGCTCCCAAACAGACTGATGATTCAGAGAGACTTTTCCAGACTTTACTTTTAAAGCAGCGGCAATGACTAATAAACAGCTTGTTTTACCCGATCCTGATGGACCGATGACTGCTACATGCTCGCCTGGCCCAATAGATAAATTAAGCCCTTGAATCGCTGGGGGAGCTTGCGCAGTCGCTGCAGGATGATAAGCAGTGACGTCGCTAAGCTTGATGCCAAAATCGTTACGAGCAGAGAGTTGGTTTGCCACGTCGTGATTAACGAATCAAGCCCGCACTTCGTCCTGCGTTCTCCAAACCTTTGTAGTTTTCGGGTTTTGTGGGGATGTATTTCGTAGCACGATTGAGGGTCAAGATTTCTTTACCCTCTGGATTGTTCATATTCAGATTGAGAAGCGCTGCGGTGATTTTCTCGCGCAGAGGAGCGGGCATATCTGCGTGTACTGACCAGTTGTAATTAAAGTACGGTGGGGTTGTATAAAATACATCGACCCTGGTGGTATCGACCTTATTCTCTGTAACAAATTTACGCCATACCGTTATATCAAGCGCTGCCGCATCCACACGACCATTTACAACCGCTGCAATCGTTGCGTCGTGTGCTCCCGAATAGGCCACCCGTTTAAAGTCTTTGTCAGGATCGATTCCGGCCTCTAATAAAAATGAACGTGGCATTAAATGGCCTGAGGTACTTGATTGCGAACCAAAGCTCACCTGCTTTCCTTTTAAATCAGTAAGGCGTTTAATCCCAGAATTAGTTTGGGTAATGAACACGGAACGAAAGCTAGTATCTTCTTCTCGCTGAGCAATTGGAATGATCTTGCCGCCTGAGCGGATTTGAGCCTGAACATACGTGAAGCCACCGAACCATACTAGCTCTACTTGCTTATTCACAAGCGCTTCTACAGCAGCAGGATAGTCATTAACGGGTACAAAATCGACCTTCATTCCTACTGTACGTTCTAGATACTTAGTCAAGGGGCCAAATTTACGGATCTGCTCCGTTGCCGCCTCTTCAGGGATCGTTGTAACGCGTAATACAGTTTGCGCACTAAGGCTGATTGAAGTGCTAAAGAGCAAAAAGCAAAGAATGGCTTTTAAATAATGTGACATATTTTTGTACTTGATTAATAATTAAATACGAAAATTGTATAGAGAATTAAGCGAATGCGTATGCCTGCCAAAATTCTTGGTGGATCCCATCAATAGCAAGAGAATGCAACAATAGAAGCATGTTAATCATTCTCTAAATTGGGTCTTACGATGGTCTTACTTAAAGCTGAGAGGCTTGGTCGGCAAGTGAGCGCCGATCGCTGGCTATTTCGAGATCTCAATATCTCCCTGGCTACTGGCGAGCAACTTGCTCTTCAGGGGGCCTCTGGGGTGGGTAAATCGACCCTGCTCAATCTCTTGGCAGGCCTCGATCAGCCCGATGAGGGTCGGATACTAGTTGAAGGTAACGATCTCAAAACAATGGGGGCAAATGAGCAGCTCTATCTTCGCCGTACTGCCTTCGGTTTCGTTTTTCAGGCATTTCATTTAATGCCTCATCTCAATGCTTTACAAAATGTCATGGTGCCCTGTTTAATCGCTGGACTTCCCCTTGATCAGGCAAAAGCTCGTGCACAGGCACTGTTAAGTGAACTGGGTCTGGCTGCTACGTATGAACAATTTCCCGCCGTTTTATCTGGAGGTGAGCAACAACGAATTGCCCTCGCGCGGGCCTTAGTCCATCGTCCTAAAATAGTTCTGGCGGATGAGCCAACGGGTAACCTAGACCCAGTAACTGCTAATCTCGCTCTCGAACTTTTGTGCCGTTCTTGCCGTGAGCATCATGCTGCCTTAGTGATGGTGACTCACTCAGATAAAGCCGCAGAGCGCTTAGATCGCCGTCTGTTTTTAACGAACTAATGCTGTTTTATTGGCTTCTATCATCTGCCTTTAGGGCACAGCCAGGACGCTGGTTGATAGCGGGACTTGCCGTTGCTTTGGGTATTGCACTGGCGGTCGCCATTCATACCGTCAATCGCTCGGCTCTCAGTGAATTTAGCCGCGCCTTAGACTTGGTCAATGGTCAGGCGTCTGCCCAAATCATCATGCCTACCGGTGAATTCTCAGACCAGCTATATGACAAAATTGCTACATATCAAACTGAGCTTGGGATCCGCGCAATTAGCCCAGTTTTAGAACGCAATACGGCACAAATCCGTGTTCTCGGGATTGATATTTTTCAGGCGGGTCGTGTATCACCCGCGTTAATGCCGTTTGTTTCTGAAGACCAACAGCAGCAACTCTTTTCAGAAGACGCAATCTTTTTATCAGCCGCTGCTATGCAAAAGTTACAGTTATCAGTTGGTGACTTCATAGGACTCGATTACGAAGGTAAGGCTGTTCGATTCAAGGTTGCTGGTACTGTACCGGGTGCAGTTGGCCAAGCGATTGCTGTTATGGACTTGGGCACGCTTCAGTGGCGTTTAGGAGGCCTTGGGCGGATTAGTCGAATGGATGTGCAGCTTCTCGATGGCAAAGCGTTTAAAGAGGTAGCCGATGCCGTACAGAACTTAAATCTTGGCCTACGTTTAATCAGCTCTCAAGAGCGTGATCGGCGTGTCTCAAATTTATCGCGCGCATATCGGGTTAACTTAAATGTCTTAGCGCTAGTTGCCCTCTTTACCGGTGCATTTTTGGTCTTTACGACCATCAGCTTTTCCGTATTACGCCAACAATCCCAACTGGCACTTCTCAGTATCTTAGGCGCAAGCTCTCGATGGATATTTTCATTAGTGCTTGCGCAGGCTGCAGGTATTTCTGCTTTGGGAGGTTTATTCGGTATTGGCTTGGGGCTTACTATCGCATTTGTCTTGCTTAATGTTTTGGGCGGTGATTTAGGGGGAGGTTATTTCTCTGGCACAGTACCGCCCATTGAAATTGATCCCTTAGCTCTGTTTGGCTTTTGGATTCTTGCCATTGCAGTTGGTTTATTAGCTGCTTACTTTCCAGCAAAAGCTGCCACGGCTAGACACCCCGCTGAACAATTGAGAGCGGGCTCTATCGAACGCGTCGTGCGACCCGTTGTTCATTACCGAATTGCTCTGGTCTTTAGCCTTGCTAGCTTCGTTCTGGCATTTATGCCTGCTATGAATGATCTACCACTCGCTGCCTATGCTTCGATTGCATGTTTATTATTTGCGGGCTTAGCACTTATTCCTTGGTTAGTTCAGCATTGTTTTTTAAGTTTGGCACATGGTTTATCAGGCTGGCAAAAGCAATCATCGTCCCTCATATTTGCAATCTGGCGCTTAGCGCAAGCTCCGGCAAGTTCTGCAGGATTAATTGCGGGTGTTGTTGCTGCTCTTGCTCTGACCGTAGCCATGGTGGTGATGGTTGCTAGTTTTCGAGATTCGATGACTCAGTGGCTTGACCAAGTATTACCAGCAGACTTATACGCAAACTTTAAACAGCTAAATTTAGGCGATGAGTTTCTGAAGAACCCCGATCTTTTGAATACTCTTGAGAAAGTTCCGGGCATTGATCGATATGAACTAAACCTACAACGTAAGATACTTTTTCAATCCGATCGACCGGAAGTAACCTTAATCGCTAGACCAATCCAGCAGGGTCGATCAGCGCCAACGCTTCCTTTAATTGGACCGATCTATCCACTCAGTGCTTTATCTGATCAGTCAGCCTTACCGGTGGTCTATGTCTCTGAAGCAATGGTTGATTTGTATGACTGGCGTCCCGGTACGATTCAGACACTGCCGGCATTTAATGAACGGCAGGGCTCCCAAAAAGTTTGGGTTGCAGGGATTTTTCGGGACTATGGTCGACAGCACGGTGCGCTCGTGATGGATCTTGGCACATACCAAACGATCAGTGGTGATCAACAGTATTCAGGGATCGCCATTTGGTTGGTCAATCAGGCCGATCCAGCCACAGTGCTTACTGCGCTTCGAGCTGCCATTCCACAGTTTCGTGATCAAGAGTTTATGAATCGCAGTGACCTTCGGGCCCTATCGTTGACAATCTTTGATCGTAGTTTTGCTCTAACGTATGCTCTGGAGATCGCCGCCCTTCTTGTGGCACTTTTTGCGGTAGCGACAGGTTTTGCAGGTCAAGCCTTGCTCCGTGAAAAAGAATATGCTTTGGTCTACTACTTGGGGCAATCATCTACCCAGAGAATAGTTTGGATTAGTACAGAATCTGGCCTATTGTTAGGCTTAGCTGTTATTTGGGGAACTCTTTTGGGTTTAATAATGAGCCAGATATTGATTCATCGCGTTAACCCACAATCCTTTCATTGGACAATGGATACAAGCGTGCCCTTCTTTGCTCTCATTACGCTGATGCTTGCTTTGCTTGGCTTAGGTATTGCAGCGGCGTTATGGGCCTCACAGCGCACTCTGAACCCAGTGAATTTAATCAGCGCATTACGGGCAGAATGGTAATGCACTTTCCTAAACGCCGTTATTTGATGCAGGCATTCGCAATGTCTTGTGCCCTACCCGTTTCACAATGGGCAAATTCCTCGTCAGTCGTCTATCCGCCTGTTCGTCCAAGAAAATTAGCATTCCCACGCGATCATGGTGCACACCCAGAATTTAGAACCGAATGGTGGTATCTCACTGGTTGGCTTGGCTCAGGTGAAAATGCGATGGGTTTTCAAATTACTTTCTTTCGTAGTCGCACTCAACATTCCCCTGATAATCCAAGTCGTTTTGCGCCTACCCAACTCCTATTTGCGCATGCTGCTTTGGCCATTCCGGAAGAAAGAAAATTACGCCATGCGGATGTCGCAGGACGAGTTGGCACTGCGGGTGCTGTATTTGACACTGCCGACACAAAATTACGATTAGCCAATTGGACCATGGTGAGAACTGAAAATGATCGTTATCAGTTTGTTATTCCAGCAGATACATTCACGATACGTTTAGAGGCCATTCCTTTACAAGCGCCTGTTTTAAGAGGTAATCAAGGTTTTTCTGCCAAAGGTCCTAGCCCTGAGCTCGCTAGTTATTACTACAGCCGTCCGCAGCTGAATGTAACAGCTCAAATTGAGATTAAAGACAAATTATCAAAAGGCAAGCAGAGCTCTCTTCTTAAACGGTCTGGGATTGCCTGGTTTGATCACGAATGGTCAAGCAGCTTACTGATGCCAGGTGCGGTCGGTTGGGATTGGATTGGGATAAATCTTCTTAATGGAGAAAGCATCATGGCCTTTCGGATACGTGATCAGTCCGGCAAGGCTTTGTTCAGTGAGTGGGATCGACGTGATCAAACAGGCCGCATTCTAGAGCAACACTCTAATGCTGTTTGGGAGGCGGTAGGCCAATGGAGTTCGCCACGATCGCTTGCAAACTACCCAAAAGGCTTTTTAATTCGGGTGGGTAATCAAGAGTTTCGATTACAAACCCTGATGCAAGATCAGGAGGTAGATGCTCGCGCTAGCACGGGTGGGTTTTACTATGAGGGTGCAATTGAAATGAGTCAGAACCAACTTGTGATTGGCCGAGGTTATCTAGAATTAACTGGATATAGTCAGGCAGTCAGGTTGTAATTTTTTTCACAGCATTTAAAGTCGGCAGACCCGAAAGCCGCTAAAGATGTCATTGCGCTTTGTTTGATAGAAGTTCCGAAATCCTATACGGCGCATGCGTTCTACTGTAAATGGACTCCAACCCTTTAATACTTGGTATGTGCCATCAAACCAAGGTTGTGAGTAATCGAGATATGGGTCTGGTGTAAAGCCTTCAAAGGGTAAAAATTGACTACTGGTCCATTCCCATAAGTCCGATGGCTGCCAGTCATTAGGATTTGTTGCTATTAGTAAAGTAAGTTCAGCCTCTGTGGGTAAGCGTAATTCGCGCCAAGCACAATAAAGCAGTGCATCTTCATAATGAATATGGCGTACGGCTTGCTGATCATCCATCACGCGCCATTGGTCAAAAAAGCGTTCATACCAAACCCCGCCTTCGTGCTTCCAATGGTTTGGCAACGCTTGTCCGCCCTTTGCTAAGACAAACTCTCGATACTGCTCATTAGAGACCGCTGAGCTTGATATCGCAAATGGTTCTACAGTAAGAGGATGTTGCCATTTCTCATTGTCAAATATGAACCCTTGCTGAGGAAGCGATCCCAAAGTCGTATTGGTTTGTGGAAACTCAATATATTCATCACTTGAAGCTATCTTTTTTGAAACACTGTAAGGTTCAAAAGGTATGGGATATGCAAGTGCCTGCCACATAATGGCAAATGCTTCGTTATGCATATCGTAATGATGAATGACTAACTGTATAAAGTAGGCATCTTCATCACTTAAAGGTTTACTGAGGAGCTCGCTTGTTTTATTGCATACTTCGTTGTTATACCGTAATAAACTCTCGAATGACTGTGGAGGAATATTCCAGCGATCTGCATGCGCTACGGTTGATGAATTAAATAACGCATCTGCATCTTTATACAAAGAGGGATGTTCTTGACGGCCCTTGCGGTGAATCCAAAACTCATGAAACCAAGTAATGTGGGCAAACTCCCAATACGGTGGATTAAGAGTTGCTAGTTGGGGAACAAGCTCTTTTCCAGGGGCTAGATTTTCAATAATCAATCGGGTCAGCACATTAGCGCTTTGGATCCGTTGCGTTAACCCTTCAAGAGATGGGTGGGGGCTATATTGACAGTAGTCGGATATCATCGCACTATTTAACGGAGATGCTGATCTTTTATTAAGGGATCGATAAAATTTAATTGCTGACACAATAAACGAAAACGTTTAAAGAGATCTGTACGATTTAGACCGCCCAGATTTAAGACCGCATAGCGGTAGCTACCCAGCCATTTAAACTCACGTTCTAAACTGGCACCTTGTTTAAAATAAAACATGATATTGGCATCGGGATATGAAGCAAGTACCTGTTTTACTGCGTGAATACTGGGTTTCTTTTGCCTTTGTGGTTTCTGAAAATGCCGAAATACAAAACTTGCCGCTGTCTGAAATGGGCCCTCACCTTTTTTGATAACTGGCGTCTCACCAACGGCCAATGCAAACAATACATCATACGGATTGTAGCCATCAACACGCTCATATAAGTTCACTAACTGTGATGCAGAACGAGGATTAATCTCAATAATTTTTAAATCATTTGTTTGGGGTTGATAGAAAAACTCCATATTAAAGAAACCATGGCGATAGTTAAGACCATGTAATACCTTTGTTGCAATTTCTTTAGCACGGTTTTGTATTTCCTCAGAAAGTCTTGAAGGATATTCGAAGCGCATAAATGCCTGGGTATCAGGGTACATAACTTCATCAATTATTCCTAAAAAATGAATTTCTCCATTCTGGCAATAGCCATCAAGATTCATTTGTTCTCCCTCAATAATTTCTTCGGCGAGAAGACCGTTGGGATTGATTTTTAATGGAGTTAGCAGTGGCATAACGTCAGCAAACGGCTTAACCAGTTTACGAATTAACCACTCCTCAAAATAATTAAAGTGCAGATGCTGCTCAAGTTCATCCCAATTATTTATTTGCTTGCAAAGTACTGAATACGTAGCTTTTACTGGTTTTATAAAGAAGGGAAACGGTATATCCAGAGATTTCGTGGAATCCAATGGATAAGGGATATACGAAAACTTAGGAACTGCCTCCGGTACGATATTTTGTTGTACCAAGCGACTGTAGTACTTGTGTTGACAAGCGATGATTGCTAAAGGGTCGTTACCTGGCAATCCTAAACGTTGGGCCAATAAAGCTGCAATTAATGCGCCAAATTGCTCATGATTACTGACAATTCCGTCTAGACCGAGCTTTTGGTATTTTCCTTCTAATTTTTTAATAAAGGGTAATATTTTAAAAAACAGAAGATTAATATTTTCTGGAAAACGTGCCAAATCAAAACCTTCGAAGTAAAACTGATACTGTCTTGAGTCACGCTTTGCTTGAATTGCGATTTGATCCCAGTCTTTAGCAAATAAGATTAAGATCTTTTTCATCGACATCGCTCGGGTAAAAAATTAGCTCGAGCTTTTGCTCGTTGCTCCATTTTCTCAAAGCGCGTGTGTATGCGGCTGGTCATAAAATGTTCTACGACAAAACGAGGTATGATGCTGTCAGGCAAAATAAATGCTTCGTAGCTAAATAAGGTTCCATGATCCTGAGGAATAAGTTTCCATTTAGCTTGATACTCTTTAAAATAACCCTTCACTTGTTTTAGATCCATTCCATGGATGGGATGCTCGATATAGTCAATCACAGAGTCAAAACGAATGGGGAAAAATAGTACCCGATCTTCTACTACCTGCTCTACTCTCACCGTATTTTCTGACAAACGAGTAATCTTGCTACTCTTAATTCCCTCTGATGGTTCATTACTTGAAAAATCTGTCAGTAAAGCATATGCTTGGCAATTATTTAGGGGAGACATATAGCTCGCTTGCACCTCAAAGCCATTACGGACTTGCGTCACACGGATTGAAATACTTTGAGCAACAGGATCTGCAAACACTTCGCTTGCCGAGCCCCCAACAATAAGCGCAAGGCATAGATACGCTAATTTTCTAACTGAACCTAGAGAGAAACTGAACAAACTCAGACTCAAATGCTGGTGCTTAGATCGGTTAACCATGCTGGTGAGTGTTTCAGTAAAAAAGCTTCAAGAGGTTTATCTTGGCCGCTAATGACCAAAAGACTGATGATGATCAAGAATCCACCCAGCACCTGTTTGCCATATTTACCTACTTTTCCCAACGCCCCCTTGGCACCCTGCATCGCCGAACGCGACACCATGCCTATCAGGGCAAGTGGTATTCCTGCGCCCAGTCCAAAAATAGTCATCACAATAAGGATTTTGCCAAGATCTGTGCCTTGACTCGCTAATGTAATTGCGGCACCGAGCGTTGGGCCAACGCAAGGTGTCCACACCAAACCAAGCAATGCGCCAATCATGAACTGTCCAAACAGTCCATCAATCGTAACTTTAGCAAGAAGATTATTACCGGCCCCGCTAATGCCCGACATCGCAACAGTAAAGCGTTCTTGAAGGGAGCGGGAGATTAGAACTACACCGATTATTAGCATGACAACCGAGGCAACTATCCGAAATTGATCTTGGGCTAAGCCAACACTAGAGCCCAAACTCGCTAAGACACTGCCAATTAATGCAAAGGACACTGCAAGACCACCCGCTAGTGCAATAGGTCCAAAGCGGTGCTGATTCGCTGCTGCGCCAATAATGATTGGAATTAATGGTAAGACACACGGCGATAGGATTGATAGGACTCCTGCTAAAAAAGCAAAGAGAAAAGATCCTAAGCCAAAGTCCATTAAATAGCCTGTTTAGCTAATTTTGATAAAGCCGCTTCTTTTGTATCCCCCGTAGCACGCGCAACCTCTTTACCACCTTTAAATACAATGATGGTACTTTGAGAGCGCACCTTCAGTGTTTTTAAAAGATCTTTTTGTGTATCAAACTCGAGTTGATAAAAAGTAACATTTTTAAACTCAGGATCTTTCATAAAATTAGCAAGAACTTTATCTTGCGATTTACAAGTTGAGCACCAATCAGCATGTACAGAGATCACTGCTGATTTACCTTTTTTCTCAATCTCGGCAAGATCGGCTGCAGTAATAGGTATACCGGCAGAAAATACAGTAGTTGAAATTAAGGCAATGCCGCCTACGATTAGATTTTTTAATACATTCATGGTGTAACTCCCGTTTAGTTTGATGCCAATTGCAACTAAATATTTAATCACTCTATTCTAAGTCTGAACGCTGAAAAGTTCTTACGAACGATGCCTTGAGTGTAATAAGGCAGCAAATGGAAAATTTATGAGGCTCGAGAGCGGGCCACAAAGCGCGCATAAAGGCTAATAAGAGCTTGTAACAACGTAGCAAAAATTGCTGCTGGTATTGCTCCAGCGAGCATCGTCTGGGTATTATTGGTAGCCAATCCTTGCGCTATCCTCTCACCATAACCCCCTGCTCCCACAAATGCTGCAATGGTAGCTGTACCCGTTGCAGTAATAGCAGCAATCTTGATACCGCTAACAATGCTGGGAATGGCTGCAGGTAACTCGATTTTTATCAAACAGATCCATTTATTGGCGCCTAACGCTCTGGCGGATTCACGTAATGCGGGATTCACTGTTAGTAGGCCTGTATTGGTATTCTCAATGATTGGGAGTAAGGCATAGAGTGATAATGCAGTGATAGCTGGTAGTGGTCCAATCGTTTGAAAAATTGTGATCAGGAAAGCGAGTAATGCAAGAGATGGGATCGTTTGAAAAACTCCGGATACATACAGCATTGGATTACCTACAGTGGGATTGAAGAAGGTCAAAATTCCCAGCGGGATGCCAATGATCATGGCAATGAACAATGACAAAAAGACCAATAGTGAATGCTCGTAACTTAGACGAAAAAAGTCTGGACCAAATAATTGCTTCAAAAATGAAAGAGGCTCGGAAGATATTTGCTCTTTGGTAATAAACGATTGAGCGGTACTGGAAAAGGTTAACCCTTGCACCTCCACTGCAGCGTTCATGTTTCGCATCTCTATTTGCGACATCTTCTGCGATAAACCCTCTAAGGCCAGTAAGGCTTTCGGTTTATCCTTAAAACTCTCTATGCGGTAAAGCAAAACGGCTTCATACGAGGGAAAAAATCTTTGGTTGTCGATTAGGAGGATAATTTTTTCATTACTGAGTTGCGCATCGGTGGTGTATGCATCGATTAAATCGACCTGTTTCTTTTCAAGAGCAGAATAACTCAGGCCATGATCCAGTCCCTTAGCACTCAGGCTTGAAAGGCCATATATTTTTTGAATGGATGGCCATCCGTCAGGTCTGCCTAGAAACTCATGTGAAAAGCCAATCTTTAGGCTTGGATGTTTTGCAAGATCCGCAATTGTTGTGATCCCAAGCTGCATTGCCTGGTCTTTTCTCATTGCCAGGGCATAGGAGTTTTGAAAGCCCAAAAATATACCTGCCTGTATTTTGAGTGGCAGCAATCTTTTGTTGATCTGCTCCAAAGAGAGAGTGCCATCCTCTTTTAAAATCTCCTTTGTAATCGTGCCAAGATATTCTGGATAGACGTCGATATTGCCTTGTACGAGCGCACTAAACAGAATAGTTGTGTTACCAAGCCCTAATTTGGTTTTAACTTCGTAATCCGTATTATTTTTTAGGGTCTGCGCAATAATCTCAGCCAAGATATACGATTCGGTAAAGCGCTTACTAGCTACGGTCACAGTTTCTGTATGTTTACCAACGCTCTCTGCATTGGATATTCCCGTAAAGCAAGTAAAGAGACTAATCAGGATGAACAGATAGTTTTGAACATTCCTAGTAATTGCGCTCCCCAGAAAGTTCATCTGCATCTTCATTAGATGTGTAAGCGCTCTTCCTGGCGAGCATTCACTGCCCGTAAGCCATTAGCCCAAGACTTAGTCGGTAAACCAGTCTGATCATGGATTATTTTGGCGCGACGCTCAACATTCTTCCAATCAGTATTAATCATAGGACCCTTAAAGGCGATGGCGACCGCATTGCAATCGTGCGATTCCGGGAATATCAGCACCCTGCCCTTAAAGGCTTTGCACATATTGTTGAGGTTGATATCAAAACTTTTGTGCTGTGAGAACAAATTAACGGTCATCACCCCAGTGGCCTTGAGGGTATTAAAGCAGGCTTTATAAAACTCGAGCGAGCTTAGTACAGGTCCTTTGGCATCCGCATCATACAAATCCACTTGCAAGACATCGAACTGCTGGTGATGGCGTTTATTCTTCACAAAACTCAGGGCATCGTCTTGCACTACCTTTAATTGGTCATGATCATGAGGCAAATCAAACATGGTTCTGGCTGCAATGATGACCGCTGGGTTCAGCTCTACTGCGGTATTGATTACCCCCGGGCAATGCTCAAGAATGAACTTGGCTAAGGAGCCGGTACCTAGGCCTAATTGTGCAATTTGCATCTTGGGCTTACTCTGTAAAAAGAGTAACCAGGCCATCATCTGTTGGGAGTACTCGAGATAGATCTCGCTCGGATCCCGAATGCGCATGGCTCCTTGTATCCATGGTGTTCCTAAATGCAAGTACCGAATCCCACCGGACTCTGAGAACGTAACGGGCTCAGCAGGTAATCGTGTTTGTGCCACTTAGTTCACCCAAACGCGGGCGTTGCGGAACATGCGTAACCAGGGGCTGGCACCATCCTTGGTTTGGTTCCACTCCTTGGGATACCAACTCAATTGCACATTCCTAAAGACGCGCTCTGGGTGCGGCATCATCACTGTGAACCGGCCATCGGCTGTGGTCACACTCGTTAATCCCTGCGGTGAGCCGTTCGGATTGAATGGATAACGCTCAGTAGCATTGCCCTGATGATCGATAAAGCGCATGGCGGCTAATTGGTCCTGTTCAATCTCACGTGCATTGCCTTGGTGTTTGAAGTTGGCATAGCCTTCTCCATGCGCGACCGCTATGGGTAAATGGCTACCGCTCATACCGCTAAAGAATAAAGATGGTGACTGAAGTATCTCTACCATCACAAGCCGTGCTTCGTATTGCTCGGATTGATTGCGGGTGAACTTAGGCCATGCCTTAGCACCTGGTATAAGGCTCGCTAGATTACTCATCATCTGACAGCCATTACAAACACCTAAGGCAAAACTGTCGTTACGTTGGAAGAAGCTTGCAAATTGCTCGCTGAGTTGTGGGTTGAACAGAATGGTCTTGGCCCAGCCCTCACCGGCTCCGAGCACATCGCCATAGCTAAATCCACCGCAGGCTACCAAGCCTTGATAGTCCTCAAGTTTTGCTTGCCCAGAAAGTAGATCGCTCATATGCACATCATGACTAGCAAAGCCAGCGAGATCCATCGCGTAGGCCATCTCAAGATGGGAGTTAACACCCTGCTCTCGCAAGATAGCCATCTTGGGTCGTGTGCCCTTGTTAATAAATGGTGCACTGGGGTTCTCATTGGGATCAAAACGCAGGATGGGGCTCATCCCAGGATCACTTACATCCTCTACACTTTGATACTCGCTATCGACGCAGTTGGGGTTATCGCGCAAGCGAGCGATCTGATAACTGGTGTTCTGCCAAAGTTTTTGAAGGTGCACCCTGCTTTCGGTATAAACGCACTTGGCATCACGCCAGATCTCTAAGACATCGCTTTGATTGGGTTTACCAATCACATGACTAAAGGCGCTAATGCCACATTCACGTAAGACTGCAAATACGGCATCGCGCTGTGATCGTTCAATTTGGATGACCGCACCTAGCTCTTCACTAAACAACGCGCGGATGGTTTGCTCGTGACGCCGACCGCTGACCTGAGAGGCCCAGTTCTTGGCATCACCATAATCTTGTTCGGTCTGTGGATCAATACACAAGAGGTCAACGTTTAGAGAGATGCCGCAATGGCTTGCAAAGGCCATCTCGGCGATACAGACCAGTAAGCCACCATCGGAGCGATCATGGTAGGCCAAGATCGCATTGCGCTCACGCAAGGTAATAATGGCATTCGTAAAGGATTTAAGATCACTCGCCTGATCGACATTCGGTGCGTGTGTATCCGTTTGCTCAAATACCTGGGTCACAATACTGCCAGCCATCCGATTTTGATTGCGTCCCAGATCAATCAGGATTAGTTCGGTCTCGGTCTGGAGTTGCAGTTGTGGTGTGAGGGTCTTGCGCACATCACGCACAGAAGCAAATGCTGAGATGATGAGTGATACGGGCGAGACCACTTGCTTGGCTTGATTGTGATCCTGCCAACTCGTAGCCATCGATAAAGAATCTTTCCCTACAGGGATCGAGATACCCAGCTCTGGGCAGAGTTCCATGCCCACCGCTTTAACAGACTCATAGAGTTTGGCGTCTTCACCAGCTTGGCCGCAAGCAGCCATCCAGTTCGCTGATAACTTAATGTCTTCAATGCTGGCAATATCAGCAGCCAGAATATTAGTAATCGCCTCACCCACTGCTATCTTGGCTGCTGCTGGCGCATTAAAAAGAGCTACTGGGGTACGCTCACCCATGCTCATGGCTTCACCCCGATACCCCGAGTAATCCATGGTGGTCACCGCACAATCTGCCACAGGTACTTGCCATGGACCCACAAAGGGGTCGCGTGAGTTAAGACCGCCCACCGTACGATCGCCGATGGTAATCAGAAATGATTTACTGGCAACAGTAGGTTGTTGCAAAACCCGCTCAATTGCTTCTTTGAGCTCGATGGCATTGCAATTAAATGGGGGGAACTGTTCTTGCGTGGTATGAACATCCCGATGCATCTTCGGTGGCTTGCCCAAGAGCACTTCCATCGGCATATCAATGGGGTACTGTTGATCTGGATTTTTGGCTTGCTGTTGATCGTGTAGCTGCAGTTGACGGTTTTGAGTGGTGTGTCCGACAACCGCATACGGACAGCGCTCGCGCTCACACATCTTGGCAAAACGATCTAAATCTTTTGGATGAATCGCGATCACATAGCGCTCTTGCGACTCATTGCACCAGATCTCCGCGGGGCTCATGCCGCTCTCTTCTAGCGGGATACTGCGCAACTCAAATTGCGCGCCCAGTTTTGCACTATCGGCTAACTCTGGAAATGCATTGGATAAGCCCCCTGCCCCTACATCATGGATCGAGACGATGGGATTATGTTCACCTAGTGCGCGGCATTGATTAATCACTTCTTGTGCACGACGCTCGATCTCGGGATTACCACGTTGTACAGAATCAAAATCCAGATCTGCGGTATTGGCTCCGGTCGACATCGAACTCGCTGTACCACCACCCATTCCAATGCGCATTCCAGGACCACCCAGCTGAATTAAGAGGTCACCATCTTCGATAGCTTGCTTATGCGTATGAATCGATTCGATGGCGCCAATACCACCGGCGATCATGATGGGCTTGTGATAGCCACGTCGTTGGCCACCAATGGTTTGCTCAAACACTCGGAAGTAACCACCCAGATTAGGTCGGCCAAACTCATTATTAAATGCCGCTCCTCCCAATGGCCCATCGATCATGATCTGTAAGGGGCTTGCGATCCGCTCCGGTTTGCCATAAGGACTTTTCTCCCAGGGAAGTTGTGTACCCGGAATATGCAAGTTAGACACAGAGAACCCGGTGAGGCCTGCTTTAGGTTTACCACCAATCCCCGTTGCGCCCTCGTCTCGGATCTCCCCGCCTGATCCCGTTGCCGCACCTTGAAACGGTGCAATGGCAGTGGGATGGTTATGGGTCTCCACTTTCATTAAGGTGTGTACTAATGCACGCTTGGTTTGATAGTGTCCCGCAGGACCTACTGAGCTCCATACATCCGCATCACAGCCTTCCATGATGGCGGAGTTATCGGAGTACGCAACGATGGTGCCTTTGGGTTGCAAGCGATCGGTATTCCGAATCATGGCAAACAGTGAATGCTCTTGATTCTGCCCATCGATGGTCCAACTGGCGTTAAAGATTTTGTGACGGCAATGCTCGCTGTTCGCTTGTGCAAACATGATGAGCTCAACGTCGCTGGGGTTGCGCTCTAAGCGCTTGAAGTTCTCTTCTAAATAGCCAATCTCATCAGCAGAGAGTGCCAAGCCTAAGGATTGATTAGCGTGCTCGAGCGCAGCTTTACCCTGCCCCATGACATCAATGCGTGTGAATGGTCGATCGGGTAATGTTTGGTATAGAGCTTGTACCTCGTTCTCGGCAGTGACGATCACTTCGGTCATCCGATCAAATAATGCTGTCTCCAAGATCTGCTCTTGTGAGGTGCTCAGATTTCTCTTGGCACTCCATTTGTAACACACACCGCGCTCAATCCGTAAGACCTCCAAGCTGCATTGACGAGCAATATCGGTTGCTTTGCTAGCCCAGGGTGAGACCGTACCAAATCGGGGAATCACGATGACAGATTGGTTGGCTTTTGTTGTTACAAATGGCTCACCGTACTGCAGTAAGGCTTGAAGAGTACTTACCTGGTTTGCTGAGAGCTCTTGCTCTGACCAGACAAAATGCAGGTACTGTGCAGCAATTAATTGAAGCTCAATTCCTTGGGTGGCAAGGTGGCTTAAGAGCCGTTGTTGACGGAAAACAGAAAGGGCATTAGCCCCGGGCAGACAACGGAAAAATGACATTCCGTAATTATAAGAGTGCCGTGGATTTAGCCTCTAGGTTTAGACCAAACGCCCGCCCTGCAGGGTGAGTTGGCGACTACAGCGTTTAGCCAGTTGCGGGTCATGAGTGACCAGGATGAGGGTGGAGCCGTTCTCACGATTAAGCTGAAACAAGAGCTCAATCACTCTTGCCCCGCTGGCCTCGTCTAAGCTTCCGGTAGGCTCATCGGCAAATAAAATATGAGGCTCACTCACAAAGGCCCGAGCTAAGGCAACGCGCTGCTGTTCTCCACCCGATAGAGTTTTAGGGTAATGCGACAGGCGCTCACTCAGCCCAACCTTGGCTAAGCACCCTGAGGCGGCAATACGGGACTTTGCAAGTGGATCACCACGAATCTCCAAAGGCAGCATCACGTTCTCTAGGGCATTGAGATGCGGCACCAACTGAAAGGACTGGAATACAAAGCCAACGTATTGACCCCGTAATCGGGCACGACCATCTTCATCGAGTTTGCCTAGATCTTTTTGCATGAGATGTATGGAGCCACTGCTGGGGAGATCTAAGCCGGCCAAGAGGCCCAATAAGGTACTTTTGCCCGATCCAGATGCACCAACGATTGCAACGGACTCTCCCGCGGCGATTGAGAAACTAATATCCTGAAGTATTGCTAAGGGTCCATCACTCGTTTGGACTGTTTTACCCACATGGCTGACCTGCAAGACTAGGGGAGATTCATGCACAATACTCAATGTGAAACCTTTGTTTAAACAATTTATCGTGGGCTTGGCCTCCATCTTACTCGTGAGCAGCCCACCCTTGCTGGCACAAAGTAATAAAGCCCCACAATCTGGTCCACAACTCTTGGTATTGGGCGATAGTCTTTCTGCTGAATATGGTCTACCCCGTGGCACTGGCTGGGTAACCTTATTGGGTAATCAATTACGCAAAGAAGGTAGCTCGTGGCAGATCACAAACGCTAGTATTAGCGGTGAAACCACCGCTGGTGGCTTAAGTCGTTTACCGGATCTCTTAAAACGCGTGAAGCCACGGCTGGTAATTATTGAGCTGGGGGCTAATGATGCCCTTCGTGGTCTATCCTTGACGGCAACCCAGAAGAACCTCAAAGAGATGATTGTGATGAGTAAGAAAAGTGGTGCCGAGGTTCTCTTATTGGGTATGCAGATCCCTCCTAACTACGGACAGGAATACACCAAGCAATTTGCACGTTTATTTGTGAGCCTGGCTCAATCCGAACAAGTAGCTCTTCTGCCCTTCTTCCTTGAGGGAGTAGCCACTAGACCAGAACTCTTTCAAGCCGATCGGATTCATCCAAATGAGCAAGCGCAGCCCATTCTGTTTGGCAATGTGTGGAAGGCGATGGAGCCTTTTAGGGAGATGCTGAAGAACTAAAGGGATTTATCTGAATGAATTCAGTTTCTTTTAGACTCAGCAAAATATCTTTAATAAATTTCGGTGGTAAATCTGGATTATCTTTAATGACTCTTTCCAGCTTTGCGCTAAATTCCTCATCGAAATCAGAATCCTCAGATAAATCTTGATTTAATGACATCCTTGTTCGACCACTCAATTATTGGATGTGCCTGCTGGCTTGAGCGGGTTGATCACCTTCACGTTTGCCAGAATACGCATGTGATTAAGGAAAGCAGCGAACTCAGCTTGGGCTGCTAATGCTTCAATCTGTTGTGCTTGCGCTGCGCGTACTTTGGCATCGCTGGCAGGTGGTTGACGGACTTGGTCAACGCGATAGAGGGTGATGCCGCCATCGGAGTTCGTGGAGGAGACCACCGCTGGTAACTTAGCAGGATCAACTGCCATGATGGCATCGAGTTGTGGTGCCAAGAGATCAGTCGGCTTATTACGTGACACCCAGACTGCTTTAGCAAAGCCATTGGTGTCATTGGGGTTCTTTTGCAAAGCCTCAAAGCGTGTGCCCGCTGCTTCAGCCGCAATCTTTTGAGCAGCCTTGATACTGAACTGCCGTTTTACTTCTGCACTCACCTCTTTAAAGGGTAAGACCTTCGCAGGATAGAAAGCGCTAACTCGGGCCGATACAAAAATACCGGGCGCAATTTGCACAGCTTCAATATTACGTTTGTTCTTGAGAGCCTCTTCATTAAAGAGAGCTTGTACTACTCTACGATCGTTCATGGGATGATCTTTGCCTAGGCTCGCTTGACCACTGCGCCCCACTCCCTTTGCACTTTGAATACTCAGCTTTAGCTTGTCTGCTGCAGGTTTAAGGCTATCGGCTTGATCGTAGGTCATGTTGGCAAATTGATCAGCCTTCTCATTAAACGCTTTGGCATCTTCTTTAGGATCTGCCTTCAGAACTAAGAACTCAACATCGATGGTCTCGGGAGCTTCAAATAACTTGGTATTGGCTTGGTAATACTCTTGTAACTGAGCTTCGGTTGGCGCTACTTTGCTGACGTAGTCAGCGGCAGTAAAGCGTAATGCTTGTACTTGGCGTTCGGTCTCGTACATCACCGAAATGATGTCACTCAGTTTTTTATTGGGTAACTCGGTACGGGCAACCGACGTTACAAGTTGTTGCACCATGATGTCAAAACGCTGGGAGTTCTCGAACTGGTCAATGCTCATACCGGCATTAGCAAGTAACTGCCGATACCTAGATGCATCAAATGTACCATCTGCTTTGTATAGAGCCTTGATCTCGGGGATCTGCGCTAGGTTCTGAGTCAAAAATGCATTGCTCACATTGAGCTTAAGATCATTGACTGCAAATGCGAGAAGGCGCTGCTGTACTAACTCATCTAAAACTGCTTGCCGAAATGGTAGGCTTTGTGCAATTTGGCTATTACCTCCAAAGCGCTCTGCTTGACGCTTGGCATTGTTGTCTACTTCTAGTGAGGTGATCGCTTTGCCATTGACCTTGATGAGGTCGGTATCTTTATCAAAGAGATCGGTGTAGCTCGAGATCCCAAAAAACGCAAAGGAGGGAACAATGAATAAAAGCAGAATGATCTGCAATAGTTTTTGGTGTTTGCGAACGGAATCGAGCATGGCTTAAAAGAGGTGGTGGGTGCTAACGGGATCGAACCGCTGACATTCTGCGTGTAAGGCAGACGCTCTACCAGCTGAGCTAAGCACCCCAAAAACGATCAGTCGAGATTGTAACTTAATGTTTGATCACATCCCCGGATGTGGTGCTCGCGGTCTGTTTGGCTGCCTCGGCTGCTTTCTTGGCCAGCTCTTCTGGGCTTGGGTCTGGTAGGGCCTCGGGCTTGCGCTCTAGCGCTAACTCCAAGACCTTATCGATCCAGCGCACGGGCACGATCTCGATGGCATTCTTCACATTATCCGGAATATCAATCAAATCCTTGACGTTTTCTTCGGGGATTAAGACCAATTTGATCCCACCTCGGTGAGCCGCTAGTAGTTTCTCTTTGAGACCACCAATCGGCAATACTTCTCCCCGCAAGGTAATCTCACCGGTCATGGCAATGTCGGCTCGCACAGGAATGCCCGTAAAGACCGAGACCAGTGCGGTAGTAATTGCGATACCGGCAGAGGGGCCATCTTTAGGGGTTGCTCCTTCTGGAAAGTGAATATGAATATCTTTTTTCTCGAAGGCCTCATCGGTAATGCCCAACCCCTTAGCGCGCGAGCGAACTACAGTGCGCGCTGCTTCGACCGATTCTTTCATGACATCGCCAATCGATCCAGTTCGAGTAATGGTGCCTTTGCCTGGCATCAACGCTGCTTCAATCGTGAGAAGATCACCACCGACTTCGGTCCAAGCAAGACCGGTAACCTGACCCACTTGGTTCTCTTTGGTCGCCATCCCAAAGTCAAACATGCGCACAGAGAGGAACTTCTCGAGATTGTCGGCATCCACCTTCACCGGAGCACTTTCTTTCTTCAAGAGGAGCATCTTCACGGTCTTGCGGCAGATCTTACTGATCTCACGCTCGAGCGCGCGCACACCTGCTTCACGGGTGTAGTAACGAATAATGTTGCGGATCGCACTCTCTTCAATACTCAACTCATTGGTCTTAAGACCATTGTTTTTAATCTGCTTAGGAATCAGATAGTTCATTGCGATGCTGAGTTTCTCATCCTCGGTATAGCCCGCAAGACGAATGACTTCCATGCGATCCAGTAAGGGTCCTGGAATATTGAGTGAGTTTGCTGTTGCGACGAACATCACATCCGACAGATCAAAGTCTACTTCGACATAGTGATCTTGGAATGTATGGTTTTGCTCAGGATCTAAGACCTCGAGTAAGGCACTCGCAGGGTCACCTCGGAAGTCCATTCCCATCTTATCGACCTCGTCGAGGAGGAATAAAGGATTACGGACACCCACTTTGGTGAGACTCGTTAGGATCTTGCCTGGCATGGAGCCGATATAGGTACGGCGATGACCACGGATCTCCGACTCATCGCGCACACCACCGAGAGCCATGCGTACAAACTTGCGGTTAGTGGCACGTGCCACGGATTGTCCTAAGGAGGTTTTACCCACACCAGGAGGGCCTACTAAGCAAAGAATGGGAGCCTTCACACGATCAACCCGTTGTTGCACAGCGAGGTATTCCAAGATCCGCTCTTTAACTTTATCTAAGCCGTAGTGATCTTCGTTTAACACTTTTTCAGCATTGGTTAGATCATTATTGATCTTGCTCTTCTTGCGCCATGGCAAGTTCACCAAGGTGTCAATGAAGTTACGGATGACGGTAGCTTCTGCCGACATCGGCGACATCAGCTTGAGTTTTTTCAGTTCAGACTCGGCTTTCTTGAGAGCTTCTTTAGGCATACGCGCCGCTTTAATGCGTTTCTCGAGCTCTTCGAGATCAGCACCCTCTTCGCCCTCGCCTAATTCTTTCTGAATCGCCTTCACTTGCTCATTGAGGTAATACTCACGCTGACTCTTTTCCATCTGGCGCTTCACGCGACCACGGATGCGCTTCTCAACTTGGAGGATATCAATCTCACTCTCAAGATCATTGAGTAGGCTTTCAAGGCGCGGCATCACCCCGTTCATCTCTAAGAGACGTTGCTTTTGCTCCAGCTTCACGGGTAAGTGTGCACAGATGGTATCAGCAAGGCGACTGGGATCATCAATGCCTGCTAGTGAGGCCAGAATCTCTTGCGGGATCTTCTTATTGAGTTTGACGTATTGATCGAACTGCGCCATGATCGCGCGGCGCAGTGCTTCGGTCTCATGCGCATCGACGACTTCAATCTCTTTAGGCGTTGCTTCGCAACTAAAGTAGCCAAGGCTATCTTCAATTTGACTTACTTCAGCGCGTTGTGATCCTTCGACTAATACTTTGACTGTGCCATCGGGGAGCTTCAGCATTTGCAAGATGCTAGCGATACACCCCACTTCGTAGAGATCTTCTACCGAGGGCTCATCTTTTGCTGCGGCTTTTTGAGCAACCAAGAGGACGCTTTTGCCGGTTTCCATGGCTGCTTCAAGCGCTTTAATCGATTTAGGGCGACCCACAAACAATGGGATCACCATATGAGGAAACACCACCACGTCCCTTAAGGGCAACAAAGGTAACTGGATGGGTTCAGAAGGAAGTAATAATTGTCCTGGCATTGCGCTGGTCTCCAGTTAGTTCTGTAATAAGCATACTACCTATATGGGGTGGTCAACCCCAATCTCAATACCAATAGTACTAAAAAGGTGAAAATCGCCCAAAAATAGGGGCAAATCTGCAAAAAATAGAAGGATACTGGCTGTTTTATACAAAACGAGGTTAGTTTAAGCCTTCTTAGAGAGACTTGCCTCTGACTCTGCCGCATCTGTAGCGCTTTGCTTGTAGACCATGAGAGGCTTCGCCCCGGTCTCTAGGGTACTTTCGTCAATCACAACCTTCTGCACATTCTTCATCGAAGGTAACTCGTACATCACATCCATGAGCGCCCCCTCCAGAATCGAGCGTAGACCGCGGGCACCGGTTTTACGCGCAATGGCTTTCTTAGCAATCGCAGAGAGTGCCTCGGGACGTACTTCGAGCTCAACCCCTTCCATGCCCAAGAGGGCTTGGTATTGCTTGACCAATGCATTTTTGGGTTCGGTCAGAATTGCAACCAAGGCGGTCTCATCAAGCTCAGCAAGGGTAGCTACAACGGGTAGGCGACCAATTAACTCTGGGATTAAGCCAAATTTAATTAGATCCTCTGGCTCCACCTCGGCAATTAATTGACCAATACCGCGACCGTCCTTCGCTGCCACTTCGGCACTAAAGCCAATACCGGTCTTTTGGGTACGTTGCTGAATCACTTTCTCAAGTCCATCAAACGCCCCGCCACAGATGAACAAAATGTTGGTGGTATCCACTTGCAAGAAATCTTGATTAGGGTGTTTGCGTCCCCCTTGGGGTGGCACTGAAGCCATCGTGCCCTCAACGAGTTTGAGTAATGCCTGTTGAACGCCCTCACCCGATACGTCACGGGTAATCGATGGGTTATCGGATTTGCGTGAGATCTTATCGATCTCATCGATGTAAACGATCCCACGTTGCGCTTTCTCAATGTTGTAGTCGCAGTTTTGTAACAGCTTCTGAATAATGTTCTCGACATCCTCACCCACATATCCGGCTTCGGTCAAGGTGGTCGCATCGGCCATCACAAAGGGTACATCCAACATGCGCGCTAGAGTTTGCGCTAAGAGAGTCTTACCAGAACCCGTTGGGCCAATTAATAAGATATTGCTCTTGGCTAACTCAACACCATCGACGAGCGGTTTGTTATTGCCCGCTTTTGCATTTGGACTCGGTTTGGCATTCTTACTGGTATCCGGTTTATCTTCCTCGACCTGTTTTACCTTAGGTGCCGGCAGGTGCATGAGGCGTTTGTAGTGGTTATAAACCGCTACTGCCAAGGTCTTCTTGGCAAGATCTTGTCCAATGACATACTGATCGAGATTAAGACGAATATCTTGTGGGGATGGCAGTGCATCGCCTTTGCTTGCTAACGGCTCTTTAGCAATCTCTTCCTGAATAATGTCGGTGCATAAATCAATACACTCATCGCAGATAAAGACCGATGGGCCAGCAATGAGTTTTTTAACCTCATGCTGGCTTTTGCCACAGAAGGAACAATAGAGTGTTTTATCGCTGGATAGGATTTCGCTCATTGTGTCCTTTCTGAGCGCTTAACTGCCGCGCTTTTCAATCACCTTATCAACCAAGCCATAGTCTTTGGCTTGCTCGGCTGACATAAAGTTATCACGATCAGTGTCTTTGGCGATGGTCTCAATGGTTTGGCCAGTTCGGTCTGACAAAATTTTGTTGAGACGTTCACGCAAATACAAAATCTCACGGGCTTGGATCTCGATATCCGATGCTTGACCGCGGGCTCCACCTAAAGGCTGATGAATCATGACGCGTGCATTGGGCAATGCATGACGCTTCCCTTTCTCGCCGGCAGCGAGTAAGAATGCGCCCATACTAGCAGCCATGCCCATGCACAAGGTGCTGACATGGGGCTTGATGAATTGCATGGTGTCATAAATAGCAAGGCCAGCCGACACCGATCCACCAGGGGAGTTAATGTAAAGCGAGATCTCTTTATCGGGGTTCTCACTCTCTAAGAACAGCAATTGGGCAATGACTAAATTGGCAGTTTGGTCATTTACTTCGCCTACCAGAAAGACCACACGTTCTTTTAATAAACGGGAGTAAATATCATAGGCGCGTTCTCCGCGTCCTGAGGTCTCTACCACCATGGGGACTAAGCCAAGGGCTTGGGTATCTAGTGCGCTCGGTGGCGCGTATATCGGACTCATGTGCTCTACTTACTCTCTGGAACGTGCATCTATAGGTTGGTGATTGATCTAGATTAACTCATTTTGCTAAGTTCTTCGAAAGTCACTGCTTTATCAGTCACCTTCGCTAGGCCGCAAATGTGTTTCACGACATTCTCTTCCAATACCACTGCCTCAACTTCTTTCAGGCGGTTCGGGTCGCTGTAATACCAACGCATGACCTCTTTAGGGTCTTCGTAGGTAGCAGCGGTCTCTTCAATCGAGGCTTTAATTTGCTCAGGAGTTGCAGTGAGATTTTGTTGCTTCACCAGATCGGACAGGATGAGTCCTAGTCGTACACGCTTATCCGCTTGCTCGGCAAACATCTCCAGTGGTATTGGGGCGTCCTTCGCATTGGGGATGCCGCGCTGAATGAGGTCATTACGCGCCGCATCCACCAAACGCTCCTGCTCTCCCGTAATAAGGGATTTAGGAACATCTAAGGGACATTGCTTAACTAGCTCATCCATCACTTGATTTTTAAGAAGTGCCTCGGTGCGACGTTTTACTTCACGATCCATATTGGTCTTGATCTCGCTACGCATCTTCTCAACACCGCCCTCGGTGATACCGAGTGATTTGGCAAACTCTTCATCCACAGGTGGCATATGAGGCCAAGCGACATCTTTCATGGTGACAGTGAACTCGGCGGTCTTGCCAGCCACTTCCGCACCATGGTAATCATCCGGGAACTTCATTGGGAAGGTTTTGCTTTCACCTTTTTTAAGACCCAATGCAGCAGCCTCAAACTCAGGCAACATCTGACCCGCGCCAATCACAAACTTGAAGTCTTCAGCTTTGCCGCCAGCAAACTCAACGCCATCTATCTTGCCAACAAAGTCGATCGTCACTTGATCGTCTTTTTGAGCACCAGTATCGCTACCACCATCGCCATGGTCTCCGGCCTCACCGCGGGAGTGGTAATGCACGCGTTGCTTACGTAATACATCAAGCGCACGATCAATCTCGGGGTCATTCACTTCTGTTGTGTAGCGGGTAAGTTCAGAGGCACTGAAGTCACCGATCTTCACGTCGGGGAGCACTTCAAAGAATGCATCAAATACGATTTCATCGGCATCAATCTCACTCTTGGGCTCAAGACGCGGTTGACTGGCTAACTTAAGACCTTCTTGTTTACTGAGCTCATAAAAGAGTTGTGAGGCTTTGTCGTATTGCACTTCAAAATCGACTTGCATGCCATATTGCTGCTCAACCATTTTCTTAGGAACTTTGCCAGGACGAAATCCTGGCATCTTCATGGATTTGCTAATTTTGGTTAAGCGGGCCTCACGGGCCTGATGAATGTCTGCACGATTAAATTGCAGGGTCATTTTGCGGTCTAAGCTACCTAAGTTTTCGATTTGCACTACAGCCTCTTTAGTCAAGGTTATTTGTGAACACTAAGCCGAGCAGCCTTGTGGTGCGAGGAGGGGGACTCGAACCCCCACACCATTTCTGGCGTCAGGACCTAAACCTGGTGCGTCTACCAATTTCGCCATCCTCGCTCTTTATCAAGCGTTGCAGACACTACCCAGCCAAGAATTCACATAAAAGGAAGATTCTACAATGCCTTACAGAGTAGAGCCACGGCGTGTACAGCAATTCCCTCGCCTCGACCCAAGTGACCAAGGGATTCATTGGTTTTGGCTTTGAGGTTGATATGGCTTGGGGTGACATGCAGATCACTGGCAATATGACGAATCATTTCTGGGAGATAGCTAGCCAGCTTCGGTTTTTGGCAAATGACGGTGGCATCTACATTGCCCACCTGATAGCCGGCTGCTTGAACTTTCTGCAAGGCGGCGCGCAGTAGCACCCTACTGTCCATATCCTTAAAACGTTCATCGTCATCCGGAAACATTTGACCAATATCGTTTAGTCCCGCGGCACCTAATAATGCATCGGTGATGGCATGTAACAACGCATCGGCATCCGAGTGGCCTAACAAACCTTTCTCATAGGGAATCTGCACCCCACCCAAAATTAGTTTGCGTCCTGGCACTAAAGCATGAATGTCGTAGCCTTGGCCGATCCGAAACGGAATAGTGTGCGCTGTTGGAGTCATGGTTCTATTCTAGTGTGGAGTTCGCAGAACGAGTTCCATTAACTCCCAATCGGCTGGGTGCGTTACCTTGAAATTACGGGTTGCCCCTTCCACCAACAGGGGCTGTCCCCCTGCTCGTTCAATCGCACTCGCTTCATCGGTGATGTTTGCTCCTGCGGCGATGGCTTCCTGCAAGGCATCGTGCAAGACCTTGAGGGGAAACATCTGCGGAGTTTGCGCTTGCCACAAACGAGAACGGTCAATCGTCCCTTTGGCACGCATTGCATCGTCGGTTGTCTCTTTCATCGTATCCGCAACAGGAATTGCTAATAGACCACCATCATGAACCCGCTGGTCATCGGCCTGTGCTTTAACCAATGTAATTAGTCGCTCGATTAACTGGGGTGTAATCCCGGGGCGCGCTGCATCATGCACCAAGATCCAGTCGTGGGGATGGACCCCTGCCTTTTGCATTGCGGCTAAGGTATTTAATACGGTCTGTTGGCGAGTAGGGCCACCCGTTTGCAAGAACTCAAAGCGTTTTGCTGGTGTGGGATAACGTGATTTAAGGTCATAACTCAGTTGATCAGAGCCTGGGCTCATCCCAATCCAGACAGAATCGATCTCGGGGCATGCAAAGAAACAATCCAAGGCATACAGCAACATAGGCTTGCCTGCTAAATGCCTAAATTGCTTAGGTTGGTCTCCACCCAAGCGCGCTCCTAGGCCGGCAGAGGGAAGCAAGGCATGGCAGCGCCGTTGGGGATTGCTCATGGGCGTTTTATCGTTAAACACATACCTGATTCTATAATGGTCCTAGATGTCGGATGCTGTCAATCCAGTGGCAGTGCCTAGCCCTGCTGCTTCACCAATACCCCCTATCCCGGTGCTTCGGGCTGGGCAGCGCTTTACCTTTAAACAGCTCGTTGGCTCCTCCGATGCGGCATTGATTGCGCAAACCGCCTTGGCGCATCGTAATCATTACAGTCAAATGGTGGTTCTTTGTGCAAGCGCGCTCGATGCCCAGCGCTTACTTGAGGAGATTCCTGGTTTTGCTCCCCAGCTGCGCATCCGTTTATTGCCCGATTGGGAGATCCTGCCCTACGATCATTTCTCACCCCATCAAGACCTCATCTCAGAGCGCTTGGCGACTCTCTATGAGATGCAAAACGGCAGTTGCGATCTGATCGTAATGCCCGTGACTACCGCCTTACAACGCTTAGCACCGCCCGCCTTTTTATCCGGCCACACGTTTTTCTTTAAACAGGGGGAACGACTTCATGAGGAGGCCCTGCGCTTGCAATTACAGCAAGCGGGTTACGATCCAGTGAGTGCCGTGATGCGCCCTGGGGAATACAGTATCCGCGGTGGCTTGATTGATTTATTTCCGATGGGCTCATCCTTACCCTATCGCCTGGATTTATTTGGTGATGAGATCGAGCAGATCCGAGCCTTTGATCCTGATACCCAGCGCAGCCTATATCCGGTGAAAGAGATTCGTTTGCTGCCGGGTCATGAGTTTCCCTTTGATGAAGCGACACGTAGCGCATTTCGGGGACGCTGGCGGGAGTATTTTGAGGGCGATCCGACCCGCTGCTCGATTTATAAAGATGTGAGTGCTGGTATTCCCACGGCAGGAATTGAGTCTTACCTGCCCCTCTTCTTTGATGAGACCGCTACGATCTTTGACTACTTCATACGTAGTGAGAATGCCGCCAGTGACTCAGTGTGTTTGGTTTATGTTGGCGATATTGAATCTAGCATTACCCAGTTTTGGAAAGATACTGAGCAGCGCTATTCCTTTCTAAAGCATGACACCGAGCGTCCGGTGTTAAAGCCCAGTGATTTATTTCTGGAGCTTGATCCGTTTTTTATCCACGCCAAGAGTCATCCACGCATTGTTTTGCAAGCAGCTGCTGTGCAGAGCGAGGAAGACGATCTCATCTTTTCTGCGTTACCAGATGTCTCGGTCCATCGTCGTGATGCAGATCCTCTGAAGCTCATCCGGCAGTTACTCGCACAAAATGTTTGGCGCATCGTCATTTGCGCTGAGAGCGCAGGACGGAGTGAGTCCATTCGACAGCTCATGGAAGAGAGTAACTTAGGGGAAGGTTCTAATAACGCCCCACTCTTTCCGTTGTATCCTTCATCGGTTGAGAATATTGCTGCATTTGTCAAAGGATCAGAGCGCTTTTCCATTTGCATCTCACCACTGTTTAATGGTTTTGCTTGGCATGCACACGACATCCTGGTCCTTACTGAGTCCGAGCTCTTTACCCAAACAGCACGGCAGCGTCGGGGTAAAGAAACGAGCAATACCGATCCCGATATGCTCTTTAAAGATCTATCGGAACTTAAGGTCGGTGATCCGGTGGTTCATGTAGAACATGGCATTGGTCGTTATCAAGGTTTGGTCTTACTCAATATGGCTCCCCCTAAAGAAGCCGCGGCCTTTGAAGAGTTCTTGCATTTGGTCTATGCCCAAGCTGCAACGTTGTATGTGCCCGTGCAACAACTGCATCAAGTAACGCGCTATGCAGGTGCTGATCCAGACTCAGCACCACTACATCAACTGGGTTCAGGGCAATGGGATAAGGCAAAGCGTAAGGCTGCCCAACAAATACGTGATACCGCTGCAGAACTTCTCAATCTCTATGCCGCCCGTGCAATTCGTAAGGGGCATGCCTTTGAGTTCTCCGCCCACGATTATGCTGCCTTTGCCGAGAGCTTTGGGTTTGAAGAGACACCCGATCAAGCCAATGCGATTGCTGCCGTGATTGGTGATATGACCAGTGGCAATCCCATGGATCGATTGGTCTGTGGTGATGTCGGTTTTGGTAAGACCGAGGTTGCCCTGCGTGCTAGTTTTGTAGCGGTGATGGGTGGTAAGCAAGTAGCGATCTTGGCACCTACGACATTGCTGGCTGAACAACACGCCGCCACCTGGAAAGACCGCTTTGCGGCTTGGCCCGTGCGGATTGTGGAACTCTCACGCTTTAAGACCACCAAAGAGATTAATACTGCACTTGCCTCCATCGCCTCGGGCGAGGCCGACATTGTAATTGGTACACATAAGCTCTTATCGAAAGAAACAAAGTTCGAGCGCTTGGGTTTAGTCATTGTGGATGAGGAACATCGCTTTGGGGTGCGCCAGAAGGATGCACTAAAGGCCATGCGTGCCGAGGTCGATATCTTGACCCTCACCGCTACACCAATCCCAAGAACACTGGGGATGGCACTCGAGGGTTTGCGTGAGTTCTCGGTGATTGCGACTGCCCCTCAGAAACGCTTAGCGATTAAGACCTTTGTGCGTCGTGAAGGCGATGACGTCATTCGAGAAGCGGTTTTGCGAGAAATTAAACGCGGTGGTCAGGTGTATTTCTTACACAATGAAGTTGAAACCATCCAGAATCGTAAGCAAGCACTACAAATCTTATTGCCCGAGGCGCGTATTGCAGTAGCGCATGGGCAAATGAATGAGCGTGAACTGGAATCAGTGATGCGTGATTTTGTGACCCAGCGCAGTAATTTATTGTTGTGCACCACCATTATTGAAACTGGTATCGATGTGCCGACTGCCAACACCATCATCATGCATCGCGCTGACAAGTTTGGCTTAGCGCAGTTACATCAATTGCGCGGACGTGTGGGGCGCTCACACCACCAAGCCTATGCTTACCTTTTGGTCCCCGATCCTGAGGCGCTCAGCAAGCAAGCGCACTTACGTCTGGATGCGATTCAAGCGATGGAAGAACTAGGTTCTGGTTTTTATCTGGCTATGCACGATCTTGAGATCCGGGGCGCTGGTGAGGTCTTGGGCGATAAGCAATCGGGTGAGATCCACGAAATTGGCTTTCAGTTATATACCGAGATGCTTAATCGCGCTGTTAAATCCTTGCGCAGTGGTAAGGAGCCCGATCTCTTAGCACCCATGCAGGTCATGACCGATGTGAGCTTGGGAGCCCCTGCTTTACTGCCTGCCGATTACTGCCCCGATGTGCACGAACGTCTCTCGCTTTATAAGCGCTTCGCAAGTTGCGAAGACTTTAGTGACTTAAGTCTTCTACGCGAGGAATTGATTGATCGTTTTGGTAACTTACCCGATGCTGCTAAAGCCTTTTATGAGACCCATCGTTTACGATTAGAAATGAGTTTATTGGGGATCAAGAAAATTGATGCAAGCTCGGTCGCCATTCAGGTGCAATTTATACCCCAGCCACCACTCGATCCGGTCAAGATTATTCGGATTGTGCAATCCAATCCCGCCATTCATCTAAACGGTCAAGATCGGATTAAGTACCTTCCTCCCAAGGACTCCTCTTTTGAGAAACTAGAGCAGCGCATTGAAGCGATTCGGCAACTGATGAAGTTACTCAGTGGTGCTTTGATCGCTGGTGCCCACGCATTACCAACACCCGCTCTCTCTGCATAATGCAAGGTATGAGGGAGTCTGTTACCCACCCATTCCCAGCGCTTCAGGTTCTAGCGGAGCGAGCCGTACTACCCGAGGTCTTGATCGGTCTTGAGAAAGCTTTGGTGAAACTGGGAATTGAGTACGCCCGTGTAGGGCAACGGTTTTTGCTTGGACAAGAGCTTGAGTTATTCGAGCGCAATGGCCTACGTCAGTTTTGTGCCGAGCGCTCGCATGACCTCGCCATCCTACCACCCAATTTTTCAGCCGATGCGCTTCAGGTACTGGCTATGGATATGGACTCCACGCTTATTAATATCGAGTGCATTGACGAGATTGCCGACTTTGCAGGTAAGAAAGCTGCGGTCGCAGAAATTACGGCTGCCACCATGCGGGGAGAAATTGTTAATTTCTCGGAGAGTCTTTCAAGACGCGTTGCGCTCTTAGCAGGCGTTCCTCAAAGCGTTTTACATTCGGTCTATGAAGAGCGCTTGCAACTCAATCCTGGTGCTGAGTTCTTCATTGCAGGAGCGCATGAGCGGAATATGCATACCCTCCTAGTGTCTGGCGGATTTACTTTCTTTACCACTCGTATGCAAGAACGCTTGCATTTGAGAGAGGCTCACTCCAATGAACTGGAGGTCATTGATGGCTTGCTCACCGGCCGAGTCTTGGGTGAGATCGTGGATGGCAGTGCAAAGAACCGCTTCCTTATCTCTGCTTGCACTACTCTCGGTCTTACCAAAAAGAATGCGCTGGTGATGGGCGATGGCGCCAATGATTTGCTGATGATGGCAGACTGCGGTCTGAGTGTGGCGTATCGGGCTAAGCCTGTGGTTAAAGAAAAAGCCGACGTTGCCCTTGACTTCGTCGGCTTAGATGCGGTTTTGCAATTACTCTAGGGTTGCTTAGAGTCTTTCAAAGATTGCAGCAATTCCCTGTCCACCACCAATACACATGGTAACCAAGCAATACTTGCCATTGGTACGATGCAGCTCATGAATCGCTTTGGTGGCAATCGCTGCACCAGTACAACCCACGGGGTGACCCAGTGCTACAGCACCACCGTTCACATTGGTCTTGGCAGGATCAAGTCCCAAACCTTTTGTAACGGCAATTGCTTGAGCAGCAAAAGCCTCGTTGGACTCAATCACATCCATCTTATCGAGTGTTAAACCAGCGCGTTGCAATGCAATCTTAGTTGCCGGGATGGGACCTTCACCCATAATGTGATTCGGGACACCAGCTACCGCATACGAGACCAAACGCGCAATCGGTTTTTGGCCAGCCTTAGCAGCAACATCTGCAGCAGCGAGCACCATAAATGCCGCACCATCGTTCACACCCGAAGCATTACCAGCCGTTACGGTACCGCCCTCTTTCTTAAACGCTGGCTTCATCTTGGCCAGGGTCTCCATGGTGGTGTCGGGCTTGCAATGCTCATCGGTATCAAATACCACATCGCCCTTACGGGTCTTAATCGTAATTGGCACAATCTGTGATTTAAAGCGACCTTCTTTTATCGCAACAGCAGCACGGCGATGCGACTCGACCGCAAATGCATCTTGATCTTCACGCGTAATCTTCCACTTCTCGGCCAAGTTCTCTGCGGTGATACCCATATGGCCCACACCAAATGGATCGGTAAGAACCGAGACCATGAGGTCAATCATCTTGGTATCGCCCATGCGTGCGCCAGTGCGCATTGCAGTAGCACCATACATAGCGCGTGACATCACTTCTACACCGCCACCAACACCATAGTCATAGTCATTGAGCATGATGCCCTGAGCAGTGGTCACAATCGCTTGAAGTCCAGAGCTACACAACCGATTGACTGCCATCGCTACTGAGTCCATCGGTAGTCCAGCTTGAATGGAAGCAACCCGCGCCACGTAGGCATAGCGGTTATCCGTCGGCATCGTATTACCAACGGTTACATAATTAATTTTGGCAGGGTCTGCACCCGATCGGGCGACCGCTTCTTTCATGACCGTGCCAGCGAGTTCGCAGGGCTCAATACTGCTTAGACTGCCACCGTATCCACCAATCGCAGAACGGGCTGCACTTAGAACTACAACGTCTCTACTCATCATCATTCCTCTCTTATATATTGGCCATTAGTACTAGCTCGATAGCTAGTTTTATATCATTATCTACACTTGCACAATCAGATCATGCCCTTGCGTCTGGATTACAGTAGCCTTAATAAACTCCCCCACCCGATAACGCTTAGAAGGCTTGCTGGGCGGGAGTATGCGCACCAAACCGTCGATCTCTGGGGCATCCCCAGCACTCCGCCCAATCCCACCTTGATCGTCTAAACGATCGACCAATACCCGAATCCGTTGGTCTACGAATCGCTGGATACGTTTGGTCGAAATGGTCTCAGCGACCTCCATAAAGCGCGCTTGGCGCTCTTCTCTGAGGGTTTGTGGCACGGGGTTCTCCAATTGATTGGCGCTTGCGCCTTCCACTGGTGAGTATGCAAAGCAACCCGCGCGATCAATGTTCGCTTCGTGCATAAAGTCCAAGAGGTACTGGAACTCCGCCTCGGTCTCCCCAGGAAATCCGGCAATGAATGTGCTGCGGATCACAAGATCGGGGCAGACTGCACGCCATTGCTCAATGCGTTCTAGATTCTTTTCTCCGCTTGCTGGTCTTTTCATACGCTTGAGTACATCGGGATGCGCATGCTGCATGGGTATATCGAGATACGGCAATAAACCATAACCATGCTCTTTGAACTCCGCCATGATCGGCAGAATTTGATCAACGTGTGGATAAGGATACACATAATGCAGACGCACCCAGGCTTCGTGTTCTTTGGCTAATTGATGCAGGGCTAGAGCTAAATCATACAAACGGGTCTTTACAGGTTTGCCATCCCAGAAACCAGTTCGGTACTGAATATCAACTCCGTAAGCACTCGTGTCTTGCGAGACCACCAACAACTCTTTGACACCGGACTCAAACAGTTGTTTGGCTTCCTTGAGAACATCACCAATCGGTCGCGATACTAGATCGCCCCGCATACTTGGGATGATGCAGAAGCTACAACGATGATTACAACCTTCTGAGATTTTGAGATAGGCGTAATGTTTGGGAGTTAATTTGATTCCGGCTGGCGGGACCAGATCCAAAAACGGATCATGAGGCTTTGGTAAATGGGCATGGACTGCTTGCAAAACTTCTGCGGTAGCGTGCGGACCTGTAACCGCTAAGACTTTGGGATGCACACTTTTAATCAGGTCACTACCATCGGCATTTTTTTTGGCACCCAGGCATCCGGTCACAATTACCTTACCGTTTTTTGCTAGTGCCTCACCAATCGCTGCGAGGCTCTCTTCCACAGCAGAGTCGATAAAGCCACAGGTGTTCACAATCACGAGATCAGCGCCAGCATACTCTTTTGCGGTCTCGTAGCCTTCGGCACTCAACTGGGTCAAGATCAACTCAGAATCCACTAAGGCTTTCGGGCAACCCAATGAGACAAATCCTACTTTTGCAACCACGCCAAATACCCTATCTGTTCATGAAAAATGAAATATTACCCATGCAGGGATGCAATGGGTTTGCTTTAAGAACTCTTATCGGAGTTCTGTGTTTTTGGATTAAACGGAAATCCAGTAAACAAGGTATTTGATCCTTGCATCTGCTCTTGCATTTTGAGAAAGAGATCCTTGCTCTGATCCATGTAGCTGGACATCAGATTTTGCATAAACGGATTTTGCAAGTTCATCATTTGGGTCCATGCTTCAGTGCCGCCCCCACTCATCGTTTTACTCTGATCGTTTAGCTTTTGGTGCATGTCCATGAACGACTGCATGGTGCGCTCGAGATGATTGCCCATGAGCCCTTGCATTGAGTGGCCATAGAAACGAATGACCTGTTGCAACATCTGGGTCGAGAACACCGGCATCCCACAAGCCTCTTCTTCCAAAATAATTTGCAAGAGGATGCTGCGGGTTAGGTCCTCATCCGTTTTAGCATCGACCACCTTGAAGGCCTCAACGGCCATGACTAACTCTTTGATGTCAGATAAGGTGACATAAGCACTCGTCTGGGTGTCATACAGACGCCGGTTCGGGTACTTTTTGATCAACCGCTCTTCGCCGGCCTTCTTAGTTCGTGATGACATGGTTCTTCCCTTGCTATATGTTGCAATGCAGAATTTACCCTAGTTTAGCCTGTATGGATACCGCCGTTGAGAGAGAAGTCCGCACCGGTCGAGAACGCACCGTCATCTGAGGCAATCCAGGCACAGATGGAAGCAATCTCGTCTGGGGTTCCCAAGCGCTTGACTGGAATAGTGCCGATGATCTTCTCCAGCACGTCTTCACGGATGGCTTTGACCATATCGGTTGCAATATAGCCTGGGGAAACAGTATTAACGGTCACCCCTTTACTGGCAACCTCTTGTGCTAGAGCCATGGTGAAACCGTGTAAACCTGCCTTCGCCGTGGAATAGTTGGTTTGTCCAAACTGGCCTTTTTGACCGTTTACGGATGAGATATTAATAATGCGGCCCCAGCCGTTATCGATCATGCCATCGATGACTTGCTTGGTAACATTAAAGAGCGAGTTCAGATTGGTATCAATCACTGCCTTCCAATCTTCAGGGGTCATCTTCCGAAATACACTGTCTCGGGTGATACCAGCATTATTAACCAGCACATCAACACGCCCCACTTCAGCCCTTACCTTCTCAAATGCGGTTTTGGTGCTCTCCCAATCAGACACATTACCCTCGGATGCAATGAACTCATAACCCAGAGCCTTTTGCTCACCGATCCAACGGTCCTTGCGTGGTGAGTTTGGTCCACATCCTGCGATCACCTTAAATCCACCTTTGGATAAACGCTGGCAGATCGAGGTACCAATACCACCCATCCCACCAGTTACATATGCAATTCGTTGAGCCATTTTTTTCTCCTTGTTATTGGTGTGATCGATCAACCACTTAAACCTTTTGCGCCTTCTCTTTGACGTAGGTGCCAGGCGCGGCAACTAATTTTTTATATTTCCCACCGCCATATTCGGTTGGGGCGGCTACTTTCTTGCCACCATGCTGCGCTAACCATTCGGTGTAATCGGGCCACCAACTACCTGCAATCTCCTCGGCACCCTTTAACCATTGCTCGGGCTTTTTGGGTAATTGGCTATTGGTCCAGTAATTGCGTTTTTTCTTATGAGGCGGATTAATCACGCCTGCGATATGGCCCGAGGCGCCCATAACAAAACGGATGGGTCCTTTTAGAATTTGTGTGCTCTGATAAGCCGAATGCCACGGCACGATATGGTCCTCGCGCGAGGCATATACATACGTTGGACACGTAATTTTTCCAAGATCAATCGACTCACCGCAGACCTTCAGTGCACCTGGCTTGGCTAAATCATTTTGCAAATAAGTATGGCGTAAGTACCAGCAATACATCGGGCCTGGTAAGTTGGTGGAATCCCCATTCCAGTAGAGCAAATCAAAAGGAGGCGGTGAGTTTCCCTTCAAATAGTTATCCACCACGTAGTTCCATACCAGTTCATTAGGTCGCAAGAATGAGAAGGTATTCCCCAACTCGAGTCCTGAGAGCAGTCCATAACGACCCTCTGATCCGCCGATGGTTTTCTCACGCAGTTTGACTAAAGACTCATCGATGAAGACATCAAGAATGCCGGTGTCCGTAAAATCCAATAAGGTGGTGAGCAAGGTAAGGCTGGCGATTGCTTCTTGCTTGCGTGCTGCCAAGACTGCGAGCGATGAGCTCACCAAGGTACCGCCGACACAAAAGCCTAAGATATTGATTTTGTCCTGATGACTAATTTCTTGGGTCACCCGAATTGCCTCTAAGACTCCTTGACCAACATAATCGTCCCAAGTAATCCGATCCATACTGGCATCCGCATTTTTCCAGGAGACTAAGAACACAGTGTGGCCTTGACTCACCATATAACGCACGACGGAGTTATCGGGTTGCAGATCCAGAATGTAATACTTATTAATACACGGTGGCACCATTAAGAATGGGCGCTCGTAGGCCTGCTCGGTCAGTGGTTTGTACTGAATCAACTCAAAGAGTTTGTTCCGAAACACCACAGCACCTTCAGTTTGTGCCAAGTTCTTGCCAACCTCAAAGCCACTCTCGTCGGTCTGACTAACTTTTCCTTTGCCCAAGTCGCCCAGTAAATTAACAATCCCTTTTTGGATCGACTGCCCTTGCGTTTGCAAGATGGTCTCTAATGCCTCCGGATTGGTGGCAAAGAAATTAGCCGGTGATAAAGCATCAATCATTTGCTGGGTCGCAAACTCAATCCGCTGTAGGGTCTTGGGGTCCGTTTCTACGGCATGCACCAGATCATTGAGATAGCGTGAGTTAAGTAGATAGGTGGAGACCAGTGCTTTGCTCCATGGATTTTGCCAAGCCTTACCTTGAAACCGTCGGTCTTTAATCTCGATGGCGTCTGGATCTTTTCCCAATTTACCCAGATCATCAAAATACTTTTTTTGGATCTCCGAGAGTTTCTCAGGAGGAATCATTGCCATATATTGCGGTGCCAGTGTTGGAGAATTACCCACGTTCATCATTCATGCGGTCTCAATATGTAAAACAAACTAAACAGTACAGCCCTATTCTCAGATGATTATTGCTCTAGGGTTATAAGCACTAACCCTAGCCTACAAGGGGATACAAAGCCAATATACCTCTGGGACCCTCTATTTTAAGGCTTTGGATTAAACCAGATCAGGCTAGCAAAGCGCCCGGTGGGGTTTTGGCGGCGATAGGAATAAAACCGTTCAGGGTTGCTATACGTGCAAAGATCCCCACCATAGACTGCTTCTACACCTATGGCATTGAGGCGCTCTTTGGCAATTCTGGGTAAATCGGCCATGTAATGCTGGGCATTCACGCTTTTCTCAAAGCAAAACTCACTAAGCGCATGGTCTCGTTGCTCAGCAGCTCTTAAGAAAGCATCGCGTACTTCGCTACCGACCTCATAGTGTTGTGCAGAGATGCTTGGGCCAATCCAAGCAATGAGTTGATTAGCCACCTCGGCCTGTTCTTGTAAAAATAAGGTCACAGTGTTCTCAAGGACCCCTTCACACAATCCGCGCCAGCCTGCATGGGCGGCGGCAATCGCAGTTCCTGTTTGATTGGTAAACAAGACTGACATACAGTCCGCTGACAAAATACTTAATACCGTATGCGGTGTTTGAGTAAACGAGGCATCAGCCTCGACCACGTTCTCATGCATACCGGGATTGCTGCCCTGCACCGTGAGCACGCGGGTGCCATGTACTTGTTTAATCCAATAGGGACTTTGTGGCAGTAGCGCATCCAATACCTGACGGTTTTGTATCACCGAACTCAACTCGTCGCCAGCGTAGACACCGAGATTCAACAAATCAAATGGGGGCTTACTAAATCCACCCGTTCGTGTGGTGGTAAACGCATGGATATTCTCCGGGGCTGGCCAGTTTGGCCGAATGAGCTCTAGAGCACTCATTTAATCTTCCGAGGATGCCTGAAGAGAGTGTGCCTGGGGAATAACCGCTTCGCTCAAATGCACGGTTGTATTGAGGGTCAATAAATCATGGGGGATCGGGGCAAACCAGCTCATCGGTGATTGGGTTTTGGGATGCATAAACTGCAGTGCAAAGGCATGCAATGCTTGCCGTTGTAGGCTCAGCTCTTTGGCTGCGGCCGGTATTTTCTTACGATAGATCGGATCACCTAAGAGAGGATATCCCAGTGACTCCAGATGCACTCGGATTTGATGGGTTCGGCCAGTTTCTAAGCGGCACTCTAAGAGCGAGACCTTGGCATTGCCGAGCGATCCTAATGCCAGACGTTTGTAATGGGTCACAGCAGACTTTGCGCCTTGTTGACTAGCGCTCACCACCGCCATCTTGAGTCGATCGCGTGGATCACGACCGACAGCGGCATCAATCGTACCCCGTAATGGCGTATCGCCCCAGACCCATGCTAAATAGCGGCGCTCTACCAAATGGTCTTGCAATAAACGTACGATAGCGGTTTGTGCAAGCGCAGTGCGAGCCACCACAAATAATCCAGAAGTATCTTTATCAAGTCGGTGCACAATGCCCGCGCGCGGTAGATCTTGCAACTCAGGATAATGAAAGAGCAAGCCATTCAGAACGGTCCCGCTCCAGTTACCAGCCGCTGGATGCATCACCATACCTGTTACTTTATTAAAGATCAAAATCGTGTCATCTGCAAAGATGCAATCCAAGGGAATGTTCTCGGACAAAAAGGCATGCTGCTCGGGCATCTCTTGGGGAAATACCCGAATTTGCTCCCCACCACGCAGGATCTGTCGCGCCTTTACGACTTTGCCATCGACCAATACGGCACCCTGGCTCGCCCACGCTTGCAGGCGATTGCGAGAATAGTCACTCAAGAAATGGGCCAATGCCTTGTCCAAACGCTCACCCGCCATGTGGTCTGGAATCTCTAGGGCAATGAAATCCTCTTCATCGATATAATCAGAAGGATTCGAATTAGGAGTTTGCGGCAATGCCACGCTTGAAGGACCTTAATGTGTTGAACTTACCCATCGTGGGGCGCCATCTTGCTAGTGTAAGGCTTGTCCAGCTTGCCCTCCTAATTTGTGCCAGCGCCCTCTTAGGCGCTTGTGCAAATACCAATACCGATGAAACCGCGGCATGGTCTGAGGCTAAACTCTTTACCGAAGCCAAAGACAAAATGTCTGAGGGTGACTTTGATAAATGCGGCAAGTATTTTGAGAAGCTCGAGGCGCGCTTCCCCTTTGGCCCCTACTCGCAACAGGCACAAATTAACTCGGCGTACTGTTTCTGGAAAGCACAAGAACCAGCACAAGCTTTAGTGCAAATTGATCGTTTCATTAAGTTACATCAAGGCAACCCAAATCTCGATTACGCTTATTACCTTAAGGGCTTAATTACCTTTAATGATGATATGGGTTTTATGGGCAAACTCACGGGGCAAGACCTGAGTGAGCGCGATCCTAAGGCTGCCAAGGAAGCCTTTGAGGCCTTTAAGGTCGTTGCAGAACGTTTCCCAAACAGTAAGTACGCTCCAGATGCAATCGATCGAATGCGCTATATTGTCAATTCGTTGGCTGAGGGCGATGTGATTGTGGCTCGCTATTACTTTCAACGCGGCGCCTATCTCGCATCGGCTAATCGTGCTCAACTAGTGATCCGTGATTACGATCGCGCTCCAGCGGTTGAAGAAGCGCTCTATATATTAGTTGAGTCGTATCAAGCTCTTGGCATGAACGATCTGAGCTCGGACGCAATGCGTGTCTTTAAACTCAACTTCCCTGATAGCCAGATCTTTAAGACCGGGGTTCGGGTTCAGAAAGAACGCAGGTGGTGGCAGTTCTGGGTGACTAAATAATTTCCACGGGCACGCGCGGCGCAATTGCGCAAACTAGCTCGTACCCAATCGTTTGTGCATGATTGGCGACATTGTCGACCGGTAGATTTTTACCCCACAGCTCCACCGATGTTCCAACTCGTGCCCATGGCGCATGACTCAAATCGATGGTGAGCATATCCATCGATACCTGTCCAGCAATGGGACAGATCGCTCCTTGAGTTTTATCCTGAGGTCCATAGACCCAGACGGGTGTGCCGTCTTTGGCATGCCGAGGGTAGCCATCGGCATAGCCACATGCAATCACGCCAACACGCATTGCCTGTTTGGCCACATAGCGCGCTCCATACCCCACTGCATCGCCCGCTTGAAGTTCCTGTATCGAAATGATTTTGCTCGAAAGGCTCATCACCGTTTTGAGATGGGCATGTTCAATGTCGCGATACAAACCAGTTGGTGAAATGCCATGCAACATAATCCCGGGTCTTACCCAATCGCCTAGAGCATTTCGATGCCAAAGTACGGCAGCAGAGTTTGCTAAAGAGGTTTCTCCTTTAAGTCCTTCAATGGTTTTAGTGAAGCATTCCATTTGTACACCAACGGAAGGCTCACGATCAACGCAATCTGCATTCGCGAAGTGGGTCATATGTTGAACCTGGTGACCTTGTGCATGCAAACGGTGATAGGCCAGGCGGTAGGCGTCGGGGGTGAACCCTAAACGGTTCATTCCAGAGTTGAGTTTTAGAAAAACGGTGATGGGATGGGCTTGTTTCTCGAGCCAACTAACTTGCTCGTCACAATGAACCACTAGATCGCAGCGGAGCTCTATCACCGCACCAAGGTCTGCTTCATTAAATAAGCCTTCGAGGAGCAACATACGCTTATCCCAGCCTTGGGCTCTTAGCCATCGAGCGTCGTCTAAATCAAGGAGTGCAAATCCATCCGTTTTGCCTAGCCCTGCCAAAGCAGCCCTCAAGCTATGCCCATAAGCGCGCGCTTTAACCACAGACCATACCCGAGAATTACCGACTAACTCACGGACTCTTGCCAAGTTGTGGCTTAATGCACCTGTATCAATCGATGCGAGAATCGGGCGTTCCAGAAGACTCCCCTTTCATGCTCTAATCTAGTAAATGAAGCAATTGTACGAATGAAACCTGGTTTTTACACTATTATGGCGGCGCAATTTTTTTCGTCGCTTGCTGACAATGCTCTGCTAATCGCAGCTATTGCCCTATTAGCCCAGCTTGCCGCCCCTGCGTGGATGACCCCACTGCTTAAACTGTTCTTCGTTTTATCGTATGTTCTTTTAGCCGCTTTTGTTGCTGCCTTCGCTGACTCTCGCCCCAAGGGTCAAGTGATGTTTGTCACCAATACCATCAAGATTATCGGATGTGCTGCGATGTTATTTGGGGCGCACCCCTTGCTGTCCTATGCCATCGTTGGTTTAGGGGCCGCAGCTTACTCACCGGCCAAATATGGCATCCTCACCGAACTCCTCCCCCCTGAAAAACTAGTCGCCGCAAATGGCTGGATTGAGGGATTAACGGTAGGCTCCATTATTGCGGGTACCGTTTTAGGTGGGGTCTTGATTAGCACCACAGTCTCCAATAGTTTGATGAGCTTCGATTTACCTGCGGTCACCACTGGAGTGGATAGTCCTGCGGAGTCTGCCATCTCAATCATCATGTTCATCTATCTGGTTGCGGCACTCTTTAATCTCCGTATCCCCGATACAGGCGCGCGCTATCCAGAACAAAAGATTAATCCCGTGCAGTTAACAAAAGATTTTTTTGTGGGTTTCCATATCCTCTGGCGTGATCGCCTAGGACAGATCTCCTTAGCGGTCACCACCTTGTTCTGGGGTGCTGGTGCAACCCTGCAGTTCATTGTGCTTAAGTGGGCAGAGACCGCTCTTAACATGAACCTCTCACAAGGCGCCATCTTGCAAGCAGTTTCGGCTATTGGTGTTGCTGGCGGTGCGGTTTGGGCCGCCTCGCGGATTCCATTGAAGTCTGCCCTGAAAGTTTTACCCTATGGGGTGGTCATGGGTTTATTGGTTTGTGTCATGGCCATCTACCATATTGAATACCTCCCCTCCTTTGCCTTGTTCACGGTGGGCGGTTTTGTGGTCAACTTTAATCTCTTACCAGCCTATTTATTGCTCATTACGGTGGGTTGGTTAGCAGGTTATTTTGTGGTGCCTATGAATGCCCTCTTACAGCACCGCGGCCACGTCCTATTGTCTGCGGGACATTCGATTGCGGTCCAGAACTTTAACGAAAATCTCTCCGTTCTGATGATGTTGATGCTCTATGCCTTATTGATTTGGCTTGATGTGCCAGTACCCATTGTGATTACGGGCTTTGGTCTCACGGTTGCGGTCACCATGTGGCTTGTGATTAAGAAGCACCAAGCCAATCAAGCAGAATATGACTCACTCCATTTAATTGGTGAGGCTAAGCACTAAGCTTAAAGTGACTGCAGTACGGAGCGAGCTAGTAAAAGATCTTGCCAAGCTAAGGCTTTATCGTTGGGCTTTTGCAGCAAATGGCCAAGATCAAAGCTAGCAACCAAAGGGATGTCCTGTCCACTGAGTTCTAGAACAACATCACGCAAGTTCTCAAGAGGCTCACGTTCACCACTGAGTAATTGCGCAGCATCAGCCCCGAAGGCAAACGCAATACAGGGCAATGGTGTGTCAGGTGCTTTGGTATTACTGGGCTCACGCCACTCCCACTCGCCCTGCACTAGACCAAGCGCACGAATGATGTTCTGAAATAGCAGCTCTGCATCACCGCTTAGTGCTTTGCCATAAAAGAGCCAATACACTTTGGGTAGCAAATTAGTCTTGGCTTGGGTTGGAGTTTGAGTATCCGGGACTTGGTTTTCGGAGACACCCGTTGGCGCTTGTGGAGTAAAGCTAGGGCCTGTCTCGCGCAAGGACCATTGGCTAATACCCATTTCTTTTAGATAGATTGAGGCTAGTTCATTGCTCATGGAGATTGGCGTGCTGCTTCAATGTTTTGCTCATTACCAGCGCATCCTCACGCTGACCCGTGGAGGATTCTAAAGGATAGTAAGCTTTACGGATCGAGAGTTCGGTAAAGCCCATCTTGGTATAGAGAGCGTTTGCCGCAAGATTGCTGGGGCGCACCTCCAAGAGAATGCGTGGGATTTGTAAATTAATAGCGATTGACTCAATCGCTTGCATCAAACGCATTGCTAGTCCTTGGCGCCGCATACTTGGATTAACCGTAATGTTGAGTAGGTGTAAATCATCGGGCGCAGGAAGAAGGATGCAATAGGCCCAAATTGTCTTTGGCTCTTCATTGGCCTCGCGCATGCAATAGGCCCAGTGCCCTGCGGCAATTGAGTCTAAGAAATTACCTCTACTCCAAGGATGAGCATGCGATGCATACTCCATGAGCAGAACCTCATCGAGGTCTGCTTCGTTCATTAGCTCCAGTACTAACTCAGCCAACAGAATGACCGGTTGGGGTACTGTGTGCAGCGGCATGACGTTCTTGTGTGGTCAAGGCTACTTTGTTCCGAATATACAAAGGCTCCAATTGCTCGACTGCAATCATCTGTTGGGTGTTTAGTAAGGGTTCAGCCCACTGCAAGGTCCCAAGGGCATTGGGTACTAATTGAGCATCCATACGATCCTTTAAATAGGAGGACTCTAAGATCTTAGGATACTCCTGGAATGCATTCCCAGCCGCGTATGCTAAACCATCAACGTTAATACTCTCGGGACTGCTCAAGTTAATTTCTCCAATGCGCTTGGGCGACTGATTAAGCATGGGATTAACGTGATAGCGTGCCCAATACACCTCTCCCATACGGGCATCCAAGGCAATTAAGAACTGAGTATCGGCCGCTGGAGTGCTTGCCTGAAATGCTGGGCTCTGAACCGCCTGCATAGCCATGGCATCAAGGCTGGCGACGGGTATTACTGGTCGATTAGCGCCTACTGCTAAACCCTGAGCAATCGCGACCGATAATCGTACCCCTGTAAATGCGCCAGGGCCAATACCTACGGCAATGGCATCGAGATCGTGGTGTTGAGCGCCAACTGAATCAAGCAGTTCATTAATCCAAGGTAAAAGGTGTTGACTTGCTCTTGCGCCAAGAAGTTCATGGCGATGCTGGATCTGCCCATCAAACGACAAGGCCACCGAACACCACGAGGTTGAAGTGTCGATGGCCAGTATGCGCATGCGAGCAGAACTAGAACATGATGCTCTAGTTGTTAGAACTCTTCATACAATGGCAGGGTCAGGAACTCCACAAATTGATCATTGGCGACCAGATCATCAAAGATCTTCGCAGCGCGATCAAATTGACCAACCGCACCAGAGTCCTTCACTTTGGTGAGCTCTTCACCAATAATCTGACGAACAAGTTCAATAGAAATCTTGCGTCCATCCTCTAAGACTCCTTTGGGAGAACGAATCCACTGCCAAACTTGCGAGCGACTAATCTCTGCAGTGGCTGCATCTTCCATCAGATTATGGATCGGTACGCAACCATTACCAGCCAACCAAGCACCCATGTAATGAATGCCCACATTAATGTTGTACCGCAAGCCGGCTTCCGTAATGGGGCCCTCAGGTGCAAAATTGAGGATGTCAGCAGCCGTTACCTGGATATCATCGCGTTGGCGATCAAATTGGTTTGGCTTATCACCAAGCACAGCTTTGAACTCATTCATGCAAAGCTCAACCAGACCTGGGTGAGCAACCCAACTGCCGTCATAGCCATCCGTTGCCTCACGCCGTTTGTCGGCAGAGACTGCGGCAAGAGCAATTGCGTTTTTCTCGGGATCGTTCTTAATAGGGATGAAAGCGCTCATACCACCCATCGCTGGCGCGCCACGCTTATGGCAAGTTTTTAATAAGAACAAGGCATAGGAACGCATAAAGGGTGCGGTCATGGTGACCTTCACACGATCAGCTAAGCAGAAATTTTTATCGAGCTTGAACTTTTTAATTGCCGAGAAGATGTAATCCCAGCGCCCAGCATTCAGACCTGCACTGTGATCGCGTAGCTCATACAAAATCTCATCCATCTCAAAGGTGGCATTAATGGTCTCGACCAAAACTGTTGCCTTAATCGATCCGTGCTTAATACCAAGTTCTTGCTCGGCCATGGTGAAGATGTCATTCCACAATCGAGCCTCTAGATGACTCTCAATCTTAGGTAAGTAGAAAAATGGGCCCAAGCCGCGGGTCTCAAGGTATTTACCGTTATTGAAGGTAAAGATGGCGAAATCAAAAATACCACCTGAGACACGCTGGCCGTCCACCAAGACATGCTTCTCATCAAGATGCCAACCGCGGGGGCGAACAATTAAGGTGGCGGTTTTATCATTCAGTTTGTATTCTTTACCAAAGAGATTGAGTTCAATATCCCGACGAATCGCTTTCTTGAGATTGACCTGACCTTGAATAATATTTTCCCAATACGGGCTGTTTGAGTCTTCAAAGTCAGCCATATAAGAATCTGCGCCCGAGTTCAGGGCATTAATTACCATCTTGGCATCCACTGGACCAGTTAACTCAACCCGTCGGGTCTCCAGTGCTTTGGGTACAGGGGCAATCTTCCAAGCTCCATCACGAATCGATTTGGTCTCAGATAAGAAATCAAGTTTCTGGCCGGCATCCAATTTTTTGGCTAACTCTTTGCGTTTTTTTAGAAGCTCCTGGCGACGAGGCTCAAAGGCACGATGGAGTTTTGCAACAAGCTCCAGTGCTTCGGGAGAAACAACGGATGCGAAGTCCGGATTTAGCTTTGCTTTGAGCTCAATGCCGTTGGACTCGATGGTTGGGGCGCCAGACATGAATTCTCCTATGGGTTTCTGAGGAATAAATGACGAATTAACACTCATTATGCCCGAAATGTTGCACTGCACCCAATAATTGCTAGGACAAAGCCGCGATGATCTCTGGTGGCGCTTGAACAAGCTCGATAAGCACCCCTTCACCCCCAAATGGAAACTCTTCATTACCCTTTGGATGCACAAAAATGATGTCGTGTCCACCTGCTCCGGTACGGATACCACCTGGGGCAAAACGTAAGCCCTGCTCTGTTAACCAGCTCACGGCCTTAGGTAGATCATCAACCCAAAGACCGATGTGATTGAGCGGGGTTTGATGCACAGCCGGCTTTTTATCGATATCGAGGGGCTGCATTAGGTCGACCTCAATTTCATGGGCGCCCTTCCCAATCGCACAAATATCTTCATCGACGTTCTCGCGCTCTGAGACAAAGGTATCTTTGTACTGAAATCCAAATAAATCGACCCACAATGTTTTGAGTTTCTGTTTGTTGGTACCGCCAATAGCGATTTGCTGGATTCCAAGTATTTTGAATGGGCGTGTCATGGTGTTTACTTTGCAAATTGGATAATGATTTGATCAACCGCCAGACTTGATCCTTCGGCTACGCAGATCTCCTCCACAACACCGTCTTGTAGAGCCGATAAGGTGTTCTCCATTTTCATGGCCTCGATCACAGCAAGCTTTTGTCCTGCACTTACCTTGTCACCTTTGGCAACATGCAATTTACTTAGGAGGCCCGGCATGGGTGACAGTAATAATTTAGATGTATCCAGTGGTGCCTTATATGGCATGCGGGCTTGCATCTCAGCGCCAAAGGGACTTAAGACAATGCAAGAGAATCCGATACCATCTTGCATGATTTGATAACCCAAACCTGGGCGCTCGATTTGGGCGCAGAGTACTGGTCCACCCTGGAGTTGATAGGGCAAGCGAATCGATCCTGGTACCCAATCACTCTCCAAGAAATATTCTTGCATGGTGCGTTTGCCTTGATTGGCCTTCACAGAAATTTGATAGCCCTGATCTCTGTGCTCGATCTTTGTGCTGTAAGAGTCGGCACCAGCCATCACCACAAACTCTTGGGTGAGTTTCATTTCATGGCCAAGGAGTTGTCCTTCGAGTAATTTTGCTCTCTCGAGATAACGGCGATGCACGAAGGTTGCTAAAGCAGGCAAACGATTGGCATCAGCAGGAATCACAGAGTCTGCTTGAAAGCCTTTAGGGAACTCTTCGGCAATAAATCCGGTATTAAAGTTGCCCGATATAAATCGAGGGTGTTGTAAGAGTGCTGCTTGAAACTGAACATTCGAATGAATGCCTCGTATGACAAACTCATTCAGAGCGCTACGCATTTTGCTCATTGCTTCTTCGCGATTAGCCCCATGCGTAATTAACTTAGCAATCATCGAGTCGTAATACATCGGGATCTCACCGCCCTCATACACTCCCGTGTCAACACGTACACCATTCTGTGGTGCGGGAGGTTGATACTTCACTAAACGTCCTGTGGATGGCAAGAAATTACGCAATGGGTCTTCAGCATTAATCCGGCACTCCATGGCCCAGCCCTTGCGAGCGATCTCATCTTGACCAAAGGCTAATTTCTCACCTGCCGCCACTCGGATCATTTGCTCAACGAGGTCTAAGCCAGTAATGCATTCTGTAACAGGGTGCTCGACCTGGAGTCGTGTGTTCATCTCGAGGAAGTAAAAGGATTTATCTTTACCGACCACAAACTCAACGGTTCCTGCCGATTGATAGTGCACAGCCTTCGCTAGTGCAACTGCCTGCTCTCCCATTGCCTTACGGGTCACATCATCTAAGAATGGGGATGGCGCTTCTTCGATTACCTTTTGATGACGACGCTGAATCGAACACTCGCGTTCCCACAGATACACGGTATTGCCATGTGCATCACCGAGCACCTGTATCTCAATATGCCGTGGCTCTTCCACAAATTTCTCAATGAAGACACGATCGTCACCAAAGCTATTACGCGCTTCGTTCTTGCAGGCCACAAATCCTTCGGCGGTTTCTTGATCGTTATAGGCAACGCGCAAGCCCTTGCCTCCACCGCCCGCTGACGCTTTAATCATCACGGGATACCCAATCCCTTTGGAAATCTTGACCGCATCATCCGGTTGATCAATCGCTGCGTTGTGACCTGGGATCGTATTGACCTTAGCCTCTAGAGCAAGCTTCTTAGAAGCGATCTTATCGCCCATCGCAGCAATCGATTGATGCTTGGGGCCAATGAAGATAATGCCTTCTTCCTCAACTCGTCTAGCAAACTCTTCGTTCTCGGATAAGAATCCATACCCAGGATGAACGGCTTGTGCACCTGTTTCTTTACAGGCTGCAATAATGCGATCCATCTGCAAATACGACTCTCGCGATGGTGCCGGTCCGATACACACAGCTTCATCGGCAATGCGCACATGGCGCGCCTCCGCATCTGCTTCTGAATACACCGCCACAGTCTGAATGCCCATCCGTTTTGCTGTAAGCATTACCCGGCAGGCGATCTCGCCACGATTGGCGATGAGTATTTTCTTAAACATCATATGTTCTCAAGATTCTTAATTTAGAGGGGGATATTGCCGTGCTTACGGGGTGGATTTTGTAGCTCTTTATCTTGCAACATTGCTAGAGAGCGTGCAATGCGCTTGCGGGTCTCGTGCGGCATGATCACATCGTCGATATAACCGCGACGTCCTGCCACAAAGGGATTGGCAAATTTTGCTTTGTACTCGGCCTCGCGCTGACTAATCTTGCTGGGGTCCCCCTTCTCTTCACGGAAAATAATCTCCACCGCACCTTTGGGTCCCATCACCGCAATCTCTGCAGAAGGCCAGGCAAAGTTGACATCGCCCCGCAAATGCTTAGAAGCCATCACATCGTAGGCGCCACCATAGGCCTTACGTGTAATCACCGTTACCTTAGGTACAGTGCAATCAGCATAGGCATAGAGCAATTTAGCGCCATGCTTAATAATGCCGCCGTACTCTTGTGCGGTTCCTGGCATAAATCCTGGCACATCAACTAAGGTCACTACAGGAATATTGAAAGCGTCGCAGAAACGCACAAAGCGCGCTGCCTTAATCGACGACTTGATATCTAAACAACCCGCTAAGACTAAGGGTTGGTTAGCGACAATACCAGCAGTTTGGCCTCCGATACGCGCAAAGCCAATGATGATGTTCTTGGCATAGTCAGGCTGCAACTCAAAGAAGTCTTCATCATCCACCACCTTATGAATCAGCTCTTTCATGTCATAGGGTTGATTGGGATTATTCGGTACTAAGGTATCTAAGGAATAATCGGGTTCGTCTGACCAGACCAAGCCACCTAAGAATGGCGCTTTCTCTTTATTGGAGAGTGGCAGATAACTATAGAAACGACGCAGCATCATGATCGCTTCCACATCATTATTGAATGCTAGGTCACACACTCCTGACACTGCCGAATGCGTATTAGCGCCTCCCAAATCTTCTGCCGTCACATCTTCATGGGTTACGGTCTTGACCACTTCAGGACCGGTCACAAACATATAGGAGGTGTCTTTCACCATGAAGATGAAATCCGTTAAAGCTGGTGAATACACTGCACCGCCCGCACAGGGTCCCATGATCAGCGATATTTGAGGGATCACTCCTGAGGCAGAGACATTGCGCTGAAAGATCTCAGCATACCCTCCGAGTGAGGCAACCCCTTCCTGGATGCGTGCACCACCAGAGTCATTTAACCCAATCACGGGTGCACCCACCTTCATGGCCTGGTCCATGATCTTACAAATCTTCTCGGCATGCGCTTCTGAGAGCGAGCCACCCAAGACCGTGAAGTCTTGTGAAAACACAAAGACCAAGCGGCCATTAATCATTCCATAGCCAGTTACTACCCCATCGCTCGGTACCGTTTGATCAGCCATCCCAAAATCGGTACAGCGATGCTCCACAAACATATCCCATTCTTCAAAGGAGTCTTCATCGAGTAAGAGCTCAATACGCTCACGCGCCGTTAACTTACCTTTGGCATGCTGCGCAGCAATCCGCTTCTGACCGCCACCAAGGCGCGCTAACTCGCGTTTGGCTTCTAGTTGAGAAATAATGTCTTGCATACAAACTCCTGTAATAAATTGGGTAGCCTTACGACTTCATCGCTTCGAGTAGTCGACGGGCAGCAACCGATGGGGCTATGCTTCCTTGATTGACCGCAGTACTCATCTCGGGAAGTAAGCGTTGGACTACTGGATGGTTCTTGAACTGACTTTTGAGAGCGCTATCGATCCGCTCCCACATCCAAGAGCTGGCTTGTTGCTTACGCCTCTCTTGCAGATGACCATTGGCGGTCTCTAGGTTCTGAAAACGCTTTACTTCGCTCCACAATTCATCGATCCCTTCACCCAAGAGTGCGCTCATGCGCAAGACGGTGGGATGCCACTCCTCCTTCACATGGGTAGCATGATCGGGGTTCCCCTGAAATCCCATTAAACGCAGCGAGCTTGTAATAAAGGCTTGAGCACGTGTTGCGGCGTCGGGATCAATATCTGCTTTATTAATCACGATCAGATCCGCAATCTCCATCACCCCTTTTTTGATCGCCTGCAGGTCATCACCAGCATTGGGTAATTGCAACAACATAAACAAGTCGGTCATGCCTGCAACCGCAATCTCGCTTTGGCCAACTCCTACGGTCTCCACAATCACGACATCATGGCCTGCGGCTTCTGCTAAGAGCATCACCTCGCGAGTGCGCTCTGCGACGCCGCCAAGAGTTCCGGATGAAGGGCTAGGACGAATGAATGCGTTCTCGTTTACAGAGAGAAGCTCCATGCGGGTCTTATCACCCAAGATTGATCCACCAGACAAACTCGAGGAAGGATCTATTGCTAGCACTGCCACCCGATGGCCTTGTTTAATTAAGTAGAGGCCAAGGTTCTCGATCAGAGTTGATTTACCCACACCCGGCACGCCAGAAATCCCCAAACGAAATGATTTGCCGGTATGGGGCAAGATCGTATTGAGTAAGGTATCGGCACGCTCACGATGATCGGTACGGGTGGACTCTAAAAGAGTAATCGCTTTAGCAAGCGCACGGCGCTGTGCTGGGCACGGTTTGCCCAACAAGGCTGCAATCAGTTGCTCATCGGTTTGATCGGCGGGCATGGATTAGGTTTGGTGCTTTCGGATTTGCTCTAAGACATCTTTAGCGGATGCCGGTATAGGAGTGCCTGGTCCATAAATCCCTTTTACCCCTGACTCATACAAGAACTCATAATCCTGCCGCGGTATTACACCGCCTACAAAGACGATGATGTCATCGGCACCTTGCTTGCGTAACTCCTGAATAATTGCTGGCACCAGTGTTTTATGTCCAGCTGCCAAGGTCGAGATACCGAGTGCATGCACATCGTTCTCAATTGCTTGGCGCGCGCACTCTTCGGGTGTTTGGAACAAGGGTCCCATATCTACATCAAAGCCCAGATCTGCAAAGGCGGTTGCTACCACTTTTGCACCACGGTCATGACCGTCTTGACCTAGTTTGGCAATCATCACGCGTGGGCGACGACCATATTGTTTGGCAAACTCGGCGATCTCGCCTTTGAGTTTCTCCCAACCCTCTGCACTATCGTATGCGGCTGCGTACACTCCGGTCACCTTTTGTGTATCGGCACGGTGGCGGCCATAAACGTTTTCCAAAGCATCCGACACCTCGCCCACCGTTGCGCGTAAACGGATTGCTTTGATCGCTAGATCTAATAAATTACCTGTGTTCTGTTCTGCCGCTTCAGAGAGTGCAGCGAGTGCTTCTTGTATTTTTTTAGGATCACGTTTCGCTTTGATCGATTTCAGGCGAGCGATCTGGTTATCGCGTACCTTATCGTTATCGATCACCAAGACATCTACCAAACTCTCTTCCTGCAGTTTGTATTTATTGACACCGACGATCACATCTGCACCAGCATCAATCTTGGCTTGCTTCTGAGCAGCAGCAGCTTCGATCTTCAACTTAGCCCAGCCACTCTCGACCGCTTTGGTCATGCCACCCATTGCATCAACTTCGGCAATAATTTCCCAAGCCGCATCGGCCATCTCTTGGGTTAATTTCTCCATCATGTAAGAACCCGCCCAAGGATCCACCACGCTCGTAATGTGAGTCTCCTCTTGCAAAATCAATTGCGTATTCCGTGCAATGCGCGATGAGGTCTCCGATGGTAAGGCAATCGCTTCATCAAAGGAGTTGGTATGCAAGGATTGGGTTCCACCAAATATCGCGGCCATTGCCTCCACAGTAGTGCGCACAATATTGTTGTAGGGGTCTTGCTCGGTCAAGGACCATCCCGAGGTTTGGCAATGCGTGCGCAGCATCGATGACTTAGGGTTCTTGGGCTTGAACTCTTTCATGATGCGCCACCACAACATGCGCGCAGCTCGTAATTTGGCTACCTCGAGATAGAAGTTCATGCCGATCGCAAAGAAGAATGAAAGGCGGCCGGCGAACTCGTCCACATCAAGACCTTTTGCCAATGCGGTCTTCACATACTCCTTGCCATCGGCCAGAGTGAATGCAAGTTCGAGTGCTTGATTGGCGCCCGCCTCTTGCATGTGATAACCCGAGATGGAGATCGAGTTGAACTTCGGCATGTTCTTGGCGGTGTATTCAATGATGTCGCCAACGATGCGCATCGAGGGTGCGGGTGGATAGATATAGGTATTGCGCACCATGAACTCTTTCAGAATATCGTTCTGAATCGTGCCGCTTAATTGGGCTTGCGTCACACCCTGCTCTTCACCGGCCACAATGTAGCCAGCAAGCACGGGGAGAACGGCACCGTTCATGGTCATCGAGACTGAGACCTTGTCTAGCGGAATGCCATCAAACAATATCTTCATGTCTTCTACTGAATCAATTGCCACGCCTGCCTTACCGACATCACCCACAACCCGAGGATGATCCGAGTCGTAGCCACGATGTGTGGCTAGATCAAAGGCAACCGATACGCCTTGACCGCCTCCTTCTAAAGCTTTGCGATAAAAGAGATTGGACTCTTCTGCGGTGGAGAAGCCCGCGTATTGACGAATGGTCCATGGGCGAACGGAATACATCGTTGCCTGCGGGCCCCGCAGATAAGGCTCAAATCCTGGCAGACTATTGGTATACGGTACTCCAGCCAAATCGGCTTGGGTATACAAGGCCTTTAAATGGATCCCATCCGGGGTCTCCCAGCCGAGGCCATCGACATTGCCGTTTGGGGCTGATTTGCTGGCAGCTTTTTGCCAAGCCTCCTGATTGGGGGCTGGGGCATCTGGCCAGACTGCTTTAGCCTTTGGGGATTTTTGACTCATGTGCTTTCCATCAATGGGTAGGAATACTGCTATTTTGCTTGACTTTGATCCATTTGTCTATAGAATTGGATACATAATTATGAATTCAGAATATTGATCATTTTAGATAAAAATGTTTATAAACAGTAACTTATGAGATTAATATGAGTAAGATACTCGCATCTAGACCGCTCTATGAAGAGGTTGCAGACCAGTTACGTGTGCGTATCTTTGCCCATGAGCTAGCACCCGGCACTTGGATTGACGAACAAACTCTAGCTAAAGAGTTTGGTATTAGCCGCACTCCCCTACGAGAGGCCATTAAGGTCTTGGCTGCTGAAGGCCTTATCACCATGAAGCTGCGTCGGGGCGCTTATGTTACGGAGGTAAATCGAGGAGATCTCGAGCAGATATTTACGATCCTCTCTTTATTAGAGGGGCAAGCTGCTAAGGAAGCGGCTACGAAAGCTCAAGAGAAAGATCTCAATGAGTTGGATGATATGCACTTGCGCTTAGAGAAAGCGGCGGCCGACCGTAATCTCGATCAGTTCTTTGAGGTCAATGTGCGCTTTCATGAGCGCATTATTGCGATTGCCAATAATCCCTGGATGACCAGTGTAATTGCGGATTTGCGTAAAGTACTCAAGTTACAACGCAAGGACTCTTTAAGTAGGACAGGCCGTTTGCAATCTTCCTTGTCGGAGCATCGTGAGATTCTGAAAGCCCTTCTCAAGCGCGACCCCATTGCGGCTGAGCAAGCCATGCGCACGCATCTAGCCCGAGGCTTAGAGGCCGCTAAATAAAAGTCAGAATATAAAAAGCCCCGACTTGCGGGGCTTTCTGCTAATAAGTCAGGGGCTTATTTCTTGACCACTAGATCGCCTGGTAAGGAGGCAATGTACGCAGCCATATCACGTAAGTCTTTATCGCTATAGGGCTTAACTTGCGATTGCATAATTGCATTGTTACGACCAACGTTCGCATTGTTTACGGTGTACGACTTCAAGGAGAAGTAGAGATAGTCTTGATACTGACCCGCAATTTTGGGGTACGCAGGTGCTACAGGGGCTTTTAGGCCAGCGCCATGGCAAGCAGCGCAATTGTTCTTTTCAACAAGTTCTTTGCCTTTGGCAATATCGCCCGCATGGGCAAGGCCCACGGAAGTGCTAAATAAGGCAAGAATAAGAGTGGATTTCAACATGATCTCTATTCCAATTACTTTAATGGGTTACGGGGTGAGTTCGCATTCTGCGCAGCATAGTAGGCAGCAATGTCGGCCATGTCTTGATCATTTAAGCTCCCGGCGATCCCGCGCATGGTGGGATGCTTACGCTCTCCAGATTTATAGGCTTTTAGTGAGGCGACAATGTATTCCGCATTTTGCCCACCTAATTTAGGTACTCGGTAAACCTGTGGCCAATCAGCACGATATTCTGGGATGGCATGGCAACCCACACAAATCCAAACCTTAGATTGGCCGGCTTGGGCGCTACCCTTGACGTCTTGAGCGTGGGCGTTGATAGAAAACAGGCTAGCAAATAGCACTGTGCCTAGAGAGAAAACGATGGCGTTGTTCATGGGCGTAATCGTATTGCAATATGGTTAATATTTGTAGCCTGAAGTATAGCGGAGAGGGAATTTGTCAGGTATTTTTGCCAATTTCATATACTGATGGTCCTCTAATGACAACCACTATCCCTACTCATTCGAAAGGTCCTGATGAGCGCTATTACCCAACAACTATCCAAACTCGGAATCACCCTCAGCACCCCTGGCACCCCTGCCGCCGCCTACGTGATGGCAGTTACGAGCGGCAATCAGGTCTTTCTATCAGGTCATATTGCCAAACAAGATGGCAAGCCTTGGGTTGGTAAGTTGGGTCTTGATATGGATACAGCAACCGGCAAAGCGGCGGCACGTAGCATTGCGATTGACCTGCTCTCCACCCTCAATGCCCATTTGGGGTCTTTGGATCGGGTAAAGCGAATCGTCAAGCTTATGGGTCTAGTGAACTCCACTGCCGAGTTCACAGAACATCATCTGGTGGTCAACGGTTGTTCTGAACTGCTTGGTGAGATCTTTGGCGATGTTGGCAAACATGCTCGTAGCGCCTTTGGGGTCGCACAAATTCCGTTGGGTGCTTGTGTAGAAATTGAGATGATCGTTGAGATTTAGTGAATGAGCGACAAGGTCTGTCCCTGGGCATCAATTAAGATTGCCTTAATGACTTTGTGCGGGTAGATGCGTTTTACCTCCGTGCAGTATTGGCTGAGCTGCTCTGAGTATTTTTGATACAAGGAGTCGTTGGGTTTTGGAATACTTAACTTGTAATCCAAAATCACCAATGAATCACTCAGCTCCACCAAACGGTCAATCCGCATACTTTTTCCATCGACGGTCATTAGGTCTAACTCATTCCACGCTTCCTGATATTGCATGGGATCAAAATAGATCTGCAGTTCAGGATCTTGATAGACCGTGAGTGCGCGTTGTAGAGCTCTCTCTGCATCCGCAAGCGAGATCGTGAAAGCACTCGCCACCGCATGAGGCTCGGGTATGTTTTTAGATACCGGTCGGTATTGTTGTGGGCTAATGCGTTGCAATACCCCATGAAACCACACTCCTTCATCCAAAGCCTGTTGTCGCTCAGGACTAATGGTCGACTCCTCATCCTGAATAGGTTCAGTACCCTGCCAGCTCAAGACCAGATCGCGAAGCTCAAATTGCGTTTCGGGGATTGGGGCAAGACTTGGTATGTGTGTGAGTGAATGCATGACTGTATGCGTCGGATGATCGAGTTCTGTAAAGAGTGAAAGCTCCGCACTGCGGGCACGCGCATACCAACTGTCTTTCATGACACCCGCGTCCTCACGGTTTTGGGAGCTCTCTACCCCGCTCATCCAAAATCCTTGCTTCGCTCTGGTGATTGCTACATAAAGCAGGTTCCAGTTCTCTTTTAGCGCAATCTCTTTTTCTTGTTGCTTGAGATCCTCTCGGCCTGTACCTAAACTAAGTTTAGTGAACATGGATAAATGACTGGGGCTGGCTTGATCAGGATCCCAATCAAGCAAAACACCATGACTAAAATGCGGTACCGCAGTGTTATTGCTATCGAGCAATATGACAAAGGGAGCCTCTAACCCCTTTGCACCATGAATGGTCATCAAACGGACTCGTTGTGTGCGTTGATCGTGAGCCTCTTGTAAGCCATCAGTGGGCTCGTGGTCTGACTCGAGATCCTCTAGACCCTCACTAGCTTCTGCGCTCATCTCTCCTTCGTCTGGGGTCTCATCCTCATCGCCACGACGCATGCGATTGAGTTGAGTAATGAAACGTCCTAGGCTGGGGTAGCGACCACCATCAAGATTAAGCGCCAACTCTAGGAAAGCATCGAGATTAGCCAATACCTGATCACGATCACTTGCATGACAGTGGCTTGCATATTGAAGCCGTACATCGCCCGAGAAATACACATGGTCAAGTAGATCATGAACCGGCAGATGTTTCGCTAAAGCAATCCACTGTTGCAGGAGTTGTGTAATCAGGTGGAATCGAGCCTGATGGGGATGACCTTCTGCGTGGGTCAGAGCCTCCCACCAATTGCGATAACCCTGATTACTTTGCACTAACTCTGCCAAGGTTTGCATTTGTGCTTCGTCAAGAGAAAATAAGGGGCTACGCAAGACCTGCGCTAGGGCTAGATCATTACCGGGAGTAACTAAAATGGTCAGCAACGCAATGAGGTCATCGACCTCAAGGGTCTCGAGTAAGCCCCCTAAGCGTGGGCTCTCAAATAAAAGTCCAGCATCGCGTAATGCTTTCTCATACTCCGGTAAGTAAGCACGGCGCTTCACTAATAGTAAGAAATCTCCAGGGCGTGCAAGGCGCCATACCGTGCGCTTTTGCTTGGTCTCTTTGGTATCTAGCTCTTCATCCAAAACACGTCGGGTTTGCATGACATGATGTATTAAGCGTGCAATCCTTTGTCCTTCTTGAGCACGTTGCTTTTTTGCAGGGGTCTCGTGAGGGTCAACCAAGGCTGCCTCTAGTGCATTGCCGCTCCGTAGAATGTCGGAGGGCTCCTCATACGGAATGAGATCTAAACGATAAGCCTCCCCGTTTTGATAAACCGCTGGCTCCGAGAATGGTGGTGAGGTCCAGAGAGTATCTTGCTCTTTAAATGGATAAGACGGCGGAATACGATCGGCCGCAAAGATAGCATTAACCGCCTCCACAATCTGTGGGGCATTGCGTCGGGTGGTATTTTGTTCTTCCAATGCAGCGTCATAGTGTTTTTGTAAAAAATGAGTGGCTGCTGTAAAGAGTCGTGGGTCAGCACGACGAAAGCGATAGATCGATTGCTTTGGATCACCCACAATAAAGACTTTAGGTCGATCAGCATCATCGCCATAGGCTTCTAACCAAGACTTAAGGATTTGCCATTGCAAGGGATTAGTGTCCTGAAACTCATCAATCAAGATATGGTTGTACCGTGCATCTAAACGAGCTTGTAAGTACGCAGCGATGCGTGGATCCGAGATCATTTGTGCGACACCAAGTTCGAGATCATCAAAATCCCGAACCCGTAAGCGCTCTTTTGCCCGCTGAGTATGTTTAAAGATTGCAGCACTAACCGCAAACCATGCCTGATTTAAAATAATTGCATCGTGTTGAGCTCGCCACTCGATGTATTGCTCACATACCCTGCCCCAATGCTGTCGTATTTGAACAAATGCTTCAGCATCTTGCTGCTGTGCGTTGAGATAGGCCAAGATGGTCTTACTAACACTGTCATTATCCTTACGATAACTTGGTAACTCATTTTGGGTCATAAATACCGGAATAATTGCGCTAGTTGCACTAATGAGATCATTGTTTGTGAGATGCGCGATTGCGAGCTCAAGATCGGGAACTAAATTTTGGTCCTTCTTGCCGCCGTGTTGTAAACCATCGAGTATCTTTTTTAGTTCTTCTTGCGCATGCGCATTACCCAAGGCTTCAAGCAGTGGGTTTGGGCGTTGGTGATCTTTGAAAAAGGCTTTAAGAACCTCTAAAGGGTTCTGTCCTTGTGCCTTGCACGCTTTTTCAAAGAATACCCAAGCGCCCTTTTGTCGCAATAAGCTACTGGGTCCCAACAGAAACTGATTGGTTTGGTATGAGCCGAGGTGCTCGAGTAAAACCTCATAATGCGCCTCAATTTCTTTAGGTAGCGATGCCCACCAATCTTCCAAACATTCGGCTTGCAATCGTTTTGCATCCTCGCGCAGACTAAATCCTTGCTGCGCTCCCATCGATACTGGTGCGCCGCTTAAGAGAGTACCGAACCAACCATGAAAGGTATCGATCACTACCGCATGCGGATTAGCGAGCAAGTGCTCATACAAAGTCCGTGCTCGTTGCAGTTGTTGTTTGGCCTCCTGGGTTGATAGACCACGCTCTTCTAATGAACCGATTAGATCCTGATCACTTTGTTGGGTCCACTCGTGCAGAAGGCTGTAGAGACGATCACGCATCTCTTGAGCAGCTTTACGGGTAAAGGTAAGGGCCAAGATCGCACGGGGTGACTCTCCTGTTAACAGAATGCGGACCAACCGTGCGACCAATAACCAGGTCTTACCACTTCCTGCACAGGCAGAAACAACCACCGAGCGATTGGGATTGCAGACTAATGCAATATTAAGTTTGTTGGGCATGGGCATCACCACATTCCTTTGCGGCAGATACCGCGGGCTTCGCAATAACGACAGGCACTCTCTGGGGCAAAGGCTTGCAGCGGGGATCCAGACCAAACTGCACTTAAATCTTGGTGCAACTGTTTATCAAGCGCCATGACCTGCTCTGCTAAGGAATCAACCGTCAGGGAGCGCGCACTCGACTCTTTTTTCTTCAGGTTCATTTTGAGAGCAACCCATTCGGCCTCCACGACTGGATGCTCTGTGCCCCGATGCTCCTCAGAAATAGCCTTGGTGTAGAGCAGTAGTTGTGGGTCATCCATGAGTTGGTCTGCTCGTTTTTTGATCTTATCGGGACTCTGATGTTTGTAATCGAGAACGGCTGCCTGCCGATTAGCAGCATGCACATCTAAGCGATCGGTGTATCCTTCGATACGAACCATATGCTCTTGGTGGTGCGCATCGGTAAACGTAAACTCAAAGCCAACTTTCAGCTCTGCATCATGAAACTGCCAACCCCGACTCTCTCGCTCAAGCTGCCACGCGACAAAGCTTGGTATTTGCTTTTGCCAATCCCGCAAGCTTCCTAAAATTCGTTTATCACCCTCAAGTAGTTTTAGAAAACCCTGCTCGGAGGCTTGATGCAAATGCTCTTGCATCCAGGTTTGTCGATATTGCGGATCCTGTAAGCGTGGCTCGCGAAGCTGCGTGCTTTTGAGTTCCTGAAAAAAGTTACGCAAGATCTGATGCAAGGTCTGCCCTAATAAAGACGCATCGAGTTCTTCGTCAAGACCTTTGCGCTTGCGCAAACCTAATAAATTACGTACATAGAATTGATATGGGCAGGAGCGTAAAGCCCGGTAGGCGCTGGGGCTCATCCGGGTTGGCATCGGCAAACCCGGTAAGCGCTGCGCGCTTGCCATCGCCGAGGGTCTTGCCACTCCGCTCCGTTGGTCCGCCTTTGCTGGAAGTGTCGCTAGTTTTGGTAGGTGATTTTGGAGCCGCTGTATCCACGGCGATGCTCGTAATGGCTCGCCACTGGCGCCCTCACTTTGCCAGAGAAGATCAATGTACCGATAACTTGCCATGAGTTGCGAGAGATCTCTTGCTTGTTGACGAAATTGTCCAGCAATACTCGAACCTCCTAAAACTTGGCAGAGCGATTCGGAGAAAAATAAGGGCGGCTCTGAATATGCTGGTAACTGCCGTTCATCACAACCCACCATCACAACAGCATCAAAATAGCGCAAACGCGTGGAGCTCAGTGGCAGAATCGATACGCGCGCAGGGCTTGGTGCGCCCTGCTCTCGGTACACCTCTTCTTCCATCACGGTTTTTAATAAGATCAGCCACTCATTTAAGGGCATGCGTAGGGGAGCTAATTTACTCTGTTGTAGGCCCAGCATGTGCAGCATCTGGAGTAATTGCAGGCCAGCAGCATCTTGCTCAAAGCCTTGCTTCATCCCAAAAGCCGATAAATCCTCCTGCAGTTGGATCAGCGCGTCTGCACAATACGGGGTCTGCATGGCTTTACTTTGCCATTGCCCAACCCGTTGCCGAATCACGTGCAATAGGGAATGTAAACGGGGGTCGTATTCTGGGCTAGCTCCTGCCTCTATTGCTAAATAGAAACTGACCCAGGAGGAGCGCGCCTGTTTAATCAGTAAGGCGTTCTCTAACTCGGTGATAAGAAGATCACAATGACTCTCTTGGGTATTCAGAAGATGGGCTAGATCCAGAAAAGGATTTTTTAAGAACTCTAATAAGGTGCTGGCACTTGGGCCTTCACTGGGCGAACGCAGTAACTCTAACCACGCATGGAGTGCCGCGGCAGCTCGCGTGGTTGATAGTTTCCAGCCGGTCTCATCGGCAATGCTGACGCCAGGACCTAAACGAGCGAGTAGCGCGCGGGTTCTACGTGCCAACAATCGATCTTGTGCCACTAAGGCAATGTGCTTACGGCCCTCCTTAAGATGCGCTTCAATCCGTCGTGCTGCCTCCCAAGCGAGATCCTCAAAGCGATTAGCACTGATGCATTGAATCGATTGGGTGTTTAAGGTGTTGCAATTACTGAGTGCTTGTACCTCATCATGTGCCGTAGCTTCCTCGCGAATGGCCTCGGGCCATAGGGCAATCGAGCTCCAATCCATTTGTAGTCGATGAACCGGTATGTGATGTGCGCATGCTTCCAAGAATTGGGTTTGCATGCTCGCTTGGGCTGCCTGTGGTTCGATGGTCTCAATCCATATCAAAGGCCTACGAGCTTGTTCTTGGTGTGCAAACTGTTGCACATAGGACGCTAAGGCCAGATGTTTGCGGATCATGGGATCACGAACCGAGCCGAGATATCGCCAGAATGCTAGGAGGATATTGGCTTCCTTACTCACTAAGGCGTGGGCTAACTTTGGGTAAGCCGTATTAATTGCACGTTGCAAGGCAGACTCGAGCTTCTGCATATCGCTCTTAAGATCTAGTGTGAGAGGATCCCACGATAAATGTGGCACGATACTTTGCGACAGTAAGTCACAAGCACTCACGATGGCTTGTGCAAGGCTCCATGCCCCACCCTCTCCTTCTGCTGCAAACCACGTTTGCAACTCTGGGTTAGCGCCGACGGAGGCATAGGTTTGTAAGATACGCTCGGTTTGTGATTGTTGATCGGGGATCAGGAAGATATCCGGTGCCAACTCTAGCCAATCACTCAAACTGTGCACTTCTGGCAGAAACATAATGCTCGCTGGGTCTGCGGTGGGACGCAGACGTTCGAGGGCTTGACGCAAACTCGCATTGGGGCCTGCTGTAGGAAGGATTACCAGCGGTCTGGTCTTGCTGGCCTTAGCAATTGCCCAAATATGCTCGGCCATCTCTGCTAGAGCATTTTGATTGGGGGTAATGGTAAGGGTTCGCATGGCGCGTGCTTATTTTGTAATCGTTCTAGGGGAATTGGGCAATGGTCACAGCTTATTGATAATATAAGGGCTTGGGACGCTTTCCGACGAGAGCTGTGCCAAACCAATCATTTGATAAGGAATATTCATGAGTGCCGGTGTTAAACATGTAAGTGATGCATCTTTTGAACAAGACGTTCTAAAAGCAGATAAGCCCGTTTTGCTCGACTTCTGGGCTGAGTGGTGTGGCCCCTGCAAGATGATTGGGCCGATTTTGGAGGAGCTTTCCGTCGAGTATGGCGACCGCATCCAGATTGCCAAGATGAATGTCGACGAGAACCAAGGTATTCCTGCCCAGTTCAATATTCGGGGTATTCCAACCCTCATTTTGTTCAAAAACGGTACCGTTGCAGCCCAAAAAGTGGGCGCTTTAGCTAAATCCCAGTTATCGGCGTTCATCGATAGCAATATTTGAGAGTGTTCCATAGCATTTGCTAGGATGACCGATATCAGGCTCAAAACTTGAGCCTGATGTTGTTTTTAAACCAAGCTGCCTAGAGTATTCTGGTTTTGAGCGTTTATGGTGTAAGATTACAACTCAATAAAGAGCCCTATGAGGTTCTCCCCCCAAATTCTGATTGTTCCCCCAAATTAATTACCTCCCTGATTACTGATTCGATTTAAGCTAAATTCGTTATTACTCTTTTGCATTGCCGTTTTGTCCATCGGATTGGCAATCTCAAGACCTCCCTCATTCCTCTCCCCTTTTTCCTTTTCCGATTGAATAGAACCACAAGCACACCATGCAACTGACTGAACTAAAAGTACTCCACGTTTCCCAACTCCTTGAGATGGCTGCTAGCCTCGAGATCGAGAACACGCAGCGCATGCGTAAGCAAGAGCTGATGTTTGCGATCCTTAAAAAGAGAGCCAAGGCTGGAGAACAGGTATTTGGGGACGGCGTCTTAGAGGTACTGCCGGATGGCTTTGGGTTCTTACGCTCGCCCGAGTCGTCCTACATGGCTTCGCCCGATGATATTTATATCTCACCTGCACAAATCCGTCGCTTCAATTTACATACGGGTGATGGGATTGAGGGTGAGGTTCGCACTCCCAAAGAAGGTGAGCGTTACTTTGCCTTGGTGAAGGTCGACAAGATCAATGGCATGGCGCCAGAGGATCTCAAAAACCGCATCATGTTTGAGAACTTAACACCACTCCACCCCAATCGCACCATCTCTCTAGAGCGCGATATCAAGGCCGAAGAGAACCTGACTGGTCGCATTATCGATATGATCTCGCCGATTGGTTTTGGTCAGCGCGGTTTAATCGTCTCCTCCCCGAAATCAGGTAAGACCGTGATGATGCAGCATGTAGCACACGCGATCTCCCAAAATCATCCTGAAGCAATTCTGATTGTTTTGCTGGTGGATGAGCGGCCTGAGGAAGTGACTGAGATGCAACGCTCAGTCCATGGCGAAGTGGTCGCCTCTACCTTTGATGAGCCTGCCGTCCGTCACGTGCAAGTTGCTGAGATGGTGATTGAAAAAGCTAAACGTTTGGTCGAGATGAAAAAAGATGTCATTATTTTGCTCGACTCGATTACACGCTTAGCGCGTGCCTACAATACGGTAGTGCCGTCTTCGGGCAAAGTACTCTCTGGTGGTGTTGATGCCAATGCGCTACAACGTCCCAAGCGTTTCTTTGGTGCGGCTCGCAATATTGAAGAAGGTGGCTCACTCACTATTTTGGCAACGGCTTTAATTGAGACCGGTAGCCGTATGGATGACTTGATCTATGAAGAGTTCAAGGGCACCGGCAATATGGAAGTTCATTTAGAGCGTCGCCTAGCAGAGCGCCGGGTCTATCCTGCCATCAACCTCAATAAGTCAGGTACCCGCCGTGAGGAACTCTTGGTGAAGCCCGAGAATCTTCAGAAGATTTGGGTGCTACGTAAGCTCTTAGCCGATATGGATGAGATCGAGGCCATGAACTTTATTGTCGATAAGCTCAAATCAACCAAGAACAATGCGGAGTTCTTTGATCTCATGCGCCGCGGTGGTTAAGGGCTTTCGAGGGTAGATTTGAGGCTTTCTTATTGATTTTGTGGCATAATTTTGCTTTTGCTGTTTGACACCCCTAGGCAAGTATTGAGGAAACACGGTTTTTTGATCCTCAACGGCTACCCGAACTATGGATACTAATTATGAAACCAGGCATTCACCCAGAATATCGCGAAGTTGTTTTTGTTGATGTTTCTAACAACTTTAGCTTCAAAACTCGCTCTACCATCAATACCAAAGAGAAAATCAAGTGGGAAGATGGCAATGAGTATCCCTTAGCCAAAATTGAGACCTCTTCCGAGTCACACCCCTTCTTTACGGGTACGCAGAAGATTATTGATACGGCTGGTCGGGTTGAGAAGTTTCGTCAGAAATTTGGTGGTAAAGCTGCCGCTAAGGCCACCGGTGATGGCGCTGTAAAAACTGCAGAGAAGCGCGCTGCAGCTGCTGAAGCCAAGAAGACCGATAAACCTGCTGCCAAGAAAGTGGCTACCAAGAAAGCGAAGTAATTGCTTCGGTGTTGTGTTTATCCTGAATTGATTTACCCAAGGCAGCGTTTGCTGCCTTTTTTATTTCTGTTTACCGAGATCACTCTAGTATTTATGCATCAATAATTAGCATGGTCAAACTCACTGCAGCCGCCACCGTCTCCATTCCGCGCATTGTGATCTTTGCGCTAACTATTATTTATGGTCTAGCTGGTCTTTTTGGTCGCGACCCCTGGAAAAATGAGGACTCGATTGGTTTTGGGGTGATGTGGACCTTACACACTGGCTCTTGGCAAGATTGGCTAGTACCAGGACTTTTAGGACGCGATCTCTCTATGGGCGCACCGCTACCCTACTGGTTAGGCGCCTCCCTCATGGATCTTTTTGGTTCATGGATTGGGGATGCTAATGCGGCCCGTCTCTATACTGCGCTGTGCTTTTTTGCTTCGGCCATTGCTATTTGGTATGCCACGTACTTGCTCGGACGTCGTCAAGAAGTACAGCCGATGAGTTTTGCCTTAGGTGGCCAACCTAATTCGCGCGACTATGGCATGACCTTAGCCGATGGTGCCTTACTGATTTTCTTGGCCTGCGTGGGTTTAGCGCAGCGCTCCCACGAGACCACACCGATGATGGCGCACTTAATGGGTCTCTCCATTATTTTGTATGGCACGGTTCGGGGCTTAGATAAACCTTGGCAAGGCGGAGCTTGGACTGGATTGGGTTTAGTGATTCTGGGGCTGTCCAGTAATTGGGCTCTAACCGTTTTAATAGCCCTAGCGATTGGTCTTGCGGTTTTACTCTGTCAAGTAAAGCTTCGTTTTCGGTGGACCTTAAGTTCTAGCGTGATTGCCATTCTAGGTATTGGAGTCTGGCCATTCCTGTGGCACTTATTTCACTTAAGCCCGGAGCTGCAAGAGTCTGCTCTACAAGGATGGGTGAATACCCCACCTATGCATCGCTACCTAGCTTGGGGCTCCTTACAATTTCTAAGTATTAATTTTTGGGCCTACGCTTGGCCGGTTTGGCCTTTGGCATTGATATCCCTAGTTCACTGGGGTAGGAATCGTGATGCAGGCTCATGGCGAGCACCGCATTTATGCATACCACTGGGTTTATTGCTCGCTGGTTTTGTGTATGTCCTATTCCGTGTCGATGCCAATGAACATGACCTGATTGTTTTAATACCACCCATGGCAATATTGGCAGCCTTTAGTATTCCGATTCTGCGTCGCAGTGTAATTAGCTTTATTGATTGGTTTGCAATGCTGAGTTTTACACTCATTGCAATTGCTGTTTGGTTGATTTGGTTTGCCAAGACCACTGGCTACCCTGCGCCAATCGCTGCCAATGTGGCGCGGTACATTCCTGGATTTGAAGCCCAGTTTAGTCTGCTGACCCTGATTATTGCACTCATCATCACAGCTCTTTGGTTGTGGGTGGTGCAATGGCGTACCTCACGTGCACCCAAAGTTATTTGGCGGTGCTTAATTATCTCGGCGTCCGGTACAACACTCATGTGGGTTCTTTTGATGACCTTGTGGCTCCCCACCATTAACTATGCTAAGACCTATCGTTTTGTGGCTGAGCGTTTGGTCAAAGCAGTGCCTGCAGACGTAAAGTGCATCGATTCTAGTAACCTGGGTCAAGCGCAGCTGGCATCGTTTGTTTACTTTACAAAGCTTCCATTGGCCGATAACCCCAATTGCCCTTATATGCTTACTCACAACGCCAGTACTGCGTCTGCGTTCTCTGCTCTTAATGATCAAAAACTCAAACTGTTATGGGAAGATCGCCGTGCAGCCGACCGCTCAGAACGCTTACGTTTATATCAGCTTATACCCGATTAATAAATTACCATGGCCTTTGATCGGATCTCGCGTCTGCGAGTAGATGTTCCTGAGCTTCTTAAATTAGCCGGCCCTCTGTTAGTAGGTCAGCTTGCCGTAATTGCGTTTGGCGTTTTAGATACCGCCATGACCGCGCGCTATTCCTCTGAGGATCTCGCGGCCTTAGCGATGGCTAGTGCAATCTTTATTAGTGTCTATGTCGGCCTGACTGGGGTGATTGCAGCTCTAACCCCTATTGCTGGTCAGCTCTTTGGAGCAAAGCGTTATTCTGAGATTGGGGAAGAGGTCCGTCAAGCAGGTTGGCTGGCGGTGGGATTGACCATTGTTGGTAGCTTCATTTTATTAAATGCCGATCTCTTACTTGCGATCTCGCAGGTTAATGCAGATTTAGAGAACAAGGCCCGTCTATATTTACAAATCCTTGCCTTGGGTCTACCTGCCAGTATGGGGATGCGAGTCTTAATGTCATTCCATAACGCAGTGTCTAGGCCAGGCATCGTCACAATTCTTCAATTGATTGGTTTGGGGCTTAAGTTTCCGCTCAATGCGCTCTTCATCTATGGTGGTTTTGGCATTGATGCGATGGGTGGACCCGGTTGCGCGGTTGCTACTGTCATCATTAATTGGCTGTGGTTCTTCTCAATCTTGATCATTGTTCTTTGGGGTCGCTTTTATAAACCCTTTCTTATTTTTGAACGCTTTAGTTGGCCCAACTGGCATCGAATTGGAACCTTATTGCGCCTAGGCACACCCATCGGTTTGAGTTATTTCATAGAAGTGACTTCTTTTACCTTCATGTCACTTTTTATTGCACGCCTTGGAACTACCACCCTAGCAGGCCATCAGATCGTGGCTAATTTAGGGACAGTAATCTATATGGTACCTCTTTCATTGGCAATCGCCACCATGACTCTGGTTGCTCAATCGATTGGGGCGGGCAAACAACATCGTGCCGAGGAAATTGGTTGGTCATCCGTACTGTTTACCGGTGGCTTATGCATTGTGATTGGTTTATTGGTTTGGGTACTCCGTTTTCAGTTACTTGATATGTATGACCCCACACCCGATGTCAAGTTGCTGGCCGCCCCTCTATTCTTATTTATTTGCTTTTACCAATTGGTTGACTCTGTGCAAGTAGTCGCAGCCTTTATCCTGCGCGCTTATCGTATCTCTTTTTTACCAATGATTGTGTATGCCGGCTCTCTCTGGTGTATCGGTCTTGGTGGTGGCTATCTATTAGGTTTTAATGTGTTTGGTAACACGCCAACCTTACTGCAAGGGGTCAATGGATTTTGGATTGCTAATAGTGTCAGTTTAGCGGTAGCTGCTGCCCTACTGCTTTGGATCTTTAAGAAAACAGCAAACTACTATGAGAAAACGAATCCGCCGGTTACTGTCTAGCGCTACTTTTTAGTATTAACTAATAACATACCAAGCTCTTTGTATAGCTTGATTGCTTTCTCTGTCGGGATTAATTTCTTAACCCGTGCATCTTTGGTACATGGCTTGTTCTCAATTAATTTTTTCTCAATGAGCGACTTCAGAGAAGCATGAGAGGTTGCGGGTGATGCAATGGATTTCTGCTGTAACACATCCGAAACCGTTAATTTGTGACCATCATGGTATGCACTTGTAATCATGCGCAGAATGATGCATTCGCGATGAGTTACCTTGTATTTAAGTTGTATCTTGTCTCGACTTTCAGCAAAATTAAAGTAATTAGTCAGAAGGTCCACAGCAGACACCTTTGTAGTGATTATGGAAAATAATTTATCAATTGATCAAAACAACAACTTTAGTTTACATCTTATTAGCCCTTGGGGCAATGACCAGTATTTTTCCCTAATGAGCTCCCCTATCGTCCCAGCATATTGAAATTCTTAGCTGGTTATAGGGAAGTTAGAAAAGCTACTTAATCGGCTTAAACTCAGTAACTGGTTTGAAACCGGGCACTTGATTGCCTTTGGTATACATACACTGTTGATACGCCGTGTTGTATTGAGTTTGTGCTTGGGTTTCTTTATTCGATGCGCCCATCGCTCCAACAGCAGCGCCACCTACCATTCCAATTGCTGCTCCTGTACCAACATTGGGACCGCTGCCGCCTTGATACAGCGCCCCTGCTGCTGCGCCAATTGCAGCTCCTGTAGCAGCACTAATGGCACCTTGCTTTAGAGCCGCGGTATTGCCATCCTGAACTGACTTGGAGGCAAAACTACGGCACTCGTCGTCATCCCTCTTAAACTCCTCAAAAGATTTACCCTCCCTCGGCATGATCGTGATAGTAGGCCCGGTTGGGGCGGAGACGCAGGCAGTTAGGAGAATAGAAACTGTTATTGCGGTGATGTATTTACGAGATAGATACAGATACTGCATGATGAGTTCCTTTAGTGGCCGTAGGCTTTAGGTGCTGCTTACTACTTAACGCATGAGCAGGGGTTTAGGCTGACATTACTGCTCTTTAGCGCCAGACTGATGAACAATCTTGCGCCATTTCGTGGCTTCTTGCTGAATATAGCGACTGAGCTCCTCAGGACTTCCTGGATTCGGTTCCAGCCCCCCGTTCATGAGCCGCAACCGAATCTCTGGCTTAGATAGAGTTTGAATGGTTAATTGATTAAGCCGCCCCTGTATATCTTTAGGCAATTTGGCTGGGGCCATTAATGAGAACCACGATATCGCCTCAAATCCTTTTAATCCTTGCTCTGCCAAAGTTGGGATATCTGGGGCTGATGGCGATCGCTTCAGTGTTGTTACACCTAATGCAGTTACTTCGTTTGCCTTGATTAATGGCAAAGCAGATGCCAAGTTATCAAATAACATGGAGATCCGTCCACTTACAAGATCTGGCAAGGATTGAGCTCGACCCTTATAAGGAATATGCCTGATTTGCACTCCAGCCAAATCTTTAAATAACTCCCCCGACATATGAATCGAGGTTCCAGTACCTGACGAGCCAAAGGTCAACTCGTTAGGCTTTGCCTTAGCTAAAGCAATAAGATCTTTGAGGGACTGAACATTTAGCTGTTTACTAACAATCAGAACATTCGGGGTGCTTGCCAGAAAACTAATGGGTGTGAAGTCCGCAATGGGGTCATAGGACAACTTCTCGTAAAGAGCGCCATTAATCGCATGAATGCCTACCGTCCCAATCAATAAGGTGTAGCCATCTGGATTACTCTTAGCAACTAGATCTGCGCCAATATTGCCACCATGACCAGGGCGGTTCTCGACCAGAATTGGAATGCCAAAGGTCTTTTGCCAATCCTCTGCCAAGATACGTGCAAGAGTATCTGGTGCGCCCCCGGGTGTGAAACTCACCACCAACCGAATGGTCTCACGAGGCCATGGTTTATCGTTTTGCGCTTCTACTATAAAGCTGGTGCAAAGTAAGGCGATTAAAACGAATAGTCTGCGCATGACCTTACAGACCGATCCATCGTCTTAAGAGATCAAAGCCGTCATACCGGATTGGGTTATCCGCACACGGACCAATACCGCACTGCAGTAACGTAGAGAGTAAATTGCCGATTAGCAACACCACAAACCAGCCGGCAAGAGTTTGTGCCAACCAGTGACGGCTGCGGGTGCCGCCATCTGGAATGATTAACAAGATTGCCATGCTAATAATCAAACTGGTAAAGCCAACAAATGCCCAAGTATAAAAATGGATATGGAAGAAGGTGTCACCATAGCCAAGATCGGTTGGTGCAACGTGGAGCAGCACCTGCCGCAGCGATACAGCAAGTCCGAGAACAGCAAAAAGAATACCAAAGCCATAATGCGCAGGATGAGCCCCTACCCTAATATTGAGCAAAATGATTAACCCGACCAGGGTAAAGCCAACTCGTTGCAGAATACAAAGTGGGCATGGCAGATCATGGTTATAGAATTGATCAACAAACGCTAAGGTTAAAACAAGATTAATGATCAATAACAAGACCAGATTACCAAGGCCGCTTAGCGATGGAAATTGCAGTTTGCTCATAAATGGATATTGAGCGTATCGGATGCATGATGAATAAACCATGCAATCGTAATAAGAGCGGTCAATACAGCAAGAAGTAAACCGATTGCTCTCTTCTCATACCCAATGAAGAGTGCCGCTAGAAGCGCTGTCGCAAAAGGCAAGAACATATACATAGCATGGATTCTAAAGCAGTGGAATGCACAAACTAAAAATGGTTTTGTGTTTAGAATGCAGTCATGAGTTCTTCTGCCCCAGGTACTAAACGCCCACTCCCCCTGATGGGTGTGAAGGTTCTTGATGTGAGTCAAGTCATGGCTGGCCCCTACTCCTGTATGTTGCTAGCGGATATGGGGGCTGATGTCATTAAGGTGGAGCCGCCGGGTAGTGGTGATCAAACCCGCGGTGCCATGGGATTCAAGATGAAGGGGCCCGATAGCATGGGATTCCTCAACATGAATCGCAATAAACGAAGTATTGCAATCAATCTCAAATCAGAGGCAGGTAAAGCCATTTTATTTAAGCTTGTCAAAGAAGCTGACATCTTGGTTGAAAACTATCGTCCTGGGGTTATGAAACGCTTAGGCGTTGGTTATGAAGTCATGAGCAAGATCAATCCTGCGCTCGTGTACGTTAGCATCTCGGGTTTTGGTCAGAGCGGTCCTTGGGCTGAGCGCCCAGGCTTTGATTTAATGGCTCAGGCGATGTCAGGGATCATGAGTGTCACCGGGCATGGTGATGGTAAGCCCGTGAAAGCTGGTGTACCTGTAGCTGATATTGGATGTGCACTCTTTGCAACCTACGCCGCCCTCTCTGCCTACATTGGTGCCAAGAATACCGGTCAAGGACAGTATATTGATGCCTCTCTATTTGATTCAGCATTGGCGTTCTCGATCTGGGATACCTCAGAGTACTGGGGTACAGGCAATCCACCGGTTGCTTTGGGAACGGCAAATCGTATGACCGCTCCATATCAAGCAGTCAAAGCCAAGGACGGTTATTTTGTGATGGGTGCAACCAATAACAAACTCTGGCAAAAACTTTGTGAGATCTTAGAACGGCCCGATCTCTTACAAAAAGCGGAGTACCAAACTATTGCAGGTCGTCTAGGCCAGCGTGAGCAATTAATCCAAGAGCTTGAGAATTCCTTTGTCTTAAAAAGCGCTGACGAGTGGATTGATTTACTCTTGGCACACGGTATTCCAGCCGGTCCGATCCTAGATTATCCGCAAGCATTTGAGAGTGAGCATGGTAAGCATCGCCAAATGCGGATTGAGATCGATCACCCGCTTGAGGGTAAGGTCCCCAACATTGGTTTTGCTGTGAAGATGCAAGGCACTCCCCAAGAGGTGCGACGCCACCCTCCTCTTTTGGGTGAGCACACACAAGAGGTTCTCACGCAGGCAGGCTTTACGCCAGATGAAATTAAAGCACTAGAAGAACAAGGGGCCTTCGCCGTATGAGTACCAATGCTCGTGTGTATGTAGAGATTAAGGGAAAATTTGCCCATCTCTTTTTTGATCAGCCGACCGCACGCAATGCGATGACCCAGGAGATGTATGAGCAATTACGCACTATTTGTCTAGAGCTTAACCAAAACTCCCAAATCCGTGTAGTGATATTGCGTGGTATCGGGGGGAAGTCTTTCGTCTCTGGAAGTGATATTGCCCAGTTCACCGCGTTTCAGGATGGTGAAGATGGGGTGCGGTACGAGAAGTTGATTGATCATTACCTCAGCCCCCTTCAGCAATTAAGCATGCCAACGATTGCGGTCATCGATGGTTTAGCCGTTGGTGGCGGCTTAGCGATCGCTTCTTTGTGTGACTTTCGGATTGCAAACCCCAGTGCTAAATTTGGGGTGCCGATTGCTCGCACACTCGGCAATACCTTATCACCCAGCAATATTGCTTGGTTAGTGTCTCACTTGGGTGTTGCCATTGTGAAGCGCATGCTACTTTTAGCAGAACTAATCTCAGCAACCGAGCTGCATACTCATGGCTTTATTTATAAGATGGGGGAGCAGGGGCAACTCGAGCAGATGGCTCTTGACTTAGCAGAACAGCTTTCGGTCTTGGCGCCTGTCACTCAGAAAGCATCCAAGCAGATGATGGCACGGGTCATTCATCACTCCTTACCCGATTGCAGTGATTTAATTCGTGAGGTTTATGGTAGCTCTGACTTTAAAGAGGGCGTGCGTTCATTCTTAGCAGGTCAGCCAGCCCAATGGAGGGGAAAGTAATGCCTGAAATCGTTCGTAATGTCTTTGGGCAGCCTTTGGTCCCCTGCTCGTTTGATCCAATAACGGGATTTTTTCGGGATGGTTGCTGCAAAACCAATCAAGAGGATGTTGGTTTGCATTTGGTCTGCGCCATTATGAGCGAAGAGTTTTTAGAGTTTAGTTACCAACACGGCAACGATCTTATTACACCGCGCCCTGAATATCAGTTTCCGGGTCTACGCGCAGGTGATCAATGGTGTTTGTGCATTACCCGTTGGCAAGAAGCGCTTGCAAACGGTTGTGCACCCCTCATCAAACTTGAGAGCACGCATCTAAATGCCCTCGATCATGTTGATCTTGATACTTTAAAGTTATTCTCGATTGAGAACCAAACAGAGCTCTAGATAAACTAGACCATCGTGGTCTTGAGAACTGGCAGTCCATCAACGTGGCCTTCCAGAACATCTCCCCGCACTACTGCGGCAACACCGGCTGGGGTCCCTGAAAATATTAAGTCGCCAGGCATCAGGGTAAATAGAGTGGATAGGTAAGCAATCGTATCGGGTACGTTCCAGATCATCATTGCTAAATCTCCATCTTGCTTTATCTGTCCGTTCACCTTTAAATGGATTCGTCCTTTTGCAAGGTGACCACATTGACTTACTGGCACTAGGGCTGAGCATGGTGCTGATTGATCAAAGGCTTTCCCAGTATCCCAGGGACGGCCCATCTTTTTTGCTTCCCCCTGAAGATCGCGGCGGGTCATATCAAGACCAACCCCATAACCCCAAACATGGTTCAGTGCCTGATCTGCAGAAATGTTCGCTCCACCCTTACTCAGTGCCACTACCATTTCAATCTCATGATGCACGTCTTTCGATAAAGCGGGATAGGACATACTCTTGCCATCAGCCACAATCGCGGTCGCTGGTTTCATGAAAAAGAATGGCGGCTCACGATCCGGGTCATGCCCCATCTCTCTTGCATGGTCAGCATAGTTACGGCCAACACAATAAATACGATTGACTGCAAATCGCTTGGTATCACCCTGCACAGGGAGTGATGGGGTCTCTGGGGGCTGAATAACGTAAGTAGTACTCATAATCACTTTCTAGTTTGTTTTTTAACGGTATTGATCGAGTTTTTCAATAATACAGTTTCCCTATCAAAGCTTATTACTCATCCAGTCTTGATCTGGATTGGGTGGCTCGGGAGTAAAACCCAATGCTCGGACAGCTTCGATTGCACAAAATTCATCTTTATCCGATGCATCACCACTGATTCCGATGGCGCCAATTGCAATGCTTTCATGATTAAGAATCAATACGCCTCCTGGTGTTGGTATAAATCGGCCAGACGAGGCAGCTGCCAAAGCAGACTGAAACGTTGGACGATCCGATAAGCGATCACGAATTTGTCTGGTTGACATACCCATTCCTAGAGAGCCCCATGCCTTGCCAATTGCAATATCCGATCGTAATATGCCGCAACCATCCTCGCGCCGGAACGCCACTAAATGACCACCAGCATCTAACGCTGCAACTGCTAGGGGTAATAAATTGTGCTTTTTTCGGAGATCTATGGCTTTATCAATTAATTTTTCAGCTAGATCAAGGGATAAACTAGAGTAAACCCCAATTAAATGTTTAGCCATATGAATTTCCTCGTAAAAAGATATTTAAACACGCCCTGTCCATCTACCCAAAAACACTTGCTTGCATTAATATAATTTTCATCACGATAAATAAGATAAGAACACATGCTTTCAGCTACAGATAATGCATATCTCAATACCAGTGAGCCCAATACTCCCATGGGTAACTACCTTCGTTGCCACTGGCATCCGGTCGCTCTCTCAGAGGAGGTTGCAAAACCAGACTGTCCGCCCATCCGCCTCAAGGTAATGGGTGAGGATCTTTTACTGTTTCGTGACAGTAATGGAAAGACTGGTTTAATTGAGCCATTCTGTGCGCATCGTGGTGCTGACTTATTCTTTGGCAGAAATGAAGAATGTGGAATTCGTTGCATCTATCATGGGTGGAAATACGACATACACGGTAACTGTATTGATATGCCCAACGTTCCTAAAGATGCTGCCTATCACGGCAAAATAAAGATTAAAGCCTATCCGACCCAAGAGTTTGCAGATATGGTGTGGGCCTATATGGGGCCTCCTGATATTCAACCATTTGAAGTTCCACAACTAGAGGCTGGTTTAGTACCACCAAGTCATCGCTATGTCACAAAACGATTAGTTGAATGCAATTGGACACATTCTATGGAAGGCGCTCTTGATACTGCGCATTTTTCTTTCTTACATATGCCAGCACCAGCATATCGAAAAGATGACAGCTCAAATATTGCTGCAGACGAAAGTCGTATTCGTTGGTTAAGAAATGATCCTGCACCTCGCTTTAAGATCATTGACCATGAAGTTGGATTTTTAATTGGTGGCGCTAGAAATGCTGATCCTGGTGATCACTATTGGCGCCTTACACAATACATGCTTCCAACGCACTCTATTACGCCATCAGCGATGCCCAATGAGACTTACTACGGATACTCATGGGTACCAATCAACGATCATAGTTGCTGGATGTATGTTTATGCCTGGCATCCAGACCAAGCAATATCGGATGAAGAAAGAAAGAAATACATCAAGGGTGGCTACGGTCAATTTGCTGAATTAGGTCCTGGATATGTGCCACTTCGTAATCGCAGTAATTCCTATCTAATGAGTCGTGAAGAACAAAAAACTATTTCTTTTACTGGAATACGAGGAATTGCCGAACAAGACCAGATGGCTCAAGAAAGTCAGGGGTATGTGATTGATCGTACTAAAGAAAATTTATCACCCACCGATGTTGGAATCATTCGGTTTAGGAAGTTACTACTCCAAGAAGCCAAAGCTTTTGCCGATGGCAAAAAGCCTGATTCACCTAATAAAGCGAAAGATTACTGTGTACGTGGTGGAGGGGCTCATACGAAATCAAGTTTGGCTCTTGAGCAGGTTATGGAAGAACGTTTTGGTTCAATTACTGGAAAGGTTGATTATGCAAACAACTAATTTTTTTCGTTTTTGTGGTATAGGTTTAGTCACTATATTTTTTAGCTTTAATCTAAATGCACAGACTTATCCTAATAAACCCGTTACTGTAATCGTTCCTTTTTCTGCTGGTAGCGCAAGTGACGTCGTTACTCGTGTACTACTTGAAAAGGTAAGTAACAACACAAATACTCGCTTCGTATTTGATAATCGACCTGCTGCTGGAGGTAATGTTGGGACCGCTGCGGTTGTTAAAGCGGATCCGGATGGTTACACCATTGGCTTAAGCACTTCGGGTCCACTGGCAGTTAATAAAATATTAAATCCTGAACTTGGCTATGATCCAGAACGCGATCTCCAGCCAATTGCTCTATTTGCAGTCTTGCCAAATATTATCGTGGTAAGTTCAACGCTTAATATCAATACCCTCTCCCAACTTAACGACTATATCCGCAAGACCCCTGATGTGGGCTATGGTTCAGTTGGTAACGGCAGCTCGCAACATTTAGCAGGGGCTTATTACGAACAATTACTTGGCGCAAAAATGCTTCATGTGCCTTATCGTGTAACCGCAAACATGGTGACCGATTTGGTGGCAGGCCGAGTTCCAATTAGCTTTCAATTACTACCGAATGTATCTGGTCAGATAAGTGCTGGCAGAGTGAAGGCGATTGCGGTTGCATCTAATCGACGCTTACCTGCATTACCGGATGTTCCTACGGCCGCAGAGGCTGGAATTAAGGGCTATGATTCTGCCGCATGGTTCGCCTTGATAGCCCCTAGAGGTACGCCTAAAGCTATTGTAGATAAGCTCAACAAGGATGTTAATCAAGCCTTGGCTGATCCTACGGTTCGTGCAAAATTTGCTGAACTTGGTGCCGAACCCGTTTCTGGACCACCTGAGGAACTAACACAACTCATGGCCTCTGATATAAAAAAATGGACAGCAATCATCAAAAAAGGTGGCATTACAATCGACAAACCGTAACTAAGACATCAGTTGCTTGAGCTGCTCCATAAAGAGCTCTTCCCCATGGTTAATCTTTTCATGCCACTGTTCGCCTGCTTTACTGTCTGCGGAGTCACTGATGAACTTAAAGGAGAGCCAAGGTATTTGATGTTGGTGAGCAATGGCTGCAATAGCAAAGAGTTCCATATCCACCACATCAATATGTTGCTCAAGTAACCAAGGGTCTGTGCTGGTGACAAAGCTATCACCAGTGCCACAGGTATATAGACCTGATTGCGCTTCGTACTCCGCTGGCTTTGTACAAAATGGGGTAACGCCTCTGGGGGCTAATGGCTCTGCATTCATATCGCGTTGTACAACGCGCTTGATGGTGATCAGATCCGACAAGATTGGATTAATTTTGCCTACAGTGCCAAAATTAATGATGAGTTGCGGCTGATGATGCATGATTGCAGTTTGAGTAACAGTCGCTGCATTAATCTTTCCCACACCGGTATATGCAACTGGAATACTCTTTGGGATTGCAATTGCCTCAAGTTCATTTTTGAGAGCAACTAGCAGTAAGATGGGGCTTTGCTTGATATTCATACAGAGAGTTTAATCGCATGCGACTGGAAGATTATTTACCCGGCGTTCAGGATTTTCCGAAACCTGGAATCCTTTTTAGGGATATTGGACCTCTGCTGGCGAATGCTAAAGCATTCACTACTGCAATTGAGGGGCTGGCCAGCCTAAGTAAGTCAGATTGGTTTACCCATATCCTAGGTATTGAGTCTCGGGGCTTCATCTTTGCCTCTGCCTTAGCAAACCATCTTGGTAAAGGTTTGGTGCTGGTCCGCAAACCCAATAAGCTTCCCCCAGAAATCCATCGCGAGTCCTATGGCCTGGAATACGGTAACGATGCCCTAGAGATCAGTACTTCGGTCTTAAGTTCGGATCATGCAGTACTAATTGTCGATGATGTATTGGCAACTGGCGGTACGATCTTAGCGGCTAGTAAGCTGATTCAAAAAACCGGTGCTCAGGTCGTCAGTGCAATTTGCCTGCTAGAGATTGCGGGCTTGCCTGGGTCAGAACGTCTTCAGAGTGCAGGCATTTCGAATCAATGCCTTCTTAAAATGTAAGAGCGTCATTAAATCACGCCTTTTTTCTTAAGAAGCTCATCAACCCATGGCGCAACATACTGACCCGACTGAATCGTTTTGAGGATCTCTTGTTCTTGTTTTACTTTCTCCTGACCAAGTCGCGCTGCCTCTAGTGCTTGAGCCGGCGGCACTGCAATCACACCATCGCTGTCACCAAGAATAATATCGCCTGGATGCACAATCATGCCGCCAATCGAGATTGGCACGTTGATGGATCCAGGTCCTTCTTTGAGGGGACCGCGTAGATTGACTCCTTTGGCCCAACAAGGAAATTGCTGTTGGTCAAAGGCATCCACATCGCGCACGGCACCATCCACCACAATCCCAAGCACACCCCGACTCTTAGCGACGGTCATCAAGATCTCACCAATCACTGCACAGCCAATATCGCCCTCCACATCAATCACCATCACATCACCTGCTTGCACCATTTGTAGGGCTTTATGAACCATTAAATTATCTGCAACATGCAGTTTGATCGTAAATGCATTGCCGCAGACCGATATGGGCGATCGATTAATGGGGTGAATACCGTTAGCCACTAAGGTGCGCCCCAGCATATCGCTAATCACTGTGCTTGGTATACCTCGCAAGGCTTGGATACCTGCAGTTGCCGCTTCAGCACGCGGGTGAATATCAATACCATGGCTCATCATGACGGTCCTTTTCTGGGGTTTTAGATGATTGTATTGCTTTGACTGGCTCTAGGAATTTAGGGGTCTCTTCCAGTATGATATTCAGTACTGATTAAAGGAACCTTATGTCGACCCTGTTAAAAAAGATTGTTGCTATCTTGTTTGCTTTTTGCGTGATTACTCCCGCACTTGCTCAAAGCGATGTAGGTAATTGGCCAAGCCAGCGCCCCATCAAGATCATTGCCGTTTTCCCTCCGGGTGGCTCGGTGGATCAAGTGGCACGGATATTAGCGCCTGTATTGCAAGCAGAGCTTAAACAAAATGTAATCGTGGAGAACATCGGTGGGGCCTCTGGTGTCATTGGCACGACGGCGGTAGCACGTGCAACTGGCGATGGTTACACCTTTGGTTTAGTGTTCGATACCCATGGAGTTAATCCCTCTCTAAAAGATAGTTTGCCTTACGATACCCTCAAAGATTTGGTAACGATCAATATGATTGGTACTTCGCCCATGGTCTTAGCGGCTAGTAAGAAATCAGGTATAACCAGCATGAAGCAACTCATGGACGACTCCAAAGCCAAGAAGCCTTTTACCTATGGTTCCATCGGGATTGGCAGCTTAGGTCATCTTGCTATTGCTGACTTTGCCAAGAAAACAGGTGTTGATTGGGTGCATGCTCCCTATCGCGGAGGTGGTCCCATGGTTCAGGATGGTTTGGCGGGACAAGTTCCTTTGGTGGTCGGCAGTATGTTCTTAATAAAGCCGCATGCTGATAGCGGTGGCTTGATACCCTTAGCAGTAACCACCGCCAAGCGCTCACCCGATATGCCTAAAGTTCCTACCTTGTCAGAGAGTGGCTACCCAGGCTTTGAGGCTCCTGCTTGGTGGGCGGTCATTGCTCCATCGAAGACCCCACCCGCGATTGTGAATGCGATGTATCGGGCGGTTGATAAAGCCCTAAAGACCCCTGCAGTTGCTGAAAAACTCAAGAACCAAGGTATTCAGGTACAGAGCTTGAACCCAGAAGCAGCGAACGCCTTTGTAGCCAAGCAGATTGGTATTTGGGGTAAGTTTGTGATTCAGAACAACATCAAAGAGTAATGACATTAACTCTCTGATTCTTGGGCGCAATCGCGCATGGCGCTAGCAAACAACTCGGGTGCTTGCGCCCCCTGAATCATGTATTTGTTATCCAAGATAATTGCAGGCACTGAATTAATCCCTAACTCGGTGTACTTCTTTTTCTGATCCCGGACCGCTTCGGCAAACTCATCACTCTCCAAAATAGCGCGCGCTCGTTCAATGGGTAAGCCAGCTCGTTCGACTGCATCGAGTAGGTTCTTGTGGTCATCCACACTAACTGCTAGGGTGAAGTAAGTTGCAAAGAGCTCTTTCTTCAGTTTGTATTGCGCTTCCAGTCCGTGCTCTGCTAAAGCCCAATGCAAGATGCGGTGCGCATGAAAGGTGTTGTATACGCGCTTGCGCCCTTCCGGATGGAATAAAAAGCCCATCTCGGCGGCACGTTTGCGAATATTTTCTTGGTTGGCTTTGACTTGGCTTACGGTAGTTCCGTATTTCTCGGTCAGGTACTCAATCACATCTTGCCCACCGAGGGGCATGTGAGCGTTTAGCTCAAAGGGTTGAAAATGAATTTCAACATTGACCTCATCACCAACAACGCTTAATGCTTTTTCAAGTGATGCCAATCCAATGGCACACCAGGGGCAAGCGATGTCAGATACAAAGTCGATGTGAACGGTTTTCAATTATTCCCAGCCGCCACCCAAGATGGCATGTTTTTTATATTCCACACGGGACTCTTTCCATGCTGTGCCAATGATACGCAAAATAGCGATGAGGCGATTTAGTAGCCCCTTAGCTGTTGTGTATGCATCATGGACGGTTGGGGTGTTGATTGCGGGTTTAATGCTAACTGTTTGGTTCATGACATTCTCTATTATTAGGGTTAATACTTAGTAGTATACCCGCATTTTTATTGCAACGCACAAATTAGAGAATATGAATTATTCCTTACGAAACAGGGTTTAAGGGTAGGTTAAAGATGACATTTTGGGGTTTGAGCTTTAAGAGCCCCTCCGCATTCATGGCCATGCCCAAATAAATGGGCTTACCCCGTATTTGGCTTACCACTGCATTGGGGTCATTAAAATCTAGTTTGAAAAGACAAATAATTCTGGAGAGTGTCGCTTCATCGACCCGCTCTTTGTTGTACAGCGCATTCAATATCTCGGTCGCTGAGGCATCTAAGCCAACATGCCATACCCACTTAGGATCGTTAATCTCTTTTAAGGGAGTGATGGTGGTCGCGATGCCCAAGAAATGATTAATCCATTTTTGCAGAACAGTTGCTAGAGCAGGTAATGTGGCTTGATCAAAATTAAGCTGGATGGCAAAGTCATGAGTTTGGTCTCTACCCCAATAGGATTTGGCATTATCTTCATGCAAGACATCAAGATCGACCGTACGCATTGCCATCGATTGACTCTTGAGCAAATCAACAATGTTGCCAAACTCACTAGCCTGCGCATTGCGCTCAATGGTCTCGTGATCTGCGGCCATCACAATGCCATCTTCTAAAATAGTAATCTTTTGGGGTCGATAGAGCAGCTCTGCAATACGAGCTTCAAACGGATCAACCTCAGGCCCCAAAATATGTCTGAGAAAGATTTGAGTGAGTTGCGCCACAAATAAGGGTGGTACATCAACACCCTCACCTTCAAACAAACTCATATAGAAGTTCTCGAGAGAGCTTGCTGCCAATAATTTGCTGCGGTAGCGAAACCAAATCGCATAATTAGCTTGTATATCGACATCGGCCATCTGCTCGATTTCTGCAGATGGAATTTCTTCACGAGGATTGTTGAGAAGCCGCTGATGAATTGCCCTTTCTTTAAGGCAGGACTCTGGAACTAAAGCTAGCTCTGGTCTTGATAAATAGGTTCTTAAGAAATCATCAGTCACCAATAATTGGTTATCGGGACTAAGGCTTAGGGTGTCAAAGCCACAGTGGGCCCAGTAATTTGGCATAGGGTCAGTAATTAATAGAAATGATAGATATTGTCCACAAGATCAATGTCGCATAATTAACAAGGTCATTCCCGCATTACCCTCTTTTAATTGTTTGAGGTGTTGCTTGAGTGTGGGACGACGTTTTATCAACGCTTGATATAACTCGCTTCGATGCACTAAATCCTCTCCATGATAGTACTCGTCGACTCGGTCTGAGAAAAAGTTATTCTCAAGCGCCTCTCGGACCGTGCGTCGTATACCCCCTCCCTGACCCGATGAGCCATAGCCGTGGATGACAATCAAGACACGGATTTGTACCTCAGCAGCAGCTCGGATATGGTGCGTGAGCGTATCGAGGGCCTCTTCACGCGTAGGCCCGCCAATCTCTAAATTGATGGTGGCGGTATCGGTGTTGGCACTGGGTATCTCTTGACTCCCGCAAAAGGGGCAATCCCCCAACATAGGTCGCGGGTTACCACAGGTGGGGCAACTAAATAATGATGCCATTCCTGAGGTTTAAGTTTTATACGTGACCGTATTTCTTAAGGGCTTCAGCTAGTGTGAGACCGCTGGCAATTTCCTTACGAATATTTTTCTCGATAGCCGTTAATCGTTCGGATTCAAGCAAAACGCTCTCCACGTGCTCCATTGGAATCACAATGGCCCCATCTTCATCGGCCAAAATGAAATCACCGGGTCGCACAATCACATTACCGCCATCATGTCCCCTCATATAGACTGGGACCTGACAAGCATTTACTTTCCAGCGCCCGATCGATTGAACCGACGTCTTGTAGCGTGCAAATACTGGGAATTGATGTTCACCAATCCAGCGCACATCCCGAATACCACCATCCAGAAGGGCCCCCACACATCCCCGCTCCTTCATTCCTAAGGCAATGAGCTCGCCAAAATAACAAATTCCTTCGCCATTTCCACTCCACACACTAATTTCTCCTGGAGAAAGTCCCTGGCAAGCCTCCATTTTGTCTTTATCACCACCTTGGGGATACGGAGTCATTTGCCCGCGGATGGTGTATGCCCACCCTGCCATTCTTTTGCAGGTTTCTGGATAAGGACCAAAATCAGCTGCTAAACCCTGCTGCAATAGATTCATATTATCGAGAACGTCTGCAACATTTGAGGTGTCGACCTCAAGATACCGCAGACGAATGGATTCCATATCCTTTGCTGAAATGCTCATGTCTTATCCTTCGAGAGTATGAATAATTATTAGGTGCCAACCTGAAAATGCGAGGTCATTTTTCTGAGCATTGCAACAACGCTTTGAGCCACAATCCGACCTGTTTTAGGATTTTCAGATGGAATGTTTTCCATGGTCATGCTGAACTTGGCAGAATCAGAGTCGACCGTAATCGTGTGCGTATTTCTGACTACAGTTGGATCAGCCCATATTTCAAGCAATGTATTTTCTGGGCCATTCCCAGCAAGGGCTAAAGCCACAACCACATTTAAATTGGCAGGAAAACCTTTTGCAGCTTCTTTGGCGTTTCCAGTAAACACTTTCAAAGGCTCTGTTAGCCCCTGTACCGATATATTGTTCTCAATTAGATGAGGGGCGCCCTCTAGACCCTTTGGTGGTTTACGAGTCACCATGCGGACCGAATGAATCTTGCCCTCTGCAGCACCAAGCATTGCGTCAAGACCAATCAGAGCTCCCGTAGGAACCATAATGACCCCACCCGTTTGTTTGGCAACATCAAGCAAATCTGGTCTAAATAAAATTGCCCCAACGGAAAGTACAATCGCCTTTTTTTGCTTCTTTAAAAAAGGAGTAACGATGTCACCCAAAAACTCAGCAGGGGCACACTCCACAACGACATCGGCCTCGGGCTCCAAGTCTTCAATACGCAAGACTTTTACAGGATGCGCTAAGGTCTTCACAAACTCATTCGCCTTGTCATGATTTTTAGCAGAGACAGCAGTTAACTCAACACCAGGAACAACTCCCGCCGCGAGTTTTGTGGATAAGGCTTTACCAATAGCGCCAAGGCCAGCTACAGCCACCCTAATCTTCTTATTTGTCGTCATTTTTATTAATCATCAAAAAATAGTTCATTAACAGATCCGCGGAGATCCATCTCATAATCAAGCCCAGCAACTGGTGGTCTTGCAAAGTGCCAGGTCAAACCGTGTTGGATTAAGCCGGGTTTAGCAAGTAATTCATCAACCAATAAAGCAATGTCGTGAACTGAATATGCTTGAACTTTGGTAACGTCAGACCACTTTAAGTCGAAGCTCCGAAGACGATTCGCCATCTCTTCAATCACAAATGCCATTTTTTTGCGCAATCCTGCTTGAGAAATATCCCCAAAGGCAATGATACGATCTTTGTAGGGCTCAGAACCTTTTCGGGCATCTCCACCTCCCGAGATAACAAAACTTGTTTGCTTGGCAGTGCTTGGTACAGAATAGGTGAACGCATACATTGAAACTTCTTGTGGACCATGATGCTCTGGGCAAACATTGGTTCGTGCTACTGGATTAATCGCATCCACGCCATCTACTGCTGGTGTATAAATATTCCAGCTCTGTAATTGCCTCACATAGGTTTTATTAAAATCAATAAAACCTTGGTCATCAAATTGCTTCGGAGAGCGTAACTCACAGTGCGCAAAGGCAGTAAAGGGTCTTCCAAGAAAACGCAAGCGACTCTCAACTGCCTTAAAACCATCTTGGAGTGGAACAGCATGCTTAAAACGAATTTGCTCCAAACGATAACCAGGTTCTGCCATTACTCCAGCGGAATACTGAAAAACACTTGGTAAGTAGCTGTAGCTACCAGAAGTAAAAATACGGGGTACAGGCATAGATGATTAATCGATTGTCATGCCAGATGTTTTAACAATCTGTGCATATTTTGCGATCTCGCTTTGAATATGCTCCCCAAATTTTGCGGGTGTGCCACCTATAATCTCAATGCCGCGATCTGACAAGTTCTTTTTTACTGCAGGATCCTGCAAAGCTCGATTCACTGCACTATTGACCTTATCCACTGCATCCTTGGATAAGCTAGCGGGGGCAATAATGCCATACCAAGAATCTGTCTCAAACTTGGGGAATCCTTGCTCCGCAATGGTGGGGATTTCTGGTGCCAATGGCGCACGAGTCAAATACGTTGTGCCAATTGCCTTTAGCTTTCCGGACTTAATATGTGGCAAGAAATCAGGTAGGTTGCCAAACATCATGTCGATATTGCCAGCTAACAAATCTGTCAACGCAGGTCCTTGTCCGCGATATGGAATATGAACTACAAATATCCCCGCTTGCGATTTAAGCATCTCTCCTGCGAAATGAGCGGTAGTGCCGTTACCAAATGAACCATAAGATAGTTTTCCTGGATTCTTTTTGGCATACGCAATGAGCTCCTTAAGATTACTCACTGGCAGTCCTGGACGAACGGCTAAAACATTCGCTGTCTTAGCCATCAAGATCACTGGTTGTAAATCTTTTGAAGCGTTGTACGGTAAATTCTTGACTAAGGTTTGATTAACAGTAAAGCTATTTGCCACCGCTCCTACGGTGTGACCATCCGTTGCTTTTGCAGTTGCATCAACACCAATCACGGTTCCGGCACCGGGTCGATTATCAACAATGACCGGGGTTGATAAATTCTTACTGATTTCAGGAGTCAAGGTTCTAACTACAGAATCTAGGGTACTCGCCCCACCAGGAAACGGCACAATCACGCGAACGGTTTGACCATTGGGCCAATTGGTTTGTGCATAACCGATCCCAGAAAAAGCTAGGCTTACGAATGCCAATAGTATTTTATGTTTCATTTTGTCTCCAATCGGGTTAATTTTTATTGTTGAGTGCAGTTTACTGCCTTACTTTACTGCTTTATAAACGCCCATCTCCTCTAATAGCTCATTGACTAGATCAAGTCGGAGACGAGGGTTTTCTTGTTCAAGAAAGAATTGTTTCTGCCCTGGGCTCAGTTGCAATAATTCGCACCAGCGATTAGCGACCCAACCGCATTCATGAAAGCGATAGGGTTTATGAAAAGGTAATTCTTTTCCAAGAGCCGCTCCCTGCTCTTTAAATGATTGGATTACTTTGCCCAGCACTTCTGAGGTAGGTTTAAGCTCCTCGGGTACCTCTGTCGGTAGATCCTCTTTCAAAAACTCTACTTCCGCAGTGATTAATCCATTTTTTTGTGTCTGACGGCTCTTCACCCGAAAACGTTGTTCGCCATGACACTGGATCATGAATAGGCTGGGTTGTACTGGGTCAAATTCTTTAATGCGAGCAAAAGTACCGACCTCATTGAAGCTGATTTCCTCTCCAGGTGTTCGTACTTCAGTTCCGCTATTGAGGGTAACCACTCCAAATCCAGAGCCCTCACGTACACATTGCTTGACCATGTCTAGATAGCGTACCTCAAAGATCTTCAATAGAAGAATGCCATCTGGATAAAGCGTGGTGCCTAAAGGAAAGATGGGGATAGTTTGAACGTGGGTATAAACGGACATAGGTGATTTACGCTAATTAACGAACACATTGATAAATATAGATCATAGGGAACTGATCGTTATGGGTGGTCTTGGCCTCTGAAATCGCAGCCGATGACCTGCCGGTCTTTTTGCACTCCGTGACCGCTAACTCGCGAGCCTCTAGTTCTTTGGCCCCCTTAATTGCTTGCACTCCAATCATCCCATCAGATCGATTAACAAGCCGAAAACCACTTTGGGGAGTGCCGCAGGCGGTCAATAAGAAAATAAGGGCGCATGAGAAGAGATTGAGGGTACTAAGTCTTGGCATGATTATTACTATACTGCTATTTGATAACCACACAAGGAGACACATATGAATCGGGATGCATTTGAGAAAGGTTTAAAAACACGTCGTGAGGTTTTGGGTGCTGAGTATGTTGATCAATCGATTCAGAATGCGGATGAGTTCAATCGCCCTTTGCAAGAATTAGTAACCGAATATTGCTGGAACGAGATTTGGAATCGACCAGGGCTTGATCGTAAAACCCGCAGCATTGTGAACCTGGCGATGATTACGGCACTCAATCGCCCTCATGAACTGAAATTGCACATCAAGGGCGCTATCAACAACGGTCTCACCAAAGATGAAATCCGTGAGATCTTTTTACAGACAGCTATCTACTGCGGCGTACCAGCAGCAATTGACAGCTTCAGAAACGCCAAAGAAGTATTTAAAGAGATGGGAATCTAGCCGTTGATATAAGACTCTAACTGCTTGATGGTATTGGCCTGCTCTGAGAGCGCCGCTTTCAATAGATCGCCAATCGATAGCATCCCAACTAAGCGCTCTTGATCCATCACGGGTAAATGCCGTATCCGCTTCTCGGTCACCAATTGCATACAAAAGTCGAGGGAGTCTTCTGGTTTAACAGTAATTAATTTAGTACTCATGACATCGCGTACCAAGGTATTTTGTGAGCTTTTTCCTTGCAGTACTAATTTACGGGCGTAATCTCGTTCCGTAAAGATCCCTGCCAACTTACCGAACTCTACAACCAATAGAGAGCCAATATCTTTCTCAAACATAATCTTTAGAGCCTCAAAGACATGCTCATTCGGTGCTACGGTTTCAAGACGATGATTTTTTCCTGCCAGGAGTTGGCTAACGGTTTGCATGGGGTTCCAAACAGAGTGAGTCGATGATTAGTAGATGGTTCATTGTGAACAGGCTTCCCCCTTTATGAAATTAGGGTTTCCATGGAGCAAATGGAGGGCTCTAGGGCGCCCTACGCTTGACGATGGGAGATGAGTTTGCTTTAATCGTCTATTAGGAGACTCACATGAACTGGCAGAACACTCGCCTTACCCTTTCCCTGATTAGCGGGGCAGTGCTTTTAACTGCTTGTGCTGGCGCTGAAGTGCGGCCCATTGTAGATATGAAGGGTGTCAACGAAGCGCGCTATGAGAAAGATCTGGCCGAATGCCAGGATTATGCAAAAGAAGCATCAGGAATGGGTGGGACGGCTGCTAAGGGTGCTGGTGCAGGTGCGGTGGTTGGCGGGCTTCTTGGCTTAGTAACCGGTAGTAATACAACCGGTATCGTTCAAGCTGCCGGTGCTGGCGCAGTGATTGGTGGCGCTGGCGGTGCCTATAAAGGCAATGAGTCGCAAGAGGCAGTTGTAAAAAAATGTCTCGTGGGTCGTGGGTACAAAGTGCTTAATTGATATAGGCTTAATGCATGTAGATGATGCGTCTCGTTTTTATATTCGCTACCCTCTTTAGCTGTCTGTTTGCCAATACCGCATATGCTGTTTTATTTGATCGTCCCAAGGATCCTGCTAGCTTGATCCTTAATCAAAAAGAATGCACCTACATGAAAACTTATCGTGGTAAGACGGTAAACGGTGAGTTTATTCGTCCAGATCGTTGGGTTGGATCTAAATTTAGTATTGGTGAACCTACGATTATTGCCACCTTAAAACGACTTGATGAAACTAGCGCTCACTTCACGAATGTCAATAATATTGGGGATGGCAAAGGTGTGAAGGTGTATGTGAGTAAAACGAGTGATGCAGTCGAGGCGCGACTATCGGATGGCGCCCTTATTCTAGCGTGCCATCTCAATAAGTAGTTAGTGTCTTGTTATATTTTTAGCTGAGGTTCGGCTGTCACAATTTCTTCTCGGCCGCACAAACGCATCGACCAATTAGCAAAGCGCCGAGCATTAATTTTCTTCATGCCTAAAGACACTACATTGGTATGACGAGGATCTTTCAGAATTAACTCCCAGATTACCTCAACATCTTTGGGCTTCCCTTCTAAGATTTGTCCAAAGCGTCCATTATCAAAGGACAGCACACCCGTTACATTTAGGGCCTTATTACGACGTGAGGCCTTATCCACCATTTGCATCAAACTTAAGATGCCGAACTCTTCGGCTGCATCACTGACATAGGACAGGGTCACTAAATCAAGTTCGGTGTAATTTCCTTCGGGGAAGTATTTGGTCGCTGGTTTTGGCACGATGCCTTCATATTAGACGAATCTATGTGTTGTGCAAGTGCTCAGTGAGAACTTAATTTTTATTTGCCTTTAATGTCGCCTCAAGCTCATTGATCTTATTTTGCATCGCACCAATTCTGGCATTGAGCATTCCTACATTGAGATAAGTTTCATCCGCAACCGGCGATGCTAAATGACTGGCCCACCCCAACCACGAGGAGTCATAAATTTTGACATTCTTATAACCAAGATTTTGGAGAACGGTTGCGGTCTCAGCGGCGCGCACCCCGCTTTGACAATACACCACAGTTTCTTTATTCGGGTCTAATTTGGAATACAGTGCATTGAGCTCATCCTTGGACTTTAGGGACATACCGAGATTCGTTTTAACTTCTTTTTTAGCAAGCTTTGATCCAGTAGCTGGATCTTTCCAGTTTTGCTCATAGGGAATACTCACCGCACCGGGTATATGACCACCCCGAATTGCACGTACATCATTGCCTTTGAACTCATTAAAGGTTCTGGCATCTACCACTTGCACAGATTGATTGTTATATAGCTTACGCATTTGCTCATTAGTAACGACTAAGTTGTTTTGGGGTATCAGTCTCACATTAATAGAAGCTAGGGTGGATGGCGTCTTCTCAATCAATAAACCGGCATCAGCCCAGCCATCGATACCATCATGAAAAACCTTGGCTTGTTTGCCACCAAAGTAATTGATGGTAAACAGCCCAAAGTATGCGTAGGGGTTGCCTCTTGAGCCATACACAATAATCTCTTTATTAATATCGAGCCCAGCTTTATTAAAGATTGAATTAATCTCTGCCAGATCAATAAAATCTTCCCGATTGGGGTCACGCAAAACGGTACCGATATCGCCAACATTGATTGCCCGAGGGATATGCCCTTCAAGATACTGATTACTGGCGCGCACATCCCAAATAATGACGCCGCGTTGCTGTGCCGCCTTGACATACTCGAGATCTACAATGCTGCTAGATTGTGCCTGAACTGCGCCCCCTAATGCGATGAGAGATAAAAGAATGACAGCAACTAAATAGCGAATGATTTTCATGGAGAACTCCTTGGGGTGAACTGCTCTTTAAATATCTTATTCTTGGATCTACTCTTTATCTTTCTTTTTCTCCAGCTCTTTCTTTTTCTGATCCTTCTCACGCTCTTTACGCAGATCCCGTAATTGCCACCAGGCAAATAGCAAAACGCCTCCAAAGACCAGTACTACTTCAATCAGAATAACGGGGCCAAAGTTTTCCATTAGGAGGCCTTCTGATAGGAATCCGCCAGAATTGTTTTGATGGTCTGCAAGTTTTTATATTCCAAGACCGCTTCGCTCATCGAAAAAATACTGTCATACAAAATTTGTCGTTGTTCTAGATTACTCCATAAATGACTCAAAGGACATACCTCCACCTTCACCAAGAACAAGCTTGACCTACCCGTAGTACTTGGCAGGGGTAATGTTGTTTGGGTCTCTACCCGGTAATAGAGATCTTCGATTGTTATGGGAATGTTCGGGTTCTTATGGCTGGGGTGCTGGCTTAATTGAGGGCTGTTTGTAATGGTCCATACATAACGCCTAAAGGAGCCCTGCTCTAGATCACTCATCACATGCGCGATTTTGGGGCTGGCAGCCACCAACTTTTGCCCATCGGCAACATGCTCATGGATTTGCCCTAAGGGCATCCCAATCCGTTCTGCGGGCACCCAACTACTTGGGAAGCAAAAACAGATAGCGCTCAATACACCATCTTGCATCAGAGCCACGTCTTCTTCAAGACACAAGGCAAGATCCTCAATCGATTGCATCTGATCGGGATTCGCCAGTTTTAGAGCGTGTGCGGCATGCTGTATTAAGGGAGCAAGATCGTGATTAGCAATTTGGCCCGATAGGGAATGGCCTAGGGTAGCAAGCTCTACTCTTTTTGCCTCCAGATACTCTGCTCTTGCCGGCAAATGGATTAAGGGACCTTGGTAGCGCACCATACGCGGCGCTGTGCTGTAGGGTACCTCAACAATAAAGGGAGGGAATGCGTTGGTATCTCCCATTTACGCTTTACTTAGATACGCTCAATCTTTATGCGATGAATGGCAAAAAATGAGCCAATGAAGGCATTCAAGATTGCGATAAAGATACTGGCAAAGAAAGCGGTCCAAAATCCTGATAGTACAAATCCACTCACGAGCTCGGCGACAAGCATTAAAACCAACGCATTAATCACCAAAAGAAAGAATCCTAGACTGAAGATCGTTAGGGGCAATGTAAACAAAATGAGCAAGGGGCGCACAATAGCATTTGCCAGCCCTAGCACCAAAGCCGAAATAATCAATGCGCCAGAGTCATTAAATTGGAGGCCATCAAAGACATAAGAAGCGGCCCAGAGTGAGAGCGAAGTAATTGCCCAGGTCAACATGAATAAGGTCATAGCTGCCAAACCTTTCTGATTTAAGGATTTAGTATGCGTAATATACCTATTATCGTAACAATAGCTCCTAATGCCCAACCCAATCTCTAAGAAGTTATTGCTTTCGAAGTGGACTGCGTGCAAACCCAAAAATAAGGAGAAACACTTTTTGGTTAGTAAGGTCCATGATCCTGCTTTACTTGCAGCCAATACTATTCCAGTGGGTTATGTCGAACTCGAGGCGATTATGAGTAAGCGCTGTTATCTTGTTTTGATTGAGGACCTCAAGAACCAAGACCAATGGCAGATTGGCTGGTAGCATTCAGTTAATATAGTTTTGGTGTGATCTGCTTTTTAGGAGAAATCGATGACCCGTCGCGCATTCATGAAACAGTCTGGTGGTCTAGCCTTAGCCGGTAGTGCCACCCTTTTATCAAACGCTGCCTTGGCGCAATCAGACACCGTACGCTGGCGCTGTGCCTCAAGCTTTCCAAAAAGTCTGGATACTCTTTATGGAACTGCGGAGCTTATTGCCCGGCGCGTGGGCCAGATTACCGGCGGTAAGTTTCAGATTAGCGTGCATGCTGCCGGCGAAATCGTACCCGCTTTACAGGTTCTCGATGCAGTCGAAAAAGGGACGATTGAGTGTAATCACACTGCCCCCTACTATTACATTGGTAAAGATCCTGCATGGGCATTTGGTACCTGCATTCCTTTTGGCCTCAATAGTCGTCAATTTAATGCTTGGTGGATCCAAGGCGATGGCGAAAAGATCTTTAATGATTTTTCTAGGCAATTTGGGGTCCTTAATTTTCTGGCGGGCAATACTGGTACCCAAATGGCAGGTTGGTTTAAGAAGGAAATTAAGACGGTCGATGATCTCAAAGGTTTAAAGTTCAGAACCGGGGGCATGGCTGGCCAAGTTCTAACCAAACTCGGGGTTGTTACCCAACAATTACCTGCTGGTGAAATCTATTCAGCGCTCGAAAAAGGAACGATTGATGCAGCAGAGTTCACCGTTCCTTACGATGATGAGAAATTGGGCCTGAATAAAATTGCCAAGTACTACTACTATCCTGGGTGGAACGAGGGTGGTGCAGGCTTAGCCTTTCAGGTGAACATTAAAGCCTTTGAAGCCCTACCCGAGGCCTATAAGATGGCCATCCAAGCGGCGACAGCAGAAGCCAATACCTGGATGCAGGCAAAGTATGATGCCTCGAATCCAAATGCACTAAAACGTCTAGTTCAAGGCGGCGCCATCTTGCGCGCATTTCCACAATCCGTCATGGATGCGTGCTTTAAAGCAAATCAAGAGTTGCTCGAAGAGATCAGTGCAAAGAGCCCAACCTTTAAACGCATGTTGGCCCAGATGCGCGGCTTCCAACGGGATCAACAGGCTTGGTTTAGGGTGGCTGAGGGTAGTTACGACAACTTCATGTCGAGACAAAAACTCTAATCTACTTGCGCTTGAAGTAGTCAGCAGGATCGTCTGCTGGGGTCGTCTGTTTGGATGGAGCCCCACTCTCGCTCTCATCCAATTTGATCTCGATTGCTTGTATATCTTGGATAGCCGGTTTATCTAAAAAACCGGTCACAATCTCGGGATAAAAAATTAAGATCAAGACCAAGAGGAGCTGTAAACCTAGCCAAGGGATCGCTCCAAGATAAATATCGCTACTCTTAATGCTTGGTGGTGCAATACCGCGAAGGTAAAAAAGAGCAAAGCCAAAGGGTGGGTGCATGAAGGAGGTTTGCATATTGACGCAGATTAATACCCCAAACCAAATAAGATCGATACCAAGGTCCTTTGCAATCGGTGCCAATAGCGGAATCACGATGAAGGCAATCTCAAAGAAATCAAGAAAGAATGCCAAGACAAAGATGATGATGTTCACAATGATTAAGAAGGTCACAGCATCATCTGCCCCCAAAGCTAAGAACAAATCTTCAATCCATTTACCGCCATCGACCCCCTGAAATACCAAGGTAAATACCGTGGCACCAATTAAGATAAAGATCACCATCACAGTGATGTTCATGGTGGATTGCATCCCTTGCCACATCATTTGCCAATGAAGTCGACGATGCAATGCGGCTAGCAACATCGCGCCGACTACCCCCATGGCCCCTGCTTCGGTAGGCGTTGCCAGTCCCATGAAAATAGTACCAAGTACTACAAAGATGAGTGCCATGGAAGGCAGAATCGCAAGTACTACGGTCTTGATTAAGTCCCAACCCATTGGTGTTCTAGCCTCTTTGGGCAGAGGCGGCATTAATTTGGGTTTAACTAATGACAGGATAAAAATGAACAATAAGAAGATCAGAATTTGAGCGATTGATGGTCCAATGGCACCCAAATACATATCCCCTACTGACTTTCCGAGCTGATCTGCCAGCACAATCAAGACTAGGGATGGTGGGATTACCTGTGTAATCGTTCCAGAGGCAGCCACTACACCAGTCGCTAAGCGAGGCTGATAGCCATAGCGCAACATCACTGGCAAGGCGATCACTCCGATCGCAATCACTGACGCTGCCACGGTACCGGTGATTGCGCCTAAGATCGCCCCCACCACAATCACAGCGTAGGCCAAGCCTCCTGGTAAACCTCCAAAGAGTTTTGCAAAGCCATTAAGCAAATCTTCTGCTAAGCCACTACGCTCCAAAATAGCGCCCATCAAGGTAAAAAATGGGATCGAGAGTAAGAGCTCGTTCGACAGAATCCCAAACACACGATACGGCAAATTGGCCATAAATTGCGCAGGGAAAATGCCCAGCTCGATCGCAATCATTCCACAGACCAAGCCAAGAGCCGCTAAAGAAAACGCCACTGGTAGCCCGATGATCAGAAAGACCACAAGAGCTGCAAACATGGCGGGAGCCATAAACTCAAGCGCTGGCATTATTGGTCGGGCCGTTGGTAGTGCACATCCAATGAGATCTTGCCCTGTAGTGCGGCTACACGCTTAATAATCTCTGAAATTGCTTGCAAAATGAGCAGGCCAAAGCCAATTGGCATCAAGATCTTGACAGGCCAACGGATGAGGCCGCCCGCATTGGCAGAGGTCTCGCCAATTAACCAAGCTTCCACAAACCATGGCCAAGCATAGAGAACCATCATGATGCTAAATGGAATCACAAAAAAGACTAAGCCGAATAGATCAAGCATCATGCGTTGGCGTTGGTGAAGGCGCAAATAGAGAAGATCCACTCGGATATGGCCATTGGTGCACAGTAAATGGGCGGCTCCCAACATCACAATGGCTGCAAATAAGTACCACTGCATCTCAAGCCATGCGTTGGAGCTGAGATCAAACAAGTACCGAGATAAAGCATTACCGACTGAGATGAACGCACATACCAGAACCAATACCACTGCGAGCTGAGCGGCAATCCAACTCATACGATCAATCTGGCGCGAGAGTGCAAGTAAGTAGTTCATTAGGAGAATGCACAATATAAAAGTATGAGTGTATTGGATTTATGCCCTAAGATACTTGGCATGAGTACCCCGCGCCTCGTTATTGATACCAATGTATTGCTGGATTTATTTGTCTTTGCGGACCCGCGGGTTGCTGCTCTTCATGACAACATCACAAGCAAGCGATGTCTGGTGTTTTTTTGTAGTGAGATGCTAGATGAATTTAGAGATGTACTGGGTCGTGCACAATTTAGTCTTAGCGAAGAAGACCAAAACAATATTTTGCGGTATTGGCAAGACTTGGGCACCCTAGCATCAATCGAGCACAGCGCTCCAGTGCGCTGCTCGGACCCCGACGATCAAATTTTTATTGATCTGGCCTTTCAGGTTAGGCCTGCGACTCTCTACAGCAAAGACCTTGCTTTGATTGACTTAAGAAGCAATTTGCACGATTTAGAAATTGAGTTATTGACCTATTGAGATTTTATTCTGCGTTGCAATAAGTAAATAAATTCATTTACTTAGCTCGATATGTTCAGAGCGTATCGTGATAAATAAATTTTATGAATTTCTTTATTGACACAGGGTAATTGTAGGCATAGGATCAAAGTGTGGTGTCATAGTTTGTGTGTGATCCACACTGGTAGCGATACCAGTTCTCATGAGGGTACATTCATGCACCCTTCTTCAATACGGGACATCAAACTCCTGTAGCGACGACAACCACTCAAAAGAGTGGTACAGCCCGGCGGCATACCCGTCGGGCTTTTTGTTTACTTACAACTAAATTGTTTTTGTGCAAACCGCTGCGTAGCATGTTCTGCCATTGCCTCAAAGCGTTTGCTCATCTGATTTTTAATGAAATACTCGACCACAAGCTGAGGTACGATTGTGCTGACCTCAACATGGGCTCGAAACTGAAAGCGTGTTCCCTCACCATCGGGATCTAATCGCCATGTACCTTTATATACTTTAGCGTCTCCACTGATTTGCTCAAAGTCTAGAATTTGTTCGGTAAGCTCTTTGTACTGAACCACGGAACGCATGGTAATTGGTATGAGCATGATACGGTCTTCAACCACACGCTCGACTTTCACCTGATTACCTGAGCGACTAATCACCTTAGACTCTTTGATACCAGGTATGGTCTTGGCACCTTCGTAATCTCTGAGATAAGCAACTGCTTGGCACGGGCTCAGACCAACTTTGTAGTCAGCCATAATCTGAAATTGATCGCCGTTGGGGTAAACCTGAAGATGAAGGTCATATGGGTTACTTACTGCTTGCGCAGAAATGGGCATGATCTGCATCAAGCAGAACAAGAGAAAAAAATATGATTTATTCAATACTCAAGCTAATTAGGAGCGTCTAATTAAACGGGATGGTGATTAAACCCTCTCTGGGGTTATAGGGCTCGGCAGAATTTTGCTCAAGCGCTTTGGCCTCGGCCTCGCCAGGTTGATCCGTGGTGTAGTTTGGCCCAATGATGACCTTTCTGGGGGCGGTCTCAGGGGATGCTGGCTTGGGTTTACCCATCACGCCTTGGGGCGGAACGAGGGGTTGCTCATTGATGGCCTTTAGTTCTTCAGGCTGAAAAGGAGAAACCGATTGGGCTAAAACCGGCAATGCCATGATTGCCATAGCGATGCCTAAGATCATTAAAGAGGTCTTCATAAGGTCTATTAAACCACTCTTTGTATTGCTGCCTCCCCTAAAATAGAGACTAGATTTAGACCATAGATAAGGATTTTCGATGCCAGCCAATCGTGAGCAGCTCATTGCGTTCTTTGCGAAGGATTTTCCACAGACCAAATGCCAGATCATCTCGGTCGGTAATCGCAGTGCCGTAGTTACTCACCCTGTTGGCGTGGAAGAGCTTCGACCCGGTGGCACAGTATCAGGCCCTACCATGATGGCCTTAGCGGATGTTGCTCTTTATGTCGCTATCTTGGGAGAGATCGGAATTGTTCCCTTAACCGTCACCACCAGTTTTAATATCAACTTCTTAAGACGCCCCCAACCCGCGCAGTTTATTCGGGGGGAAAGCCGTTTATTAAAGTTAGGAAAGTCTTTGGTGGTCGGTGAGGTCACTATCTATTCAGGGGATGATCCAACTCCCGTTGCGCATGCGACAGGTACGTACTCCATCCCGCCTCAGGATTGATCAATCCTTACGTTTAAATACTCCAATCACACTCGCTAATATTTTGGGCGATAGAGATAAGGCAAATAAGACATCAATAACAAAGAACCATGAGCCACGCGTCAGCTCAACGATCGCGAGCACTACAAAGACCGCCATCATTACTCGTCGTAATGTATCTTCCGGAAAATATCCCATTGCCTGATCCTCTTTGATTGATAATTTCAGTTTAGATGATTTGCACAACCTCATCAAAAGCAAGACGCGGTCCACGCGGATAAATACCGACAGGATCTGCAACTCCAATATTCAGCAAGAAATTTGCCTTATAGCGACCATCCGTAAAGAACTCTGCATTGACCTTGGCAGGATCAAAACCCGACATGGCTCCACAATCAAAGCCCAGACTGCGGACTGCCATAATCAGAAAGGCTCCCTGCAAAGAGCTGTTACGAAGAGCTGCGACCTCGGTGACAGCCGGCTTACCCTCAAAAAATGGTTTGGCATCCATTGCAGGATACAAAACTGGTAGGTGTTCATAAAAGAGAGTGTCAAATGCAACGATGACTGTCAAGGATGCGCTTTTGACCTGAGGGACATTACCGGGGCTCAGTGCGGGTAGTAAACGCTCTTTTGCAGCATCACTCCGAATAAATACATAACGTCCTGGTTGGGCATTAAATGCGGTTGGTGCCCACTTAAAGAGTTCATACAACTCTTTGATCTGAGCGTCTGTAATTGAGTGGTTCTTAAAGGCGTGCACAGTGCGTGCCTCGGTAAACAGTGATTTTTGGGTATCCATTGGTAGTGGTTTGGTCATAGGTCTTCAGAACGGTTAAATTGGATTAATCTGCTTGGTTTTTCTAGTTTGTAATTGATCGGAACTAAAATAGACCAATTCCACCATTATCAATCGAATCTCTATGAGTACCTCAAATCCCATTACGGCAACCCTCATCCCTGGCGACGGCATTGGCCCTGAGACCGTTGACTCCACCAGGCAAATTTTAGATGCCTTGGGCAGCCCTTTTCAGTGGGATATTCAACAGGCAGGCATGGCGGGTGTTGATGCCTTGGGCGATCCTTTACCAGAACAAACGTTGGCGAGTATCCGCAAGCACCGCTTAGCCCTCAAGGGTCCTTTGACCACGCCTGTGGGTGGAGGCTTTCGGTCGTCTAACGTGCGCTTGCGTGAAGAGTTTGAGCTCTATGCCAATGTGCGCCCTGCCAAAACACTCATCCCCGGTCGCTTTGAGAACATTGATATTGTGTTGGTGCGTGAGAACTTGGGCGGTTTTTATGTGGCTCATGAGTACTATATTCCAGTTGGTGACGATCCAAAGGCGGTTGCTGTGGCCACCGGTATGAACACACGCGCAAGTAGCAAACGTATCGCACGCTTTGCCTTTGAATATGCCTTGAAGAATGGCCGTAAGAAAATTACCGTCGTTCATAAAGCCAATATCCTCAAGCTACTCACCGGGATCTTTTTGGATGCCGCCAGAGAGGTTGCCAAAGAGTACGAAGGTCGGGTTGAGATGGATGACATGATCGTTGATGCCTGTGCCATGCAATTAGTACTTAATCCATGGCGTTTTGATATGTTGCTCTGTACCAATTTATTTGGTGACATTCTTTCTGATCAAATTGCAGGTCTTGTGGGTGGCTTGGGCATGGCTCCTGGCGCCAATATCGGTGAGAACGCTGCCATCTTTGAGGCAGTTCATGGCTCTGCCCCCGATATTGCGGGTAAAGGGGTTGCTAACCCAATCTCCATCTTATTGGCGTCTGCCATGATGCTTGATCATGTTGGCAAACAAGATTTAGCCAATCGACTCAGAACAGCAATCACCGATACGCTCAATATCGACTCGGTGCGCACGCGTGATCTTAAGGGTGAGGCAACAACCAAGCAGTTCACCGATGCGGTATGTAAGCGCTTGAGTGCCTAATAAAAATAATAAGGGGGTCTATCGACCCCCTTGTTCTTCCTTGCGTAGAAAGTATTACTTAATCAAACCACATGCAATCCGTGGCCCTGAATTACCTGCAGGCTGAGACTTGTAGTCGTCTGGGTCACGATGCACCACTACCGAACGACCAACAATACCTGCTGGACCTGTGTTGACTGTGAACCCAGTTAATTTGGCAGAGTATGTAGCATTACCATTGGCATCCGCTTTGATATTAGGCATATCGCCAGCATGGCTGTGTGTGCTTCCTGGTTGTCCGTGTGCCTTACCATCTGGATTGAAATGGCCTGCCGCACTCATTGCATCGGGTGCAGAGCAATCGCCTTTTTCATGAACATGAAATCCGTGCTCTGAGTTTGGTTTAAGGCCACTTACCTTAGCACTTACCAAAACATCATTACCCTGCCACACAAAGTTCACTTCCCCTTTGGTGTTTGATCCAGAACGGGACTCTAAAACTGCGCTCGCTTTTTGCCCGGTGCCACCGCCCGATGGATGGCAAGCTGTTAGTAATCCAACCATTGAGATTCCTAGAATCGTTACGACATGTTTCATGTTTTTCTCCTCATTTTGAAAACACTTGTCACGTCTTTCTTTTTACAATGCTTAAAGGTCTATAAACCGAATAATTAGGGTTTAAACCGATATAAGCGCTTATTACGGCTTTGTATTTGCACCCTTTTGGGATCGGCAGGCGTCAGAACAGTACTTCACGCTCTCCCAGTTCTTGGCCCACGACTTGCGCCAGGTCATCGCGCGGCCACATGCAGCGCAGGGCTTGCTGGGTAAATAGGCTTTGTTGCCTTTGAATGTGTTTGCAGGCATAACAACAGACTTAACTACGGAGACTTCCAAAAACAGGACAGACGTCGATCAATACCGGCTGCAAAATCATGGTAGACCCACTTATTGCAGATCCAGGTGTCTACTGCAAAGAATAGGCAAACAAGGATTACAACAAAAGAGATTAACCACTTATGGGCAGCGCTCATCTAGCGACTCCGTGAGGAATATTGATGAAGATAAATTGGCGGAGACGAGAGGATTCGAACCTCCGATCCATGTTTTAGCACAGATGCTCCCTTAGCAGGGGAGTGCCTTCGACCAGCTCGGCCACGTCTCCGTATTACTTCACATTACTGCGTACTGCAATTCTGTCGCTATTTTACTTCTGATCCAGTTCAAAGGCTTTATGGAGGGCTCTGACTGCGAGCTCCATGTATTTCTCATCAATCACGACTGAGATCTTAATCTCACTGGTGGAGATCATCAGGATATTGATGCCCTCCTCCGATAAGGTTCTGAACATCTTACTGGCTACCCCTACATGCGAGCGCATGCCAACACCCACGACGGATACTTTGGATACTTTGGCATCTCCTAAGATGTCTTTGGCACCAATATGGCTTTGCACACTCTTCTTTAAAAGATCTAGCGCCTTTTGATAATCGGCTCTCGGTACTGTGAAGGTGAAATCAGTCTTGGCATCCACCGATTGGTTCTGAATAATCATATCCACATCAATATTGGCATCTGCAATGGGTCCTAAGATTTGATATGCGATGCCAGGACGGTCTGGTACATCAATCACGGTAATCTTGGCCTCATCGCGAGCGAATGCAATACCCGAAATAACTGCGGCTTCCATAGTGCTGTCCTCTTCAAAGGTAATTAAAGTACCCGACTTCATTTCTTGCTCAAGGGGGATTAGGGGATCGGTCAGCGAGGACAATACACGAGTCTTCACTTTGTATTTACCAGCAAACTCCACCGATCGTATTTGCAAGACCTTAGAACCCAGGCTTGCCATCTCCAACATCTCTTCAAACGTGATCTTCTCAAGACGTCGTGCGTCTTCGCACACCCGTGGATCAGTGGTGTAGACACCATCCACATCGGTATAAATAAGACACTCATCGGCTTTCAGAGCGGCGGCCACGGCAACTGCTGAGGTATCCGAACCGCCACGTCCCAAGGTTGTGATGTTGCCTTCGGGGTCAACGCCCTGAAAACCAGTAATCACCACTGCACGTCCTGCATCGAGGTCCTTCATGATCTTGGCATCGTCAATCCCCATGATGCGGGCTTTTGTAAATGCCGAATCCGTATGCACCGTAACCTGCCAACCGGTGTAACTCACTGCATCAATCCCCTGTTCTTGCAATGCGATCGCTAACAGTCCAGAGCTAACCTGCTCTCCGGTCGAAGCAATTTGATCGAGCTCTCGGGGATTGGGGTTGGGACTGAGTTCTTTGGCTAAGCCAAGCAAACGATTGGTCTCACCCGACATTGCCGATGGCACCACCACCACTTGATGGCCAGCTCGCATCCACTTCGCAACCCGCTTGGCAACATTTTGGATACGCTCAACAGAGCCCATCGAGGTGCCACCATATTTATGAACAATTAAAGACATAGTAGATTGTGTAAATGCTGCTTCGTAATAGGATCTCGTGAACTAAAGTGCAAAGCAAATGATTTTACAGGGTTTTATGATCCAGATTCTGGCTTCATGGGTACCTAGGTCCACTCTGGCCAGACTCGTTTGCCTTGATGTACCAAATGGCTTTGACTAACACCGAGACCCTCTACCGCAATCAGCTCCTGATTGATGTACAGGAGTGGGATGTCGCGTTGCCAGGGCGGAACGTCTGCTTCTTGGTAGAGATTCTTTAAGGCTTTGCTCGGAGTATTGGGCTTGATCTTCAGGCGCTCGCCCCCTTTGCGTGCTTTACTCTCGATGGTCTTGTTGTGCAGTGCTGCTTGATACCAGTCCCAAGGCAAACCAGCTTGTTGGGAGTTGACGGGCACTGGCACGAAGATCCACTCGCCCCGTTTGGCTCTCTCTTGAGTTGGCAGAGGGTCAACTTGCAAGAGTCCTCGCCAAGCTCGGATTGCTCGGCCGTCATGCATCCATTGCAAGCGTTTATCGCTGCGGGTTCCTACTAGATCTTGCCACCATGCTTGAAGACGTTCTTGTGAGGGCATGGTGAGTTGATGGTGCTTTAACCAATAGCGCAAGACATTATTAGCACTCGCTTGATCGTTCGCCTGCAGTGCAATTAAGCGGGCAATGTGCAATGCTCCGTTTTGCATTAAAGCTTTTGCATCCTCTTGGGCTAAGCGATCTAAGAGTACTTGGGTTTGTGCCAATAGCTGAGAGCTGCGTGCTAAGTTGGCGATGGCACCTGGTTGGATCTTGCTTAAGGCAGGAAGGATCGTTTTACGAAGCGCATTGCGTCGATAGCGTGTATTTTGATTGCTGGGATCCTCGACCCATTGCAAGCGCTGTCTCCTGGCATACGCTTCAAGCTCTGCACGAGTTTGCTCGAGTAATGGTCGCCATAAGGTAATACGCTTGCCTGTAGCGCTTCGTAGTTCTTTGTTTGCCCCCATGCCTGAGAGGCCGCTGGGTCCCGCACCTCGCAGTAATTGCAGCAGCACGGTCTCTGCTTGATCATTTTGATGGTGTGCGAGTAAGAGATGATCGAGATCATGCACTTCGCATAGGTCTATGAGAGCGTCATACCGTGCAGTGCGAGCCCGCGCCTCTACGTTCCCGGTCTGGTCATACAAATGCAGGAGGCGGAAATCAAAACCAATCTTGTAATGCTTAGCGAGACGCTCGCAAAAGACGAACCACTGATCGGCCTGCTTTTGTAAACCATGATGAATATGCAATGCAATAAGAGTGTCGTGCGGGTAGGCCTTACAGACCGCATCGAGCAAGACAACCGAATCTAGACCACCACTCAGTGCAATACCGATGCGCTTAGTTGGCTTAGTTGGCTTCTTTGGCTTTAACTTCTTTGAACTGGCCATAACTCATGAACCGTTTATGACGACGATCGAGAAGATCTTTTTCAGCCAGATCTCCTACCTCAGAGAGGGCATGCTTAAGGGCCTTGTTCATACTCTGCATCATGCCTTCGTAATTTCGGTGAGCACCACCAATCGGTTCTGGCACGATGCTATCGATCAGATTGAGTTCCTTTAGTCGCTGGGCGGTCAATGCGAGTTGCTCCGCAGCGTCTGGGGCCTTCTCAGCGGTCTTCCATAAGATCGAGGCGCAGCCCTCTGGCGAGATTACCGAGTAGGTGGCGTATTGCAACATCATTACCATGTCGCCCATCGCAATTGCTAAGGCGCCACCCGAGCCACCTTCGCCAATGATGGTGGTAATGATGGGTACCTTGAGTTCTGCTTGGGTATACAAATTACGACCAATCGCTTCCGATTGATTACGCTCTTCGGCATCAATACCTGGGAATGCTCCTGGCGTATCGACAAAGGTAAAGACTGGGAGATGGAACTTCTCAGCAAGGCGCATAATACGCATCGCCTTGCGATATCCTTCGGGACGACTCATGCCAAAGTTGCGCATTGCTCGCTCTTTGGTATCTCTACCCTTTTGATGCCCAATCACTATGCACGGTTTTCCATCAAAACGCGCCAAGCCACAAATCATGGATTGATCGTCAGCAAACACACGATCGCCGTGTAACTCATAAAAGTCTGTAAATAACGCTGCGATGTAATCTAAGGTGTAGGGGCGTTGTGGATGACGCGCGACTTGAGATACCTGCCATGGGCTCAGGTTCTCGTAGAGCTCTTTGGTGAGCTGTTGGCTCTTCTCAGAGAGCGTCTTGAGTTCATCCGAGATGTCGACCGAGGACTCGTCCTGCACAAAGCGCAGTTCCTCAATTTTGGTCTCTAACTCTGCAACCGACTGTTCAAAGTCTAGGAAAGTGGTCTTCATAGCCTAATTTTATGTCTTTTGGGAAACTTACCCCTAAATTAGTACTCGACGGGTATGGGATCAATGCTACGCCACATATACCAAGTAGCTACCGTCCTCCAAGGCGCCCAGTTGGCCCCAACCTCGCGGGCCTCATGACGGCTCACGGGTTCCCCGCTGAAGTAATTAATCGAGATCGCTCGGATGAGCCCAATATCATCGAGGGGCAGAACGTTTGGGCGCATCAGATTAAAGATCAGGAACATTTCTGCGGTCCAGCGACCAATCCCCCGAATGGAGCTGAGATCCTTAATCAACTCTTCATCGTCCATCGTATGCCAAACATCGGTTTGCAAACGCCCATGGTGGAAGTGGTCGGCAAGATCGCGGATGTATTCCACCTTACGGGTTGATAGCCCCGAAGCACGGAGTAACTCGTGTTTAGTTTTAAGAACTTGTGCCGGTGTAACTTCGTGTTTTAAAGTCTCTAAGGTTCTGTTCCAAACCGATTGGGCTGCTGCTACCGAGATCTGCTGCCCCACGATCGAGCGCGCCAATGTGGTGAATGCATCGCCTCGACTACCTAAGATGCCATCCCCATACTTGGGGATTAACTTACGCAAAATACGATCTTGCTTCATGAGCTCTGAGCATGCCTCTTGCCAGTAGCCGGGTGAGCTAACCCTAGGTTTACGCCCAGTTTTTTTAACTGTAGGCGTTTTGGTAGCGAGTTTGGTAGTAGGCATAGAGCTCTTAGGCGCGTCGCCAGACAGTGCCACTTGGCTTGTCTTCCAAAACTACACCGTCTTTTAAGAGACGTTCCCGAATCGCATCGGCTTCTTGAAAGTTCTTGGCCAATTTGGCGGCCTGGCGTGCTGCAATCTGCTCCTCAATCTGTGCAGGGCTCAAGCCGGTATGCGGTGTGCCACTTTGCAAAAACTCATTGGGAGAACGTTGCAAGAGACCAATCAGACCGGCTAAATGTTTGAGAGTCTGGGAGAGCTCTTGCTTGGTGTTTGGATCGCTGGCTCGATTAATCTCGCTTGCCAGATCAAATAAAGCTGCAATTGCCTCTGGGGTATTGAAATCATCGTTCATGGCATCCGCAAAGCGCTTTACCCATGATGCATTGGGTTCAAACCCCTTGGAGGAAGGCGATGTGGATGTATTAATGGCTGTATACAAACGCACCAAGCCAGTTCTCGCTTCTTCCAGTTGACTATCCGAATAATTAATTGGGCTTCGATAATGTGCCCGCAACATAAAGAAACGGATTACTTCAGGATCAAATTGTTGTAAGACATCTCGGATTAAGAAGAAGTTGCCTAATGACTTTGACATCTTCTCGTGGTTCACGCGAATATGCCCGTTGTGCATCCAGTAATTTACGAACGGGTTAGTAACTGGCGTTAATCCATACAGAGCACCTTCGCTTTGGGCAATCTCATTCTCGTGATGCGGAAACTGCAGATCGGCCCCTCCCCCATGAATATCAAAATGCTCTCCCAAAAGCTCGCACGACATGGCAGAGCACTCAATATGCCAACCGGGTCTACCTTCGCCCCAAGGAGATGCCCAGCGTGTATCACTCGGCTCATCTGCTTTGGCGGATTTCCAGAGAACGAAGTCTAGAGGGTCGCGTTTACCACTGCCAATCGCAACACGCTCACCCGCATTGAGCTCATCGATGGACTTGCCCGACAACTTGCCATAGCTTGGAAACTGACGCACGGCGTAGTTCACATCCCCATCATCGGCTTGGTAGGCCATTTCTTGTTCGATCAGACGACCAATCATGCCTTGCATCTGCGCAATGTACTGGGTAGCACGAGGTTCGTGATCGGGTGGCAAAAGTCCGAGGGTCTTCGCATCCGCGTGCATCGCATCGATAAAGCGTTGGGTGAGAGCTGCAATCGGTTCTTTGTTCTCAAGCGCGCGCTTGATGATCTTGTCATCAATGTCGGTGATATTGCGGACGTAGCTCACCACATAGCCACTAGCTCGTAACCAGCGAGTCACCATATCAAATACGATCATCACACGCGCATGACCCAAGTGACAGAAATCATAGACAGTCATGCCACACACGTACATACGGACTTGACCCTCTCTGATCGGCTTAAAGATTTCTTTGCTTCGCGATAGAGTGCTATAGATGGACAGCGGCATTGGACTGACGGAGAGACTGACTGAGATCAAGGAACTTTAGATGAGTTTGGGTGAATGGAACTTGAATTTGTTAGACTGCTGAGTATATCCAATCAAGCGCCCTTTTAGTGATCTCCTTGCAATGACACCATCTCAGACCCACTCTCCATTACTGACGTGGACCGTTCGTCTGTTACTTGGGATCAGCGTGCTGAGCCTAGTGGCGTGTAGCAGCACGCCAAGTGTGGCGCCAGCGGTAACGGGTGCGCCTCCTCAACCGTATTTGGGTGGGTATGGTCCGACCGATCCACCCCGCATGAGTGTTAATCAAAATCCCGCGACCTCGAACACGCAACTTGCAGAGACCATCTCCGTACCATTTTTATCCTTCTTAATTATTGAACCCGATCCCGTGGTCAAAAATGCGATTCCGACGCATATTGAGAAGCTGACCAAGGAACGTAAGTTTGCTGATGCCATTAAAGCGATTGATGCTGCGTTAGTGAAATCTCCGCGCAATGTGCAATTACGCTTCTTGAAGGCGCGCTTGCAAATTGAGTTACGAGATCCGGTCTCCGCCAAGAACACGTGGATTGAGATCACACAACAGTTTCCGGAGCTACCAGAACCCTATAACAATCTTGCCGCACTATCGGCTAATCAAGGCAAATGGATTGAGGCACGTGACTATTTAGAGCTGGCCTTGAAGCTGCGTCCAGACTATGTCACCGCACAAGGTAACCTCGCCGAGGTATATCTACGCCTGAGTGAAATGAACTATCAAAGCGCCAGCAAACTCCAGCCCAATCAGCGAGAATATGGCCTGCGTGCCAAAGCGATTAAAGAGATCCTTAATCCGGTGGCAAAACCAGTCAATAAACCTAGTTCTGTAACCCCCAAACCTTAAGAGAAAGTTCTGTATGCCAAGCGTATTACTCAAAACCAACCATGGCGATATCACCTTGCAACTCGATTCTGCCAAGGCCCCCAAAACCGTTGAAAACTTTTTAGCCTATGTCAAAAGTGGCCATTACGATGGCACAATCTTTCATCGGGTGATCGATAATTTTATGATCCAAGGTGGTGGCATGAGTCCCGGGATGAAACAGAAACCCACCAATGCGGAAATTGAGAACGAAGCCAATAATGGCTTAAAGAATGTCAAAGGTTCGATTGCAATGGCACGGACTAATGAGCCGCACTCTGCTAGCTCGCAGTTTTTTATCAATGTCAATGACAATGATTTCTTGAACCACACTGCGCCCACTCCCCAAGGATGGGGTTATGCAGTTTTTGGTTCGGTAAGTAATGGCATGGACGTTGTGGAGAAGATCAAAAAAGTGCCAACCGGCAATGCCGGCTACCACCAAGATGTTCCTAGCGAAGATGTTCTGATCGAGACCGCCACGATTATTGAAGAGTAAGTGATGCACGAACACGCTAGCGCCCTGCTCATTTCGGATTTGCATTTAACTCCGTCGATGCCGCTGACGGCGCAGCGTTTCTTTGACTTTGTTGAAAAAGAAGCGCATCAGGTAGAGGCTGTTTTTATATTAGGTGATCTATTTGAGTATTGGGTGGGAGATGATGCAGGAGCGCGCTCGCCGTTTCAGCAAGAGGTCTTGCGTTCCTTAAGCAATTTATCCAGTAAAGCTAAAACGTATTACATCCACGGTAACCGTGACTTCTTAATTGGTGAACAGTTCATGCGCAAGTCGGGCATGGCCTTGTTGCCCGATCCCTCCAAGGTCATGATTGCCGGTGATGAATGGGTCATTAGCCATGGTGATGCCTTATGCACCAATGACCTGAGTTATCAGATATTTCGTAAATGGGTCCGTAAGCCATGGTTACAAAATATGTTCTTGCGCCTTCCTCTGGAGTGGCGACGCAGTATTGCCCGGACTTTGCGCAGCAATAGTACCGCCAAATACGATCGGGCGGTCCGCTATACCCCCGAGATGGCTCGGTTCAAGGGCGATGTCACCTTAGCAGCGTGCGCCAATCTTATGGGCTCGTATGGCTCTGAGCGTTTGATTCATGGTCACACTCATTTGCCCGCCCGTCATCACGAAAGTATGGGTAATAAAGAGTGGCAACGGTGGGTGTTGTCAGACTGGGATCTAGATCATCCGGAGACTGTCTTACCAAAAGCAAGTGCTCTGCGCATTGACACCAATGGTGTGCGCTATATTGATTTAGTCAAGACCTCTTAAGTCGCTTGGCGCGAGTGCTTGCCTAAAACCTGCGCCATCTGCGCAAAGATCCGCGGGTTGCCTGCCATAATCTCTCCGCTTTCCAAGAATCCCTCTTCACCTCGGTAATTACCAACCAGTCCGCCGGCTTCCGTAATGATGAGAGCCCCTGCCGCCATATCCCAAGGTTTGAGTTCGCTCTCAAAGAAGCCGTCATACCGACCTGCTGCGACATAGGCGAGATCCAATGAGGCGGCTCCAGGGCGACGTAAGCCTGCGCATTGACGGGTCATCTCCGCAAAGATCTTGAGATATTGATCCACATCCTGATCCTGACGATAGGGAAATCCAGTTCCAATTAAGGCGTTCTCTAATTTAATTTGCGAGGCGACTCGTAGGCGCCGCCGATCCACATAGGCACCAGCACCTTTGCTGGCAGAAAATAACTCATCGCGGTTGGGGTCATAAACAACGGCTTGCTGGATCACCCCATTTACCGACAAAGCAATCGAGACTGCGTACTGAGGAAAACCATGGATAAAGTTGGTGGTGCCATCCAAGGGATCAATGATCCAAATGTGATCGGAGTGATTGAGTAGCTCACCAGACTCTTCGGCCAAGAACCCATGATTGGGAAAGGCCTCGCTCAGGGTCTCAATGATGGCCTCTTCGGCCGCTTTGTCCACTTCGGTCACAAAATCATTATGTTGTTTGCGATCGATTTGCAAACGCTCCAAATTGAGTGAGGCGCGATTAATAATCGTTGCGGCACGGCGTGCGGCCTTCACGGCCACGTTTAACATGGGGTGCATAATCAGTGGACAAATTAAATAAGAACAAGCTTCAGAGGAATAAATGCAAGCAATGCAAAGAGGTCTTAAATTACTTACACTGACATCATTCGCAAAGGCCGGCGTTTAAGTTCCGAAGCGCAAGGGACATATTTTAATCGAATTGAGATTAATGACCAAAAACTCTTTTTCTGTGCACAGCGATTTAGTACGCTGGGTCTTGGTGGAAACCAGCCACGCCGGCAATGTGGGCTCCACCGCACGAGCCCTGAAAACCATGGGGTTTGAGCACTTGCACCTGATTCGTCCTCGGCAAGAGAACATGCATGAGAATGCCGAAGCCATTGCACTGGCCAGCGGTGCTAGCGATGTGCTCGCCAAGACCACGATCAGCCAATCGCTTACCCAGGCTCTTGATGCATGCAGTGTTGTTCTAGGATTAACAAGCCGTGAGCGTGAATTTGGTCCGCCCGCCCTAGACTGGAATAGTGGTTTAGATCTTTTGCTGGATGCGGTGAACAATCAACAATGCGTGGCAATGGTCTTTGGTCCAGAGCGCACTGGTCTAGAGAATGAGGATCTTGCTTTTTGTACGCATCGGGTTTATTTACCCGCCAACCCCGACTATCCTTCCCTCAATCTGGCGCAGGCGGTGATGGTGTGCGCTTTTGGTTTGCGTCAAGCCCTGATGGAAGGACGCGAGCACATTCCCCAGTCCGATCCTAAGGATCTCGCTGATCCTATTGCAGTCGCTGCCATGCTCGAACACTGGCAGGCTGGCCTTGAGGCCATTGGGTATTTGGATCCCAACCATCCCAAGAAATTAATGCCGCGCTTACAATCCTTGTTCGCAAGAGCGCATTTGCGTAAGGAAGAGATTGATCTCCTGCGCGGAATTGCTAAACAGATGATTCTGAGGAAATAGCCCGCTCCCATTACACTAGGAGGATGTTCAGTACATTATTGGAAGATGTTGATGCCATCATTGCGCGGGATCCCGCTGCCCGGCATCGTCTCGAGGTCATCACCTGCTATCCGGGCTTACATGCCATTTGGTTGCATCGCCTCAATCACGCCCTGTGGAACATCGGGCTGAAGTGGCCCGCTCGGTTTTTAGCATCCCTTGCCCGTTTTCTGACCAATATTGAGATCCACCCCGGAGCTCGTCTTGGCAGACGGGTATTCCTCGACCATGGTTTAGGCATCGTCATCGGTGAGACCGCGGAGATTGGGGATGACACCACGATCTACCAAGGGGTCACCTTAGGTGGCACCTCCCTTTACAAAGGGGTTAAGCGTCACCCGACATTAGGTAAAGGGGTCGTAGTCAGTGCGGGAGCAAAGGTCTTGGGTGGTTTTACGGTGGGCGATGGTGCTCGCATTGGTTCGAATGCGGTGGTCTTAAAAGAAATCCCAGCGGGTGCAACTGCGGTTGGTGTACCAGCTCGCATCTTGCATCCCGATCTACCGAAGGATGCCAGCGATGCTAGCAAGGCGAGTTTCTCGGCCTATGGCATTACGCCCAATGCCGATGATCCCGTATCACTAGCGCTCAAGAGTTTGATCGATGCAACCATCGAACAAGAAAACAAGATCAAGGCACTCGAGGAAGCAATTGCTAAATTAGGTGGGCAAGCCAGCGATGATGTCGGTCATCAAGAGACCAAACGAGAGCTTGATGCCATCAAACAACTTCTTAAAGAATAAAGTAGCCTAGTGCAAGGTTCTGGGGCTATTACCAGGCCCCTTAGGGTCGCTACCGCTGATATCCAAATCATCTAAATCATCTTCGTTGGCAAGATCAAGTCCAAAGCCATCTTCATCGTGCGGATGCTGATTGGCAATCTCATCGTCGGTGGCCTGACGAACATCCTCTACCTGTAACCAAAAACGCAGGGCCATTCCGGCTAGAGGATGATTGCCATCCAAGACCACTTGTTTATCAGCAAGCTCGGTCACCGTGTAGATTAAGGTATCGGTCTCTTCATCATCCTCATCGTCGTCTGCATCGGCATCCAAAATTTCATCAGCCGATAACTCCTCGGGCACTCCTTCAAATTGCATCCCGATCTCGAGCGGCTCGGGGAAGCGCTCACGAGGTTCAATCTTAAGGAGGTTGGGATCGTACTCACCAAAGGCATCGTGGGGCTCTAGTTGCACAGTGGTCTCAAAACCAACATCCTTGCCATCGAGTAAGCTCTCGATTTTTGGGAAGGTACCTGAGTACCCGCCATGAAGGTATACCATCACGGTATCGGGTTCTTCGATAATGTTATTTTGTGCATCGCTGAGTTTGTAACGTAGAGAGACGATGGTATTTTTTTCAATCTTCATAGCGATGGAGTTCCTGAATAAGGCTATTTTACTTGACTAAGACCGATTCACTCTATCAGGCGCCCAAAGCCCCGGCCCAGCTTCCCCTTGATGTGCCCTGGGCGCTACTGGGACAGCGCAGCCCTACAGTCTTCATGCGGGACTATTGGCATAAACGCCCTCTCCTGATCCGCAATGCGATCCCTAGTTTTGCGCTAGCAAAAGCGCAGGGGCGAGCCCTCCAAAGCCCGGTATCTGCAAAGGTATTATTTAACTATGCTAGCGATGGCCACAGCGAGGCGCGCTTGGTCAAATCCAAACCCTGGCAACTTGAGCACGGCCCTTTTCGGAAGGGGCAAATACCCGCCTTGCAATCCCATGACTGGACCCTATTGGTGCAAGGGGTCGAGGCGCGCCACCCAGCTGCTGCCAATGTCTTGTCATGGTTTCGGTTTATTCCAGATGCTCGCCTTGATGATCTGATGATTAGCATTGCCGGTGTTGGTGGTGGCGTTGGACCCCACGTGGACTCCTACGACGTCTTTCTGATCCAAATGGAGGGTCGCCGCCGTTGGAAGATCTCTACGCAGTCCGATTTATCCTTACGGGACGATCTGCCCCTGAAGATCTTGTCGCGCTTTAAGGCCAAAGAAGATTGGGTTCTAGAACCGGGTGATCTCTTGTACTTGCCCCCTCATATTGCGCATGAAGGGGTTGCCTTAGACGCCGGCTGTCAGACCTGGTCGGTAGGCTTTCGCTCACCCAGTTATCGAGAGCTCCTGCAGGAGGGTTTATGGCGACTCGCCGAATCCCTTGAGGATGATCCCCGTCTTTCCGCCCGGTACGCCGATCCATTTCAAGACGCTAGCAAAGACCCGGCGGTATTACCCAAACTATTAGAAAAGCAAATTACCAAATACCTTCGCAAGTTAGCCTTGGATCAGGGAAAGCAATGGCTTCCGGGCATTGGTGCTTATCTGAGCGAGCCTAAACCACAGGCCATTTTTGAGGGCCCCCCAGTGATGATGACGCCTAAAGCATTTTGGCAAAGTCTACATTCCAAAACCCTTGTTCCCCACCCCCAAACTCGTCTTCTCATTTGGGGCAATGAGGTCTTTTGCAATGGCGAGGCGGTATCGCGACAAGAACCGCCCTTTGCGCAAAAAGCGTGGTTAGAGCTTGCTCGAGTGCATTCTCTATGCCTAGGAGCGAAAAACTCAAGGAGAAATAAGGTCTTAATGGGCCCAAGTCCAGAAAAATGGATGTCTGGGGAGAGCTCTCTTTATGAGGCTTACTGCTCAGGTTGGCTAATCTGGGCCTAAGTCATCATCAGAAGACTTTCTTATCCCTGAGGATGATGAAAAAAATTAGATTCGATTGCTATAATCCTGTTTGGATTTAGTTGGGGTTTACCCAAAGTATCTCTGATTAGGTCCTACAACAATTACCGGTAATTGCTGTAAATCGGATGTAAATCGTCTTTAATTTAAAGGAAATAATAATGAAGAAGTCACTACTATTGGCCGCTATGTTGGCCGTTGCTTTATCTGCTTGCGGTAAGAAAGAAGAAGCTAAGCCAGCTGCTGCTCCTGCCGCTCCTGCTGCTCCAGCTGCTGATGCTAAGCCAGCTGACAGTGCTGCGCCAGCTGCTGCTCCTGCTGCACCAGCTGCTGCTCCTGCTGCTGCTCCTGCTCCTGCTGCACCAGCGAAGAAGTAATTCTTCTGCTGTCATGAAAAAGGCACTCGTTTGAGTGCCTTTTTTTACTATTTCAACAGCCTTATGGGTTTCGCTATTTGATGAGCTGTCGATCGAGGGTTGTTAATAACTGATTACCCGTCGCCGTATTCTCCGGTTTGCCATCAGAATCTTGCACCAAGATTACGATTTGGTTCTCGCCTCGATCCTGAACTACAACACGATAAACCTTCGCCTTTTTATCGGCATCATTACTCTTACCAAAGGTGCGGCCAAACCAACTTCTGCCATCACCTAACTCCTTTGGATTGACGTAGCGGACAAAGTAAATCCCTTTAGAGCGATCACGATCATCCACGGTAAAGTTAGAGCGATCGAGTGCCAAACCAATATCGCGCCAAGCACGATCAAAACTTTGGGTCATCTCAATACGAGTCGCTGATCCATCCTCAATGAGCTTTGCCTTTGGCGTCTTAGGCGCTGCTGCGGTGGCAGTAATCTGAGCCTTTGCTTGCTCCTGGGTCATCCCCAAGCGCTCCATCAGGCGGGTTAGGAAAATCACCTCTAGCTCTGGGTCTGTAGGACGAATAACCCATTGGGTTGAGATTGCAGCACCCCCCTCTTTTATAGGGGTCTCAACCGCACCCTTATGGGTTACATAGATCTCGGTGACATCGGGCTTTTGCACTTCAAGGCGAGTTCTGAACCTGTCGCGCTCCCCGGAGTCATACATCGAGTCAAGAACCCTGCCCAAGTTTCTCCGAATAAAATCTTGCGGGATCTTAGCGCGGTTCTCGGCCCAATCGGTTTCCATAATTCCGGTGGAGGGAGAATCAATTAAAAGCAAAAAGCCATTCTCTTGCCAAAAATCCTTGACCTGGGGATAGAGGGTTGCTGCTGATTTATCGACAACTAACCAGCGCTTATCACCATCGCGCTCGATCTTCATTCCTGGAATACCAGTCAAGACGTTTGTGCGCATCTGTGAGGATTTCTTAACCGCTTGGCTGTACTCCGACATCGTTGCAGTACCATCCTGCACAATATAGCGGCGGTCGGCCTGTGCCGTTATTAAATCTGGGGGTAAAGCTAGATTGGGCCCTCGAACCTCACCTTGTTTTTTATAGTCCACCTTATCGTTTGCGGTCATGCTGCTAAAGCTCCCGCAAGCAGTAAGGACAGCAGCCAATACAACGATCAATGAGGATTGAATTACTAAACGCATTAGTCTCTTATGTCTTTCGTATGGCTATCAAATAACTAAATCAGGCCCGCACCATGCAGTGCCTGCTTTAGGGGCTCGCGGAGAGGATGGCTTAGCGGAGTTAATGGTAAACGAATCCCTGCCTCCATTTTGCCCATTTGATGCAAAGCCCACTTTACAGGTATGGGGTTGGCTTCTATGAACATCATCTTGTGAACGGCCAATAATTGGTATTGAATGGTCCGAGCCTTTGCGGCGTCTCCTGCAATCGCCGCCTTACAGAGCGCACTCATTAAACGCGGTGCCACATTGGCGGTTACCGAGATGTTGCCATGACCACCCATCAGCATCAAGAATATAGCAGTCAAGTCATCGCCTGAGTAAACAGTGAATTGATCAAGTTTTTTGGTCTTTAACTCGGCCAGCAAGAATGAGCCTCGCTCTAAATTACCTGTAGCATCTTTAATACCGATGATCCCTGGAACTTGTGCCAAACGAATCGTGGTGTCGTTGGCTAAATCAGCGACCGTTCTTCCTGGTACGTTGTACAAAATAACTGGGAGATCCACTTTCTCGGCAATCGTTTTAAAGTGAGCGTACATACCCTCTTGGGTTGGCTTGTTGTAATACGGCACCACTTGTAAGCTTGCGGTCGCACCCACTTTTTTAGCAAACTCGGTTAACTCAATTGCTTCGCGGGTCGAGTTACCACCGGTTCCTGCAATCACAGGTATGCGACCTCTAATTTGCTCTACGGCCACACGGATTAACTCGCAATGTTCTTCCACGGATACAGTGGGTGACTCACCGCTTGTACCCACAATCACAATCGCATCTGTCCCCTCGGTGACATGCCAATCCAATAGCGAGCGTAGAGCAGCATAGTCAAGGCTACCGTCATCATGCATCGGGGTTGCAATCGCAACCATACTGCCGGTCATCAATTGGGTCATGGGTATTGGAGAATTAAATGACTGAGTTCTTAAGCTTGAAATTGTAACGGATGGCGTGTTGTAGGGGCTCCTCGGCTAGCACACAGGCTTTGAACCATGGCTGGTTTGGGGCTCTCTATAAAACCATCTCGATAGGCAATCACATGAAGTAGGTGTTTTTGGGCCAACTCCAATAACTCACCATGGCGTAGTAAAAATGCTGGGTTAGACGGTTTACCAAACTCGGCATTACCAAGGGCAAAGGTCTCGTACAACAAAATACCGCCCTCTTCCAACAGAGTTGGCAAAATATCCAAGTAAGGGCGATAGAGATAGTTGGTAACAACAATGGCATCCCATCGTCCAAACTGAGACTCTGGGAGAGGCCAATCATCGCCCTCTAAATCCAGAGAGTGAGTTGTAATGCGCGGATGTTTGATCTTGGCTAAAGACTCTGAGTCACGATCAACTGCTATAACCGTATGGCCTTGATACGCCAAATGGCGGGCATGCCGACCGCCGCCACAAGCCAAATCTAAAACTCTCGCTCCTGGCTTTATAAAACCAGCATAGTGCGTAACCCAAGGAGAGACTACGTCGAGTTCTGCGTGCACTACGGGCTAATGATTAATCAAAGTCAAGGCCCATGGCCTCACGGACATCGCGCATGGTCTCTTGCGCTACCTTACGTGCTTTGTCGGAGCCATCGGCAATAATAGAACGCAACAAGCTTGGGTCGTCTAGATATTGCTGCGCTCGCTCAAACATCGGTTGTTGCTCACTCAAAATAGCATCAATCACGGGTTGCTTGCAATCTAAGCAGCCAATACTCGCGGATTTACAACCCTTATCCGCCCAGTCTTTCGTGGCCTGATCAGAGTAAACCTGATGAAACTGCCATAAAGGGCAATGAACAGGATTGCCGGGATCAGTGCGTCTTACGCGAGCCGGATCAGTAGGCATAGTGCGCACCAAACGAACAACCTCTTCAGGTGCTTCACGAATGCTAATCGTATTTCCATAGGACTTAGACATTTTTTGTCCGTCAAGCCCAGGCATGCGAGACGCTGAGGTGAGCAAAGCCTGCGGCTCTACTAAAATAATTTTGCGGGCACCTTCTAGATAGCCAAAGAGACGTTCGCGATCGGCCATCGATAAACTCTGGGACTCTTGCAACATTGCTTGGGCTTGCAATAAAGCCTCGTCTTCTCCGCGCTCTTGATACGCGGTACGGAGTTCAGCATAGAGTTTTGCGCGCTTACTACCTAACTTTTTAACTGCCTCTAAGGCCTTTTCTTCAAAACCGGGTTCACGACCATACAAGTAATTAAAACGACGAGCGACCTCGCGGGTCATCTCCACATGAGGAACTTGATCTTCACCCACGGGGACATGCAAAGCACGGTAGATCAAAATATCGGCTGCCTGCAGTAATGGGTATCCCAAGAATCCGTAGGTTTGCAGATCTTTCTCTTTCAGTTTTTCAATTTGATCTTTATAGGTGGGAACTCTCTCTAGCCAGCCCAATGGGGTTCCCATCGCTAACAACAAAAAGAGTTCTGAATGCTCAGGCACACGGCTTTGTATAAACAAAGTAGCCTGATTGGGATCTACTCCAGCAGCTAACCAATCAATCACCATCTCCCAAACCGACTCTTGGATAACCTCCGGGGTCTCATAGTGGGTCGTTAAGGCATGCCAGTCGGCCACAAAGAAAAAGCAGGGATACTCAGCCTGTAGACGTACCCAGTTTTTTAAGACCCCGTGGTAATGCCCTAAGTGCAAGGCGCCGGTTGGGCGCATGCCAGAAAGTACGCGTTCAGCAAACATAGGAAGGATTGTCGCTTATTTAATGAAAGACCGACCAGATTGGTGTTAAGTGATCCGGTAAATGCGGAAGTTTACCTAGATCAATATCACTCTCGTGGGGATCATGAAAATCGGATCCGCGGGAGGCCATAAATCCGTAGCGTTCTGCAACCTTGGCATAAGTTGTGTACTGATCGGGGCTATGGCTTCCCGTAACCACTTCAATTCCATTGCCACCCAAATCTTTAAAGCGAGCATATAGCTCGTCCATTTGCAAGATATTGAGTTTGTAACGACCAGGGTGGGCAATCACAGCCTCGCCGCCCGCCCCTCGAATCCATTGCACCGCTTCATCTAAGCTAGCCCAACGATGCGAGACATAACCTGGCTTACCAGGGACTAAGTAGTTACGGAACACCTCATCCATATTGCTGCAGACTTTTTGCTCCACCAAAAATCGAGCAAAGTGCGTACGCGCAATGAGATCTGGATTGCCAGCAAAGTGCAATGCACCTTCATAACTGTTATGGATTCCAACTTGCTCAAGTTGTGCGGCCATCTGCCGTGCACGCAGCTCGCGACCATCCCGAGTTGCGCGCAAGCCTTCTTCCAAAATAGTATTACGATCATCAAGACCAAGACCCACAATATGGACCGTTTGGTTCATCCAGCTAATCGAGATCTCAACGCCCGCAAGATAGCTCATCCCAAGGTTCTTAGCCGCAAGACGGGCACGCGCCTGCCCACCCAGGACATCATGGTCGGTGAGTGACCAAAGTTGAACTCCGTTTTGATGAGCACGGATAGCGAGCTCTTCGGGACTTAGGGTCCCATCGGACACAATCGAATGGCAATGCAAATCAGCATTTAGTGGCGCAGTTTGGCTCATACCTCTATTTTAGGTCAGATGAGTATTGATTACCCGCCGAGGCGACTCGATGTAATCCCGCGACTGCATCTCCATCAAGCGTGAGACCGTTCGAGCAAATTCATCGACAACTTGTCCTTCGGTATAAAGCTGATCTGGTGGCACTTCCGCAGACATAATCAATTTAATGCGGTGATCATATAAAACATCAATCAGCCAAATAAAGCGTCTTGCTTCGTTGGTTAGTCGGGGTGGCATATGGGGCACTCCCGCTAAGATGACTGTATGAAAGGTATTTGCAATCTCCAAATAGTCATTTTGGGAACGCGGCCCACAGCAAAGAGTTTGGAAGTCAAACCACACCACCCCTTCTGCCAAATGCAAAGCCCGAATCTCACGAGACTCAATTTTTAGCACGGGATAGGATGACTCGATTTGCTTACCAATTAGGTTATGAAAATAATCGTCTAGCTTTTTATCATTCTCAGTACTTAGTGGATACAAATAGGCCTGAATGCGGGTCATCTGCAATTGACGGTAATCACTACCCGCGTCCACATTTAAGACATCCAGTTTCTCTTCAAGCAACTGAATAGCAGGTAATAAGCGATCACGATGCAAACCATTCGGATAGAGTTGATCCGGACGATAGTTTGAGGTCATGATGAACTGCACTCGATCAATAAATAATGCTTTGAGTAAGCGGTACATGATCATTGCATCGGCAATATCGTTAATATGAAACTCATCAAAGCAAATTAAGCGGTAGCGCTCTGCAATCCGCAAAGCAAGTTCATCGAGTGGGTCTGCTAAGCCAGAAAGCTCATGCAACTCACGATGGACTTCGCGCATGAACTCATGAAAATGAATCCGGATCTTCTTTGTCACCGGGGAGGCTTCGTAGAAGCAATCCATTAAAAAGGATTTGCCTCGACCGACTCCACCCCAAAGATAAACTCCTCGGGGTAACTCTGGATGAAAAAGTTTCTTGGTAAACGCGTTACTACGAATCTCTTTATAGGCAACCCACTGATCTTCACATTGCTGCAAACGCTCAATGGCTCGCTCCTGCGCAGGATCGGGCTGATAGCCGCGCGCTTTGCACTCTTGATGGTAAAAGTCAGCGACTTTCAAGTTACATATTGAGTGCGCGTTGATCCGTAGCTAAAGCTGCCTCACGCATCACCTCCGATAAGCTGGGGTGAGGATGGCATACGCGTGCGATATCTTCAGCAGCCGCCTTAAACTCCATCGCCAACGCTGCCTCGGCAATCAGATCAGATGCATTAGGGCCAATAATATGGACTCCCAAAACCTCATCAGTCTTAGAGTCAGCTAAGATTTTCACAAAGCCCTCTGCACGATCCATCCCGAGGGCTCTGCCATTCGCCATGAAGGGGAACTGACCTGCCTTATAGGTACGCCCTTCGGCCTTCAACTGCTGTTCTGTTTTACCAACCCATGCAATCTCTGGATCGGTGTAGATTACCCACGGAATGCAGTTGTAATCAATGTGTGGTTTTTGCCCTGCGAGTAACTCCGCGACCAAGACACCCTCATCCTCTGCCTTATGGGCCAACATCGGGCCACGCACCACATCACCAACTGCAAATATCCCTGGAGCTGCGGTTGCACAGGTATGGTCATTAATTGGAATAAAGCCACGCTCGTCGGTCTTTAGCTGAACCGATTCCAGATTGAGTCCCTCTGTATTGGGAACCCGACCTACTGAGACGATTAAGCGATCACATTCTAATTTTTGAGCTTTGCCAGCGCTATCCTGATACGAGACTACCACGCCTTTCTTGTCAGTCTTCACGCTATCAATCTTCACACCCAGATGCATATCAAGACCTTGCTTAGTAAAGATCTTTTTAGCCTCTTTAGCAATGCCCTCATCACAGGCACCTAAGAATGTCGGCAAGGCTTCCAAGACAGTAACCTCAGAACCAACGCGGCGCCATACGGAGCCCAACTCTAATCCGATCACACCGGCACCAATCACGCCTAAGCGCTTTGGCAAAGAATCAAAGTTCAGAGCACCTTCGTTATCGCAGATCAGAACGTTATCGACGGTGATACCAGGAAGATGACGAGCCTTTGAACCAGTAGCGATGATGACATTCTTGGCGCTCACGATACCGGCATCTTTGCCAGCGATCTTAATCTGATAACCATCAGCACCTTTGCCAACAAATGAAGCATGACCTTTTAAGGATGTCACCTTATTCTTCTTAAATAAGAAACTGATGCCGCCCGTCATCTTGGTCACGATCTCGTCTTTGCGCGCTAGCATCTTTGCAATATCGATACTGACCTTACCTACCGTGATGCCATGATTAGCAACGTGATGGCCGATCTTCTCAAACTCTTCCGATGATGCTAGTAAGGCTTTTGATGGGATACAGCCGACGTTTAAACATGTTCCACCTAGGCGTGGCTCCCCCTTAGGATCTGCGTAGGAGTTCGCTTCGGCACAGGCGACCTTAAATCCCAGTTGAGCCGCACGGATTGCAGCGATGTAACCACCCGGGCCAGCTCCAATGACCAGCACATCAAATACTTGGCTCATGGTCTACTCCTTATAGGTCAAGAAGTAAACGGGCTGGATCTTCTAAGAGTTCCTTCATCGCCACTAAGCCTAAGACTGCTTCGCGACCATCGATGATGCGATGATCGTAGGACAGTGCCAAATAATTAATCGGCCGAATTACAATCTGTCCGTCTTCCACCACTGCCCTCTCCTTAGTCGCATGAATCCCCAAAATAGCGGATTGTGGTGGATTGATGATCGGGGTTGAAAGCATCGAACCAAAGACGCCGCCATTCGAAATGGAAAATGTGCCACCAGTGAGTTCTTCGATACTCAATTTGCCATCGCGGGCTTTATTACCGTAATCCGCAATTTGCTTTTCAATTTCGGCCAAAGTGAGTTGATCCACATTACGCAAGATGGGAACCACCAAACCGCGTGGTGAGCTTACGGCAATACCGATATCAAAGTAACCGTGATAAACGATGTCATTACCATCGACCGATGCATTGAGGATGGGATACTTTTTAAGAGCGTATGTAGCCGCTTTTACAAAGAAGGACATGAATCCTAATTTAACGCCGTGGGTTTTCTCGAAGGTATCTTTGTAGCGAGTGCGCATCGCAATCACTGGTGACATATTAACCTCATTAAAGGTCGTCAAGATGGCGTTATTGGCCTGCGATTCTAATAAGCGTTCGGCAATTCGTGCACGTAAACGTGTCATCGGCACACGTTCTTCGGTACGCTCACCTAGGGACGTATTGGAGATCGGTAAAGGTGTGGCTGTCGATCCTGTCTTCGCACCTCCAGAAACCGCATTAAGAACATCCCCCTTGGTTACACGACCATCTCGTCCTGAGCCAGAGACTTGAGCAGCACTGAGATTATTCTCCGCCATTAACTTGGCAGCCGATGGAGCGGCGATTGCACCTTTTGCAGTGGAGCTCGACACCGGCGCTGCGGGAGCAGCGGTTTTAGCTGGGGCAGCGGCAACACTAGCCTTACCTGTACTGTCAATTTTTGCGATCACCTGATCAGCAACAACGGTACCACCATCAGCCACCATAATTTCTGAGAGCACGCCCGCCGATGGTGCGGGTACCTCCAAAACAACTTTATCGGTTTCGATCTCAATCAAAATCTCGTCTTGAGCCACTGCCTCGCCGGGCTTCTTTTTCCACTGCAATAACGTTGCCTCAGCAACTGACTCTGAGAGTTGGGGAACTTTGACTTCATATAAGGCCATGATGTGTCCTATGAATAGGTTAAATAATGAGTACTGGTTTGAATAAAGATCTACTCGTAAACGTGCGGTTTACTTGGTGATCACAAATCCCTTTAGCTTGGCAAATGCGGCAGTAAGCAAAGCCTTCTGCTGACTCTGGTGCAAATGGGCATAGCCAACCGCTGGTGATGCTGATGCTGGTCGACCTGCATACCCTAATCGCATTCCTTCGCTCATGTTCTCGAGCAAATTATGTTGCACAAAGAACCAGGCACCCTGATTCTGTGGCTCATCCTGGCACCAAACGAGTTCTGTTAGATTGGGGTAGGTTTTGATCACACTAGCAATGGCTTTGTGTGGGAATGGATACAACTGCTCTATCCGCACAATCGCAGCATTTTCCAGCTTCTTATCAGAGCGTTGTTTAATAAGATCGTAGTACACCTTGCCTGAACAGACAATTACCCGCTCGATTGTTTTTGGATCAATCGACTCCTCTTGCTCAGGAATCACCGTTTGGAACTCACCCTTCGTAAACTCAATGAGTGGTGATGCCGCATCTTTGTGACGCAATAATGATTTAGGGGTCATGATGATCAGAGGTTTTCTGAATTGCCGAATCATCTGGCGACGCAAGAGATGGAATATTTGCGACGCAGTGGTGGGTTGAACCACTTGCATATTGGTGTCCGCACATAGTTGCATAAAGCGTTCTAAGCGGGCTGAGGAGTGCTCAGGACCTTGACCCTCATAACCATGGGGCAACATCATCACCAAACCGTTTACACGGCCCCATTTCACCTCACCAGAGGCAATAAACTGATCGATCACAACTTGTGCTCCGTTAGCAAAATCGCCAAACTGAGCTTCCCAAATCGTTAAGGTATTCGGTTCAGCAGCTGCATAGCCATACTCAAATCCTAAAACAGCCTCTTCCGACAAAATCGAGTCGATGACAGTAAATGGGGCTTGATCTTTACTGACATGCTGCAATGGAATATGTGTACCCGTATCCCAATTCTCACGATTTTGAGCATGGAGTACAGAGTGACGATGACTAAATGTGCCGCGTCCACTATCCTCACCCGATAATCGAATTGGGTAACCGCTAGCCAGCAAGGAGGCGAAAGCCATTGCCTCGCCCATGCCCCAATCCACATTGATCTCGCCACGACCCATGGCGGCACGATCGGTATACACCTTTTGCACCAGAGGATGCACCTTGAACTCTGCTGGAAGGGTTACTAATTTATCCGCAAGCCGCTTCCATTCGGAGAGAGGAATGGCAGTGTCAGCATGATCGGTCCACTTCTTGTTCAAGAACGGGGACCAATCCACTGCAAACTTGCCTTTAAAGTTACTCAAGACAGGATCAAGGGTCTGCTTGCCTTCATCCATTGCTGTTCGATACGCTTTGACCATTTCGTCCCCTGCGCCGGGTGCAATAACTCCTTGCGCCTCGAGTCGATCAGCATACAGTTTGCGAGTACCAGGATGTTGCGCAATGATGCTGTACATCAGAGGCTGGGTCATTGCGGGTGTATCTTGTTCGTTATGACCTAGTTTTCTGAAACAGATAATATCGACCGCGACATCTTTCTTAAATTGGGTGCGGTATTCCAAAACCAATTGTGTCGCCAGGACTACCGCCTCTGGATCATCGCCGTTCACATGCAAAACCGGTGCATCAATAATTTTCATGATGTCGGTGCAATAGAGACTGGAGCGATAGTCGCGGGGATCTGACGTTGTAAACCCAATTTGATTATTGATCACAATGTGAACAGTGCCGCCAGTGGAATAGCCACGAACTTCAGATAAAGCCAAGGTCTCTTGCATGACGCCTTGACCTGCAATCGCAGCATCACCATGAACGAGCACTGGCAAAACTTGATCACCCTTCGCGTCATTACGACGCTCCATACGCGCACGGGCGGAGCCCTCTACTACGGGGTTCACAATCTCTAGGTGCGATGGATTAAAGGACAGGGATAAGTGCACTGGACCGCCTGGAGTCGAGATGTCGCTCGAGAATCCTTGGTGGTATTTGACATCACCTGATGGAAGATCCTCTGGCGCGGTGTGATCAAACTCAGCAAAAAGGTCTTTGGGTGATTTGCCCAAGACATTGACCAAGACATTTAAGCGACCTCGATGGGCCATACCAATCACAATCTCTTGCACACCATTCTTACCAGCGCCTTGGATTAACTCATCCATACAGGCGATAAAACTATCCCCACCTTCGAGCGAGAATCGTTTCTGGCCGACGTACTTTGCTTGCAGGTAACGCTCAAGTCCCTCTGCAGCGGTAACCCGGTCAAGGATTTGACGACGTTGCTCATTCGTAAACTTAGGAGTAGAGCGAATCGACTCTAATTTTTCTTGCCACCATTTTTTGATCTTCTGATCTGCGATGTGCATAAACTCGGCAGCCAAGGTGCCACAATAGGTCTCACGCAATGCCTGCAAGAGATCGCGCAGGGTCATATTGTTTTTACCAAAGAATGTATTGCTGGTATTAAAGACGATATCCATATCGCCATCACTAAAGCCATAGAAGGCTGGATTGAGTTCGGGAATATCCGGCCGTTCGGTACGCTTTAATGGATCTAAATTAGCCCAACGATTACCGACGTTGCGATAGGCAGCAATTAATTGTTGAACCGCAACTCGCTTACGACCCATTTCTGAGTCTGCGGAATCCTGAATCGTTTTAATCGGTCCTTGCTTAGCGCGTTCTGCAAACGATGCCACGATCGGGGCATGAGCAATATCTCTACCATTTGAACCATCGGCGGCCGGAACCTGGACGACGTTATCAAAATAATCACGCCAGTGTTGAGCAACGGATGTGGGATCTAATAAATAGGATTCGTAGAGTTCTTCTACGTAGGGGGCATTACCCCCAAAGAGGTACGAAGAACCTCTATAGGACTGCATCATGATGCTCACCTTTCATCGGGTATCCCGAAAAAAACTGTGGTTTTAACCATCTGCGACACGGCTTAACCGACTAGCAGAACGCAAAGCAAATGCCTTTTGTTCCAGAAGAATAACATGAGATCAAGAAAAAAACATCCCAATATCAATGGATTAGTAGAAATCCTAGGCTGAATACAGCAACAAGAATGGCAAGACGCCTACAACCAACTTCCCTATTTCTTACAAACATATAAGAAATTTCCTACTTGCAATTCATCCTTTGCCGACAGAATTCTATTCAATTAATTTATATGCTCTTTCTATCCCAATTAATAGAAGGAGAAAATCGATGAAAACCACCCATCAAGAGCAGCAGTATTTAAGTACTCGGCAAAGTGCCAAGCTGCTCCAGGTATCTTTAGGCACCGTCCAAAAAATGGTCGAGGAAGGCGATTTAATTGCTTGGAAGACCCGCGGTGGGCACCGACGTATCTTAGCGACGTCCCTCCATCAACAACTGAGGCGACGTAAGTTAGGCCTACAGGAACGAGCCAGTAAGCAACGGCATCTGGCCCTCGGGATCTTTCGGCGCCCCGAGAACTTGGCACAAATGCGGGACGTGATGGGGAGATGGTCCTTAAAACTGGATTTAATTGGCTCTCTGGATAGCCTTGAAGGGCTCATGCAGGCAGTTTCTCTTTATCCAGACATCATTTACCTGGACTCTTTTATACCGCCCATTGAGCAATTACATCTTATTCACTACCTCAGTAAAAATATTCAGACCAGACGGATTCCAATGCTGGTCGATGAAGCGTTTGTTCAGCTCCACCCTGGGGTACTCGATATGGCCCAAGATAATATCTTGCAAATCAGTCCACCAGAGCACGAAGAGCCATTGATAAACGAGGTGCTAGATCAACTTCCAGAAAAATCTAATGTATTTACATACCCCGCCAATGAAGTTCAGGATAGCTCTAAGAACAACCCAAAACTAGAAGCCCTATTTGTAGAAGCACTTCATAATGCTCTTTAGGATTTAATCTCGAAGACACAATAAGAAAAAGCCAGTTAATAAACTGGCTTTTCTATTGGTGCACTGAAATTTACTTAATTAAAAACTTAGTGCGATCTTTTCCCGCAATCCATATTGGCGCCTTACCGCGACCAGTCCAGGTCTCACCTGTCGATGGATTTTTATATTTTGCGGCAACCTTTCCGCGCTTCTTGCCAACGCGTTTCTTGCTCGCCACCCCTTTCTTTGCGGGGCGTCCACGCTTCCCTTTACTAGCACCCTTGCGGCCAAATAAATCACCTACCTCCAAACCAAACTGCTCAATGATTTCTTTGGCTTTCGCAATTCCTTCAGCCTTCTCCCGCTGCATCATGGCATTAATTTGACTGTCTAACTTTTCCCGCTGCGCTACCAACTCTTTGAACGATGGCATTTTATGTAAATTCCTTTGAAGGCTAACCAATTAAATTATAGTAATAATTATTATATGAATCTAGAAATAATGAATATACGAGGTATGTTTATTATTTGTTTAAATAAACTATTACAAGCTATGATTATATAGATTAATAAAAGTCTTTAAAAAAAGATTATTAGCCTTAGGGCTTTAAATTATAAATATTATACTAATTAAGTAATTATTATCATTTAAATCAATTATTTACAGCATTAAAATGGAATATAAAGATATTATTAAATTACAAATAAAAAT
>DAIODQ010000005.1:0-206969 GCA_036746715.1 Polynucleobacter sp. | reverse complement strand
GATATTTCCTGAGCAGATACCCGCAGAAGAATACAAGAAGATGATGGTGATTGATGCTAGAGATAAAGCTCAGTTTGATAAGAGCCATATTCCTGGAGCAGTCAACATTGAGTGGCGCCAAGTCTTGGCACAAAAAGATAAGATTCCTAAGAACAAGCCCGTCTTAATCTACTGTAATACCGGTAGTCTGTCAGCACAGGCAGGCTTTGCTCTGCGTGTTGCGGGGTATGATAATTTGCGGATTCTTCAGGGTGGCTATGAAGAGTGGAAAACTAAAGGTGGCATGGATGCCTACAAGAAGGCTGTTAACAAACAACCTAAGCACTAGCAAATGAACAAAAAAGATCACTGGGAAAAAGTCTACGGCGACAAGGCGCCAGATGCGGTGAGTTGGTATGCGCCACACCTTGAGACATCATTAAATCTGATTCATCAAGCCAGTACAAATAAAGGCGCTGCCATTATTGATATTGGTGGCGGAGAATCTACACTAGTGGATGACCTTTTATCTCAGGGTTATGAGGACATCAGTGTTTTAGATATATCTCAAAAAGCAATTGATGTGGCAAGGGATCGTATTGGTAAGCAGGCTGATAGGGTTCACTGGTATTGCGCTGACATTACACAGGCAACATTACCTCAAGGCTATTTTGATATTTGGCACGATAGAGCCGTATTTCATTTTCTAACTGAAGAAGCACAGCGAGCAAGATATATAGAGCAAGTAATGCGCTCAGTAAAACATGGCGGCTATGTGATCATGTCGACTTTTGGTCCCGAGGGCCCCGAGAAGTGTAGTGGTTTAGACGTTGTTCGCTACGACTCAGAAAATCTTCACAGTCAGTTCGGTAAGACATTCAAGCTAATTGATAGCTCAACAGAGCTACATCAAACTCCAATGGGAACTACGCAACAGTTCTTATATTGCTTTTGTAGGATGGAATGATATTTGCGTTGTCGTTTAAAACGACATACAGTTCATTATCAATTTGAATAAGAGGCAGACATGACAACTTCAGCTTTTCAATTTGGCGAAATAAAGCCTGAATATCCAGTCGCAGTTTTGAATGAGCGAACAGTCAGAGCGGCCGCAGGTATTTTGTTTGTATTTGCTCTGATTTCATTTATGAATGCTTGGCTAATGGGAAACTTTTTCCCTACCAAGGTATTTGTTTGTGCCTTTCTCATTGAATTTACGATTAGGATTTTCATTAACCCCAAATATGCGCCTGTCATGATTTTGGCGCAGTGGTTGGTTAAGGGTCAGCAACCTGAATACACGGGGGCTCCACAGAAGCGTTTTGCTTGGTCAATTGGATTTATCTTGGCCGCCACAATGTTTTATTTGATCGTACTGAAAAGTGTGGTGGGCCCTATCAATATTATTGTTTGCGCTTCCTGCTTAGCGCTGATGTTTTTTGAAACCTCTTTTGGCATTTGTATCGGCTGTAAGATTTACAACCTTTTTAATAAAGCCCAAGCCCAGCTATGCCCGGGAAATTCTTGTGATATCAGCATAGAAAAACAAAACAATATATCCAAGGGTCAATTGCTAATACTGGTTTTATTTGCTGTCAGTGTGTTGGCTATCTTCAATTATTTCTCTGGCAGCTCGAATGAGCCCACATTATCAGCAGCCCCTAACGAGGTGATGAATAAGGAAGTAGACGCAAAAGAGGTTGAAAGATGTAAGGTACCTGATTTTGCTAAAGCCATGGGGCATGAAGAAAAGTGGAAATTACATAACAACTGTAAATAAAGAGTCAGACATCCTCGGCCCTGGTTCGATTCCGCCCCGGGCCACCAAGAAACACCAAAACCACCTTCGGGTGGTTTTTTATTTGTTAGCGTCTAGAGACAGGACGCCATTAGTCTCGGTTAGCCCCATCATGAGTCGTCCCTTTAAAAGGATAAATCAAGTTAGCATCCTTGCGTCAGTCGATGTCGTTTAAAACGACATTACAAATATATGCGTATATACGTATATATAGAAACCTTACTTTCTTTGATTAAGTTTTCCTGAGCTCCATATGTCTAGTTGCCGTTGAGCTTCAGCAGTGATGCCATCAATAGAATCTTGGGGTAACTGCTTAAGGCATTCTGCCAAGGCTTCGGGGCTGAGTTTTTCAGCAGACTTGCTCTTCTTGATTTCTTGCGGTGATTTGCCATCCCAGGCAAATGGATTGCCAAACGCTGGTGTATCAGGCAGGCAATCATCCCTGTAAATTGGGGCATCATTTGTAGCAAATGGCGTAAATGAAATGGTTCTCTCAAAAATAAGTGATTTCCCAGTTGGCGTGGGCGGCAAAGCAGGCATAGACTTCATTGCCTTTCTCGCCAATTGCTCTGCTTTGTCCGATGTTTTCCAAAGTGTTTCCACTTTAACGACAGCGCCATTCGGAGCAATTTCAATGCTGAATCTCACATGTCCTTGGTCTGGCCCCTCAACAGCAGTTCCCATCATACTTCGCACTTGCTGACCAAAGGAATGGCGATAGCCTTTGCTATTTTTGAGTGTGTACTTTGAGGCAAAAGCCCACTCTTCTGCTGTTGGCGCTAAGGGAGCGGCCAATGATACTGGCTGTTTATCGATGTTTTGACTGGCGTTTAAGTCATTATTGGTTTTAGCGATAGGCTCTTCAAGCTGAACCTCAATGATGTCTGGATTTTTATCTTTGGGTTTTAAGTGGGTGAAGCCTTCATATGATGTCCACAGCAGAAATAGCCCTAGGTGAAGAGCGATGGAGAGCCAGATAGCGACGGAGCGCATAGGCGCCGGTTGTTTGGTCAATTTAGAGGCTTAGACTGTATCGATTGCGTTATAGGTTTGCTTGTTGTCCATACATCATGTCATGGCTAGCTAGGTGCCGTTTAAGCGTCTTAATCAGAATAGGCTGCCATTGATGAGTCATTGATTTGTCGTTTTAAACGACAAATCAATACTTGTAGTATTTAATACATTAATGTAGCATATATTACATGAACAAGTTCTATGCCCTCATCCTATCTTTGCCTACTTCCAGCCCTACGGAGCGGATGCGAATTTGGCGTTCTTTAAAGGCTTCAGGCGCCGCTGTTCTGCGAGATGGTGTATATATTTTGCCAAATGATAAGCAACACAAAACAACATTCGAGCTTGCTTCAGAGCAAGTATTAAGTGCGGGTGGTTCAGCTTATGTAGTGACTATTGAACAGCCGACAAGCGAAAGTTTTAAATCGTTGTTTGATCGAGCAGAAGACTATGCCCAATTAATTCAGCAATCTAAGGCTCTGATTAAAAAACTTAAACCCAAATTAATACTTGAACAAATTAAAGAAGCGCGAAAACTTCGTAAGCAATATGAGGCATTAGTAGCAATTGATTTTTATGTTGGTGAATCAAGCAGACAAGCTAATCGTGTTTTAGAAGAATTGGAGCTTGCGATTGCTGCCATTCAATCTCCAGGTGAGCCGCATGCCATTCAGCGAAAAATTACCAAGCTCAATATCAAGAACTATCAAGGCAAGAGGTGGGCAACCCGCTCTAGACTTTGGATTGATAGGCTCGCTAGTGCTTGGCTTATCCGTAAGTACATCGACCCAAAGGCATCATTTATCTGGCTTAAATCAATAAAGGAGTGCCCTAAGACCGCGTTGGGATTTGATTTTGATGGCGCTACCTTTACCCATATAGATGGCCTAGTGACATTTGAAGTGATTGCCCAAAGTTTTGGAATTGATGATGCGGCTATTAAGCGTTTGGGCGCTGTGATTCATGCTTTGGATGTAGGTGGTATTCAACCAGCTGAAGCGCAAGGTGTTGAGGCAATCATTGCGGGGTTGAAGGTATCCACTAAAACCGATGATCAATTGCTCGACAAAGCCAGCGGTGTATTTGATGCCTTGGTAGGCGCATTTACGAAAGAGGGTGTGAAATGAGCAATTCAATAGAACAACTCAAACCAAGTTATTCACTTTGGCAATTGGTTATCTATATGCTCAAGTTGGGTACTTGGGGTTTTGGAGGACCGGTCGCTTTGGTAGGTTATATGAATCGAGATTTAGTGGAGAAGTATGGCTGGATAACTGAAGCTGATTATAGAGAAGGAATGGCCTTAGCTCAGATGGCCCCTGGTCCAATGGCTGCACAATTAGCCATATATCTTGGGTATGTGCATTACAAAATTCTTGGAGCAACTTTAGTAGGTATTGCATTTGTGATCCCCTCATTTTTTATGGTGGTTGCTCTAGGATGGGCATATGTGGCTTATGGAGATTTAGCTTGGATGCAGGCAGTTTTTTATGGCGTGGGTGCCGCCGTGATTGGCATCATTGCGATTAGCGCCCAAAAACTCACTAAGAAAACGATTGGTAAAGATAAGTTATTGTGGGCAATCTTTGTAGTGATGGTGGTAAGTACCGTCATCACTCAATCTGAAATTGCCTCACTCGTCTTTACTGCAGGCCTTATTACTTTATTTGTTAAGGCGCCACCAAAGTGGTTTAAGAGCGGTGGACTGAACTCCATTGCCGTTACTCAAGTACCAGCATTTACGAGTATTTGGGGTAGCTTTGATCTTTCACTTCTAAGTCAAATTGCCATCTTCTTTACAAAAGCAGGCGCCTTTGTATTTGGTTCGGGATTAGCCATCGTGCCATTCTTATATGGCGGTGTAGTTGTAGAGCATCAATGGCTAACTGAGAAACAGTTTGTCGATGCGGTGGCTGTTGCAATGATTACGCCAGGTCCTGTAGTCATCACTGTTGGCTTTATTGGATATCTCATTGCTGGCTTTACTGGTGCCAGTGTTGCGGCATTGGCCACTTTTATTCCTTGCTACTTGTTCACTATTATTCCAGCACCTTACTTTAAGAAATATGGCAAGAATCCGAGTCTGGTTGCTTTTATTGACGGAGTAACAGCCGCCGCAGTTGGTGCTATTACTGGTTCAGTCATTGTGATTGGTCAGCGCTCTATTGTGGATATTCCGACTGCTGTATTGGCTATTGTGACGACCGCATTGCTTTGGAAATACAAGAAACTCACTGAGCCGGTGGTGGTAATTGCGGCCGCTTTATTTGGTCTAGTGTTATACCCAATGTTTCGTTGAGTAGTTTTAGAAACTTCATTAAAGAAGTTAACATTATTGGTGGCAGATCTAATTTAGCCGCAATGGATGTTGATAATTTAGTGAAAGTCTTAAAGCCTGTTTATAGAGAGACTTATGCAGAAAAGGTCGAATAAAAGGTTAAATCAAGACTGCGCTTAGCCATAGAAACGTCCTTTAAAAGTACGTTTCTTGTTCAGGTTGTCCAACTCTAAGTCTGAAAATAAAATAGCGGTATGACAACGGTAATCTGCCCACAAAGTGACTAAGGTAATTAAAGTACCCGAAAGCCACCTAGAGGTAATCTCCTCACCCCAGCAAGATTTCCAACCCACAGCCCTAAGTCAGCTCAAATACGCAGAGCCCACAGAGCTTTATCTGCGTGATGGCGACGTAGTTCTCTTTCGCAGGCCAAATAGCCCACTCTGGCAATGTCGTTTTAAACGACATGACAACACATGGGACAGAGTCTCAACCAAGCAAGCATCAATTGAGCATGCTGTCAGAGTTGCCTGTGATTTATATGATGAAGCTAGATTTCGCCAGCGTCTAGGGCTTGCGCAAAAAGCACCCACATTCGCAGAAATAGCGCACGCCACACTTTATGAAATGCGGCGTGATTTGGGTGAAGGAATTGGAAAGAGTGTTTATCTAAGTTACATCACGTGTATTGAGAAATACTTTTTACCTTACTTTCAGGATAAGCGACTAGAAGAAATAACCTACACAGACATTCATGAGTTTGAGATTTGGCGTAATAGGCAGATGCGGCTAGTGCCTAAATCCAGCACCTTAATGAACTTTGCCAGTGCTTGGACAAAGTTACAGCAGACAGCAGTTAATAAAGGTTGGATTAGTGAGCGTGTAGCAATACCCAAATTAACTACCCGTGGCCATAAAGGTAAAACACGCCCAGCTTTTAGTCGCGAAGAGATTAATAAGTTATTTGAATATATGGAGAGGTGGGCCAAGGAAGGCCGCCTAGAGGTAGAGCGGGAGATAAGGCCTTTAGTACGTGACTATGTAGAGATGCTGTTGCTAACTGGTATGCGGCATGGCACCGAGGCGCTTAACATCTGCTGGAACAATATTGAATGGCATACCAATGATGGAAAGAAATATCTGCGTATATGGGTGGATGGCAAAACTGGCGGACGTTGGCTAATTGCCAAGCATAGAGCGATTGATGTTCTCAAGCGTTTACACAGTCGCCAAAAGGCTGTGTATGACATTCCGTTTGATAGATTGTTTGAATCTCGTGCGCCGCAAAGGATTTTCGTTATGGCAGATGGACATCAACCTTTGCGTATAGATGGCACATTCAAGAAGCTTATGCGAGATAGTGGATTAGCCAGAAGTCAGGATGGGCAAATGCGAACTCTGTATTCACTGCGGCATACCTATGCGACTTTAGAGTTATTAGAAAACAAAACCGATATTCATACCCTAGCAAAACAAATGGGCAATAGTGCCGCCATGATTGAGCGGCACTATTCCAAACTAACTCCTACTATGGCTGCTGAGCAATTGGCATGAGACTATTTAATATCAACAATTATCCCAACTGATACATCTACATCCTCTAGTGCCAATAAGATGTCATCACATTCCTCATTTTCAATATTAAAGACACCCTCATCCTTGGCTGTAAATTGAGGAAGGAAAGTTATTCGATGCCATCCATAATCATATTCACCAGAAACAAAAAGTGCTTGAAACCACTGTCCTTTCCAGTAGCCTTCAAAAATTAAATCAGTTTCAATGCTGTACAGATACTTCAAGGTCAAATTTTTATCAATCATTTTGTTTTCCTTTAAAAAACGATGTTTGATGGAATGCTTCTGCGTCGAAGCAATCGTTCAATATTGTGTCGAATATTTCTAAATGATCCATTGGCAGCTTTGATAGTTGGCAACATTTCAATATTAGAAATGTCAACACCCATATCCTTTGCAATTTGGGATGCAAATGGCAATAATTGATCTTCGTTTGCCGCATTCATATCAACCAATACACATCTATCAAGCATTCCTTTATCAAGCTTTGACAAATTATTTGTGGTCAAAATAAAAATAGCTCGATCGGTATTCATTGCCGACTTGAGGCTTTCTTGAGCAAGCTTAGTCAGCATATCGATCTCATCAATAATGATGTAGTGAATCCCGCTAGTATTAAAGAACGCATTTCGATTTAAGATTTTCGAAATCAAATCCGTTACTAGAGCACCATTAAATCCTTGCTGACAAGCAATAAACTCTGCATTCATCCCTATATTGGTTTGACTTTTGCCTTGCTCGATTGCGTTAGGTAGCATCTTTGCCAAGGTTGTTTTTCCTGTCCCATAGACTCCGTAGAGAAGAATTCCTGATTTGCCGCTTGAAGGTAATGGCTCGGAACCTGTGACAATGTCATAAATTCGCAATTTACTCTCGGGATTGCCGAAAATAATGTCATTAAGTGTTTGTGGCTCATATTTAAATTCCTTTTTGATCAACATGATTTAATCCTTTCATATATTTATGGGGGTGCTCATAACACCCCCATAGTTGTTGTTAAGCTTGTTTAGCAATAGCGCCATCAGCATCATTAGCCGCATCTACTTCAGTCTTTGCGGAAATTCGCTGTGATTTAAGATCGCTATAAAGTGCTGTGAATGCCGCATTAATAGCGCCCTCTTTGCGAACCAAGGCGCGAATCGCAAAACTGCCTCCGGCTAATTGCTCAGCAATGAATACACACTCTTCGCCAAGAAAGCCGGCGTCAGCTAATAGAGTCAGTTGCTCGGACTTGGCAATTGCCAATACGGGTAGATTTGCAAATTCAGACTTAGCAATAGATGCCTTAGCCGTAGGGCTGACAAATGTTGCGCTACGAGAAAGCTTGATTTCTTGTATGCCACCACAATCCTCAATCCATTGAGCCAGTTGAGTTGACTCAACACTTGATTTTTGTGCTTGACGCAATACCAGCACATAGGTGCTAATACGACGACGATCAACATCACCAAACATAGCGCGAACTACACGAGCAATGATGTGCGAGTCTTTTTTGTACTTGTACCCACGCTCTTTAAAGAATGTTTCTAATGCGGCACTTCGTTGCTTGGACTCGGCTACTGGTAGTTCCCCAGAAAACAAGAGGCAATCTGCTAAAAGGGCGTAAAGCTCCTTATTGCTTACTCTATATGCACCTTGCTCCCAAGCAATACGTTTAGCCTCCATGTCAGCAAGCCATTTGCCAGCATTAATAGCAACATGGGATTTATCGCTAGTTTTTACAGCTTTGTCGTTTAAAACGACATTTTTTGTTACAGAAGTCGCTACTGCATTTAATAAAGCATTCATTTTTAAAGCCTTTCAATTTAGATTAATAAACATGGCTGCTTGTTAAGAAATTTAACTGCACGGCCATGACTCTATTTGGCCATTATTCGCTTAAAATGACATTGAATAGAAATTCAAAGTTAATTACTTGATAAGATAATTTGATGAAACAATCATTTCTTGCCTCATATCCACGCATTGGTACAAAAAACAATCGGACTTCAATTGAGGTCTTAGGACAAAGTCCTTACTATTGGTATTGGGCTTATATGCGTAGAAATAATGAGTACATAAAGTGTTGTGCCAACAATGGAAAAGGAAAGCTGGCAAAGTTATACAAAGATTTTGGTGATATTCGTAGCGATGACTTTGCGAAGTGGTGGGGCGGCAAAAATCAAAAAGGGAGCTATTTGTTCGGAGAGGTGCCAAATGAGGTAAATCTTACGCAAATTAAATCAAAAGATGAGTGGAGCGAAGGCTGGGGTGATGATGTAGTTGTCATCGCTATTAACCTAAATGTTGGTAGGCGAAAGCTACAGCAATACTTTGCAAAATTTTTAAATAGTGCCCACAAAGGAAGGCAGGGAAGAAAATCGATGCGGAGCGTATCAAGCACTGCTAGGTATAAGCTATATAGAAATTACAGCGTAGAAAATCTAAAAAAGATGCTAGCCGCTTATGATGCTTGGATGAAGAATGAATCCCTACCAAAAGATCAACGATTGAGTATGTGGCAAGTCGGTGAAAGTATAAATTTAGTTCCAGCCGCAATGCCACCTAGACACAAAGATTACAAACTACAAGACAATGTAAAAATGCGCCATAACACCATGACCGTAGCTATGAGTCGATATGTTAATCAGGCCAAAATAATAATTGCCAATACATCGTTGGGTGTCTTTCCAAAGAGTACGATTGATTAAATAAGCTCAACTGCGGCTTTTAGTTGGGTTGGGCTTGAATATAGGTAACTAGCAGTAGTGCTGATATTTCTATGCCCAGCAAGGCTTTTCAATATATGGATGGCTGTACCTTTATTGGCAAGGCCTGTTAGAAAGCTACGTCTGCCACTATGGCTACTAGCGCCATCTAGTGAACAAGAGCGATATAGGTAAAAGAAGTATTGAGCCAACGAATTCGCTGAGAACCCAGCTTGTTTCTGTGTGTAGAACAATGGCCTACTGGCATCTTTAATGCGAACAACACGCAAGTACTGGCTAATCTCTTTGCGCATACGCTCATTTAGGTAAACAGTGCGGGCATGCTTTCCTTTGGTTTGCTCTGGCATTAAGCGAACTTCATCCTTAATCGTGTTGTCGCTGTTTAAAACGTCGTTTGTGCGTAGGGCGGCAACTTCTCCTACTCGGATACCCGCGTAGTGCGTAAGTAGCAACATAGCGCGATTACGTGCGCTGTGCCTACGTGTAGCAACATGGTCTAAAACTCTGCGCAGTTCTTGTGGATTTAAAACTCTAGCTTGTGACATACGTTCTCCCTGAAATGTAATAAATACAGAGCTACAGTATGTTTTCTTATGTTTGGTTAGAGCAACCGAAAATGGCTAAGAAAGAACCTTCCAAAATTCAAAGACTTAGCTGATTTCATAATCTTTTACATATTAGATTATGTTTTCGTGGCATTTTCGCCACGATATTTCACGAAGTATTTATAAACCCTACACGCTTTTTGATTTCGAGTTCTGTTACCCAAGTAAGCGATAGCTCCTAATCACCGCTTATACGACGGATTTACCCTGAATGGGTCTACAGCTATCAAATTTCTGCGCTACCAAAAATTTAGGTGAAGTACTTAAAGTTTCAGGGTGGTGATTTTTTACCTATACCCCCTTAGTAGTAAGCGAGCTTTAGCTCGCTTGTGATTTCGCTTGTCGCTCATCACATTTCTCTCTTCTTAAATTATTTGTATTGGCTTTCTCTAGATTCAACCTACACTGAGCCTTAAGCAACAGGCTCAGTTATAGAGAAGAAATAAGGGAAAAGACTTTCTCTGAGTTCTTTACTACACCACTTAGGGCACAACCCGATTGGGTAAGGGCGGTTTCGCTATCTCCTTTTATGTGCGGCCGTAAAACGCAACAATGACATAAGCATTAAGTGGCTACCTATGTCGTGTTCGCAAGTTGCTGTGTAAGCAGGGCTTGCTCGTGATCTTTTAATCTTTGTGCTGAAGTATTCTTGTATCAATTAGTAAGCAACTCTAATGGCGTCCTGTAAAGGATAGTGATACTAAGTCTCTGCTACTGCCCAGAATTTCCATGACTGCGACTCTAAGTCCAGCTTTAGGGTGACATAACGACTGAGTGTCACTGCTCTTGTTTCAGTAGTAATTTATAAAGTTATTTAGCGAAATCTAATAAAAGAAAAACAGAAATGAATGTGATTATTAGATTCATGTGGCTTTTGGAATAAAGAGGTTGCTCTTTTCAAAAGGCCGACAATAAATTAACTGTGCCCATTCAACTTAAAGGAGAAAACGATGAGCACACTTAATAGTTTGAAATTAGTAAATTCTAAAAAACCAACAGCAATTCCGCCGATCCTACAACGTCGCAATAAGCTGGGCTCTAAAGTATGGGAGCAAATCCAGTTAGCTAAAGCGCAAAAAGAGGGAGGTACTTTTACTGTGAAGAAATTTAAAACAGTAAAAGACTACGATGGCTCACGCAAGAATATTGAAATTGAAAAGCGTGTGCGCCAGTGGTGGTATGTGGCAGCCGATGGCAAGGTTTGCTTAAACATTCGATACGGCGCAAAGATTATTGAATTTGCCAAAGGTAAGACTGCTGTAGAGGTGGGCTCTGGAGAAGAGCTGATTAAAGCGCTTGAGATTATTAAAGGTGCCGTAGAAGCTGGCGAACTTGATACCCAAATTGAACAGGCTAGTGGCGCTGTTCGAGCTGGGTTTGGGCGTTAACTTGGAATGTCGTTTTAAACGACAAATTATGAATACAGAACTAATGCTATTGGCAATGGTGTTAGTTCTGCTTTTTTTGGAGGATTAAATGAAAACATTTGAAGCTTACGTTCGGGCTAATGGCTATGTAGTGAAAACAAGGATAGTTGCTGACAATTCACAGGCAGCTTATTTTTTATTGATTGGTCAGTATGGGCAGACGAATATAGTTCATTTGCCAATTGAGGTTCATTAAGTACATATTAATCAGATATTTGCTCATACGCCGTTTGGATTACATTGGTAATTAAAGATACGGAAATATCTTCATTTTCATCAATGTAATCTTCAATTGAGTTCATGTGCAAATAGTCTTTGTCGATTTCATATACGGCGCGAATATGAATTTGACCTTTTACTCCAATCTCAATACCAAGAATATCCTCTGGCTCAGAATAACTAAAGCCCTCTTCTAAAGCCTTGGCATTGATAAAGATTTCATAAATCTCTGAATTGAGATCGTCGACTTCTTCATCTTCATCTTCGTTATAGGCTTGATCATAGCCACTAAAAATAACTAGAATCTCTGAAGTTGCAGAAGCGTTATCCCCGGGCTCCATATAACCCTCATCACGACCTGCCAAAATAATGGCTTTGAGCATTTCTTGAATGTTGTTCATAGATATCTCCAATATTGGTTTCTTATTCTATATAAATATAAGAAAAGGAGAAAGCCATGCTCATTAATGAAATTACAAGCAGTGAAGATCAACTCAATCTTCTAAAGCTAATATCTAATTGCACATGGTCTGCAATACAACAGCAGAATACTGATGCGGTAAATCAAGCAAAAAAGATAAAGCCCAAGAAGGGTAAGCCAAAACAATTTAAGCTGAAAGTGCCACCCCCACCCCCGCCGCCCCCAAAGCCATTACCCAGTAATGCTTTAGATTTAGGTTCGCAAGAGCAGATGAAGAAAGTTAAGCAAATGTTTGACAAGCTAAAGCCCAAAGAGGCAGATTCACTGGCATCAAAAACCCCCTCGCAATAAATTTTTGTTTAACTACTTTTCTCAGGCCATGGTGATTTTTAACCACCCCTTGAGATCGCCACCGAAAGAGCATGGTTTCAGTGGGTTTTTATCCATATAAAAAATGTACCTAAAAAGGATGAAAGGTATAGCTAAAATAGTTTGTCGTTCAAAAAGACATTGCGAGTAACCATGGTGAGTGACCGACACATATTGGATCCACTCTTTGCGCACAGTTTTTACACGCTATCGTAACTTTCTGATTACGCTCGAAATTTTGACCGACGCATTATGTAAATTTTGCGCACGAAATGTCAGGGGTGGCGTAACCAGTTGATTTCATAGACGAAGCGGTCTATCGGAGGATATTTGAAAATCCTTGTGTCGGTGGTTCGATTCCGCCCCGGGCCACCAAGAAACACTAAAACCACCTTTGGGTGGTTTTTTCATTTGGCTAGCTTGCAAGAAACGCCTATGGCAGAATAAAACTAAATCTCCATTTAAATCAAGTGCCATGAAATTCTCGGATTCTATATCCCTACAAGGTCAGCATGCCTCTTTGGTGCCCTTAACTATGGCACATCATAATGGTTTATGCGAAGCCGTTAAAGACGGTGAACTTTGGAAACTTTGGTATACCAGCATTCCTTCGCCTGAGACAATGAAAAAAGAGATTGATAGACGCTTAGACTTACAGAAGCTAGGCTCTATGAACCCCTTTTGTGTTTTGGATGCAAGCGGCACGCCCGTAGGCATGACAACCTACATGAATATTGATGAGGATAATCTTAGGCTGGAAATTGGCTCGACTTGGTATCGAGGTTCCGTACAAAGAACGGCAATTAATACAGAGTGTAAGTTGATGTTATTAAGTCACGCATTTGAGAAGTTAAATTGTATTGCTGTTGAATTTCGCACGCATTGGTTCAATCAGCAAAGTCGCAGGGGAATTGAGCGATTAGGTGCGAAATTGGATGGTGTATTGCGTAGCCATCAAATCAATCGTCATCCAGACGCTAAAAATAGCTTACGAGACACTTGTGTCTATAGCATTTTGGCTAACGAATTTCCTACCGCACAAGCTAATTTGCTTTATCGACTATCAATGCTTGGTAATTAAAAAGCGATAGTAATGTCATTCGGATTATTTCGTCTCGCAAGGCAACCCCTAAAGAGTCAAAAGCTTATTAAAGGTGATGAATATGCGCAAAGAATATGATTTCTCCAAAGCCCGTAAAAACCCATATGCTTCCATGCTCAAGAAGCCTATAACCATTAGGTTGGATGAGGATTCGGTGAGCTACTTCAAATCTGTATCAGAAGAGGTGGGTATTCCGTATCAAAGCCTCATTAATCTCTATTTGAGAGATTGTGCGGCCACTCATAAGAAACTAAATCTCAGCTGGAAGTAATCTAGGGGCCGGATCGAACATCATTGACCCTGCTCGATACCGCCCCTGGTCACCAAGAAACACTGAAGCCTCCTTCAGGCGGCTTTCATTTATGGGTAAGATATTGCAATGATTGATCATCTTGACCACTTGGTTCTAACAACCGCCAAAGAAACCCAATGCATTGATTTTTATACGCGGGTTTTGGGTATGACATTAGAATCCTTTATGGGCGGAACCCCGCCCGTTGAGCGCAAAGCATTTAAGTTTGGCAATCAGAAAATTAATCTTCATATCAAGGGAAAAGAATTTGAGCCTAAAGCAGATATTCCAACGCCAGGATCATTAGATTTGTGTTTTATTGCGGATCGGCCCTTAATCCAGGTGATTGAACGGTTAAAACAGGTAAATTGGCCAATTGTTAATGGCCCAATTACTAGAACAGGCGCGACTGCAAAGATAAATTCAGTATACGTGCGAGACCCAGACTTTAATTTAATTGAGATCAGTGAAATTCTGCAGAATTAACAGAATCGTACCCACGGGTTATTGCGAATTTAATATAAACCTCTTGAGGGGCTAAAAATGATTATAAAAAAGACAGTAAGCACTCGGTCCTTTGTAATGCAATTAAGCAGCCAGACATGAGTTCTTTGAAAGAGTTGCATCAGCAAGCTTGCGACAACGATCAAGACTCGTACATTGATCCTGATTCTGGCTATACGGTGCTCACAAGCAAGGCGCACTTAAAGCGTGGAATATGTTGTGGTAATACATGTCGGCATTGCCCGTTTGAATATATCAACGTTCCTGCAGCAAACAAAGAGAAGCTTAACAATCAATAAAACCCTAGCCTTAAGTTGATGTCATCGAAATGTCATATATTTCTATATAATTAGAAATATGAAAAACACAGATGCCATTCGGGTATTTTTGGCCTTAGGGCAAGAGTCGCGCTTAAATATCTTTCGTTTAATTGTGCAAAAGGGTGATGGCGGTGTCACCCCCGGAGAAATCGTTGAAAAACTGGGTATTCCAAATGCTACTTTGAGCTTCCATCTAAAGGAGTTGGTGCAGGCTAATTTAGTTTTAGTAGAACGCCAAAGCCGCTATTTAATTTATAGCCCCAACGCCAAATTGGTAGAAGGATTAAGTAATTTTCTTTTAGAAAACTGCTGTGGCGGGCAGCCATGTATTACGAGAAAAAGAAAGGCAGTGACTTGCCAATGAAACGAATGCATATTCATGTATCAGTACCAAATATAGCCAAAAGCATACCGTTTTACTCAAAAATGTTTGCTTCAGAGCCAACGGTTATGAAAAGCGACTACGCCAAATGGCAGCTTGAAGATCCAAAGATCAACTTTGCGATTTCAGCACGCGGTGCGTCGCTTGGTGTTAATCATTTAGGAATCCAGGTGGGTGACGAGACCGAGCTAGCAGAAATGAAGGGTCGACTCGAACAGATTGAGGGTGAGCTAATAGAAGAGGTTGATGCAGCCTGTTGCTATGCAAGTTCCGATAAATATTGGATGAATGATCCAGCTGGAATTGCCTGGGAGACATTTCATACGCTGGACTCAATCCCAGTATTTAATCATGAGTCAGTAGCAAATGGCGCCTGTTGTGCACCGACTCCACTGGCAACTGTCCCCATATCGACGATTCGCAAAACATCTTGTTCTTAAGTAAAGGAAATCATCAAGATGAACAAATACAACATCTTATTTCTCTGCACACATAACTCTGCGCGCTCGGTATTAGGTGAGGCAATTGCCTCGACTCACCCAAGCGGTAAATTTATTGGTTACTCAGCAGGCTCAACACCAGGCACGGCAGTAAATCTTTTTGCAAAAGAATTAGCAATTGAGATGGGCTATGATCCTGCCCGATTACGCTCAAAGAATTGGGATGAGTTTGGTTTACCTGAAGCACCAAAAATGGATTTCATTGTGACCGTTTGCGATAACGCTGCAGGTGAGGCATGTCCCGTCTGGCCAGGCAACCCTGCAACTGCACATTGGGGATTTCCAGATCCGTCCAAAGTCGAGGGGTCTGATTTGGATAAAAAAGCTGCCTTTGTCGAGGTCATGAATGGCCTTAAAAAGAGAATTGATCTGTTGGCGGCGATGCCCCTTGATACACTAGATTCCATAAGCCTTAAAGAGATCCATCGCAAAGCATGATGCGTTATCTATGCGAGTTTTTGGGTACGACATTACTGTTAGCTGTGGTGACAGGCTCAGGCATTATGGGAGAGTCTCTTGGTCAGGGCAATGCAGCTGTTGCCTTGCTGGGCAACAGTATTGCCACAGGCGCAGCCCTATATGTCCTAATAAGCTTACTAGGCCCACTTTCAGGAGCTCATTTTAATCCTGCGGTGAGCGCAATGTTTTGGAAGTTGGGCCATCTTAAAACCAGTGAGCTCTATATTTATTGGGCTTGCCAGTTCTTGGGCGCTATAGCCGGGGTTTTGATAACCCACATTTTATTTGATCTTGAAATTATTCAGAAGTCCAGTAAGGCTCGTGATGGTTTTGGAATATGGACAAGCGAGTTCATGTCCACGCTGATATTGCTCGGCGTAATATACATAGGTGATAAGTTGGTTAAAGAAAAAGTTGCAATGCTAGTTGCCTTGACGGTCACTGCAGGCTATTGGTTTACATCCTCTACCTTTTTTGCAAATCCAGCAGTTACCATCGCACGTAGTTTTACGAATACCTTTGTTGGAATATCTCCCGAAGATGTTATGGGATTTATTGCTGCGCAGATTTTGGCGGTTGTATTTGTGGGTTTGATATTAGAGGCTGGTAAAAGAGTGGACCAAAGTAAACCCTAACCCATCTTTAATAAAATAACGCCGAGTAGGATCAGCGCTACACCAACCCAGCGGATTGCAATATTAGGATCCCCAAAAACCAGAACCCCAATGGTGAAGGTACCCACTGCCCCAATCGAAGTCCATACCGCATAAGCAGTACCAATCGGAATTTCTTTCAGGGAGTACCACAACAAAAAACCACTAAGGGCCATGCTAACAATAGCTAACAAAAGACCCCACGCTCTCATGTTCGGCAGGTCCGCTAACTTGAGGCCGAGCGGCCAGCCAATCTCACAAAGGCCAGCCAATAAAAGTGCAATCCAGTAGATACTCATTAAGCGGTCAATCAGAATAAAAAGGATAAGTAAGCTAGCATAGCAAAGATGAGAATATTTATAACTGGCGCCGAAGGTTTTATTGGCAGACATGCATTAAATCGTTTGTTTGCCGATGGGCATCGTCTTACTGCCGCGATACGCTCGGTACAAGAAGAAAAGCGACTTCAGACTTTAGGGATCGAAACTGTTCGAGGCAATTTAAATGAAGAGATTGATCTTAATGTGGCACTCAGTGGGCACGATGCTGTGGTGCATTGTGCGGCATATGTGTACCTATGGGGATTACCAGCACAATTTCAAGAGACCAATATTGGGCTCACTAAAAAATTAATCGAGGCAGCGCGCGCCAGAGATATAAAGCGTTTTATACATATGAGTACAGCGAGTGTCGTACTCAATGAACGTTGCGCGCTATACGATGCTCAAGAACAGTTGCCATTATGCCAGCGCGTCGAAATGCTCTTTGCATATTCAAAGGCACAAGCTGAGCGGATTGTAATGAGCGCAAATACAGCACAATTTACAACATTGATATTACGCCCTGCATTTGTATGGGGATTGGGAGATTTGGTCGATCGTCAAATCGGCCATGCTGCAAATCAAGGAAAATTTGGGTGGTTTAATCAAGGAGAATATTTATATTCAAGTTGTTATGTGGGCAACTTATGTGAGGCGATTTGTTTAGCATTGCAAAGCACAGCAAGTGCGGAAGCATTTTTTATCGCCGACGATGAGATCATGAGCTTTCGGACGTGGATGACTCAACGTTTACAGGCTGGTCGCTACCGTGTACCAACACTCTCAATACATAGGATGGTGGCTTGGCCATTGGCCTGCTTTACCGAAAATGGTTGGAACCACTTACCACTGAAGGGCGATCCTCCATTGGTAAGAGAAGCAGTTCGAACTACGGCATATCCGTTTACGCTTTCGATCGAAAAGGCAAAACGCATGCTTCTGTATAAGCCTGCGCATACGATTGCTGCTGGCATGCGGGCTATAGCGCGTCCCAATGCGCCTTAAGAGTAGAAAGCCATAAGAAATTCCGCAATATGAAATGACTTGCTGAAAAATGAAATCCTACACTCTAAAACTTAAGTTAAACGATGACTTATCAATATAAGTCATTGATTATTAAACAATAAATTTCATTTTTACTATGCTACATTGATTCTATTAACTTATCAAACCTTTGGAGGATTTATGAATAGCAAATTAGTTCACGAGGCGCCTTATCACCCTGGATATGAGGACGCATCCTTTGAGTCATCAGAAAATCCAATCATGGCTGAGCTAAACCAATATCGCAAAATGAATGCGCGCTACATGGAGACGGCAAAAAAAATAGTGGAGTTTTTGGGCACAGGAGATAAAGCAAGCGCTTAACGCAAAGTTTTCGCCCATTAAAAACCACCTGCGGGTGGTTTTTGTCTTGATGGACAATCAAATTTATAAGATTTTTATCCTGTAAATGCAATGCCGTATAAAAAAGCACAAATAAGAAATCTTGTATATTACAAAGAATGAGAAAAAGCTCCAATCGGAAATCAAATGCCCGCCAATAATAAGAAACAAGATCTTGAGCGGCTATTTAAACAAAATCGTACATGGATTAAGAAGGTTACCGAAGAGGACCCTGACTACTTTTCTCGTTTGGTAGATCAGCAAAACCCTGAATATTTATGGATTGGCTGTTCAGATTCGCGTGTGCCAGCCAATCAGATTGTGGGCTTAAAGCCTGGAGAAGTTTTTGTACATCGCAACATTGCCAATATGGTGGTGCATACCGATTTCAATGCATTGTCAGTGATTCAATTTGCGATTGATCGACTAAAAGTAAAGAATATTATTGTAGTTGGACACTATGGTTGTTCGGGCATTGAAGCTGCAATGAATAATGCCCGTATTGGCATAGCCGATAACTGGATACGGCATATTAAAGATGTGCATGACAAACACAACCGTGAGCTAAAGCATATTCAAGATGATCATGCCCGCTTAGATCGGCTTTGCGAGCTCAATGTATTGGAGCAAGTGGTTAATATTGGACAAACTAATATCGTACAAGACGCCTGGTCAATGGGGCAAGACATTGCAATACATGGATGTATTTATAGTTTGCGCGATGGAGTACTAAGGGACTTAGACACAACCGTGACAGACACCAATGAACTAAACAAACGCTATCAGCAGTTATTATCAAAGTAAAAACATAGGGAGTAATAAACGAGGAAATATGAGTGTCACAGTCATTGGTATCTTTAAAACACTCGGGGCTGAAGACTTCGAGGTTTACCGTAGCCAAGTTGGAGCAAGTATTGCGCTCTATGGTGGAACGGTAGTCCGTCGGGGAGAGTGCGCCACTCTGTTTTGGAATCAATTAAATGCAGACCCCTTTGATACATTTGTAGAACTGACATTTTCGGATATCGATACTGCAAAACGTTGGGCAGAAAGCCCTGAATATGCAAAGCTTCTTCCGGTTCGTAACCGCGCTATGCTGCTAACACTATTTGTTGTAAAAAGTTAGAAGCGCTCATTTTTGCCTAGAATGCGCCACTGCCCCACGGGTAAGGGGCCAAGTGAAATCTGGCCAATGCGAATTCTCTTAAGTCCAAGGACTTCAAGATTGACGAGCTCGCACATTCTTCGAATTTGACGTTTGCGCCCTTCGCGCAGTACAAAACGTAACTGATCCTCGTTTTGCCAACTGACTTTCGCAGGTTTTAGTAATTTGCCATCAAGCGAAAGACCATGCTGTAATAAGCTAAGGCCTCCATCTGATAGCTGGCCAGAAACTCTTACTAAATATTCTTTCTCAATTGGACTGTCTTCCCCAATCAGTAATTTAGCGACTCGACCATCTTGTGTTAGTACCAGCAAACCAGACGAATCAATATCAAGGCGCCCTGCAGGCGCAAGACCACGAAAAAGACGTCGCTGCGTTTGTTCTGGTGCGGCAGCAAATTGATTTTCTGGAGTAATGAGTGAGGCTGCAGGCTTGTATTGTTGTTCATCATCTAGATGAGAGATATATCCAACAGGCTTATTTAATAAGATCGTAAGCCGTTGTTCCTGTTGGCGTTTAGCCCCCGATCGAAGTTCAATCACCTGGTGCCTGTACGCTCTAGTCCCAAGCTCTTGCACGGGCTCGCCATCCACAGTCACCAGCCCTTGCTCAATGTAAGAATCTGCTTCTCTGCGCGAACAAAGCCCAAGCTCAGAAAGTAGTTTAGAAACTCTTATTTTTTCCACTACACACTTACTTACGAAGCTGAGCTTGACGACGGACAATCTCCGCATCAATCTTTTTGAGAGTAGAGGCGTCGGGATTTTGCCAACTACCACCCGATTGATTCACAATATAAACCACAGATGCAGCAAAATCTTGAACACTCAAATCGGGTTTGCCGCCCTTTGCAGGCATGCCGCGCACACCAACATATCCATGGGCAGTCAGTTGTACCTGACCCTCTTTAATAAGAGGAGCCCATTTAGTCTTATCCCCCAATTTTGGAGCGTCTGCAACGCCAGCAGTGTGACAGACCGCACAAACAGTTTTATACGTATTTTCTGCAGAGTTTGCCCAAGCACTAGTCGGTAAAGAAATGAAGGATACAAAAATAAAAAAATAGATCAGGGTATAAGATTTCATTTAAGCCACCACGTTCCAGTCAATAAGTTATCCAGTAAGATGAGTAAAACAACCAAAATTAAATCATCATGAATCGTTTCATTCGCATTATTCTTATTTTAAGTGTTATTAGTACCATTTTTATCTCTGGATATACTTATTTAATGATAAGTTGGAGCTATGCCGAGGGGGAGCGAGCTGGTTATGTACAGAAGTTTTCGAAGCGCGGCTGGTTTTGTAAAACTTGGGAAGGTGAATTGGCGATGGTATCGATGCCAGGAACTATGTCAGAAAAATTCTTCTTTTCGGTGCGAGATGATGGCGTTGCTAATAAGATAAACGCTAATATGGGGCGCAAAGTTGCATTGCAATACGAACAACACGTTGGTCTGCCAACAAGCTGCTTTGGTGAGACCGAATACTTTGTTAAAGATTTATTAGTTTTGGACTAGTGCCTAAGCCCTTAATTTAGACCTCAATTTTTTTATCATGAATATTTATTTTTGTAATATTTTGTGTTTACAATTGCCATAGTGCAAAAAGCGCTAAACAATGAACAATCAACAAGGAGCTTCACTTGAATAAAGCAGAACTAATCGCAGCAATTGCTGACGATGCCGAAATTTCTAAAGCAAAAGCTGAGTATGCATTGAACTCTGCTATTGAGCACATCATCAAAGCAGTAACCAAGGGTGATTCAGTTCAGTTAATCGGATTTGGAACCTTTGCCTCAGGAAAGCGCGCAGCACGCATGGGTCGCAATCCTAAAACAGGTGAGCCACTCAAAATTGCCGCTTCGAAGACCGTGAAGTTTTCTGCAGGCAAGGCATTTAAAGACTCTGTGAATAAGCGCAAGAAATAATCATTGTGCTTTTAGTGAAACCCAGCTGCGGCTGGGTTTTTTATTGCCCCACAGCTCTAAAATTAGCTTTGTACTAGACGCCGATGGCGATGAATGCTCATCAGGATACCCGCTCCAAAGCCAAGCGTGACAAGGGCTGTGCCCCCATAGCTTAGGAGTGGCAGGGGAACGCCAACCACTGGCAACAAGCCGGTAACCATACCAATATTGACAAATGCGTAGGTAAAAAAGATCAGACTAATCGCACCACCAAGTAGGCGCGTAAAGAGGGTTGGGGCCCCCATGGAAATCGTAAGACCACGCTTGATCAAGGCAAAAAAGAGAAGAATCAAAACAAGATTTCCTAAAAACCCAAATTCCTCTGCAAAAACAGCAAAAACAAAGTCAGTGTGTTTTTCGGGAATAAATTCTAGATGAGATTGTGTGCCTTCACGCCAGCCTTTACCAAAGAATCCGCCGGACCCCACCGCAATAATTGCTTGTATCGTATGAAATCCTCGCCCTAAAGGGTCACTGGTCGGATCTAATAAAGTGCAGACACGGTTTTTTTGATACTCGCGTATCAGCGGCCAATTAACATCAGGAGCACAAATGCTACTACTAAAAATAATCAGCAGGAGTATGGCTATACCACCGGTTGCAACAATCGGTACAATCCAGCGCCACGGCAAGCCAGCCAAGATAATCACATAAAGCCCTGCAGCGAGAACCAATAAAGCAGTACCAAGGTCGGGCTGGCGGGCAATCAATAAAACCGGTAGGGCGAGCAAGAGTCCCGCAACTAAATAATCAAAGGCAGAGCGAATGCCCTCGCGTTTCTGAAAATACCAAGCCAGCATTAATGGCACTGCAATTTTCATAATTTCAGAGGGCTGAATCACAATGCCCACATTAATCCACCGACGGGCCCCTTTTTTGATTAGACCAAAGATTGCCACGGCGATCAGTAATGCAATTCCAATGCCATAAATCCAAATGGCAGCCATTTCCAACCACTTTGGTGGAATTTGCGAAACGATCCACATAATGACAAAAGCAATGAATAAATTGCGCAGTTGATCAATGATTGCAACGGGAGTTCCTTGTCCGGCTGACAAAAACACGATAAAGCTAATGCCGGCTAGACCGAGAAAAATAAAGCCAAGGTGTGGATCAAATCCCCGAAATGCATATGCAATTACGGACTTTGCTTTGGCTAGGGCACTCTTTTCCACTCAGGGATCTCCTTTGGCCATTTGCCATCAATATAGTAATCCAATGCTTTGCGGGCAATAGGTGCAGCATGCTGTGCTCCAAAACCAGAGTTCTCAACAATCAAAGCAATCGCAATTTTAGGTTTATCGTTTGGAGCATAGGCCACATATAAGGCATGGTCTCTTAAAAACTCTGGGGTGGTGGAGTGGTTATAAATTTTTGAATTTAAGCTAAACACTTGGGCCGTACCGGTCTTGCCGCCCGCAATAAACCCCGCATTTCGAAATGAGGAGGCCGATGTCCCTGATTTATTAACCTCTACCATTGCCTTTTTAATGATCTCAATATTCTCAGGCTTCAGATCAATTCGATAGCTTTCTTTAGGAGTGGTTAACTCCTTTTGGCGAGTGAAGGGGTCTTCTATTGCCTTAGCAAGATGCGGTTTCATGACCACGCCATAGTTGAGCACATTAGCAAGTCCGTGAGCTAATTGCAAAATCGTGAATGCGTTATAGCCCTGACCAATTCCAAGAGAGATGGTTTCGCCTTCAAACCATTTTTGCTGTTCAGGTTTCTTAAAAGCAGATTTCTTCCATTCGGTGGATGGCAGCACTCCGCGGACCTCGCCATCTAAATCAATACCAGTAATCTGACCAAAGCCCAGGGGCTTCATAAAGTCATGCATCATGTTGACGCCCATGTCACGCGCCAAAAGATAATAGTACGTATCGCAGGATTCGACGATAGATTTCTCCATGTTCACCGTGCCGTGACCACCAATTTTGTCATCCCGAAATGTGTGATTACCAAATGTAAAAAATCCAGGATCGGCAATTGCATCTTCGGGGGAGCGCTTATTGAGTTCAAGGGCGGCTAAGGCCATGAATGGCTTGTAGGTTGATGCTGGAGGATAAATGCCTTTTAGGGGGCGGTTATATAAAGGCTTTTCTTTAGATTCATTAAGCTCTTTCCAGGTGGTCGCATCAATCCCCTCAACAAAATCATTGGGATTGAAATTGGGTTTTGATACAAAGGCTAATATGTCACCAGTTTCTGGTTCGATGGCCACAAACGCGCCGCGACGTTTTCCATAAAGCTCTTCCACCAAGGCTTGAAGTTTGATATCAATCGATAGAATGACATTTTTACCTGGGACAGATGGCTTACTCGACAAGGTACGCACTGGTTTGCCGCCGGCTGTAATCTCAACTTCATCATATCCAGGCACACCGCGCAATACTTTTTCATAGCTTTGTTCAATACCAATTTTGCCCACATATTGAATTCCCGGCAAAAAAGCCCTTTGCAGAGCATAAGGATCTTCGCTACCCCTGGTCCTCTCAAGTTCATTTTGCATTTGTTCTTTATCTTTTGCAGATACCCGGCCGATATACCCGATAAGATGAGATGCTAGTTCGTTATAGGGATACTCACGAAAATTACGGGCACTAACATCTACCCCAGGAAACCGATAGCGGTTCGCTAAAAAACGGGCCATTTCGGTTTCGGTCAACATCGAACGTAGAGGAAAGGTGCCCATATTGCGCGAGTCTTCAAGCGCCCTCTTAAAATTTCGGCGATCGCGGGGCCCTATATGAATAATCTCCGCCAATTGATCAATAAGAAGATCTGGATTTCCTTTAATTTGGGAAGCATCTATTTCCAGGGTGAGCGCAGAGTAGTTGCGTCCAATCACAATGCCATTACGATCAATCAATAAGCCACGATTGGCAGGAACGGGAACAATCGCAATACGATTACTTTCTGCCAGCGTGGCATATTTATTGTGGCTGATGACTTGAAGCCAAAAGAGGCGAACGACTAGTAAACCAAAACAAATGCTGACAAATAAAATAGCAATGCGCACACGCTCATGGTAAGAATACAAGTCTGGCTTTTTAAGCGAAGGCATACAAACTTAAAGTGGTCGATTAGGATCGACATCAATTGGCCGACGCTGTGGGAAAAGTAATACATTCGTTGCCAGCGGCCATAGAAGTGCTTCAATCATTGCTTGTATGACAGACGTCAGACCCCACCAATGAATTTGATCTCTAAGTGCCCAATTAACCAAAACTGGAAATAAGGAAACCAATAAAAAGATCGGGAAGACATTGAGTATTTGGGAAAAAGTGCTTAAAGCAGTAATTCTGTTGTGCCACGCAATGGCTAAATAAGATACAAGCGAATAGCTAAATGCATGAACACCAAGCAAAGAGCCGCTGTGAATATCCATTACTAGACCAAATAAAAAAGCAGTCACAACGCCAACATAGCGATGTTGATGAATGTTCCAAAATACAATACAAACAATTAACCAATCTGGAATCCAAGCATGATTACCAAAAGGTAAGAAGTTGAGAAGCAGCGCAAGCACCAGGCTGATATAAATAAAAGAGGGCTTAACCGGCCGGAGAATATAACCACTTTGATAATCAATCATGGCTGTCCTTTAGGGCGTGTTTGGCGGCGACCAGTGGACGAAGGCACCCCAGAGTTGGAGCCTGGTTTTGCATCCCATTGTGGGTCGTAAATGAGAGCTAGTGCTTGAAGATGCCGATTTACTTCTGCAATCGGACTGCAAAAGACATTCGAGGCATTTTGCTCAGCATTACGTTCGATTTTAGTGATTACGGCGACAGCAAATCCAGGAGGGTAGATTCCGTCAACCCCAGAGCTAAGAAGAATGTCTCCCACTTCCAAATCGCTGGCCACCGGAAGATAGCGTAGCTGTAATAAATTCCCACGCCCCGCACCAACTACCGCAGCGCGCAAACCATTGCGGGCAACTAGAACTGGTACAGCAAAATCCCAATCTTCTAATAAAGATACTTCAGCAGAATTATCAAAAAGACGAACAACCTGACCCAAAATACCCGCATCATTTGCAATGGGAGAACCAAGATTTAAGCCATGATTACTACCTCGATTTATAACAACTCGTTGAGAAATTGGATTGGGCGGATTAAAAAGAATTTCGACCGGCACCGTTCTGAAATTGGTATTTTTTTGAAGCTCTAGCAGATTTCTAAGATTTTGATTTTCAACAGCGAGTAAGGCAGCTTGATTAGCCAGTAAAGATAGTTCTGTCTGACGAGTTTTTAGAGAAAGATTCTCTTTCTCAAGGGAAGAGCGAGAGGTGAAATAGTCTTCTCCAAATGAAAACAGATCGGAGGGAAGCAGCATGATATTTTCAAGGGGCCGTAAGACATAACTGACCTGATTGCGAATAAAGTCCAAGGACTTGACTTGAAAATCGACGACCATCAAGGCTAAGCCGATTAGTAAACAAACTACTAACTTGGCAAGCGCAGGTATGCCTTGTTTAAAAAGTGGAGGAGTACTATTTTGCACGGCACTGCTCGACTATTAGTTGCCTACTCTTGGGAAAACACTCCACCAAGTTTATCCATTCGCTCAAGGGCAATGCCGCAGCCTCGGGCAACACAGGTTAAGGGATCATCTGCAACATGAATGGGGAGGCCAGTTTCTTCCATCAGTAAGCGATCAAGATCTCTTAATAATGCACCGCCACCAGTAAGCATTAAACCGCGCTCCGCAATATCAGAGGCCAGCTCCGGAGGCGTTTGTTCAAGAGCAGCTTTAACGGCAGTCACAATCTGATTGAGCGGGTCCGTTAAGGCTTCTAAGATCTCATTACTGGTTACTGTAAAGCTGCGAGGGATACCCTCGGATATATTGCGACCTTTAATTTCTAATTCACGAATCTCGGCCCCAGGAAAAGCAGAGCCGATTGCTTTCTTCACCGCCTCAGCGGTTTGTTCACCAATGAGCATGCCATAGTTGCGACGAATGTAATTGGTAATTGCCTCATCAAACTTGTCTCCCCCAACGCGAACGGAGCCTTTGTAAACAACGCCACCCAAGGACATTACACCAACCTCTGTTGTGCCACCACCGATATCAACCACCATTGAGCCGGCCGCTTCAGAGACTGGTAATCCAGCACCAATTGCTGCAGCCATGGGCTCTTCAATTAAAAATACTTGGGACGCGCCGGCGCCCAATGCTGATTCGCGAATAGCGCGACGCTCAACTTGGGTGGAGCCACATGGAACGCAAATGATGATTCGGGGGCTGGGTCGAAATAGTTTGCTCTCGTGAACCATCTTAATAAACTGTTTCAGCATTTGCTCGGTAATAGTGAAGTCAGCGATTACGCCATCTTTCATTGGTCGAATCGCCTCAATATTGCCGGGCACACGACCCAACATACTTTTTGCTTCGCGCCCTACCGCTAAAATCGTTTTTTTGTTATTGGGACCACCTTCTTGACGAATTGCCACTACGGAGGGCTCGTCGAGAACAATTCCTCTGTCACGCATATAAATAAGGGTGTTTGCAGTACCTAGGTCTATGGCTAGGTCATTGGAAAAATAGCTACGAAAGAGACCAAACATAATGTAAGTGAGAAAATAGAATTATTAATAAAGCGAAGTAGAGATGATACTCTAGCACCCCATGGATATAAATGAAGTTCACCGTATAGCTAAGCTATCCCGTCTTGAATTGAGCCCCGCAGAAGCGGAGGCAGTTTTGCCTCAGTTGAAAGCCATTTTTGCATTAGTCGGACAAATGCAAGCGGTCGATACGAGTTCAGTTGACCCTTTGCAGCACCCCATATTATTTATCCGCGATTTAGCTCAGCCTCTACGTTCGGACGCCGTTACCGAGCACGAAGCGCGGGAGATCAATATGGCCAATGCTCCAGCACAAGATCGAGGTTATTTTTTAGTGCCTAGGGTGATCGAATGAGCTGGCACCAAAAGTCCGTGGCACAATTATCTAAAGCACTGATTAATAAGGAAATTTCTAGCTTTGAGTTAAGCACCTATTACCTTGAGCGCATGGCCGATAGCAGGTATTTAAACGCTTATTTAGATACCTTGCCCGAGTTGAGTCTGGCACAGGCAAAGGAGGCGGACACCTTGCGCGCCCAAGGTAAAGCTGGCCCCCTTACTGGAATCCCGATAGCCCATAAGGATGTTTTTGTCAGCAGGGGCTGGGCAACAACAGCTGCCTCAAAAATCCTAGAGGGCTATATCAGCCCATTTGATGCTGCCGTCGTTGAGGCTCTTGGGATGCCAAGCGAGCGCCACCCTCATGCTGCCGGGATGGTTTGCCTCGGAAAGACCAATATGGATGAGTTTGCCATGGGCTCGTCTAACGAGAACTCTGCGTATGGACCAGCGCTAAATCCATGGAACACAAAACGCGTTTCAGGAGGATCCTCTGGGGGCTCCGCAGTAGCTGTAGCAGCAGGCTTGGCTCCCGTTGCAACGGGAACGGATACAGGCGGCTCGATACGTCAGCCTGCTGCTTTCTGTGGACTTACAGGAATTAAGCCAACATATGGGCGGGTTTCGCGTTACGGCATGATTGCCTATGCGTCCTCATTGGATCAAGCGGGCCCACTGGGAAAGACAGCAGAGGACTGCGCCTTGTTATTAAGCGCAATGTCTTTTCATGATTTGCGGGATTCAACCTCTCTGGCTGATAGCGGCGAGGATTATGCGCGCCATTTACATTCGTCTTGGTCTGATAAAGACCAAAATAAACCCTTGGCAGGATTGCGGGTTGGCTTGCCTAAAGAGTTTTATGCAGATGGTTTGTCTTCCGAAGTCGCACAGGCTCTTTTGGTGGCAAAAGAGGCACTTCATGGCCTAGGCGCAAGCGTGTGTGAAGTGAGTTTGCCCAAAACGCAATTATCCATCCCTGTCTACTACGTGCTTGCACCAGCGGAAGCATCGAGTAATCTCAGTCGCTACGACGGAGTTCGATATGGCCATCGTGCAAAAGAATATTCTGATTTAGTGCAAATGTACCAACGCTCGCGCAGTGAGGGATTTGGAGAAGAGGTTAAGCGCCGTATTTTGGTAGGCAGTTATGTTCTATCGCAGGGGTATTACGATGCCTATTATTTACAAGCTCAAAAAATACGGCGCATCATCGCTGCAGATTTTCAGGCAGCATTTACTCAATGCGATGTGATCTTGGGGCCCGTGGCACCGGACGTAGCTTGGAATTTAGGAGAAAAATCAAAGGATCCTCTGCAAATGTATTTAGAGGATATCTATACACTTTCCACAAATCTCGCTGGTCTGCCGGCGATGAGTGTCCCCTGCGGATTTTCAAAAGAAGGTATGCCGATTGGGATGCAATTGATCGGTAATTATTTTTCGGAAGCCAAGCTATTACAAATTGCTCATCAATACCAATTAGCAAGCGATTGGCATTTACGTTGTCCCGCCGAGGTGTCAGTATGAAGTGGGAAGTGGTCGTTGGACTTGAAACACATACACAACTTTTAACAAACTCGAAGATATTTAGTGGCGCATCTACTCAGTTTGGGGCCGCACCCAACACACAAGCGTGCCCAGTTGATTTGGCCCTGCCCGGTGTGCTACCAGTATTAAATCGGCAGGCAGTTGAGCATGCCATTCGGTTCGGTTTAGCGATTGGCGCCACCATCGCACCAGCGAGTATTTTTGCGCGCAAGAACTATTTTTATCCAGACCTACCAAAGGGCTATCAAATTAGCCAATACGAAATACCGGTGGTGATCGGCGGCCAATTGGAAATCATGGTCGAAAAAGAGCTTAAAGTCGTTCAGCTCACTCGCGCCCACTTGGAAGAGGATGCCGGTAAATCCGTTCATGAAAACTTTACCGGGCCCAATGGCGAGCCTGCTAGCGGCATTGATTTAAATCGGGCTGGCACGCCTCTCCTCGAAATCGTTACAGAGCCCGTGATGCGGAGTGCTGCCGAAGCTGTGGCATACGCTAAAGCACTGCATGGCCTAGTGGTTTGGCTTGGAGTCTGTGATGGCAATATGCAAGAGGGATCCTTTCGATGCGATGCTAACGTTTCTGTACGCCCCTTTGGACAAAAGGAGTTTGGTACCCGTTGTGAAATTAAAAACCTAAATTCCTTTCGATTTCTTGAAGAGGCGATTAACTATGAGGTGCGCCGGCAAATTGAATTGATTGAAGATGGCGGTACGGTCATACAAGAGACCCGCTTATATGATCCTGGTCGACAAGAGACCCGCAGTATGCGGAGCAAAGAAGACGCACACGATTATCGGTACTTCCCAGACCCAGATCTCTTGCCCTTAATCATCTCCCAAGAGTGGATTGAGGAAGTGCGCTCAAGTATGCCCCCCTTGCCAGCCACATTGCGCGAGCAATGGCAGACTAATTTTGGACTGAGTGCTTATGACGCACAGGTTTTAAGTCAAGATCGGGCAAGCGCCAATTTATTTACCGAATTAATCGACCTATTAGGGGCATCGCAAGCAAAGTTAATTTCTAATTTCATTACCGGTGAGTTGGCCTCGGCTCTCAATCGATCTAATTTACAAGCGATCGATGCGCCGCTGAATGCCAAGCATCTTAGCCATTTACTAAGACGCCTAATGGACGGTACGATTTCCGCCAAAATTGCTAAAGATATCTTTGCATTAATGTGGGAAGAAGCGCTCAACGGTAAAGAAGTATCCGATGTCGATCAAATTATTGAGAGCCGGGGTCTAAAGCAAATCACTGATAGTGCTGCCTTAGGAGTGCTGATCGATACTGTTTTACAGGCCAATACAAAATCCGTAGAAGAATTTCGTGCTGGCAAAGAAAAAGCATTTAATGCCCTCGTCGGACAGGTGATGAAAGCCTCTCAGGGCAAAGCAAATCCACAACAGTTAAATGAATTACTGCGCCAGAAATTACAAAGTTCATAAGGACGGGTCATGAGTAATCAAGAACCAAGACAAGAGCTGAGCCAAGAGGAACAAGAATCTTTGGTGGCCCAATGGTTGTTAGCGTGCCCAGGATTTTTTGAAAGACACGCTGAGACTTTGCAGGAGGTTCGCTTAAAAGATCCGCATAGCGATCGGGCCATCTCTTTACAAGAGCGGCAAATGCACGTCTTGCGCTCACAAAATCAGGCTCTTAATCAGCGTTTGAATGAGATGCTACGTTTTGGTAGTCGTAATGATAAAACTCAGCAGGCAATGGTATCTTGGTTACAACAATTGATCGAGGCACAAGAGGCCACTGCGGTGGGCGCTGCAATCGAGTCGGGCTTAGCAAGTATTTTTGAAGTTGAGGTTTGTTGCCTTTTGCTGATTGATGCAAGTTACCAGTCCTTGGTGGCCCAGCCGATTTGCCAAGCTTATAGAGACTGCCCCGCTGAGTTAAAAGAAAAAATTGCACAGTCTAAACAGAGTGATTTAATGTGGCAGAGCATTGCCATATTGGCATTACCTTTAGGCGATGAACGATATGCCGGTTTGGTATTAGCTAGTTCCGACCCTCAGCGCTTTACTAGAGATATGGGCACAGTTTATTTAAAACAAATTGCCGGCTTAGCTGCCGCTGCTCTCAGGCGAGTTGCTTGGAAATCGTACTGACGTGAGCAACTCTTTCCCAGAAGTCGAAGCCTATTTACGTGAGTTACACGTGGTTCGACAACTGTCGACGTATACACTCAAAGCATATCGCACGGATTTATCGCTGCTGCAAGAAAATGCAAGAGAAGAGGGGCTGAGTTTAGATAAAGTCAGTAATGCGTTAATACGGCGCTGGGCTGCAGCCTTGCATGCCAAGGGCAAATCCCCCCGAACGATTGCGCGCACTCTATCTGGGTGGCGTGGTTTTTATGCATGGCTCGCTATAGAAGGTAAGGAACATCAATCTAATCCAAGTCTGATCGTCAATCCAGTAGCGGATGTAAAGCCTCCCAGGCGCAATAAGTTGTTACCAAACGCGTTATCGGTAGAGCAGGCCATTTCTTTGGTCGAGTTTGCCGCTAAAGAGGCCAAGGAAAAAAAGGATTGGGAGTCGTATCGTGATTACGCTACGATTGAGTTGTTGTATTCCTCCGGCTTGCGTCTCTCCGAACTTTTAGGAATTGATGTTGAACCAAGCCCAAATGCGGCAGGTTGGTTAGATTGGGATTCGGCAGAAGTATCGGTATTGGGGAAGGGTAATAAGCGCAGAGCGATCCCAGTGGGAAAACCAGCAATGACAGCCTTGCGGGATTGGCGGGAGATACGAGCACAGTATTTAGTAAACACTAAAGAAGCAGCCTTGTTCATATCGATTCAAGGCACACGCCTATCAGCACGAACTGTTCAAGCGCGCTTACGAACCCTTGCAATCCGTGCGGGCCTTCCAACCCACGTACACCCGCATATGATGCGGCACAGCTTTGCTAGCCACGTATTGCAATCCTCGCATGATTTGCGCGCCGTCCAAGAGATGCTCGGTCATGCAAGTATTTCGAGCACACAAATTTATACATCCCTTGATTTTCAGCATCTTGCAAAAGCCTATGACAGTGCTCATCCGCGCGCTAAGGCAAAAGGATCGGCAAAGTAAGATAGACTCATCCTTGCATTCGCTTTTTGTGTAATTGTTACTTTAAAGAAGAAATTAAATGGCCTTAATCCCCGTAACGATCCTGACCGGCTTTTTAGGAAGCGGTAAGACCACATTACTTAAACATATTTTGACCGAGCAGCATGGCAAAAAAATTGCTGTTATCGAAAATGAATTTGGTGAAGAGAATATTGATAACGATATTTTGGTGCAAGGCACTCAAGAGCAAATTGTACAAATGAGTAACGGCTGTTTGTGTTGTTCTATACGCGGGGATTTGGTTGAAGCACTCAATCAGTTGTGGCTGGAGCGAAAGAATAAAAAAATTAGCTTTGACCGAGTTGTGATTGAAACTACCGGTATCGCCAATCCAGGTCCGGTGGCGCAAACGTTCTTTATCGATGACGATATTGCAAATCGTTATGTCTTGGATGCTGTGGTGACCTTAGTAGATGCCAAGTATGGTCAAAAGCAACTGACCGAACATGAGGAGGTGCAGCGTCAAGTTGGTTTTGCCGATCGTATTTTTATTACAAAGTCCGATCTTGCTAGTGAGGTAGAAGTTACGGCCCTTAAAAATCGCTTAATGCACATGAACCCTCGAGCACCAATTGAGACGATTACGCGTGGCGTTGCCCCGTTAGACTCAGTTTTTGATTTGAAGGGGTTTAATCTCAACGCGAAATTGGATATTGATCCCCATTTTTTAGGAGAGCAGGATCACGATCACAGTGCGTGTGGACACGACCATCATGACCATGACCACCACAACCACCATGACCACCATGGGCATACCGACCGTATACAGTCATTTGTGTTTAAGAGCGACAAGCCCTTTGATCACCGTAAGTTAGAAGATTTTTTAGGGGGGGTCATCTCGGTGTTTGCGGAGAAGATGCTTCGTTATAAAGGTGTTTTATACGTGAAGGGCTCAGCCCGCAAAGTGGTTTTGCAAGGCGTTCATGAAATGATGGGGAGTGATCTGGCGGGACCATGGGGCGCCGGTGAGCCAAAACAAAGCCGACTGGTATTTATCGGGATTGATCTGCCTAAAGACACCTTGCTAGGGGGCTTGGAGGGCTGCCTGGTACATTAGCCATCCTAGAGGTCAGGTGCTGTACAATCCGCCGCCACAGCTTAAAAACAAATAGGCATTGAAACTTTTATAGAAAGAGTAATAATGCTCGCTTAATGATGTAAATAAGGGTTTAGTAGTTACCCTTAAAGAGCAGCATTTTAGAGAAGTGTTAAATGCAGTATTAATATTTGGGATTGGGGAACAAAATGACCACTAAAGAAGCCGGCATAAAGGCAAAATCTGCTGAGACCAGCAAGAAGGCCGCGTCGTCCGCGAAGGGTGCGCCATTAACAGAGGCTGACCTCCTCAAAATGTCTGACAAAGACTATATGAGCGCAGCACAATTAGAGTTCTTTCGTACTAAGTTACAGACCCTCAAAGAAGATATCCTGAAGCACGCAAGCGAGACAACGGAGCACTTACGTGAAAACATTTTGGTGCCTGATCCAGCTGATCGGGCAACCATTGAAGAAGAGCATGCACTTGAATTGCGTACGCGAGATCGGGAGCGTAAATTGCTCAAGAAAGTTGAGCAAGCATTGGCTCGTATTGAGTCAGGCGATTATGGTTGGTGTGAAGAAACGGGTGAACCAATTGGCATATCTCGTTTGATTGCTCGCCCGACTGCTAATTTATCTCTTGAGGCTCAAGAGCGTCGTGAACTTCGGCAGAAATTGTTTGGTGAGTAGGGTTTCTATTCACTATGACTAAAGCTGTACCTACCTTAGCGGATATTCCACCACTCTTAAAAGCAGAGATTCTGGCCGAGGCATTGCCATACATTCGGCAATACCATGGCAAAACCATCGTGATTAAGTACGGTGGGAATGCAATGGTTGAGGAGCGCCTAAAAGAGAGTTTTGCGCGCGATGTTATTTTGCTTAAATTGGTGGGCATGAACCCTGTCGTGGTTCATGGCGGTGGCCCACAAATTGATGAGGCCCTAAAAAAGATTGGCAAGACCGGCACCTTTATTCAAGGGATGCGTGTCACCGATGAAGAGACCATGGAGGTGGTGGAGTGGGTCTTAGGCGGTGAGGTGCAACAAGATATCGTGATGCTGATTAATCACTTTGGCGGTCAAGCGGTTGGTTTAACTGGCAAAGATGGTGGTTTGATTCATGCGCGAAAGTTATTCGTACCTAATGAGCAGACCCCCGGCGGAGCTTTGATTGATTTGGGCTTTGTGGGTGAAATTGAGGCGATCAATCCAGCTGTTGTAAAGGCTTTGCAAGATGACGCATTTATTCCAGTAATCTCGCCAATCGGCTTTAGTGCAGAGGGCCAAGCATATAACATCAACGCGGATTTAGTCGCAGGTAAGATGGCAGAAATCCTCAAGGCTGAGAAATTAGTCATGATGACCAACATCCCTGGGGTCATGGACAAGGCCGGTAATTTATTAACAGATCTCACGGCCCGGGAGATTGATGCTTTATTTGCAGACGGTACCATCTCGGGCGGCATGTTGCCAAAGATTTCATCGGCACTCGATGCAGCTAAGAGCGGCGTGAACTCCGTGCATATTATTGATGGCAGAATTGAGCACTCACTTTTGCTTGAAATCCTGACGGAACAAGCTTTTGGTACCATGATACGGTCTAGGTAAGTAAAAACTCTTATGAACACAAGTGGTAACCCTCATGATCAGGAATTTGGTTCTGAGTTGACCGAGGGGGAAACCAAGGTCCGTAAGCGCCCGCGTCCAGGCGAGCGGCGTTTGCAGATTTTGCAAATTTTAGCCGAGATGTTGCAAAACCCGCGGGGTGAACGCGTTACGACTGCTGCATTGGCTGCGAAGATCGGTGTATCCGAAGCCGCTTTGTACCGGCATTTTGCAAGTAAGGCCCAAATGTTTGAGGGCTTGATCGCTTTTATCGAGCAAACTGTATTTGGTTTGATTAATCAGATTAATCAAAAAGAAGAGATGGGTATGGCGCAAGTGAAGGGCATTGTGCAAATGCTCTTAGTCTTTGCAGAAAAGAATCCCGGCATGGTGCGAGTTTTATTGGGCGATGCTCTACTGCAAGAAGATGACCGTTTGCAAGAACGGATTAATCAGGTGCTCGATCGGGTGGAGGCATCACTCAAACAATCTCTGCGTATTGCTCAAAGCCAAGGTAAAGATGGTCAGATCGATATAGTCAGCATGCAGGCAGCCCTATTAATGAGCTTTGTGATTGGTCGTTGGCATCGGTTTGCCCGCAGCGGCTTTAGAAAATTACCGAGCGAGGGAATTGATGTTAGCCTTCGTATTCTGCTTGCAGCATGACCGAGCTGTATCTCTCAAAACAAACTATTCACTTTGTTGAGCCCTTGCCGCTACAAAGCGGTGCCAGTATTGAAAACTATGATTTGGTAGTCGAGACCTATGGCCAATTAAATGCCACGGCTAGTAATGCCATTCTGATTTGCCATGCATTGAATGCCTCCCATCATGTCGCCGGAGTAAATCCAGATGATCCAAGTGATATAGGCTGGTGGGACAATATGGTTGGGCCCAACAAGCCGATTGACACCAATCGTTTTTTTGTTATTGGCGTTAATAATTTGGGCTCTTGCTTTGGTTCAACAGGCCCCATGAGCATTCACCCAAAAACAAGTTTACCGTATGGCGCGAGCTTTCCTGTGTTGACCGTAGAAGATTGGGTCAACGCGCAAGCTCGCTTGGCCGATCGATTAGGAATCAAGCAGTTTGCAGCAGTAATGGGGGGTAGTTTGGGTGGCATGCAGGCGATGTCATGGGCAATGCAATACCCAGAGCGCATTGCGCATTGCGTGGTGATTGCTTCTACTCCAAAACTAAGTGCGCAGAATATTGCCTTTAATGAGGTCGCACGTAATGCCATATTATCGGACCCCGACTTTCATGGGGGGGATTACTACAAGCATGGGGTTGTGCCAAAAAGTGGCTTACGCTTAGCGCGCATGGTCGGCCACATTACCTACTTATCCGATGACGATATGGCCGAGAAGTTTGGACGTGATTTACAACGTGCTGCAGGCGCTCCTGATGAATACCGTTTTAGTTTTGATGTGGAGTTTGCAGTTGAAAGCTATTTGCGTCATCAGGGCGATAAGTTCTCAGGCTACTTTGATGCCAATACTTACCTTCTGATTACTCGCGCACTCGATTATTTTGACCCTGCAAAACGTTTTGGCGGTGATTTAAGTCAAGCTCTCTCCCCAGCTCAAGCCCATTTCTTGGTGGTGAGTTTTTCTACCGATTGGCGCTTCTCCCCGGATCGAAGTCGAGAGATTGTAAAGGCATTACTTGATAACAAAGCAAATGTTAGTTATGCAGAAATAGATGCTCCACATGGACATGATGCCTTTTTATTAGATGATGCCCGTTATCACAATCTAGTACGCGCTTATTTTGAAAAAGTGGCGGAGGATCGATGCAATTAAGAGCAGACTTCGATGCGATTGCAAACTGGGTTGCGCCAAACTCCTCCTTATTAGATTTAGGTTGCGGTGATGGTTCTTTTTTAGAGTTTATTCGGATAAAGCGTCATGTGAAGACCTACGGTGTAGAAATCATGGATGCATCCGTATTAGCCTGTGTAAAAAAGGGCCTAAATGTCATTCAACAAGATCTAGAGGGCGGGTTAGCATTGTTTGAAGATCAGAGCTTTGATACTGTTGTTTTATCGCAGACTTTACAGACCATCCATCAGACCGAAAGAATCTTGCGCGAGGTTGTGCGAGTCGGCAAGCAGTGTGTAGTTTCCTTCCCAAATTTTGGTCACTGGTCCCATCGCTATTCGGTAGCTTTGGGCAGAATGCCGGTATCAAAGTCTTTGCCCTATGAGTGGTTTAATACGCCGAACGTTCGCGTTCTAACTATTGCCGACTTTGAGGCCTTGGCACACAAATTAGGCATTGAAATATTGGGCCGAGTTGTATTGCACGAGGGCAAGGTTGTTCAGTGGGCGCCCAATCTATTAGGTAGCTTGGCTATCTATCGCGTGCGTGGCACTCAATAGCATTCAATCCTGGGGTAAAGACTTACGGGTCTATTTAGAGTGGCCCAGCGTTCGCATGTTTTTCTTGGGATTCTCCGCAGGCCTCCCGCTATTATTGGTTTTGGGTACCCTTGGGTTTTGGTTGCGCGAAGCCGGAATAGACCGGAGCACAATTGGTTATTTATCGTGGGTTGCCTTGTTCTATGCTGGCAAATGGTTATGGGCGCCATTGGTCGATCGTGTACCCATTCTATTTTTGACCAAACGACTGGGTCGGCGCCGTAGCTGGCTATTATTTGCACAAGCCTTAATTATTTTTGGGTTGGTGGGGATGGCAACTACCGATCCCAAACAAAACCTAGAGCCGATCGTTTGGTTTGCGCTCTTGGTTGCCTTTGGGTCAGCAACGCAAGATATTGCTTTGGACGCTTTTCGGATTGAATCCGCAAAAGCACAATACCAAGCTGCACTAGCAGCTAGCTATCAAACCGGTTATCGCTTGGCCATGATTTGGGCGGGGGCTGGGGCGTTATGGTTGGCAGCACGAGCGGAGACAACAACCGGGATTTATCTTGCCGAGGCTTGGCAATTTGCGTATTTGTGTATGGCGCTGTCAATTAGCGTTGGTGTTATCACTACTTTATTAAGTCCTGAGCCCCAGGCAGTGCTTTTGCCAAAAGCTCGTTCTGCTGGGCAGTGGTTGCAACAGACCTTGATACAGCCTTTTGCAGATTTTATTAGCCGATATCGGTGGCAAGCTTTTTTGATCCTAGGGCTAATTGCCATTTACCGCATTAGTGATGTGGTGATGGGCATTATGGCCAACCCCTTTTATGTAGACATGGGCTATACCAAGGATGAGGTAGCAGCAGTCACTAAAGTGTTTGGTGTGATCATGACCTTGGTGGGGGCATTCTTGGGCGGCCTGCTAACGATGCGTCTTGGAGTCATGCGCGTCTTGTTTTTGGGAGGCGTTTTATCTGCAGCGAGCAATCTACTATTTGCATGGTTGAGCACGCGCGGCCACGATCTTAATGGTTTGGTTTGGGTGATCTCGGCAGATAACTTAAGCTCAGGCATTGCCTCGGCAGCGTTTATTGCCTACCTATCGTCCCTCACAAATGTGCAGTACTCTGCAACACAATATGCCTTATTTAGTTCGATGATGTTATTGCTACCAAAATGGTTAGCAGGTTTTTCTGGGGTGTATGTAGATACTTTTGGCTACGAACATTTTTTTATTGCCACTGCACTGATTGGCATTCCTGTCCTGATCTTAATCATGTTGGCAATTCGTATTGAGAAAACAAACTCGTCTTAAAGTTTCCAGTTGTACTCAATGATGAGTGGGGCATGATCAGAAAAACGTTGCTCTTTATAAACCCCTGCTTTTCTGGCAGATTGAGCTAGTTCAGGCGTGGCAATTTGATAGTCAATACGCCAACCCACATTTTTTGCATAGGTCTGACCGCGTTGACTCCACCAAGTATAACAAGTATCACTAGCATTCGGCTCTAATTGCCGATACACATCTACATAGCCTAGTTCTGAGAATAGATTTGTGAGCCAAGCGCGCTCTTCGGGTAAAAACCCCGAGTTCTTTAGATTACCTTTCCAGTTCTTTAAATCGATTTCGTGGTGGGCAATATTGACATCACCACACAGCAGAATTTGGCGTCCACTCTTTTTAAGTTGGATTAGATGCGGCAAGAAGGCATCCAAGAAACGAAACTTTGCCTCTTGGCGCTCTGGGGAGCTTGAGCCTGAGGGCATATAGACGGAGATTACAGAGAGCTGACCTATCTGAACTTCGACATAACGGCCCTCTGCATCAAACTCAGGATTGCCAAATCCTAATTGCATATGCTCGACGGCGTGGGGCGTAAAGATACCTGAGCCGCTGTACCCCTTTTTTTTGGCATAGTGAAAGTAGGCATTAAGCCCAGGCGGAGAAAGGATTTCAGGGGCAAGGTCGACTTCTTGCGCTTTGAGTTCTTGCACGCAGATAAAATCGGCAGATTGATGGTTTAGCCATTCCATAAACCCTTTTTTGGCGGCGGAGCGAATTCCATTGAGATTGGCGGAAATGATGCGTAACATAAAGGCCTATGAATTTAAATTCCGAGCAAGATCCGTTTGACTTTATTCGCTTTGCACTAGAGGCAAAGGTTTTGTCTTTTGGAGAGTTTAAAACGAAGGCGGGACGAGTATCACCATATTTCTTCAATGCTGGACTTTTTTATGATGGCGCACGCTTGGGACGCTTGGGTGAGTTCTATGCACGTGCTCTCATTCAATCGGGGATAAGTTTTGATATGTTGTATGGCCCTGCCTATAAAGGTATTACTTTAGCGGCCAGCACCGCCATTGCTTTGGCCCAGTTAAATCGTAATACGACATTTGCATATAACCGCAAGGAAGCGAAGGATCATGGTGAAGGCGGCAACATTGTTGGCGCACCCTTAACGGGGCGGGTGGTCATTATTGATGACGTCATCTCGGCAGGAACCTCGGTGCGCGAGTCGGTTGAACAGATTAAGACAGCCGGAGCAGAGCCCTGTGCAGTATTAATAGCGCTTGATCGCATGGAGAAATCTGGTGACGCAGATAATGTGGGCGCATATTCTGCGGTTCAAAGCGTTCATCAAGAATTTGGCTTGCCCGTGATTGCGATTGCCAACCTAAATAGTGTGTTGGCCTACTTACAACAATCAAAAGATGCTGATCTTCAGCAATATTTACCAGCTGTGCAGACTTACCGAAGCCGCTACGGGGTTTAACTCAATGATATTTTTAGAGAGTCTCTAGATCAATCTCGCCCTGAAAAACAGTTTGCGTAGGACCGCTCATCATGACAGATGGTATAACTTGAGAACCAAAGCCATCCCAAGTAATCTGTAGTTCCCCACCACGCGTATGAACGCGTACTGGAGAGTCAAGTAGACCACGCTGTATTCCAGATACAACGGCAGCGCAAGCACCAGTGCCGCACGACAGGGTTTCACCAGCGCTGCGTTCATAGACGCGTAATTTAATTTCGTGACGATTAATGATTTGCATAAATCCTGCATTAACACGCTTTGGAAATGCTGGATGTGACTCAATCAACGGCCCATCGATCTGCACGGGAGCACTCTCAAGATCCTCAACAATTTGTACCGCATGAGGATTGCCCATGGATAACACAGCAATCCAATCGGCATGAGCCCCGCTATTGTGAGAAAGGCTTAGTGCATATAAGGTCTCATGCATTTCTTGCTTGCTGGTCAGTCCCGAAGGATCAAATGGGATGAGGGTAGGATTCAAAATGGGTGGACCCATATCAACCTCAACCCGATGTTCATCAAGACGTTTTAGGGTCAGAATAGTATGTGCTACCTCTACCCGAATCTCATTCTTCGTGCTCAGCCCCTGATCATGTACGAAGCGTACAAAGCAGCGCGAGCCATTACCACATTGCTCTACTTCACCGCCATCCGCATTAAAAATACGATACTTAAAGTCCACTCCAGGCGCGCCACTTTTTTCAACTAGCAAAATTTGATCAGCACCAATCCCGAGTTGGCGATGAGCAAGTTTGCGCCATAGCGAAGGATCAATCTGACTTAGGTTCTGTGTCATACCATCAATCACGATGAAGTCATTGCCAGCACCGTGCATTTTGGTAAAGCGTAGTTTACGCATAATGAGATCGTTGTAATGAAAGTCTAATCATACAAGTTTGCTTCACCAGGCGGCCGATATTTAAAGCGTTTATGTACCCAGTAGTATTCGGCCGGTCGTTGACGAATCTCATCCTCAAAGCAGCGATTAAGACGTGCGGTGTCAGCTACAGGATCATCGCTTGGAAAGCGCTCAAGAGCACGCTGAATGCGGCAGATGTACTTGCTGCGGTCAGCATTTAAGGTCGTGATCATCAGGCAGACCTCCGCATTGCAGGCCTTGGCTAAGCGCGAGATTGCCGTAATGGTATTGGTCTGAATCCCAAAGAAAGGAACAAATACAGAGTCTTTGGGGCCCAGGTCAATATCGGGAGCAATAAAAATAAAATTACCCGATTTAATTTCTCTAATCAGCTCCAATAGGCGACTTTGCCTAGCAATAGATTTACCGCCAAAGCGATTGCGCCACTCAATAATTTTTTGATTGAAGAATGGGTTCTTCATATTTTGATAAAGGCCAGCCCCTCGAGGCCAGTTTTTTTGTGCAGCCATCGCTGATAAAGCCATAAAGCCACCTTCAAGACCAACAAAGTGCGGGATCACAAAAATACGTGGTTTGCAATCACCCAATTTAATGTCAGACTGGATCTCAATCATCGATACGATTTGCTCCGCTGAGCCAAGCCAGATTCGACTACGCTCTAAGACGCTGCGGCCAAATAGACGCCAGTGCTCGGCCGCCAAGCGCTTAATTTCTTCTTCGCTTAATTCTGGAAAGCATAGGCTAAGATTTTTAAGGACTACCCGCTTCCGCTGATGCGGTAAGCATCCAAATAAGGAGCCTAAGGCATAACCAATTTGTACGGTCCAGGAGTATGGAACAAAAGCGAACAGCCTGAGGATGCTTAGAGCAATGTAATTAAAAAAGGTGTGCAACCAGTTCATCATACAAATTAGTCTTGAGGGGGTAGCGGTGCGCCTTGAGGGTGTTTGTAGCGGTTATACGACCAAATAAATTGCAAAGGAGCTTCCAAAATCACTGATTCAATCGCTCGGTTCATTTGTAGGGCTGCGGTGTTGGCATCATCTGAGAACGGCTCTAACAGGCGCGCCTTAATGAGCCAACCTTGACCGATAGATTTACGGATTGCAGAAAATAAGATGACTGGGGTTTGATTACGTTTAGCAAGTCGCGCAGGTAATGGCGTGGTGTAAGCATATCGACCAAAGAACTTTACCCACACACCATCACCCCCGCTCGGCACCTGATCGGGAAGAATGCCGACAGCCTCCCCCTCTTGTAAAGCCTTGACCATTTTGCGCACACCATTTAGATTGGTTGGCACAAAGTGCATATTAGGATAAGCGCGTTGCTCCTCAATCACGTCATTGAGCCACTCTTGACGTGCTGGGCGATACAAAATTGTGGCAGGAAAGTGTTTGGCAAGAATACGCGGAATGATTTCAAAGCCGCCAAGATGAGGGGTAAGCATGACGAGTCCTTTACCCCGAGCAATTGCTTGTTCTACGATTTCCCAGTTTTGTATTTCAGAGCGATTCAATGCTTTTTGGGGGTTGTACCAAATCCAGAGGCTATCTGCAAACAACATGCCAGAGGCTGCAGCGGCTCGCAAGGGGCGTTCTGAGATACCGTTTAAAGCCATGGCATGACGATAGTTATCCCGAAAAAGACCTCGAAAGTGGCTTGAGCCCAAATAGGTTAAAACCCCACCAAGACTGCCCAGCAGTTGGGTTAGCCCAAGAGGAAGGCTAGCAAGCCCTTTTAGGAGTAGGCGTAAAACGGTATTTTGCACCTGCTAATGATATTCAATTGGCTTGCATAGCCACTTTTTTGTTGGATTCGGATAAAATAGATCATTCGCCGAGTTAAAGACAACTTGCGGGGCGAATTAAAAAAATCTGCTAAAGCGTCGCCGTTGTATTCCCCGGCACGTGAAGTTGTCAGTGCCCTTGAAATGGAGAATAGAATGGCAAACGATTATTTCTTTACCTCAGAGTCGGTTTCTGAAGGTCACCCCGATAAAGTATCAGACCAAATTTCTGATGCAATTCTTGATGCGATCTTGACTCAAGACCCTAAAGCTCGTGTTGCGGCAGAAACGCTTTGTAATACTGGATTAGTCGTCTTGGCTGGCGAAATCACAACGCACGCAAACGTAGACTACATTCAGGTGGCGCGCAATACATTACGCGAAATTGGCTATGACAATACAGATTACGGCATTGACTACAAAGGTTGCGCCGTCTTGGTGGCTTATGATAAGCAAAGCCCTGATATTGCTCAGGGTGTGGATAAAGCCCACGACGATGGCTTAGATCAAGGGGCAGGTGATCAAGGTTTAATGTTTGGTTACGCTTGCGATGAGACCCCCGAATTAATGCCTCTTCCTATATATCTATCGCATCGTTTGGTAGAGCGGCAATCGCAATTACGCCGTGATGGTCGTTTAAATTGGCTACGTCCTGACGCAAAGTCTCAAGTTACATTGCGCTACGTCAATGGCAAGCCCGATTCAATTGATACCGTAGTTCTCTCCACTCAGCACTCCGCTGATATTCCCCTAGAGAAATTACGCGAGTCCGTGATTGAAGAAATCATTAAGCCAGTATTGCCAAAGAACTTGATTAAGGGTGATATCAAATACTTGGTAAATCCCACGGGTCGCTTTGTCATCGGTGGTCCACAGGGCGATTGCGGCTTAACCGGGCGCAAAATTATTGTAGATACCTATGGCGGTGCTGCACCGCATGGCGGCGGTGCTTTCTCGGGCAAGGACCCGTCTAAGGTGGACCGTTCAGCAGCCTATGCAGGCCGTTATGTTGCCAAGAATGTGGTAGCCGCAGGCCTTGCCAGTAAGTGCCTAATTCAGATCTCGTATGCAATTGGTGTGGCGCGACCCACTTCGGTGATGGTGAGCACCTTTGGAACTGGCAAGATCCCCGATGAGCAAATTGCGAAATTGGTATCAGAGCACTTTGACCTTCGGCCTAAGGGTATTGTCAAGATGCTAGATTTGTTGCGACCAATCTATAAAAAGACAGCTGCTTATGGCCATTTTGGGCGTGAGGAGCCTGAATTTACGTGGGAACGTAAAGATAAGGCTGCGGCACTTAAGGCGGCGGCGGGCATCTAGCCGAAAACTTGTTTACAATTTGAGTATTCCTCCAAGGAGCGTTGCAAGGGGCCGTGATTTATATGCGCCTCCCAGGCTTGGAGGGGAGTTACTTGGTAACTTCATTGCAACCGCGCTCGCTAACCCTATTGTCAATTGGTTAGCGAGTTTCTTGAACTTGCTCCGCTTGACGATCTTTAGCTGGAGCTTGTATGAACACCATTACAGATATCAAACTCGGTAGCGATTTCGCCATTGCCGATATTAATTTGGCTGACTTTGGTCGAAAAGAGATTAAGATCGCCGAAACCGAAATGCCAGGCCTCATGGCTATTCGTGAAGAGTTTGCAGCAAAACAACCGCTTCGGGGTGCTCGTATTACCGGCTCCTTGCATATGACCATTCAAACCGCTGTGTTGATTGAGACCCTTGAAGCCTTGGGAGCCGAAGTACGCTGGGCTTCTTGTAATATTTTCTCGACCCAAGACCATGCAGCAGCCGCAATTGCAGCCAATGGCACACCCGTATTTGCAATCAAAGGCGAGACCCTAGAGCAGTACTGGGATTACACCCATAAGATTTTTGAATGGGCTGATGGTGGTTTCACCAACATGATCTTAGATGATGGTGGCGACGCCACCTTGCTTTTGCACCTTGGGACCAAAGCAGAAAAAGATCAGGCTGTTCTTAATCATCCCACGAGCGAGGAAGAGCGTATTTTATTTGCGGCCATTAAGGGCAAGATCGCTGTCGATCCTACTTGGTACTCTACCCGATTAGCTAAGGTAAATGGAGTCACTGAAGAGACAACCACGGGCGTACATCGCCTCTATCAAATGCATGCTAAGGGCGACCTTCGCTTTCCGGCGATTAATGTGAATGACTCTGTGACCAAGAGTAAGTTTGATAACTTATATGGTTGCCGCGAGTCTTTGGTAGACGCAATTAAGCGCGCTACGGATGTGATGATTGCTGGTAAGGTTGCAGTAGTGGCGGGTTATGGTGACGTGGGCAAGGGCTCTGCTCAAGCCTTGCGCGCCCTATCTGCTCAAGTATGGGTTACAGAGGTAGACCCCATCTGTGCATTACAAGCTGCGATGGAAGGATATCGCGTGGTAACGATGGACTATGCAGCTGATAAAGCAGATATATTTGTGACTGCTACGGGTAATTATCATGTGATTACGCACGATCATATGAAGAAGATGAAAGATCAGGCAATTGTTTGCAATATCGGTCACTTTGATAATGAAATCGATATTGCGGGGATTGAAAAATATACTTGGGAAGAAATTAAGCCTCAAGTAGATCATGTCATATTCCCATCAGCCAACGGTGCCCCTGAAAAACGCCTGATTATTTTGGCAAAAGGCCGTTTAGTGAATTTGGGGTGCGGTACAGGCCACCCGTCTTATGTGATGAGTTCATCATTTGCAAATCAAGTGATTGCGCAGATTGAGCTGTGGGGGGCAGCAGGTACCACTAAGTATCCAGTGGGCGTATACACCCTACCAAAGCATTTAGACGAAAAGGTGGCGCGTTTACAGCTCAAGAAGCTTAATGCACAACTAACAGAACTAAATGATCAACAAGCCTCTTATATTGGTGTGAAAAAAGAGGGTCCATTTAAGCCAGAAACCTATCGTTATTAAGGCGGACAAATAATCATGGAAATTAGTATTGAGTTTTTTCCACCAAAAACAACAGACGGCTTAGATCGATTAGAAAAAATTAGGCAGCAATACAATCAGCTGCTCAATCCAGCTTTTTATTCTGTTACTTATGGCGCTGGAGGTTCGACCCAAGCTGGCACATTGCAGACGGTGCGCATGATCCATGGGGCTGGTGATGTGGTTGCCCCGCATTTATCTTGCGTTGGAAATACCCGTGCTTTGGTGTCGGAGCTCTTAAGCCACTACAAAGAGCTTGGCATAAAGAGAATGGTTGCTTTGAGGGGGGATCTGCCATCGGGAATGGGGCAGTATGGAGAGTTTCATCATGCCAATGAACTGGTTGAATATATTCGAAGCCAAACGCAAGACTGGTTTCATATAGAAGTGGCAGCCTACCCAGAGTCACATCCTCAAGCAAAGTCGCCAGAAAAAGATATTGATTTTTTTGTTCAGAAAGTTCGCGTAGGCGCAAACTCTGCCATTACCCAATATTTTTTTAATTGCGATGCCTATTTTCGATTTGTAGACGAGGTGAGTCGTCGGGGTGTTGATGTTCCAATTGTTGCGGGTATCATGCCCATAACGAGTAGTGCTCAATTGTTGCGATTTTCTGACGCCTGTGGTGCCGAAGTTCCTCGTTGGGTAAGACTGAGACTCCAGTCATTTGGTGACGATACTCTTTCAATAAAAGCCTTTGGTGAAGAGGTTGTTACCAATTTATGTGAAAAATTGATTGCTTCCGGAGTGCCCGGATTGCATTTTTACTCATTAAATCAGGCTGAACCCACCCTTCGAATTGCAAAAAATCTCAAGTTAACCAAATCCTGATTTAAATTGAAACTTTGGGGTAGATAGAGGAATTTGTCAAAACATAATCAAGTGGTTGATCATGGTCTTGGGGCCTCCAAAGATCATGATTCAGCTTTTGCCAATCGTACGCAATTCCTACTGTTTTAAATAAATGACCCTCATTTTTTAGATTAAATATAGTTCGGTCAAAGTAACCACCGCCATAACCTAGCCGCCAGTATTGGTTATGATAAAAGCCCCATCCAACACAGGGAATTAGGATGCAATCGGGGTTCACCAAAAAACAATTTTTTGAATTGGGGTCAGGCTCAGGGATTCCAAAGCGATTATTAATAAGTTGATCGGATTCTGACCAACTATAAAAACTCATTGTTTTATTAATTTCAATTTTGGGAAGCAGTAGCATTCGCTTCGGGTTTAATTTGCACCACCATAAAAGTAATTTGATTAAATTTGGCTCATCTTTATACGGCCAACAAAAGGCAATTGAATGATAGTCTGAGCAAATATTGGAGAGGAAATCCTCAACATTGCTTAAAAGACCCAAGTTATCTCCTTCAAAGTTCGGATTTTTTATAAACTTAGCTCGAGTAGATAATAAATTGCGGCGAACTAGATCAATTGGGGTGTGCATAGATTCAATTATCGGGGGAAAATAGAAGGATGTCCAAAAATTTATTTACTCCAAAATCAGCAAAATACGCTTTTGCCTTTTTGGCTTACGCTCTAGTCCTCAATGTCGGACTCTGGCAGCTCAGTTTTGCCAAGTCACCCAATAAGGTTAAAGCTCAGAATCTATCAGAGTCTTATGAGCTTAGCGAAGCGGATAAATCATTTATTGAGTTACGTGATGCGGCCAGAAAGAATGATGTGGTTCGGAGTGGACAGCTAGCAGCCGCATTGGTTAACTATCCCTATACAGACTACATCCGTTATTTTCGTATCAAGCCACAAATGTTTGATAAGGGCAATGAGGCGCGTGCCGATACGATTGTGGATGAAGAGGTACATGCTTTTTTAAAGACCTATGACGGTACTGCCATTGCTGATCGATTACGTAACGATTGGCTGCTCGTTCTTGGTAAACGAAAAGATTGGCAGCAATTTGATAAGGAGTACCCACTCTTTATGCTTGATGACGACACTAATGTGAAATGCTATGCATTGCAATCGCGACTTGCAAAGCAAGAAGATCCAAAGCGCATTGGGGAGGATACTTTAAAAACCATGATCGATCCACGTAATTTCGGCTTAGCATGTCAAGAGTTAGTTCCCATGCTTGTGCAGGCTAAAGGGCTGACAATAGCACAGGCAAAAGCGTTAGGGCGCTCTGCTGCCGAAATGAATTTAGAGACCATTGGAAAGCGGATCGGAGGCGAGGATCCAATTGCAGCGGTAGTGCGGTCTGCACGTACGGATGCCAGCAAGACTTATCGCGAATTCTTACAATCTAACACGCGCTTTAGCAAAGAGGATCAAGCAATGGCTTGGGCAGTTATTGGTCAATTTTTAGCAAAACGTTTAGACCGCAATGCGATCGATGCTTACCACCGACAACAGCAGCTAGGTTTTGATGCCCTCTTATCAACTGAGAGCCAAGAGTGGAAGGTACGTACCGCCTTACGTGCCCACGATTGGCAATTAACCAAAGACACGATTGAGAAAATGAATCCCGCAGTAAGACAAAGGGATCCCGCATGGACCTATTGGTACGGTAGAGCCTATAAAGAGCTAGGCAATTCAGAATTAGCTAATCTCCAGTTCAAAGAGTTGGAGGACCAATACAACTTTTATGGACAATTGGCCCGAGAAGAGCTTGGAAAGCCAATATTGATTCCTGCTAAAGTCAAAGTGAGCGAGTCAGAAATCAAAGGAATGGCAGTACGTAATGGGTTTGTTCGGGGCGAGCGTTTTTATGCAATGAATTTACGCTTTGAAGGAAATCGCGAGTGGAATTGGGAGTTGCGTGGTATGAGCGATAAGCAGTTGTTGGCATCGGCAGAATATGCCAAACGGATTCATCTTTATGATCGGACTGTTAATACGGCAGATCGCACAAAAGGGGAGCATGACTTTTCTTTACGTTACCCCACGCCATTTAAAGAGCAATTGAGTCCGATCGCCAAGAATATTGATCTAAACCTAGCATGGGCATACGGGCTAATTCGGCAAGAGTCACGCTTTATTACAAACGCCTCATCTTCGGTAGGCGCTTCGGGTCTCATGCAGGTCATGCCCAATACTGCTAAGTATGTTGCCAAAAAAATTGGGATGAACTCGTATACCAATGAGCGACTAAAAGATACCCAGACAAATTTAACTTTGGGTAGCCACTACCTTAATATGGTACTACAAGACCTCGATGGTTCTTGGGTGTTGGCCTCAGCTGCATACAATGCAGGCCCGTCTCGACCAAAGTCTTGGCGTGAGAAATTAACGCAATCAACGGAAGGCGCTATCTTTGTCGAATCCATTCCATTTAATGAGACTCGTACTTATGTAAAAAATGTTCTGGCCAACGCAACGTATTATTCACTTTTAATGGATGGAAAGTCGAGCACCATGAAACAGCGCCTTGGTACTATTCAGCCTAAAACAGCCGTGTTAAGTGAGTTACCATGAGACACGATGTTTTACTCGTTGGCGGAAGTGGTTTTATTGGAAAAACCATTGCTCAGCAGTTGCAGCAAAAAGGATATTCGGTCTTAATACCATCTAGACGTTATAGTGCCGTGCGCGATCTACGCTTACTGCCAAGTGTCACTCTTGTTGAGACCGATATCAATCATCGCGAGGCGATTCAGGGGCTGCTCGCAGAGTTAAAACCAGGCGCGACGGTCATTAATTTAGTTGGGATTCTGCATGACCAAACTGGTGATCCATATGGCCCCGGTTTTAAAAAGGCTCATGTAGATCTTCCCGAAATGCTTGTACAGGAGATGAAAGCATTTGGTCTAAAACGCTATTTGCATATGAGTGCTTTAGGGGCGCATTCTCAAGGCCCATCAATGTATCAGAGAAGCAAGGGCGACGGTGAGCGGTGTGTAGAGGACAGCGGCCTGGATTGGACCATCTTTAGACCATCGGTTGTTTTTGGAACACAGGATCAATTTATCAACACCTTTGTGAGCTTAGCGAAATTATTTCCAGTGATTCCATTGGCCAATACCAAAGCTCTTTTCCAACCTGTGAGTGTCAATGATGTAGCCAAAGCGTTTGTAATGGCCTTAGAGGATCCGCGTACTATCCATAGAATTTATGATTTGGTTGGACCCGAGGTATTTAGCATGGAAGACTTAGTACGATTTGCAATTCGCAAAGCGGGTAAAAAGAATCCAGTCATTTCTTTGCCAAATTGGGTCGGATACCTCCAGGCAGTTGCCTTTGAGTTTGGTCCCGGACCCACGCTAATGTCCCGAGATAATATTGCCTCAATGAGCATTCCTAATATATTGCCCCCTGGTGGCCGCGACGCCTTAAGTGAAGACTTTGGAATTGCTAAACAACGCTTAGAAAGTCTAATTGCTTGAAGATTTATCAGGTTGGTGGAGCGGTACGTGATCGCTTACTTGGGTTACCAGTTCACGATATCGATTATGTGGTGGTCGGGTCTTCGGTAGAGGAAATGCTTGCAAACGGATTTCATCCAGTTGGTAGTCATTTCCCAGTCTTTCTGCACCCACAAAACCAGCATGAGTATGCCCTTGCCAGAACAGAGCGTAAAACTGCTCCAGGGCATCAAGGCTTTATTTTCCATGCAGATCCAAGTATTCAGCTTGAGGAAGATCTTAAACGACGTGACTTGACGATTAATGCGATGGCCCAAGAAGTAAATGCCAGCGGTGAACTAGTTGGCCATCTCATTGACCCCTATCAGGGCAAAGTAGATTTAGAGCAAGGTATATTTCGACATCTCTCCGATGCTTTTTCAGAAGACCCTCTACGAGTATTGCGAGTCGCTCGATTTGCTGCGCGTTTCCCAACATTCATGATTGCGCCAGAGACCCTCGCCATTATGAAGTACATGGTAGGCAAGGATGAGCTAACGACTTTATCTAAAGAGAGAATTTGGCAAGAGCTTGCAAGAGCACTTAGATCCCAGGCGCCTGAACGCTTTATCGATGTTCTTGAGGAATGTGGTGCACTAGAGGAAATTTGGCCAACTGCATTTACCGTTCAATGGCGGAACATAAGTAGCAGAAAAGAAATGCTTACCCAATTAAATCAGGTTATTACTATCCACCCTGAGCTAGATAAACGTCTAGCAATTCTCTTAAAGAAACTAAAGCCAGAAGAGATTGACGCCTGGGGAGACGAGCTAAGAGTACCAAATGACATTACTGAGTATTGTGTTGCTGTGGCTCAATTTGAAGCGTGCCGTGAGTTCATTTTGAGTCCTCAAATTGTGCTCGATTTATTTAATCGTACCGATGTGTGGCGCAAGCCGGCTCGCTTTACTGAGATAATGAAGTTATTTGAAGGTATAGGAGTCGGAATTGCCAATTGGCCAAAATTATTAGATGCTGCGCGACAGGTTGATGGTGGTCAAATTGCAGCAAAGATTAGTCAGCAAGGCTCGAGCAGTAATCTTGGTGAGCAGATTCATCAAGAGGTAGTGCGTGCACGATTAATGGCTATTTCACAGGCTTTAGATCAGTAAACACGATTACGACCAGATAAGCCAGGCAACTGGGTTAATCGAAGTTTTAGTTGCGCAAGATTTTTTTCAAAAGCAATGACCTTAAAAAGTTCGCCCATCTCTGCTTCCGATAACAACTTTTGTAACGCATTCGAAATCGGGATAAAGCATTTAACATCTTGCGGGTCTGATTTTGCTAGAACTAGTTCAGTAATTCCTGCGTCAAGAAGATAAGATGCTTGGCTTGAGTAAAAAAGTTCACCATGGATACTCTTTTCTAATAGTCGCAATAGGCTAGAGCATTCAATATGGCATGTGATGTCGCAAATGCCTGGAAGTTGTAATACATTACTTAATGCCTGATGTTGATAATGAGCCATTAAGGTCCCATCTTGACGTTGGGGATGATAGTATTCTTGCTCAGGAAAGCCATAGTCAATGATTAATAATAAGCCGCATTCCAATCGGTCAGTCAGCGCTCTAAGCCAAGCTTGTGCTTGAGGATGAAATTCTGTAGTGTAGCCATTAGAAAATGCCTGTGTATTTCGTAATACTGGAGACAGGTCATTAAGCTCGGCGGTACTCAAGGCTGGTCCTACAGAATCTTTTAGTAAAAATGGTGAAGCATGAGGTGTGACTGCAATACCAAGATGATGCCAAGTATCGTTATGTAGGCAAATCCTCTCACATGGAATGGCATCGAGCACCTCATTGGCCAAGATCACCCCCTCAATATGATCGGGGAATGAGCTTAACCAGTTGCATTGCGTATGAATTTTATTTTGATGGCAGACATCCTGTAGGAGAGACTGTTGACGTTTAGCGAGATCGGGCGAGAGTTCGATCATTTGGTATTCATCGAGATCAAACCCACGTCGATGTAACTCGATCAAAATTGATTTTGCAAGGCTACCGGCGCCCGCACCGAACTCGAGAATACGGGTAGGCAGGCCTTGCTGCTTAAACTTTTCGAGGATAGGCAAGATGGTGTTAACGATGGTTTGACCAAAAAAAGGGCTGATTTCAGGGGCGGTGATGAAATCACCTGTTACCCCAAATTTTTCTAGTCCAGCCGAGTAATAGCCTAATTTAGGGTCATAAAGAGCGATATTCATATACCTAGAAAAAGGCATATACCCCCCATTTTGCTTAATTTCCTGGCAAATTTTGGCCATCATGGCGGCTAAACGCTCCTCTTCGGGCTGGGTCAGGTTAATATCCATAGCTCGTTAGTCTAAGAGAGTTTAGGTGGAAGGTTTAAAGACATCCTCGAATCGTACTGTTTTGCTTACTGGAGCGGCTAAGCGCTTGGGTAAAGCAATTACTTTGCACTTTGCTAAAGCAGGCTGGAATGTGGTGTTGCACTATGGCAGCTCGAAGCAGGCCGCCCTAGAAACACTATCGCAGATAAAGGCTTTAGGGGTTCAGGCAATTGCAGTACAGGCTAATTTGGCTGAGCCAGACGCAATAAAGGCTTTGTTCCAAGCGGGCGTTGATCAATTTGGCAGAATTGATTGCTTAATTAATAGTGCATCTGCTTTTGAATACGACCGACCTAGCCAGGAGGCGCATATGCTTACCCAGGCTGGCCTCGTGCGCAATATGCAAGTTAATCTGGCAGCTCCCGTCTTGTTGGCACAGGAAATGTTCCACCATCTCCAAGGGCAACCTCCACGAAACGATGAACAGGTTCCTGTCACCATTCAATTATTGGATCAAAAGTTAATTAATTTAAATCCAGATTATTTTTCGTATACCTTGTCAAAGAGCGCACTATTAACAGCCACCGAAATGATGGCGCTCGATTTTGCCCCGACTTTACGTTCGGTTGGTTTGGCTCCAGGGATTACATTACCATCTGGCAAACAAACGGAAGCAGAATTTTTGCAAGCGCATCAAAAGACTCCCATGGGATATTCATCAAGCCCAGATGATATTGCACAGGCTGCACTCTTTATTGCGAATGCAAAGGCAATTACAGGTACAACTATTTATGTCGATGGTGGTCAACATTTAATTCCGTCGCAGCGCGATGTCATGTTTAACATTCAATAAGGTCAGCATGCACTCCCTTTTATCTCACCCAAGCCTAATACATTGCCGCCGTCTATTTTTAAAAAATTATGAGGCTTATATCAATATTGGAGTACATGATTATGAAAAAAAAGCTGAACAGCGTGTGATTTTTAATGTGGACCTCTATGTTCCTCTTGAGCAAAATACGCCAAAGTACGATCGTCTAGATGAGGTATTGGACTATGACTTTATTCGTAAAACAATTACTCAGCGAGTCCAAAGAGGCCATATTCATTTACAAGAAACCTTATGTGACGATATTGTGCAGGCTGTTTTAGAGCATCCCAGTGTAATGGCTGCCAGAGTCAGCACAGCAAAGCCTGATGTCTATCCCGATTGCGAGGAAGTGGGTGTAGAGGTGTTTAAGATTAAAAAGTCGAATTAATAAACTTTATTACTAACGCTCGTTATGGCTGATCTACGCAAGCAAGCATTTGAAGAAAATAAATTAGATAAAAAATTATCTCGTTTAGTGGGACAAGCTATTAGTGACTTTGGTATGATCGCAAATGGCGATAAGGTAATGGTGTGTTTATCAGGCGGCAAGGACAGCTATACTCTATTAGATATTTTGATAAAGTTACGCGAACGTGCGCCAATCTCTTTTGAGATCGTAGTAGTGAACTTAGATCAAAAACAGCCTAATTTTCCTGCAGAAGTACTTCCTAATTATTTAAAAAAACTCAATATTACATTTCATATTGAAGAGCAAGACACGTACAGTATTGTCAAGCGAGTAATCCCAGAAGGAAAAACAACCTGTGGTTTATGTTCGCGTTTGCGACGCGGTATTTTGTATCGCGTTGCAGATGAACTTGGGGCTACCAAGATAGCCTTAGGACATCACCGAGATGATATTTTAGAAACTCTATTATTAAATATGTTTTTTGCAGGGAAGCTCAAAGGGATGCCACCAAAATTGCGTTCTGACGATGGACGGCATATCGTGATTCGTCCGCTGGCATATGTTCCAGAGAAATTAATAGAGCGCTATGCCACCATGATGAACTTCCCCATCATTCCATGTGATCTATGTGGCAGTCAACCTAATTTACAAAGAGCAACGATGAAGAAGCTTTTGCGTGATTGGGAGAAACAATTTCCGGGTCGAGTTGAAAATATTTTTCGGGCAATGCATCACATCGTTCCCTCACATCTAATGGATCCAAATGCATTTAACTTTCAAGATTTAGAGATTCATCAAGGCCTTGGTGAGCTGGGAATGAACCTCGAGGGAGATTTAGCTATTGACGAGGGTGAAGATATATGTTCCTTGACTGAGCAAACTCAATTTCCGATTTCATTTGTTGACAAGTCTTAACTCAACAGCTCAAGAGCATTCTCATTAACTCGTCTCAAGCCCTATACTTATGGCTATGAATATTGTGATACTAGCAGCAGGCCAAGGCAAGCGTATGAAATCGGCTTTGCCCAAGGTTTTACAACCCTTGGCCGGTAAACCCCTCTTGGAACATGTTTTAGAAACTGCTATTACTTTAATACAGGCGGCAGAGCCGATAGTGGTCATTGGACATGGGGCAGAGCATGTCAGTACATTTCTAAATGATTTAGCAGTTCGTGATCCACGCTTTAAAGTGGTTAAAACAGTGTTACAAAAAGTGCAAAAGGGGACCGGTCACGCACTCTTGCAGACTCTGTCTAGATTAAATAAAGAATTACCAACTCTAGTGTTATATGGTGATGTGCCATTGATTACAAAAGATACCCTTCAACTCCTCATACGCTTAGCTGATGGAGTTCGCTCTAAGCGGTCAGCTCTTGGCTTATTAACTCAAAATATGGCAAATCCAACAGGATATGGACGAATTGTGCGCGATCAGGATGGATTGGTAAGTGCAATCGTTGAAGAAAAAGATGCCAGCTCAAGTATTAAGAGAATCGCCGAAATTAATACGGGTATTATGGTTCTACCCACCGACTCGCTATCAAAATGGCTGAAGAGCTTAAGGACTAAAAATGTTCAAGGAGAGTATTACTTAACCGATGTGATTGCCATGGCTGTGCGTGACGGTGTTCCCATACGAACCTCGCAAGCAAAGAATGAGTATGAGATTTTAGGGGTCAATAGTCGTGATCAATTAGCTTCGTTAGAGCGGCAATTACAAAAACAACAAGCATCTGCCTTATTAGAATTAGGCGTTACTTTATTTGATCCTGAGCGTATCGATATTCGGGGTGAGCTTGTTTGTGGACAAGATGTATGGATTGATATCGGATGTGTATTTGAAGGTCGCGTTCAATTGGCTAATGGAGTTCATATAGGTCCGTATTGCGTCATTAAAGATAGTCAAATTGCGGCCAATACGGAAGTTGGAGCTTTTACGCATATCGATGGAGCACAAATTGGTGTTGATGCCCGAGTGGGGCCCTATGCGCGGATTCGACCGGGTACGATATTGGCGAACGAAGTTCATATTGGTAATTTTGTCGAAGTTAAAAATACAAGGATTGCAGCACAGAGTAAAGCGAATCATCTCGCCTATGTGGGCGACTCGATCGTTGGGGCGCGCGTCAATATTGGTGCTGGAACCATTACCTGTAACTACGATGGTGTCAATAAGCACCAAACGATTATTGAGGATGATGCTTTCATTGGGTCCGATACACAGCTAGTAGCACCTGTGAAAGTAGGCAAGGGAGCCACCTTAGGAGCAGGGACCACCTTAACCAAAGATGCTCCTGCTGGAAAATTAACGGTATCGCGTGCTAAGCAAGTCTCCTTAGATTGGCAACGGCCCATTAAGATCAAGCCTAAATCTAGCAAAGCAAAGAAATAATCTATGTGCGGAATTGTTGGCGCAGTTTCTAAAAGTAATGTAGTTGATACTTTAATTGAGGGTCTACGACGCCTAGAGTATCGAGGCTATGACTCATGCGGTTTCGCAGTGATTGATACAAGCAAACCCAATCATCCCCTGCAAAGAGCGAGAACAACGGCGCGTGTAGCTGATTTAGCAAAACAGGCTAGTGAATTCAAGGGGCATATTGGTATTGCACATACTCGTTGGGCGACTCATGGTAAACCTGATACGCAGAACGCACACCCCCATATCTCGAATAATTTAATTGCGCTGGTACATAACGGAATTATTGAGAACTATGAGCCGTTGCGTGAACAACTGATTACTGCTGGCTACCAGTTTAGTTCGGAGACCGATACCGAGGTCATCGCGCACTTAGTTCATCGCGAGTATGTGAAATTGGGTAAGCCTGATTTAAGAGAGGCTGTAGCCGCTAGTATTTTGCAGTTAAAGGGAGCCTATGCGATTGCAGTCATTTCTCAAACAGAGCCAAAGCGCTTAATTGGTGCGCGTGCTGGATCTCCCCTGATTGTGGCGTTTGGCAATGATGGTCATTACCTATCATCTGACGCATTGGCATTAGCTGGAAAAGCAGAGACTATGATCTACCTCGAGGAGGGAGATTTGGTGGCGCTTGATGAGCGTGATTACGCCATTTGGGATTGCAATGGTAAAAAAGTAGATCGTGAAGTTAAGTCAATGCCAATGCAAGCAGAAGCAGTTGAATTAGGCCCCTATCAGCATTTCATGCAAAAAGAGATTTTTGAGCAAGCGCGTGCAGCCTCAGACACAATTGCACATATTTCTGAGTTTGGACCAAGCCTTTTTGCTGCCGATACTAGAGAGTGGGAAGCATTTGATCAGGTTTTACTTTTAGCGTGTGGCACCAGTTATTACTCAGCCTGCGTTGCTAAATATTGGTTTGAGGAAATTGCACGGATTCCTACTCAAGTGGAAATTGCGAGCGAGTATCGCTATCGCCAATCGATTCCTAGGCCGAATACCTTGGTGATTGTTGTTTCACAATCGGGAGAAACTGCTGATACATTAGCGGCCTTACGACATGCAAAGCAGCTTGGTCACTCTATGAGCTTATCAATTTGCAATGTTGCCTCAAGCGCTATGGTTCGGGAGACTCGGTGGCACTTTTTAACACATGCTGGTACAGAAGTGGGCGTGGCTTCTACCAAAGCCTTTACTACCCAATTGCTCGCCTTGTACTTATTGGCCTGCTCGATTGCAAAGCGAAACGGCTTCTTATCCCCGGATGCCGAGAAAAAGGCACTCGATAATTTGCGACATCTGCCGCAAGCAATTCATGCGGTCTTAGCACTGGAGCCACAGATTATTTCTTGGAGTCGGTTATTCACAAAATGTGAAAACGCACTTTTTCTGGGGCGAGGGGTTCATTTCCCAATCGCGCTAGAGGGAGCTCTTAAATTAAAAGAAATTTCTTATATCCACGCAGAAGCCTATCCGGCTGGTGAATTGAAACACGGCCCATTAGCCCTAGTGACTGACAAAATGCCAGTTGTAACGGTGGCACCCAACGACACCCTACTCGAAAAGCTTAAGTCAAATATGCAAGAGGTTAAAGCGCGTGGTGGACAACTATTTGTTTTTGCAGATCAGGGCACGCAAATTAAAACTGAAGAAGGTATTCGAGTTATTCGCTTACCCGAGCACTATGGAGATTTATCTCCTATCTTGCATGTTATTCCACTGCAGCTGTTGGCCTATCACACCGCCTGCGCCTTAGGAACAGATGTGGATAAGCCACGTAATTTGGCCAAAAGCGTTACGGTGGAATAAATCCGCATTTAATAGCATCCTTGTGGTCAAATATTGGATGTGAAAAGTCGTTTAGCAACCCCATATTTTTCTTGGAAACCCCAGATGCCATATCCTAGTAAAAATGGCTTGGCATTGATTATTTCTCTTTGCCTTGGGGCATGTGCAGTAGGACCTGATTTTAAGAAGCCAGACGCACCAAAGGTCACTTCGTTTACAGAAAAGCCTATTAGCAATCAATTAGCAACTGCACCAAGCGTAGGCGGAACGGCGCAGAATATCGAACCCGCAGGAGATATACCTGCCGAGTGGTGGGCCTTGTACCGTTCGCCCGAACTTGATGCTTTGATTAAGCAAGCTTTAAAACGTAACCCAAATTTAGCAGCTGCAGATGCTACATTACGCGCTGCGCAAGAAAATGCCAATGCAGCATTTGGATCCCTTTTATTTCCCAGTGTTGGTTTAGGAGGGAGCGCAACCCGTCAGCAAATTAATCCATCTTCCTTTGGGCAAGCGGTCGGTAGCCCCAGTATTTATAACGTCTATAACACCTCTGTTTCTGTGAACTACAACCTCGATGTCTTTGGCGGTGCTCGCCGCGCTGTGCAAAGTGCACAAGCTCAGGCAGAGATCTCGGGATTTCAGCTTGAGGGCGCATATTTAAATCTGACAGCTAATATCGTCACCACTGCTATTCGTGAAGCAGCACTTCGTGCTCAATACGCATCCAATTTGGAGATCTATGAAGCTCAGAAAAATCTTGCCGACATTATTGCAAAGCAACTAGAAATTGGAACTGCGTCACGGGTTGATCTCACCTCGCAAATTTCATTAGCAGCAAGTTCGCAGATTGACTTACTCAACCTTGACAAGAACCTCTCATTTACTCGCAATCAACTATCTGTATTTGTAGGTGAGTTTCCAGGGAATGCCTTACTGGCTAAATTTGATTTAAATACATTAAATCTTCCCGAGAAAATTCCTCTATCGATACCATCGGAGTTAGTTCGCCAGCGTCCAGATATAAGGGCTGCAGAATCTTATATTAAATCAACAAACGCCTTAGTGGGGGTTGCAACTGCTAATTTATTACCCCAAATTAACCTCAGTGGCACTACCGGATCGCAAGCTTTAACCACCGGCGCATTGTTTGGACCCAATGCGGCAATTTGGTCGGTTGCCGGAGGTGTCTTTCAACCATTGTTTCAGGGAGGCGCACTACTTGCTCAGCGTCGAGGCGCTATCGCAACTAATGAGGCTGCTGTCTTTCAGTATCAGGCAACTGTGCTAAATGCCTTTCAGGAAGTAGCTAATGCACTAAAAGCGTTAGAAAGTGATGCTCTCGCTCTAAGAGCGGCATCGGAAGCAGAGCGTAATGCTTTAGAGTATCTTAGTTTGTTAGAACAGCAATACAAATTAGGCACAGGGAGTTATTTGGCTGTACTCATTGCGCAAAGACAGTATCAGCAAACCAAGTTTCGATTGATTGATGCCCAAGCCAATCGCTTTGCCAATACCGCAGCTTTGTTTGCTGCCCTAGGCGGCGGTTGGTGGAATCGGACTGGCCCTGCATATCAAGCTCAGAAAACAGAAAATTCCCCTCATCAAGGTATCAGCCAGCAAGAGACGCGCCAATGAATGTAATACACACCATCATCGCCTGGATAAAAAATACACTCTGGAGTGTAAAAACACTTGATTTGGTATTGTCGCCATTTCGATGGTTAGCCAATACTTTGAGGCCACGAGACCGTTTTAGAAAAACTAAAGCATACGCTGCTCTCATGCAGATGCCACCCCTAAAGCGCCGCATGATTATGATGCTGATAGCGGTATTTATGCTCCTTGGCCTGATCGTGGCCTTTAATCAATTAAAAACCCTTCTGTTTAATCACTTTATGGCCGGCATGGGTTTACCCCCTGCAACAGTAAGTACTATGGTTATTGAAAAACAAGAGTGGCAACCGAAAATGACAAGTGTTGGTAATGTGCGCGCATTTCGGGGGGTTGACTTAAGTACTGAAATTGGTGGTTTGGTATTAAATGTACCTATCAAATCCGGCCTAGATGTGAAAGAGGGTGATCTTCTCATCAAATTAAATGACACAGCCGACCTTGCGCAGCTAGAGGCAATGAAGGCGATGGCAGATCTTGCCAAAGTCATTAATGAGCGAGACAAGGCTCAGCTTGCAATTCAGGCAATTAGTAAAAATGTGTATGACACCAGCACCGCAGATATGAAAGCAAAGCGTGCACAAGTGGAGCAGCAAATCGCATTAGTGGCTAAAAAGAATTTGAAGGCTCCATTTAGTGGGCGCGTTGGCATTGTGACGATTAATCCTGGTCATTATGTTAATCCTGGGGATAAGCTGCTTACCTTGCAAACAATTGATCCAATTTTTGTAGATTTCACCTTGCCACAAAGCTCAGCTGGAACTATTCAGGCTGGACAAACAATTGAGTTACAGACAGACGCATTCAAGGATGCAATATTTAAAGGAAAGATTACTGCAGTTAGCCCAAAGGTAGAAATTAATACACGCAATATTCAGATTGAAGCGCAGATTAGCAATCCAGATAAAAAGTTATTACCGGGGATGTTTGCTAATGTGAACATTAATCTGGGGGAAAAACTTCAGCTTCTAACCCTGCCACAAACCGCTGTGACCTATAACCCATATGGCAGCACTGTGTTTATTGCTAAGAAGACAGATCGGATCAACAAAAAAGGTGAGCCGATCATGGAAGCGCAACAGATTTTTGTGACACCAGGACTTACGCGGGGAGATCAAGTCGCTATTGTCAAAGGCTTAGAGCCAGGGATGACTGTCATTACAAGTGGTCAACTCAAGCTAAAGAACGGTACGCCACTTATTATTAATAATAGCGTCTTGCCGGCCAACTCACCAAATCCTAAACCACAAGAGCAATGAGTCAGGACTTTACGCGGCACCAATGGACGGATATTTTTATTCGTCGCCCAGTATTGTCAATCGTTGTTAGTCTATTAATTCTATTGCTAGGCCTAAAAGCCGTTGGCTCTTTACCAGTTAATCAATATCCCCAAACCCAAAATGCGGTTGTAACCATTACAACCGCATACTTTGGCGCTGATCCAGAAACCATCGCTGGTTTTATTACTCAACCCCTAGAGGGGGCTATTGCCCAAGCACAGGGAATTGATTATTTATCATCAATGAGCATCAGTGGAGTTTCAACTATTACAGCAACTTTGCGACTTAACTATGACGCGAATAAGGCTTTGACGCAAATTAATACGCAGATTAGTTCAGTCCGCAATCAACTGCCGCCCCAAGCACAACAGCCGATATTGACGGTACAGATTGGGCAATCAACAGCTGCTATGTATATGGGGTTTTATAGCGACGAGATTGCCAATAACAGTATTACGGATTATTTGTTACGTGTAGTGAAGCCAAAACTGGACTCGATCAATGGTGTGCAAAATGCTGAGATCCTAGGGGGACGTAAATTTGCTTTACGAGCATGGCTAGATCGCGATCGAATGGCAGGCTTAGGCGTTTCTCCTGACGAAGTATATGCAGCGTTAGCCGCCAATAATTATTTATCTCCAGTCGGAAGCACAAAAGGACAAATGGTCTCGGTAGACTTGGTCGCCAGTACTGATTTACATTCCCTCGATGAATTTCGGAAATTAGTCATTAAACGAAATGGTGCTGATATTGTTTACCTTGAGCAGGTTGCAACCGTAACTCTAGGCTCAGAAGATTACAACAATAATGTTGCCTTTAATGGTAAACAATCGGTGTTCATAGGCATTAAGGTTGCACCCGATGCTAATTTATTGGATGTAGCAAAACGCATTCGTAATACGTTTCCAGATATTCAAAAGCAGTTACCCACTGGCTTAGATGCAAAAATCGTATTTGACTCTACGGATTTTATTAATACATCCATTGAGGAGGTTGTCAAAACTCTTCTTGAGGCATTAATTATTGTGACCATTGTGATCTATCTATTTTTGGGTAGCTATCGAGCAGTGGCCGTACCAGTGCTAGCTATGCCGCTTTCCTTAATTGGCACTTTCTTTATGATGCAAGCCCTTGGCTACTCCATTAATTTGTTGACCTTGCTGGCATTGGTATTAGCGATTGGCTTGGTCGTAGATGATGCAATTATTGTGGTTGAAAATGTTGATCGTCATATGAAAGAGGGTAAATCTCCGCTAGAGGCTTCTTTAATCGCGGCCCGAGAATTGGGCAATCCTATTTTGGCAATGACCGTTGTCTTGATTGCGGTTTATATCCCCATTGGCTTTCAGGGAGGTTTAACGGGTGCACTCTTTACAGAATTTGCTTTTACGTTAGCGGGAGCGGTAGCTGTATCCGGTGTAGTAGCACTGACTTTATCGCCAATGATGTGTTCACAAATCTTCTCGCAGGAAGAAGAAATGTCACCTTTTGTCAAAAAGATTGATGCCGTATTCGAGCGAGTACGCCACTCTTATCAAGAAACGCTGCGTGATCTTTTATCAACTTGGCAGGTCATTATCGTGATGGGAGCTTTGTTACTTGGTGGCGTTGTTTATCTTTATGCTACAGCCCGTTCAGAATTAGCTCCGACAGAAGATCAGGGTATTGTTTTGATGTCAGCGATTGGACCGCCAAATTCAACAGTCAACCAAATGCAAGGATATGCCGACCAAATTTTTCAGATTGCTAGCAAAGAGCCTGAGTATAAACAGATGTTCCAGATTACTAGCCCGACATCTAGCTTTGGCGGTGTGATCATGAAAGACTGGGGTGAGCGGAGTCGGAGTGCCACCAAGTTTCAAGAAGATCTACAAAATAAATGGGGGAGTGTTGCTGGTACCCGGGTTGCAGCCTTTCAGTTTCCTGCTTTACCGGGCGCACAAGGATTTCCAGTGCAGGTGGTTATTAACACCACAGAACCCTATACCAATTTAAATGAGGTATCACAACAGGTTTTAGATAAAGCAAGGCAAAGTGGTATGTTTTTCTTTGTAGACTCTGATCTTAAAATTGATAAACCTCAAGATGTCTTGCAAATTGATCGTGAGAAAGTTGCCGCATTAGGAATGACCCAAAGAGATGTGGGTAACGCCTTATCAGCTGCATTAGGCGGTGGATTTGTTAACTATTTTTCTGTGGCAGGCCGATCGTATCGTGTGATCCCGCAGGTTAAACAAACGGATCGACTAAATCCGGATCAGATATTGGATTACTACATTAAGACCCCAGACGGTGCAATGGTTCAAGCGAGAACAATCGCAAGCATCCAAAGTCGGGTAGTGCCACAATCCATTAATCGATTTCAGCAGCTCAACTCTGCAACTATTAGCGGTGTTAGCACACCGTTTGTCTCGCAAGAGGAGGTATTGGGGTTTTTAGAAAAAACCATCAAAGAAGCCGCTCCATCCGGTTACTCGGTTGACTACGCAGGACCGTCGCGGCAATTTAAAGCAGAGTCCGGTGGCTTTTTGGTCACCATGCTCTTTGCTATATTAATTGTGTTTTTAGTTCTCGCAGCACAGTTCGAAAGCTTTAGGGACCCATTGGTCATTTTGGTCTCTGTGCCACTTGCACTGTTTGGCGCCCTAATTTTTATCAATTTAGGCTTTACGACCTTAAATGTATACACCCAAGTAGGTTTAGTAACATTGATGGGCTTAATCAGTAAGCATGGTATTTTGATGGTTGAGTTCGCGAATGAACTTCAACAAGCAGGACGAACAAAGCTTGAGGCAATTATTGAAGCAAGTAGCGTGCGCCTTCGCCCTATTTTGATGACAACTGCAGCCATGGTCCTAGGCGTGGTGCCCCTCGTGATTGCATCGGGAGCAGGTGCAGCAGGGCGTCAGTCGATGGGAATCGTAATTTTTACAGGATTGGCGATTGGCACTTTGTTTACTTTATTTGTGGTGCCGGCTATGTACCTGTATATCGGCGCCGATCACCAACAAAATAAATTTAAACAAACTTAATCCTTATTCAATTGCTTTTGTAAATTGGGTATTGGCGCAAATCATTTCATACCAGCGCTTGATGTGTATCAGCTCTGTCCGTGGACCTGTTTTATCAGGGTGCTGATCTGCCAACATGATCCAGCGCTTAACGCATAACGCAATAGTAATGTCACCCAGATTAAATTTAGAACCCGAGCAAAAAGCGTGATTGGCAAGGACGCCATCAAAAATACTCAAAAGTCGATTGGATTCTTGGAAAGCATTTTTGATAGCAGGGTAATCACGCTCTTCCTCGGGCACGCGGGTGAGACCAAGAAATGGGATACGTAATGACGGCCATAGAGTACTAATTTGCCAATCCATCCATTTATCAGAAGAGGCTTGACTAGCAAGGTCGTCTGGGAAAGCTCCTGTAGAAGAAAACTTTTTAGCAAGGTAGCGCATGATGGTGTTCGATTCCCACAGCACAAGGGAGCCGTCCTCTAAGGTCGGTACCAAACCATTGGGATTTAGTTTTAAATATTCGGGGGTTTTATTGATTCCAAAATGAAGCCCAGCGTCGATTTGTTTAAAGTCAGCACCCTCTTGTAAACCAAGCTCAGCGAGTACCCAAAGCACTTTTTGAACATTAATGGATGATTTTCTACCCCAAAGTGTCATCATTTGATACTACCTTCTGGATTAATAGCAAGTTGATTAAATTGACTTTGCGCAAATAAAAGTGGTTGACGTTGTGGATCTTGCTCAATATTTAAAACGTGCGCAATAATTATTTGATGATCACCGCCTTCATGAACAGCAATCGTTTCACATTCAAAATACGCTAGGCAATTAGCAAGACGCATTAAACCATTCGGTTGGATTTGGTGTTCAATTTGACCATTAGATTTACTTAACTGTTTAGCAAAGATTAACGCTAACTCTTGTTGATTTGTATCAAGTACATGAATCAATTGTTTTTGCCCCACACTAAAGCAATTCCGTAAGTTAGATTGATTGCCAATGCTCCAAAGTACTAAGGGCGGACTTAGAGAAACTGTATTAAAAGAGCTGATGGTGATTCCAACAGGCTTTGCATCCTCATTGATGCCCGTAATAACAGTGACGCCAGTGGCAAAACAAGAAAAAGCGCGACGCAGTTCTTGGGCAGAAAATTGAATTTGCAAAGACTTCTACTTTATTTGGTGTTGGAAGGCTTTAGGCCAGGAATAGGAATAAGCACCTCATTTTCATCGGCTTTCACGCACTTAAAGCGGTAGTCTTTACCTGCTTTTGATATGAAACTAGCACCTATATAAAAATCAGACTTACAAATTTTGTTAGCAAAATCCATGACTTGTTGTGGGTCTGCACTAGAGTTGATGAGACGCATATTACCCAGTGACATTGTTAGATTAGTCGAAGCGCAAGCGCTTAGGAAGAGGGGTGCAACTGCTAGGGTCAATATAATACGTTTCATGAAAAGCCTCATAATGAGATCTATTGCAGTAGGATAAACGCTTTTATAAAAGTTGCTTGAGTTCACACGTTCACGGATTGAGGATATGTTTAGAGCTATTTTAATTAATAAAGATGAGCAGGGCTATCGTGCTCAAGTGAGTAATCTGGAAGAAAGTACATTGCCAGAGGGAGATGTTCACGTTAAGGTGCATTACTCTACCCTCAATTACAAAGATGGTTTGGCGATTACAGGTAAGAGTCCGATTGTGCGAAGCTTTCCGATGATTCCAGGAATTGATCTTACGGGAGAGGTCATTGAAAGTGCCAGCTCGGAATTTAAGCCTGGTGATTTAGTTTTATTAAATGGGTGGGGAGTCGGCGAATCTCATTGGGGCGGCTTAGCCCAGCAGGCACGACTAAAGTCTGAATGGCTAATACCTTTACCTAAAGCGTTTACAGCCAAACAATCATTGGCTATTGGTACAGCCGGATACACAGCAATGCTATGCATTATGGCTCTCCAAAAACATGGTATTAAAGCCGGCGATGGCGAGATCTTGGTAACGGGAGCGGCAGGTGGAGTCGGTAGTTTTGCAGTAAGCCTTTTACATCAGTTGGGCTATACCGTAGTAGCAAGCAGTGGTCGCCCAGAAGAAGCAGCATATTTAAAAACTCTAGGCGCTAGCGAAATAATTGAGCGCGCCACTCTTTCTCAGCCTGGCAAACCCTTGGCTAAAGAACGCTGGGCTGCCGTGGTGGATTCAGTTGGTAGCCATACATTAGCTAATGCTTGTGTGGCAACCAAAGCGAATGGGGCAGTAGCGGCGTGTGGTCTGGCTCAAGGGATGGATTTCCCGGCAAGCGTTGCACCATTTATTTTGCGAGGAATTACGCTGTATGGGATAAATAGCGTTACCCAAGCAAAGGCCGTGCGAGTGGAGGCATGGAGCCAACTAGCAAAGTTATGTAAACCAGAGCAATTGATGGAGATTGCCAAAGAGATTTCCTTAGAAGAAGCTATTCAGGCCGCCAGCGATTTAATTGAGGGAAAGATCCGTGGTCGGGTAATTGTGGATGTAAATCGTTAAATCCGCTTATGCCAGAAGTGAGCCTAATGATCAAAAACTTAAGAAAATTTTTGGGGAAAGATATTTTTCAAACGTAGGGAGTGATCGTACTCAATAAAGTCCGGAATTTCTCCAGACAGCAAGCGAGTTTTATAGCTTTGCCACATCGCTGGATCAAATAAATCAGCATGGTGCTTTAGCAGTAGTTGTTTGATACGATCATTTCCTAGCAAAAAGGTTTTATAAGTTTCAGGAAAGATATCTTTGGGGCCGATACGATACCAAGGCTCGCTCGCCATTTCATCATCTTCATTGCGCGGAGCGGGCACATGACGCACCTCGCAATCGGTTAGGTATTCAATTTCATCATAGTCATAAAAAGCAACACGACCGTAGCGCGTTACGCCGAAATTTTTATAGAGCAGGTCCCCAGGAAAAATATTGGCAGCAATTAAATTTTTAATTGCCTCCCCATACTGAATTACTCCATCCTCCACTTCGCTTGGCGATCCTTCTTGAAGGCGAATATTTAGGGGAGTCATTCGCCTTTCAATATAGAGATGTTTAATAATCAGTTCGCTCTCTCCACTGGGGTTGGTACTAAATTCCAACAAAGAAGAACACTGCTCTTGTATTTCAGAAATGAGTGCCGGAGTGAAGCGCTCTAATGGAAAAGCTACATTAGAAAACTCTAAAGAGTCTGCCATACGCCCTACGCGGTCATGTTGTTTTACTAATTGGTACTTCGCCATAATTTGCTCACGGCTCGTTTCCTTGGGTGGCGGGAAATAATCTTTAATGAGCTTAAATACGTAAGGGTAGCTCGGTAAATCAAATACCAGCATGACCAATCCGCGAATACCCGGAGCAATCCGAAAGCTATCGGTAGAGTGCATCAAGTGATGTTGAAAGTCTCTATAAAACAAGTTTTTGCCATGCTTTTGTAAGCCCACCATATTGTAAATCTCTGCGCGTGGTTTATGGGGTAAGAGACTGCGCATGAATGTGACATAGGCTGACGGCACTTCCATGTCTACTAGAAAGTAGCTGTGTGTAAAACTAAAGATCAGGCGCAAATGGACTTCGGACAATAAGACCCCATCAATGACCAGTTGGCCTTTGGAATTGTGCATCAAGGCAATGACTAGCGGGAATATTTTTTCTCCATTAATGATGCGACCCATAATATAAGCAGTTTTATTTCTGAAAAATAAGGTACTGAGAGCATGAATCTGGAAATCAGTTGAACTACTCGTGTCAGCCAATGAATTTTGAATTAACTGCGTTGTGAGATTAAGGTCACGCTCCAAATCTTCAAAGGGATTATGTAGTTCAAAACTTGCTAATAAATTATGTAGTACCACCCTAAGTCCATTAATATCCCCAGGGTAGTAAGCCCGATAGGACGGCTTACTAGGAGCCTCGTCATTCTCTAAGTATTCAGTAGAAATGGTTGGCCGTACAAAGATAAATTTATTATTAAAGTAACGGCTCGCCAGAATGCGAGTGGTTACTGAATTAAAGAAAGTTTCGGCAAGCTCAGGTTGATGTAAGTTTGACAAAAGGCCAATGTAATGAAGCTTTACTTGTTGCCAGATCTCATCGGAGATTGCATGGGCATCAAATTCATCTTCAAGTGCTAGCGCTGTTTCAATAACGCGTTGATCATAAAAGGTGATACGGTCGCGTAAGAGTTGACGAATACCATGCCAATCTTGTTTTTCAAAGGCGTCTTTTGCTGAGCGACTGGCTTCCCTAAAAATACTGTAGTGTCGCTGAAAACCCATTAACAGGGTCTGGGCCATATCAAAGGCGACCTGCGAGGATAATAGCTTCGGAAAGTGATTGTTCATAATAAGAGTGTATCTAGCATTTAAATTGGACTCAAAATGACTCAAGTCGACCCGCTACCTCATCATCCTGAAAATCAGTTGATTTATCCATATGGGGAGACCCTAGCGGAGGCAGGCCAGATCATGGAAATTGTGCCAGGGATCTATTGGATTCGGATGCCTTTGCCTTTTGCTCTTAATCACATCAATTTATGGTTGTTAAAAGACCGAATTGCCGATCAAGAGGGTTGGACCGTGATCGATTGCGGAATTACGAACGATGAGACCAAAATGCTTTGGGAGTCTATTTTTGCAAACCATCTCCAAGGGCTCCCCATTTTGCGCGTCTTGGTTACCCATATGCATCCAGACCATATTGGTCTTGCACATTTTTTATGTGAGCGCTGGCAAGCCCCCCTATGGGTTTCGATGAGTGATTTTCTCATGGCACAGTGGTTAAGTAGCAAGGAGGGTGGAGTTGCTATTGGTGCTTGTAGCGGTAGTGGTGGAGCGGCTGATCATTATGCGCGCCATGGTTTGCTGGGGTCTGAAGACTTGGAGCGTATTCGAAGCCGCTCTGATTATTACAGTCGCCTAGTGCCGCAGGTGCCACGTCGCTATCGTCGCATTATGGAGGGTGATGAGGTTCAAATTGGAGCCCATCGATGGAAAGTATCAATGGGCTATGGTCATGCGCCTGAACACGCCACACTTTATTGTTCAACCCTGAATATTTTTATCTCTGGGGATATGGTCTTGCCTCGCATCTCTACGAACGTAAGTGTTTATGATGCCGATCCGGATGCCGATCCCTTAGGCTTGTATTTGCGCTCGCTAGACCAATGGCTAACCTTGCCCTTAGACGCTTTTGTGTTGCCATCACATGGTAAGCCCTTTAAGGGTTTACATACTCGTATTAAACAACTCCATGAACATCATCGTGCTCGTTTATCCGAAACTCTAGATGCTTGCCAAAGTCCAAAGCATGCCTTTGAGATTATTCCAGTGCTATTTCGGCGTAAGCTAGATAATCATCAGCTTAGTTTTGCCATGGGAGAAGCTATTGCCCATCTGAATCATTTGTGGCATCGGAGGAAGCTGCAGCGCTTGCTTTGCGAGGACGGGATTTGGCGCTTTTGCGTGGTTTCGCCTTCGCAGAACGTTCTATAGGGTCATTGGTAGAGCTTGGTGGATTTGTCATGGCATCCCCGAAGGATTTAATCGCTAAGAGGGTGGCTCTTTGCACTTCAAGGGTTTGAATGGTGGACTTAAGGACATTCAGATTGAGGGCAAGCCACGACTCAACGCTTTTAAGGTCCTTGATGCGCTTATCAAGCTCTTCAATATCAAAAGAGGGCATTGCACTATTTAAGTTAGCCATACTTGGGGTCATGCCAGACATAAAAGACGAGCCCGCATGTGCGGTATTATTTTGATCCCACATAGCTTTAAACATCTCTAGGCTTTGATTAAAATCCGGAATGGCGCCAAACATAAATTCTCCTAATAGGCTAAATAGTCACATTATCGATAAAATAATAGGTTAATGAAGACTAATCTCACTTCTGCAGCAATGCAAACTCAAATTAGCACACCCAAGTCGGGTAAGCCCTATACCCGGGGCGCTAGCCTCCCATCGCTTTTAAGGGAGCATATCTTAATTCTAGATGGTGCAATGGGAACCATGATTCAGCAAAAAAAGTTTAGTGAAGCGGACTATCGAGGCTTGCAACATAGTCAACGTTTTGCTAATCATCCCGGGGATTTAAAGGGAAATAATGAGCTTCTGGTCTTAACTCAACCCGCAGCGATTCGCCAAATCCACGATGATTACTTAGCAGCGGGAGCAGACATTATTGAGACCAATACCTTTGGTGCCACCTCGATTGCTCAAGAAGATTACAAAATGCCTGAGTTGGCCCGTGAGATGAATGTGGCAGCAGCGCAATTAGCCCGTGCAGCATGCGATGAATTTAGTACTCCTGATAAGCCGCGTTTTGTTGCTGGAGCGATTGGGCCGACTCCGAAGACGGCAAGCATCTCTCCCGATGTAAATGATCCAGCTGCGCGTAATGTGCATTTTGATGCCTTACGTAAAGCCTACCGCGAGCAAGCAGAAGCATTGTTTGAGGGGGGTTCTGACCTATTTTTAGTCGAAACCATTTTTGATACCCTCAATGCAAAAGCAGCTCTTTTTGCACTTGATGAGTTTTTTGAGGAGTCGGGAGAGCGCTTGCCGGTAATGATTTCTGGGACGGTTACAGACGCTTCGGGGAGAATTCTTTCTGGACAAACAGTTGAGGCATTTTGGAATAGCTTGCGACATATTAAGCCACTTACCTTTGGCCTGAACTGTGCCCTCGGCGCTGCTTTAATGCGACCTTATATTGCGGAATTGGCCCGAGTTTGTGATGTTGCTATCTCGTGTTATCCCAATGCAGGTTTACCCAACCCCATGAGTGATACTGGTTTTGATGAAACCCCTGAGGTTACCTCTAGTCTGATCGATGAATTTGCTCGGGATCACTTGGTTAATCTGGTTGGTGGTTGCTGTGGTACTACTCCTGAGCATATTCGAGCGATTGCACAAGCAATGACAAAGCGCAAGCCGCGCCCCTTTTATACAGAATCAAAGGAAGAGGCATGAGTCAGCTACCAGTCATTCCAATGCGCCTTTCCGGCTTAGAGCCGTGCAATATCTCTCCTCTAATTGGCTTTGTTAATATTGGTGAGCGCACCAATGTTACGGGCTCAAAAGTATTTTCACGCATGATTCTAAATAATCAGTTTGATGATGCGCTAGCCGTTGCAAGGCAGCAGGTTGAGAGCGGTGCTCAGATGATTGATATCAATATGGATGAAGCAATGTTGGATTCAGAGGCGGCGATGGTCCGCTTTTTAAACTTGATTGCCTCAGAACCCGATATTGCTCGTGTTCCCATTATGGTGGACTCTTCAAAGTGGACGGTGATCGAAGCGGGATTAAAGTGTATTCAAGGTAAACCAATTGTTAACTCTATTTCTTTAAAAGAAGGTGAGGAGCAATTTAAACACCAAGCTAAATTAATTAAGCGCTATGGTGCTGCAACGGTTGTTATGGCTTTTGACGAGAAGGGTCAGGCCGATACGTATCAGCGTAAGACAGAAATTTGTCAACGCTCGTATGACATTTTAGTCAACGAATTAGATTTTCCTGCGGAAGATATTATTTTTGATCCAAATATCTTTGCAATTGCTACCGGTATTGAAGAGCATGATAACTACGCAGTAGACTTCATTAACGCAACCCGTTGGATTAAAGAAAATTTACCTGGCGCTAAGATAAGCGGTGGCGTTTCAAATGTAAGCTTTTCGTTTAGAGGAAATGATCGTGTACGCGAAGCAATCCACACGGTGTTTTTGTATCACGCCATTTCAGCTGGCATGGATATGGGGATTGTTAATGCTGGTCAATTAGGTGTCTATGCCGATTTAGATCCTGAGTTGCGTGAGCGGGTGGAAGATGTGGTTCTAAATCGTTTTAAAGAAAAGGATGGGCAAACCCCAACTGAGCGCTTGTTAGCAATTGCCGATCAATATAAGGGCGGCGGTATCAAGCAAGAAGAGAATTTAGTATGGCGCGAAGCGCCTGTGCGCGAGCGATTGACCCATGCCCTAGTCCATGGCCTGACAAACTTTATTGTGGACGATACTGAAGAGTTACGCGCTGAGATTATGGGGATAGGCGGCCGTCCTATCGAAGTGATTGAAGGCCCGCTGATGGATGGTATGAATGTGGTTGGCGACTTGTTTGGTGCTGGAAAAATGTTTTTGCCACAAGTTGTTAAAAGCGCGCGCGTGATGAAGCAAGCAGTGGCCCATTTAATTCCTTATATTGAGGAAGAGAAGAAGCAATTAGTTGCTGCTGGCGGAGAAAGTAAAGCTAAAGGCAAGATCGTAATTGCGACCGTAAAAGGCGATGTGCATGATATTGGTAAGAACATTGTTACTGTAGTTTTGCAATGTAATAATTTTGAAGTAGTCAATATGGGTGTGATGGTTCCATGTGATCAAATATTGAAAAAAGCGAAAGAGGAAAAGGCAGACATTGTCGGCCTCTCTGGTTTAATCACCCCTTCGCTCGAAGAGATGACGTATGTTGCCCAAGAAATGCAGCGTGATGATTATTTTCGACAGAAAAAAATCCCTTTGTTAATTGGTGGCGCTACTACCTCAAGAGTTCATACCGCAGTTAAGATTGCTCCGCATTATGATGGCCCGGTGGTTTACGTACCCGATGCCTCCCGTTCGGTATCGGTAGCCTCAAATTTATTATCGGACGAGGGCGCCAAGAAATTTATTGATGAGATGCTTGCTGATTATGAGCGGATTCGGCATCAACACGCGAACCGTAAAAGTGTTCCGCTCGTTAGCTTACAGGCCGCTAGAGATAATTATGAGCAATTAGACTGGAACACCTATAAGCCCAGCAAGCCTAAATTTATTGGCAGGCGCGTATTTAAAAACTTTTCGTTGGCTGAAATTGCAAAGTTCATTGATTGGACCCCCTTCTTTCAAACGTGGGATTTAGCTGGTAAGTTCCCAGCAATTCTTGATGATGAAATTGTAGGTGAGGAGGCGCGTAAGGTGTATGCCGATGCCCAGGCAATGTTGGAGAAATTAATTAAAGGACAGTGGTTGCAAGCAGACGCAATCGTTGGCCTATTTCCTGCGAATAGTCAGGGTGACGATATTTTGCTATATCCCGATGAGAGCCGAAGCGAGCCTTTTTTGATTTGGCATAATCTGCGTCAACAATCTGAGCGCCCTGTAGTTGATGGAGTAAAGCGACCCAATCGCTGTTTAGCCGATTACGTAGCCAATCACGCCAGTGGGATTCATGATTATGCGGGCTGCTTTGCTGTGACAACCGGTCATGGAGTCGAAGAAAAAGCAGCTCAGTTTTTAGCTAAGCACGATGATTACAGTGCCATTATGTTAAAGGCACTGGCAGACCGTTTAGCTGAAGCCTTTGCGGAGTTAATGCATTGGCGTGTTCGCACTGATTTATGGGGGTATGCAGCAGGTGAGCAACTAAGCACTGAAGAGCTGATTGATGAGAAATACCAAGGAATTAGACCGGCTCCTGGATATCCTGCTTGCCCAGACCATCAGGTTAAGTTTGCTATGTTTCATGCAATGAAAGCGGATGAGATTGGGATGACTCTCACCGAATCTCTTGCGATGAATCCAGCGTCAAGCGTGAGCGGCTTTTATCTTGCCAATCCCAATGCCATGTACTTCAATGTAGGAAAAGTTTCCTCCGATCAAATAGGCGACTTTGCGAGGCGAACTGGGAAGTCCCCCGAAGAGATAAGACGTTCTCTAGCGAGTCTACTCGACTAAGGAACTCCCCAAACTACGGGTTCATTGTTCCTTTGAGCCTGTTTTAAAAGCTCCATAAATGGAAAAGCACGACGACCCAATGGATCCTTTTTAGAAACAGTAGATTGCTCCGATGCAGCGGATGTTTTGCTTGTGGCATCTCGCTCCAACTGAATTGCTTCATCAAGTAGATGAAGATAGTTTGGAATTTGCTCGGGAAGTAAAATTCCAGTGGACTCAAAGGGACGTTGCATCAATGCAAAAATCCGTTCTGAAAGATCATCAAGCATGATGACAGGAGCACAATTTTTTGATTGAAAATGATGAATCATTCACAAAGCATACCATCACTGATAAACTCCTAGCTCTACTATGTTGTTAGCTCAAAAAAACCAGCTCATACATCTGATTGCCAATGCCTTAAATTCCATTGCGCAAGAGCGGGGTCTTGCTCCAGGTGAGTTTCCCATTCCTCACCTTGAGAGACCAAAAGTCATTGATCATGGTGATGTGGCATGTAATATTGCATTACAAATTGCTAAAGCATGGAAAGCGAATCCCCGTGAACTGGCGGAGTTGATCGTGGCACGATTGCAATTAAGTCTAGAGTATCAAGATTTAATCGCGAACTCTGATATTGCAGGCCCCGGTTTTATTAACTTTCGCTTAAGCCAGCACGCCAAATCAGTAGTCGTACAAATTATTTTGAATGATCAAGATCGCTTTGGGCGGCATGATCGAAGCGGGATCCAAGATGCATCGATACCGGCGCGTGCCATGATTGAGTTTGTTTCTGCGAACCCCACAGGACCTTTACATGTTGGGCATGGACGTCAGGCCGCTTTGGGAGATGCCCTAGCTAATCTATTCGATAGCCAAGAAATTAAAGTTCACCGCGAGTTTTATTACAACGATGCTGGGGTGCAGATACAGAATCTTGCAATTTCTGTCCAGGCTCGTCTGAGAGGTTTAGCCCCAATTAGTGCTGATTGGCCAAAAGATGCCTACAACGGTGAGTATATTGCTGAGATTGCGCAGTCGTATCAGTCAGAGCAAGGCGATGAAAATGATTTAGAGGCTATCCGGAAATTTGCAGTAGTCTATTTACGTAAAGAGCAAGATATTGATCTTAAGATTTTTGGCGTTCGATTTGATGAGTTTTATCTTGAATCCTCTTTGTATTCGGATGGAAGTGTTCAGAGGGTCATCGAAGATCTCACGAGTGTTGAGAAAACCTATGAGGCTGATGGCGCACTTTGGTTAAAGACCACCTTAGATGGCGATGATAAAGATCGTGTCATGCGGAAATCAGATGGCAGCTATACCTATTTTGTACCTGATGTGGCATATCACATTAATAAATGGAGTCGAGGCTTTGAGAAAGTAATCAATGTACAGGGGAGCGATCATCATGGCACGATTGCACGTGTTCGCTCAGGTATTCAAGGCGTCGCGCAGAAACGTCACTGGGCAATTCCAACCACTTTTCCTGATTATGTATTACATAAGATGGTGACAGTCATTAAGGATGGCGCAGAGGTAAAACTTTCTAAGCGAGCTGGTTCTTATGTCACTCTCAGAGATTTGATTGAATGGTCTGGTGGTGTGCATACACAAATGTCAACCGTGGAACGAGAGCGTGCATTACAACGAGGGCGCGATGCAGTTCGATTTTTCTTAATCTCCCGAAAGGCAGATACAGAGTTTATTTTTGATGTGAACTTAGCACTACAGCAAAATGATGAAAATCCTGTTTTTTATGTTCAGTATGCGCATGCACGTATCTGCTCAATTTTACAACAATGGGGCGGTGACTCAAATACGCTACACAAAGCCAATTTGGCCTTGCTTGATAGCAAGGCAGCAGATCACTTACTGCGTCGCTTAGCGGAGTATCCAGAGGTCCTCGCAAATGCTGCCGAAGACTTGGCTCCACATGCGGTCGCATTTTATCTTCGTGATTTAGCAGGCGATCTACACACTTTTTATAATGCAGACCGTGTTTTGGTCGATAAGTCTGATCTTAAATTGGCTCGACTTGCTTTGTTATCGGCCTGTCGCCAGGTCTTAGAAAATGGCTTAAAAGTTCTAGGGGTTTCTGCACCAAGCAAGATGTGAACTATTAGACCAAATGGGGTTTAGTGCTTCTAACTTGAAGCGGGTAAGATAGCGTTATGAAGTCATCCAGATATAAAAATATAGCCTCTCAGACGAGTCATTCCTCTGCATTAGGCACTTCTCAGTCGGGAGGCGTCATCATGGGGGTGGTGATTGGCCTTCTGATAGGTGTAGGCCTAGCGCTTTTGGTCGCTTGGTATTTAACACGGTCCCAACCGCAAGAAAAGCCTGGTGTTCGCGCACCTACTGCCCCCTCATTTATGAAGCCGGTCCCTCAAAAAGCGGATAAGGAGGAGGAAGAAGAAACTTCAGTCGCCCCTCCTAAAGTAGATCTTAATAGGCCCTTACAAGGAAAAGGAGTTGGCTCTGGAGCTCCCGACCCAATTGCTGAGATCGCTACTGGCAAGACCTCTGAGCCCAAACCAGAGATAAAGCCCGATACCCAGTTTTATGTGCAAACTGGTGTCTTTAATCAACGCGCTGATGCAGATGCTCAAAAGGCTACATTAGCCATGCAGGGTATACAAACTCAGCTAAGTGAGAGTTCTGTTGACGGAACTACTGTTTGGAGAGTTCGAATTGGCCCTTTTACCAGTATTGAAGATACGGCTTCGACTAGAAGTAAGTTAACCATTATCGGCATTAAACCCACCGTTATCCGAGTGAATAAATCATGATCCACATTATTAAACTTTTCTCCATTTTTTTGCTTGTCTTTAGCGCTAATCAATTGGTCTTGGCACAGACACCGATTAAGGTTGAAGAGGGATTTGATTACCGCGTGTTGCCGATTACACAGCCCATTGATGCGAAGGGTAAGGTTGAGGTGATTGAGTTCTTTTGGTACGGATGCCCACATTGTTATGAGTTTGAGCCCGAGTTAAAGGGCTGGATCAAGCGCCAAAATAAAGATGTTGTCTTTAAAAAAGTACCTATTGCCTTTCGTGAGGAGTTAATGCCTCATAGCCAGCTCTTCTATGCACTAGAGACTTTGGGTAAAGGCGATGCCCTAAACGACAAAGTTATGTTTGCGATGCATCGTGAAAATAAACGCTTGCTTAATGAAAATGAAATCGCTGATTGGGTGGCGGCCCAAGGAGTGGATCGCAATGCCTTTTTAGCAGCCTATCGCTCATTTGCTGTCTTATCAAAAGCTAGGGCAGCCAATCAGCTTGGTAATGCATACCGAATTGATGGGGTGCCAACGGTAGCCGTTCAAGGCAAGTACATAACATCCCCTTCTATAGCGGGTAGCCGTGCAAAGGCCGTGAATGTAATGGATTTTTTGGTGAATAAAGTTCGTAAAGATGGCTATAAGTAGCTTGGATAACTTAGATTTTGACGAATTTACGAACGATCCAAAAATAAACAGGGTATGGCAGGATTCGAAGGAATTTAAGAAACCTTGAGAAGCGTTTTGGAAAATGAATATCAAATTCACCATGCTCGATACCTTGCAAAATCTCATTAGCAGCTTCTTGTGCTGAAATTAGAGCAGGCATCTCAAAATCATTATTAGCGGTAGCCTCGGTAGCAACAAAGCCAGGCGAGATCATATGCACCCCAATTCCTTTGGGCTGTAAATCATAAAAAAGTGTTTCACAGAAATTAATCATTGCCGCTTTGGTCGGACCATAAGCTAAGGCTTTAGGTAGGCCGCTATAGCCTGCAACACTGCCAACAATCGCAAGATGACCATGTCCAGCTTGCAGCATATTTGGAAGGACGGTAGCAACTGCTCGCATTGGACCCAAAATATTGGAGTCCACTGTTTTTTGAGCATCTTGCATATTAAAGTCATCTGCCCGCAAGGGAATGTATATACCCGATACAAATAGTAAGAGATCGATACCACCCCACTGCGCATGAATTGATTGGTAGGCCCGAGTAATTGACGATTGATCCATAACGTCAACCGGTATTACAAGGGATTGTGTTGCATCGGCTGAGCGAGCAATATCTTCTAGGCGATCAATGCGTCGACTCGACAAGACCAGTTTTGCGCCACGTTTTAATAATTCTCGCGCGCAAGCTTCACCGATCCCGCTTGAGGCACCAATGACCCAAACGCGCTGATGCATCAAGTTTGGAATAGCTGCTTGTTTCATTGACTTACCTTTTGGTGACTGAGAGTGAACTGCACAACATCAATATTTTTTTCTTTAAATCCTGCAGCACAGTAGAGAAGATAAAAATTCCACAAACGGATAAAAGCATCATCAAAACCTAGCTCTTTGATTTCAGAGATTCTCTGATTGAAGTTATCAAACCATAGACATAGTGTTTTGGCATAGTCTAGACCAAATGCAAATTCAGCCTCAATGTGAAGACCGGCATTATTTGCATGCCGTTGGAATGCTTCACGGGAGGGCAGCATTCCCCCCGGAAAAATATATTGTTGGATAAAGTCAGTACTTTTACGATAACGATCAAATAAACTCTCGTTAATGACAATTGTCTGAATACACGCTTTACCATCTTCTTTTAAGCAGCGTGCTAGGGTCTCAAAGTAGCTAGGCCAATATTGCTCTCCAACAGCCTCAAACATCTCAATCGAAGCGATCCCATCAAACTGATCCTTACAATCGCGATAGTCCTGCATGCGTACTTGATGATAGTTTGGCCAGCGCTTAGCAAGTCGTTTCGTGGCATAAGCCTGTTGTTCGGTCGAGAGAGTCAAGCCTGTAACCCGGTGACCAGCTTTAGCAGCGATTTCCATAAAACCGCCCCAACCACAGCCAATCTCCAGTAATTCACTAGTAGGTTCTAAGGCTAGAGAGTTGAGAATCGCTTGATATTTGGCAGCTTGAGCATTTTCTAGCGCACACTTCTCTTGCCCCTGAAACCAAGCACTCGAATAAGTCATTGTGGGATCTAACCAAAGGGTGTAGAAGGCGTTACCCAAGTCATAGTGCGCATGAATATTTTTACGACTGCCCACTTTACTATTGCGATTTAAGTAATGGCGCACCCGATAGACCAAGGATCCAAACCAATTGCCATAGATGGCTTGCTCTAAGACATTGCGGTTTCGAACCGCTAGATCTAAAAGTTGTTCGAGGTTGGGGCTGTCCCAATCACCACGGATGTATCCCTCAGCAAAACCAATATCACCATGTCTGAGAATATCTTGAAAGGCACTCCAGCGATGAAAGCGAATTTCAGCCTGAAGAGGATCTTGTGGTTTACCAAATACCCGTTTCTCACCATTTGGAAAATACAAGGTTAAGTAGCCAGCAGATAGCTCTTTTAAAAGCCGCTCTATGGTTCTTGCAGAAAACGGGATTGCACCGCTTACCTCAGGCTCGCTTGAGCGGGAGAAATTTAACTTCGCTAGTAGCGACTGACCCGGGCGCATCATGAGCTAATTTCCATTTTGGGAGCTTCGGGTTTGGAATGAAATGGTACTCCTTTAAGCCAAAGTTTGAGGGCTTGCCAATGAATGCGAGCAATAACACCAAACGTCATCATAGGGTATTGGAACTTAGCCAGTCGCAGCGTTGCTTTTGAGAGCATGTAGTCTCGCCCACTAATGCTGGTGTAAATCAGGGGCTGTTGGTCGATAAATAACTCAATGCGACAGACTGAATCGACTTTACTTTCACTATCTTTTGAAAAGAGAAACCGAAACCGATATTCCCCAGAAAGATCACAAAAAGGAGAAACATGAAATACTTTTTTGCTGATGAGCGTTTCACCTGAGCGGAGGGGTTCACCATTTTCTTTTCGTAAGAAATAGCAGTGACGTTCGCCAAAGGTATTATTCACTTCGGCTAGAACTGCACAAACAGAATGGTCTGTACGAGTGTGGATCCAAAAACTCACTGGGTTAAAGACATAGCCTAAGACCCGTGGAAATGTTTGCAACCAAATTTCTCCATCATGTACATAGATACCTTCTTTGCGAAAGATATTTTCGACCCACTCCAAACTATCACTTTCACCATTACCATAATCTTTGTCATGAAATGAGTAGAAGGCCCAACGATTATCCCCAATACCAAATTGTTCCAAAAGTGCACGATTATTCTTACGTTCCCGCATCGGGATCTTGAGCGTAAAGACATCGTAACTAAAGCGATTCTGAGCAGGACGTAAACGAGTATGCTTTACCTGGCCAAAGTTGATATAAGGTTTATTCATTAGTTGGCCGATTGAAACGGCGGACTGGCCAAGGGTGAGTAGATTGAAGCAATGAGATCTACAGCTACCAGTTCTCCAGAACGTAGGCCATCTTCATGAAAGCCGTAACCAGTCCACGCCCCGCAATACCAAATGCCTGACTTCCCCTGAATTAAGGGCAGATTCTTCTGGGCTTTAATAGCAGCATCATTAAAAAGAGGATGCGCATACGAGATCTCGCTAAAAATTGTTTCTGGTTTTGGTTCAACTAGAGGATTAAGACTAACAATGATTGCATGTTCATCAAGGTTAAACGGTAGTGGTTGTAATTTGTTAATGAGGTAATCCACGCTTACCTCATGATCGTTAAGTTGAGACCCTAATGTTTTGTAATTCCAGGCAGCCCAGCAACGTCGGGTTTTAGGTAGAACAGAGGCATCGTGATGCAAAATGGCCTTATTTTCTTGATAGGGAATTGCCGCTAATAAAGATCGATCAAATTCATCAATACCGTGCAAAAGATTTAAGCTTTGATCACTATGGCATGCCATTACGACTTCATCAAAATAATGAACCCCTTTGGCGCTGATCAGCTCAATACGACGATCAGCATCTTTTGGACGAGGCACATTAATTTTAAGAACTGCTTCACGGAGTAATTTAAATCGCTTAGGATGCATAGCCTCGACGATTCGTTTTACATATTGTTTCGAGCCACCCTTAACGGTTAACCACTGAGGCCTATTTTGAACTTGAAGAAGACCATGATTGTGACAAAATCGAATCATCGTATCGATTGGAAATTCAAGCATTTGTGAAGTTGGGCAGGACCAAATTGCTCCAATCATGGGCAAGAAGTACCATTCCCGAAAGGCTCTTTTAAAACCGTGCTGATCTAAAAAAGAGGCAATCGATTGCAGTTTATTAGGATCCCCACCGTGATTCGAGTTTTGTTGTTGAAGAGCCAACTGAGTGGCTAATTGATTAAAACGAATAATATCTTTAATCATTCTCCAAAAAGCGGGACGGGCAAGATTAAGACGCTGTCCAAATAAAGTATTAAGGCTATCCCCAGACCACTCTAAAGACTGATCAATCGATACCGAAAATGACATCTCAGAAAGCGCCAAAGGAACCTTTAGTTCTTCAAATAAGCGAGTGAGGCGAGGATAGGTTTTACGATTAAAAACTAAAAAGCCTGTATCAACACTACACGGAATGGAACCACGCTTTGTGTCTACTGCAATATCAATCGTATTACTATGCCCACCAATATGCTGACCACCCTCAAAAAGGGTGACATGGATACCTATATTTTTTTGTAAAGAGTATGCGCAACCTAGTCCAGAAATTCCGGCACCAATAACAGCAACTTTTTTTATCGATGCATGGTTTTGATTCAAACGACTCACGACGACTTGCCTTTTAATAACTTTTCAATTTCAGATGTTATCGACTTACTATCTGGCTTGGTTAAGCTGTTGTATGACTCAATAATATTGCCATTACGATCAATTAGGTATTTATAGAAGTTCCACTTTGGGGTAGTGCCTGTTTTGCTAATTAACATTTTGAACAATGGGTTGGCATCTTTGCCGCTTACTGAGCTTTTGGCAAACATTGGAAACTTTACATCATAGGTATTCTTGCAAAATTCGGCGATCTCTTTGTTGCTACCGGGCTCCTGTTGGCCAAAATCATTGGACGGAAATCCTAAGATGACAAACCCTTTATCTTTGTAGCGCGCATAAATTTTCTCTAAACCTTCATATTGGCTTGTAAAACCACAAAAACTAGCTGTATTAACAACCATAATGACCTTGCCTTGGTATTGACAAAGGTTTTGAGGAAGCTCGTCTTGTAACCTCAAAAAAGTGTGTGAAAGTGCAGAAGCACAAGCTGTGTTGGTAGGATTTGCACTTGCGTCACTGAGATTGATCATCAGAGTCAGCGCCATCAGAGGAAGAAAATAGGGCCATTTCATACGATATACAGTCTTCAAAAGGAAGGAAAGTTAAAGTCTAACGCCTTCTAGAATCTTATGTTTATTAAGGGTTTTAAGCCTTTAAACACCCAGTTCACTGGGTCGGGAATAGATCATCTAGAATCTGAGAATGTCACAGCCAAGTTTGAAGCCCCCCGCCTTTGAGTCAAAAGTCTGCTCTATGAATAGCAACAATCTCAACCAGAGGTTGTTGGCATTAAACCGTCCCATGGTCTTCACAAACGGAGTGTTTGATATTCTTCATCGAGGCCATGCAAGTTACTTGGCACAAGCACGCAACTTTGGTGCCAGCTTAGTTGTTGGTGTGAACTCTGATGCATCGGTCAAATTACTCGGCAAAGGGGATGATCGACCAATTAATTCACAAGAGGATCGGATGGCTTTGCTAGCCGCTTTAGAGAGCGTTGATCTAGTCATTTTGTTTGCAAATAAGACCCCCGTTGAGTTAATAAAGCGGGTTCGACCCGATGTGTACGTCAAAGGGGGTGATTATGCGATTGAAACCTTAGCGGAAACAGAGGTTGTAAAGGCGTGGGGCGGTCAAGCCTACGCTATTCCATTTATTTACGATCGTTCCACGACTAGCTTGCTGGGAAAAATACGATCTTAAATGGTTGTCATGACATTCTAGTTTTAACCCAAGCCCAAAGACCCCGCAGTACCAAACCTGGAATTTTTTCAGCATTAATCTTGTTTTCATGGAGACGTTTTATGAGAGTATCTGCATGTCCGCCGTCTATCCAAATACGAGATATTGGCTGATTCTTTTGCTTAGCAAACTCTAGAGCCCTGCTTAATGCGCCAGTTTGTGCAAGCAAGCAGCCCTCCTCAATTGCACTTGGAGTGCTTAGACCAATTCCAGATCCTGCTATTCCATCGTTGGGGATATCCAGTCTGGCAGTATTTGCAAGCAAACTATTTCGCATCAAAGAAATACCGGGTAAGATCCAACCGCCGTAGTGCATCCCATTACTCCCTAAAAAATCAATCGTGGTTGCGGTTCCTGCACTCACAATTAAGGCGTTATCGCTTGCCAGTTGACGGGCTGCAATGATTGCCGCCCACCGGTCTGCACCAAGGGTTTGAGCCTGTTGATATTGGGTGCGTAATTGGGGATATTCGGAGTTGCCTAACAAGCGATCTATCGGGATCCCTTCCCACTCAGTTAGCAGATTTTGGAGTGACTCGTAATAGGATTCTGCAGCTACACAGCAAATACCAATTCGTTCAGGCTGTGGAATAGTACTTTTTATATAATGCGCAAGTTCAGCTCGGTGTTCTTCTGAATCGAGCAATTTGGTATCAATGGCTCCAGAATAAGACCATACTTTTTTTTGGCGCTCGCTAGGATTGCGATCACTTTCCACGCAAGACCATTTGAGTCGAGAGTTTCCAATGTCAAAGAGAAGAAGATTGCTCATGGACGTTTATGAAGAGATAGATCGCCAGCATAAATTACTTTTGGCACACTTCCAGGAAGTTCCTCTATGAGCAGTGCACCCTCTGGGCTGACGCCACGTTCAATTCCAGAGAGCTGTGTTTTCCCACCCTCGGTAATCTCAACGGATTGATTTTGATAAGCATCCCAACTATTCCATTCTGCCTTAAAGGGAGCAAAACCCTCTTTATTAAATGCCACCAGATAATCTCCCAGAGCTTCCAAGATGTTGAGCCATACTAGATCAGCCTCCAAAGCGATTTGTTGTGAATTACATTGAGTTAGGGCTGCAATAGCAGTTTGACTAGATTGCTCAAGCTCCGTAGAGTGCTCCAGATTGAGACCAACCCCAATAATCATCCATGTTTTTTGTGTGGGTGATGGTGAGGCAAGTTTGCCCCCCTCAATTAATATCCCCCCTAATTTTTTCCCATGAATCAATAGGTCATTGGGCCATTTGAGGCCAATACCTAGATCATGTAATTGTTCTTTGGGTACCCGAAGACTAGTCGCAATTCCCTGAAGCACGGCTAAGCCACACACTAAGCTTAGTCCATGTAGAGCTTGACTATTTTGCGTAAAGGGGTAGGCTAGAGAAAAGCATAAAGAGCTTTGCGGGTTGGCAAACCAAGCCCTGCCCGCTCTGCCTTTGCCCTTCGTTTGGTGACGCGCCAGACGGGAAACGGGATCAATGAGCTCCCCAGCTCGCCAGCGGGCCATCAGGTCATCGTTCGTAGACTCCGTTTGGTTAACGCGCTCAAGGATGCAATTCCAGTTCATTGGCCTATTGTAGAAAGGTCTCGATAGAATGGGTATATATGCTCAGTAATTTCTTCAATGACCCTGCAAAAAAGGATGCTGATTAAGTGCGAGAGCCGCAACGCCTTACTTGGCCATTGCAGGCAATGCCACTTGCGAGAGCGATCGCGCTTGTCTATACCCTACTCATTTTTTATGGCTGCTTAAACCCATTTAATTTTGATCTTAATTTCGGATTAGATCCATTGGCATGGTGGTATGGCCCCTTACCAAAGTACATCACATTGTTTGATATGACCGCTAATGTACTTGGATACGTGCCATTGGGTTTTGTTTTGGTGTTCGCGGTTTTTCCACGATGGCAGGGCTTTAGAGCGGTCGCAATTGCTTTGATCTATAGCGGTTTAGTATCGGCCTCTGTAGAGAGCGCACAAACTTGGTTGCCCACGCGTGTTCCTACTCAAATGGATTGGTTTGCCAATATGTTAGGAGCTTTTATAGGGGTTCTAATCGCAGTACCTTTGGGGCCAAGTTGGTTATCGGGTAGCGCAATTCGAAAACGTTTTGATTATTGGTTTGGAACACGTTGGTTGAGTGTGACTTTGTTTATTTTGTTTCCATTTGCACAGATTTATCCACAAAGTGCATGGTTAGGTATGGGGTTTTTAAGTTTAGATCCCAATCGTTCTCCAAGTTGGGGGGTGCAGGCGATCAATCACACGATTCAGGAAGGTCTTATTACTGGATTAAGTTGGTTGGGGGTTGGTCTTTTCTTCTCACTGGCTTTACGACCCAAGGTGCCTAAGTACACAATTCTTATGACTCTCCTAGCAATAACCATCCTGATTAAATCCTTATTTACTGCCTTGCAGTTTGGGGCTGAGGATGGCTTTATTTGGCTGAGTACGGGTGCGATTTGGGGGATGGTGCTCGCTAGCTCTATTTTATTCATCGCCTTAGAATTGCCCGCGCGTGCTCGCTTAATTGCCTGTATTGCTGCCTTTATAGGCCTGATGGCGCTCGTTAACTATTTTCCAGATAACCCATACTTTGCGATGAGATTGCCCCGCTTAGATCAAAGTCGCTTAATGCACTTTAACGATTTAATGCAATGGCTTTCATGGATATGGCTACCAGTAGCTTTAATATGGCTAGTACACCATGCTACAGGTGCTAAACGCTAGAAAGTTACCGCAATCCCATTCCATCGATATAATTTTGGTATGAGCTATCAATACCACCTATTTTTTTGTTTGAATGATCGTAGTAATGGTGATGATTGCTGTGCTCGACACAACGCTCAAGCCCTTTTTGACTTTGCTAAGAAACGGGTGAAAGAATTAGGTCTAAACGGTGCCGGTCAGATTCGTGTTAACAAGGCTGGTTGTCTTGACCATTGTGCTAGTGGACCCGTGATGGTGATTTACCCTCAAGGCACGTGGTATTCCATGATTGATAACGAGGATGTTGAGGAAATTATCCAATCTCATCTGGTGCAGGGTAAGCCCGTTGAGCGCTTATTGATTTAAGCAGAATGTGAGCATGCAAAATGCTCCAATGCATCTATGAACAGTCGTACTCACCAAATCACTATTACTGGCCCAGTGGGCTGCATTGAGTTGTCGATTGATTTACCCGATACGCTACAAACAGACCCAAATTTTGCGGTACGTGGCTTGGCCCTCATTGCTCACCCCCATCCTTTGCTAGGCGGTACGAAGGATAATAAGGTTGTTCAAACCTTGGCACGAACATTTAATCAGCTTGCTTATGTTAGTGTGCGTCCAAATTTTAGGGGAGTAGGCCTATCAGCCGGCGTTCATGATGAGGGTCGTGGAGAGTTGAGCGATCTTCTATTAATTAGCGATTGGATGCGCACCCCGCAATCGTGGTTACCTCACATCAATCATGCGAGTGAACAAGCGTGGGTCAGCAAAGTGAATCAATTACCGCTCGTGCTAGCCGGCTTCTCCTTTGGAAGTTATGTTGGTAGTCACCTAGTCAATCGACTGAGTGAGCTTGGTAAACCTGTTGAGCGTTTTGTGATGGTTGGTAGTGCTGCTGGTAAATGGAAGCTAGCAGACTCCGTACCTGCCGATACGATTGTGATTCATGGTGAGATCGATGAGACGATTCCATTATTGGCAGTATTCGATTGGGCAAGACCGCAAGAGTTAACAGTGCATGTTGTCCCTGGCGCAGACCATTTCTTTCATCGCAAATTACATTGCATTCGCAATATAATTCTGTCACATTGGTTGGGTCAAGCCCCACACTAACTGAATGATGAGCTCAAAAGAAACAGAATCGTTAATTCAGTATCCCTGCGACTTTCCTATTAAGGTGATGGGGAAGTCCAGCCCAGAGTTTTTACCTGCCGTAGTACATATTGCAAAACAGTTTGATGCGGGGTTCAATGAAAAAAGTATGGAACAACGACCATCGCGTGATGGTAATTATTTGGGGCTTACGATTACAGTGCATGTTCATAGTCGTGAGCAATTAGACGAACTCTACCGAACTCTCTCGACCCACCCCTTAGTGAGCGTGGTGCTCTAGTAGAGTTCCAAAGACGATGCAAGCAAGTTCAGTGTTGGTCAAAAATTTAGGCCTTGTTAATTATCAAGACGCTTATACAGCAATGCAGTCTTTTACTAAAGAGCGTCTACCCACTACCCCAGATGAGCTTTGGATTTTGCAACACCTCCCTGTGTTCACGCTCGGACTTGCGGGAAATGCGGCCAATCTTCATCAGCCGGTTAAGCACATTCCCTTGATCGAGGTTGATCGGGGTGGTGAAATTACCTATCATGGACCTGGCCAAATTATTATTTATTTGCTCTTGGATTTAAAGCGTAAAAAGCTTTTTGTCAAAGAATTGGTTCGTGCAATTGAACAATCAGTCATTGATACCTTAACTAAGTATGGGGTATTGGCAGAGCGTAAGCCAGGAGCCCCAGGAATTTATATTGCAAAGCAAAATCAGACCAGCCCCTTCGAGGGTGCCAAGATTGCAGCACTTGGTTTAAAAATTACCAAGCAATGCAGTTATCATGGCTTAGCACTCAATGTAGCGATGGATATGAGACCTTTTGACGCAATCCACCCTTGTGGATATGAGGGTTTGCAGACCATCGATATGAAAACTCTTGGAATCAGCGAGAATATTGACTTAGTCGCTATGTGTTTAGTAGACCATTTAAAAAGGCAATTGCATCTTGTACCCGTATGATGAGTGATCCCAAAAAAGAATACGACCCGCACCAAAAACAAAAGTCAGCCGACAAGACCGCGCGCATCCCAATCAAAATTATTCCTCTGGCGGAGATTCTTAAAAAGCCTGATTGGATTCGGGTCAAGGCTGCGTCTAGTAGCTCTCGATTTACAGAAATTAAAAAGATCTTGCGTGAGAACCAGCTTGTGACTGTTTGTGAAGAAGCCAGTTGCCCAAATATTGGGGAATGCTTTGGTAAGGGCACAGCTACATTTATGATCATGGGCGATAAGTGCACTAGGCGCTGCCCGTTTTGTGATGTTGGGCATGGTCGACCGGATCCTTTGGATCAAAGTGAGCCAGCCAATTTAGCCAAAACAATTGCGGCTTTAAAACTTTCGTATGTTGTTATCACAAGCGTCGACCGTGATGATTTACGTGATGGCGGCGCGCAACATTTTGTGGATTGCATTACTCAGACCAAGAAACTCTCTCCCGCAACCCGGGTTGAAGTACTGGTTCCTGATTTTAGGGGGCGTCTAGAAAAAGCGCTAGACGTTTTTGCCAGTCATCCACTAGGTTTACCCGATGTCATGAACCATAATCTAGAGACTGTGCCCCGCCTCTATAAGCAGGCTCGACCCGGATCGGATTACACCCATTCATTAAAGTTACTCAAAGACTTCAAGCAGCGTTTTCCCAACATCCCCACAAAAAGTGGCTTGATGGTTGGTTTGGGTGAGACCGATGCAGAGATTTTGGAGGTAATGCGCGATATGCGTGAGCATGACATTGATATGCTCACGATTGGTCAGTATCTATCCCCCTCTAATCACCATCTTCCTGTGTTGCGTTACGTACATCCAGACGTCTTTAAAGAGTTTGAAGAAAAGGCGTATCAAATGGGCTTTAGTCATGCCGCCGTTGGTGCAATGGTGCGCTCTAGTTACCATGCTGATCAACAAGCGCATGAGGCTGGTATTGTTTAGATCCAGTCATCGGCTCCTCACCCTAGCCCTTTGTAGCTGCTTGGCATTTGCTTTGCCGGCATGCAGTCCCAAACTGGATTGGCGTACCATCAAAAATGACCCTCTTAATTACGCGGCTCTCTTTCCCGGTAAACCACAATTAATCGACCGCACTCTGAGCTATCAAGACAGTCAGCTCAAACAGTTTCTTCAATTTGTCAAAGTGGATGACGATATCTTTGCTGTTCTGACCACTGAGATCCCGGCAGCTCTTGCAAATGAAATTGTGGCGATCGAGACCTTATTAAAAAATGCTATTTTGCAGCAGTCGATATTCCCTAATCAAAGTACGCCACCTGCATTTAATCGGGTGAAAAAAAGTAGTGCTATGGCTGGCCCGACCAGTCAACAGAAACAAGCAAGTCAAGATTATTTTTTAGATCTACCTCAAACTAAACGTGTTATGCGCATTCGTTGGATTGTGCGACCTACCTCTGATGGGGGACTTTATCTTTATCAAGTTAGTGTTGTGCGGGCGCAATCGACCTCGAATCCTAAATTAAGCTTAGAGTCTGCATTGGAGCAAGAGAGCATCAATATTTTCTTTGATGAGTTCCGACCTAATTAATACGAATGAGTAAAACGCATTACTCGCACTGGTATCGACAGCCAGATCAACACTTAGCTCTACCATTGCAGAGCACGTTTGCCTTGCGGGTCTTTCTGTGTTTTGCGTTTGCCTACTTTATGTCCTACGCATTTAGAACAATTAATGTGGTTATTGCCCCTGATCTTGTCAATGACCTAGGATTGAACAATGCAGACTTAGGCCTTCTTTCCTCTGCCTACTTTATTGGTTTTGGTGCCACACAAATCCCATTGGGATTGGCATTGGATCGTTTTGGGCCACGTATTACAGAAGCTTGGGTCATGACCCTAGCGGTCGTAGGCGCACTCATTTTCGCAATTGCGGAGGATTTCACAACACTGGTGATGGCCAGAGTGCTGATTGGCATGGGCGTATCAGCCTGCTTAATGGCTGCATTTTCCGGCTTTCGGGCTTGGTATGCTACCTCACAACAGGGACAGCTAGCCTCTGCAATGTTGGTGTGTGGAACGAGTGGCGCGCTAGCAAGTACTTGGCCTGTTCATTTGGTGACCCCTTACATCGGTTGGCGAGGTGTATTTTTAGTGATGGCAGCCTTATCATTTTTGGCCATTCTGATTTTGTATTATGGTTTGCCGGTCAAAAAGTCTGCGCCAATAGATAAGCCAATACAGTCATCATCCGCAACGTTATCGTGGCAAAGCTACAGACCAATTTTGATCAATTCATTTTTTTGGCGCATTCTGCCATTAGGAACATTTTGCTATGGTGGTTTTATTGCTGTGCAGACACTTTGGTTTGGGCCTTGGTTGATTGAAGTGATGGACTACCCACCAACAACTGCAGCACAAATCGTATTTGGGTTCAATGTTGTTCTACTGCTCGCCTATCTTTTTAATGCGTGGGTCTTGCCGAAGTTAGCAAGACGAGGCATTGATACGATGCGCTATATGACCTGGATGGTAGGAATGTCGATGATCATGCAGGCGGGCGCTTATTTTTGGCAGACATCGCTTGTGTGGGTTTGGTGGTTTTTATTTGCGATTACCTGTGCTTCATTTGTGCTGGCACAAAGCATCATTGTGTTGTACTTCCCGAAGAATTACTCAGGCCGTGTAAGCACAACCTATAACCTCACTCTATTTATTGGGGCATTTATTGTTCAGTGGGGAATTGGGCACATGCTCGATTTAGGAATTGCTTTAGGCTGGAATAAAACAAGTGCCTACGATTTGGCCTTTGCAGTTTTTTTGGCAATTCAGATCTTAGGATTTATATGGTTTTTGATTGCCCCACGCTATTTTCCGATGGCCGTTTTTCATGATGATGAAAATCATGATGAGATAAGCATTAAGCCAACAAATTAAGACTTTTTCTCTAAAGCCGTCACTTTTGCTTCAAGCGCCTCTAACTTCTCACGGGTTTTAGCCAAGACCCGTGACTGAAGATCAAACTCCTCACGAGTGACCAAGTCCATTTTCTGGAATCCTTGATTCATCATCGCCCGCACATTTTTCTCAATATCTTTGGCTGGTGAATTACGAATGGCTTCACCAATATTGTTTTGCATATTTACCGCGATGGTCTGCATTTGCTCGAATAGTTGACTGGGTTTTTGCATCCTTAAATTGTAGGGCGATTGAGCAGATACTGCATGCACAACGATAGTGCATAAAGACCCGAATCATGATGCATTCATTTGGTGCAAATTCCTGATAAAGCACGTATTTTCCCCAAATTGAACCATCATCAGACAAGAAATAATCCTCAAAATATTACTTAACTAATTGATTAAATTGGATATTAATAGTGCTGGCACACTTATTGCATATGTAGAAATGTAGTGCATTTTTTTTTCAACCAGAAGGGAACATACATGAACACATTTAAGAAAACCACATTGGCACTAGCCATTTCAGCATTAGCAGGCGGCGCATCGGCACAGTCTGCCCCAGCCCCGGCACCTGCCACAAGCCCAATTACTGCGAACGTTACGGTTACAAATGACTATCGTTATCGCGGTATCAGCCAATCAAACTTTAAGCCAGCTATTCAGGGCGGTTTTGATTACGCCCATGAGAGCGGTTTCTATATCGGTAACTGGAACTCGAGTATTAGTTGGATTAGTGACTTCTATTCCTCTAATGGGGCTGGCGGACAAGGAGCAAGTGTTACGGCACCAGTCGAAATGGATTTTTATGCAGGATTCAAAAAGGAATTAATAGCACCCGGATTTGTATCAGATATTGGTGTACTTCAATACTGGTACCCAACTTCAGGCCTCCCAATTGGAAAAAGTAATTCTACCGGAGTTGCAAATCCCAATACAACAGAAGCTTACATTGCACAAAACTTTACATTTGGATCGCTTACCGGTTTTGTGAAAGTTTCTTATGCAATGACCACTCTTTTTGGTAATGTAGATTCACAAGGATCTTACTATCCGGATCTAACAATCAATTACGATACAGGAGTTTATGGTTTAACATTAAATGGACATATTGGATATCAGTATGTTGCTGGTCAAAATCCGACTACTCCTCTGGCTAGCAATAGCACACTATACAGTTACACTGACTGGAAACTTGGCATTACAAAAGATTTTGGTGGCGGTTTATCGCTAGCTATAGCTTATGTGGGAACAGATGCAGCTAAAACTGTTAGGGTTGGAGATACAACATACAACGCTTATAAGTCACCACAAAATAAAAATTTAGGTCAGGGCGGTGGCCTCATTTCCCTCACCAAAACCTTCTAATTCCCCTCACTCTCTAGGAGATATGCATGAAATTGATTACCGCAATCATCAAGCCTTTCAAGCTTGACGAGGTGCGCGAGGCTCTCTCAGAAGTTGGGGTTTCGGGCATCACCGTCTCAGAAGTGAAAGGCTTTGGCCGACAAAAGGGTCACACCGAGCTCTATCGCGGTGCTGAATATGTCGTTGATTTTTTACCTAAGGTTCGCATTGAAGCTGCGGTAGAAGATGGCATTTTAGATCGTGCTTTAGAGGCGATTGAGAAATCAGCACGTACTGGAAAGATTGGTGATGGCAAGATTTTTGTCTCGTCGATCGAACATGTCGTTCGTATTCGTACCGGTGAAACCGGTACTTCTGCACTTTAATAGGGGTTAAACATGTTTAATTGGATGAAACGAGTTATTGCAGCGGGAGTTATGGCGCTTGCAGTTACCAGTACGACCGGTGCCCTAGTTGCCCCTGCGTATGCTTCGGATGACAAAAAGCCTGCTGTAACGGCACCCGCTGCTACCCCAGGAGCTCCAGCTGCTGCAACACCCGCTGAGCCAGCACCAACACCAAATAAGGCTGATACAGCTTGGATGATGGTCTGCACAGCACTAGTGATGTTGATGACATTGCCAGGCCTAGCATTGTTTTATGGTGGCCTTACTCGTAGCAAGAACGTCTTATCGATCTTGATGCAATGTATGGTGGTGTTCTCGTTGATAGCTGTGTTGTGGGCTGTCTATGGGTACAGCTTTGCGTTTACTGAAGGCAATGCCTTCTTTGGCGGCCTTGATCGGCTGTTCATGTCTGGACTAACACCAGAGAGTAATGGAGCAACCTTTAGTAAAGGCGTGGTTATCCCTGAACTTCTGTTCATGGCATTCCAAGCAACCTTTGCATGTATTACCTGCTGCTTGATCATCGGTGCATTTGCTGAACGTGCAAAGTTTGCAGCAATACTGTTATTCATGATCATTTGGTTTACCTTTAGCTATTTACCAATTGCACACATGGTTTGGTTCTGGGCTGGCCCAGATGCCATCAAGGATGCCGCAAGTCTTGAAGCGGTTACTGCAAGTGCAGGATGGTTATGGCAAAAAGGCATTCTCGATTTTGCTGGCGGTACGGTTGTTCATATCAATGCTGCTATTGCCGGTTTAGTAGGCTCCTATGTCATTGGAAAGCGGATTGGTTACGGCAAAGAAGCTATGAAGCCGCATAACTTGGTGTACACCATGGTGGGCGCCTCACTCTTGTGGTTCGGCTGGTTTGGATTTAATGCCGGATCTGCATTAGAGGCTAATGGTAGCGCTGCTCTCGCATTTGCTACAACTTTATTCGCGACCGCTGCTGCAGTATTGGGTTGGACCTTAGCTGAGTGGATTACCAAAGGCAAGCCATCGATGTTAGGTGCTGCATCTGGTTGTGTAGCAGGTTTAGTTGCAATTACACCGGCTGCTGGATTTGTTGGCCCAATGGGCGCCATTATTATTGGTTTCATATCAGGCGTTCTCTGCTTATGGGGTGTTTCTGGTCTCAAGCGTATGCTGGGAGCAGATGACAGCCTAGATGTCTTTGGTGTTCACGGCGTTGGCGGTATTACTGGTGCTTTGCTCACCGGCGTATTCGCTGATCCTGCCCTAGGTGGCGCTGGCATCTATGACTACGTTGCAAATGCAGTTGCCAAGGAGTACTCGATTGCGAGCCAAGTGATTATTCAGGCACAAGGTGTGGTTGTTACCTTAATCTGGTCAGGCATTGTTGCATTTATAGCCTTTAAGATTGCTGATCTCGTATTTGGCTTACGTGTCAAGGAAGAAGCTGAACGCGAAGGTTTGGATATCACCTCGCATGGTGAGTCTGCCTACGAGTCTTAATCGGGAATGGGTTTGTTGGTTTTTAGTGATTCCAGCAAACCCTGCCTAATTTGAGCTTATAGCTTTACTAGCTTGATTTAGTCTGTTTATCGTTACCCCTCACTAGGCAGCACTGGTTGGTTGCCTAGTTTTAAGCGCGGAATCGACAGATTCCGCGTCTTTCTTTCAAAAAAACTTACAATGCGGATATGGTTCCGCATCTTATTACCGCCCTTAGTGGCCCCCTTTTAGAGCTTGAGTCCAAGGTACTCGAGGCAACCCCAACGATTGAGCGCTGGTTTAGGCTGGAGTGGCAGGAGCACACCCCGCCCTTTTATTGTTCGGTTGATTTGCGTAACTCTGGCTTTAAGTTGTCCCCCGTTGATACCAATCTCTTTCCGGGTGGCTTTAATAACCTCTCTCCGGAGATGTTGCCATTAGCTGTTCAAGCTGCAATGGCTGCGATTGAGAAGATTTGTCCTGAGGCTAAAAATCTTCTTTTGATACCGGAACGTCACACCCGCAATACTTTCTATTTGCAAAACATCGCGTGTTTATCATCGATCCTGAGACAGGCAGGTCTTAATGTTCGCTTGGGTACTTTGTCAGATGAAATTAAGAAACCGACTGCGATTGATTTACCAGAAGGGGGACGTTTAGTTCTGGAGCCCCTAACTCGCTTGGGGTTGCGCAAGACGCGTTTGGGTTTAAAAGATTTTGATCCTTGTTCAATCTTGCTCAATAACGATTTATCAGCAGGCATTCCTCCTATTTTGGAGAATGTGCACGAGCAGTATTTATTACCCGGTTTGCATGCCGGTTGGCCGATACGACGCAAGACTAATCATTTCTTAGCCTATGAGGAGCTTGCCAAGAAATTTGCCAAACTAATTAATATTGACCCGTGGATGATTAATCCCTATTTTGCGCGTTGCTCAGGCATGAACTTTCATGAGCAAAAGGGTGAAGAAGAATTAATGGCAGCCGTTGATCAGGTGCTTAAGAAAACAGCTAAAAAGTATCGCGAGTACGGCATTAAAGATAAACCCTATGTTGTGGTCAAGCCCGATGCTGGAACCTATGGCATGGGTGTTATGGTTGCCCATGATGCGAGTGATCTGAAGAACTTAAATCGACGCGATCGTAACAAAATGAGCGTGGTGAAAGAGGGTCTAGAAGTAAGCGATGTGATCGTACAAGAAGGTGTTTACACTTTTGAGAAGGTTAACGAGGCAGTAGCCGAACCAGTGGTGTACATGATTGATCGCTATGTGGTGGGAGGCTTCTATCGCGTTCATACCGATCGCGGGCCCGATGAGAATTTGAATGCCCCCGGCATGCATTTTGTGCCGCTGGCATTTGAACAAAATGCAATGCCAGATATGCGCGCAAAGCCTGGTAGTGCTGCTCCTAATCGTTTTTATCTGTATGGTGTGGTGGCGCGTTTAGCCTTACTGGCCGCCTCGCTTGAGCTGGAGCGAACCGACCCCGATGCAGAGGCTGCCTAATATCAGCCACTGCTATGAAGCTCCTTTTTATTGCCGACCCACTTGATTCTTTTAAGGTAGAAAAAGACACCACCTTAGCGATGATGCGGGCTGCTCAAAGTGCGGGGCACACCATTTGGTACACACAAAGTCATGATTTGCTATGGGGACAAGGCAAAGCTAGGGCGCGGGCTCAACCCCTAAAAATAACGAACGATCTGATTTGGTATCGATTGGGCGATGTTGAAGAGCACTCTTTGGATTACTTTACTGCGGTCTTAATGCGCCAAGACCCTCCCTTTACAGTCGAATATTTGACGAGCACATGGATATTGTCAGCGGCAGTATTACAAGGTGCACGGGTATTCAATAACCCAGATGCAGTTCGTAATCATTCAGAAAAATTATCGATTACCGAGTTCCCACAATTTATTCCGCCAACATTGGTCACGCGCGATAGTCATGCGATTCGGGATTTTCATACGTTGCATCAAGACATTGTGATTAAGCCATTAGATGGCATGGGTGGGATGGGTGTATTTCGAGTAGGGCCAGATGGCTTAAACCTAGGCAGTATTGTTGAGACCTTGGGTGAGAATGGCGCTAGAACCTTAATGGCCCAACGTTATCTCCCAGAAATTAGCGCAGGAGATAAGCGTGTTCTTTTAATTGGTAGCGAGGTAATACCTTATGCATTAGCCAGAATTCCGCAAGGATCTGAGATTCGTGGCAATCTTGCGGTAGGCGGCAAGGGTTTAGCCATGGCGCTGACAGCCCGTGAAGAAGAGATAGCAAATCATCTTGCTCCCATATTAGCGAAGCGCGGATTATTTTTGGTGGGCCTAGACATGATTGGTGGATATCTAACCGAAATTAATGTGACCAGCCCTACCTGTTTTGTAGAGATTACTCAACAAACGAATTTGGATGTTGCAAAAAAATGGCTGACATTACTTGAAAAGGAGCTAGCGTAGTCATGCCCGGTATATTAATTGTGGCGCATACGCCGATTGCAGGTGCAATGTTGGGATTTATTGAGCACACTTATGGAGAGCTTCCGGTGCGAGTCGCAGCGGTCGATATTCCGCCACATGAAGATGTGCGCACGAGTGAAGAGCGAGTAATGGCCGCTGCTGTGCAGGTAAAGAGCGAGGCTGGCATATTAGTGTTAACCGACTTGATGGGGGCTACCCCCGCTAATGTGGCATCTCGCATAACAAAACCAGGCATAGTGGACTGCAAGGTTTTAGTCTTGGCCGGCATTAACTTGCCGATGTTAATGCGTGCTATTTCCTATCGTGCTGATGGCCTAGAATCCTTGGCACTCAAGGCTTTACAGGGTGGCCAAAATGGCATTATTCGTTTAGGTGCACCGCTGATTAATGTAGAGCTAGCCATCAACGAGAAGGCGGGAGACTCATAATGCCTAAGCTTGATATAGAGATCATCAATAAATTAGGCTTACATGCTCGAGCCTCGGCCAAGCTGTCGCAATTAGCCAGTGAGTATCCTTGCGAAGTTTTTCTGAGTAAGAATGGGCGCCGCATTAATGCAAAAAGTATTATGGGTGTAATGATGTTGGCTGCCGGAATGGGTAGTGTCGTCACATTAGAGACGGTTGGAGAGCAAGAAGATAAAGCCCTCACCGCAATAGGCGCCCTGATCAATGACCGCTTTGGCGAGGGCGAGTAGGCATGAGTTTTGCGCTCCACGGCGTATCGGTATCCAAAGGAATTGCTATTGGCAAGGCGGTGCTAATATCACGCGCAGCACTCGAGGTTAGTCATTATTTAGTACAGCCAGGTACTGAAGAGCTTGAAGCTAACAGGTTATTGCAGGCTTTTGAGCAAGTTCGCAATGAGCTGTCTACCCTTAAAGCCGCCTTACCAAAAGATGCTCCGCAAGAGATGGCAGCATTCTTAGATGTTCATCAAATGATTTTGTCAGATCCAACCTTGGCGCAAAAGCCGCTCGAGTTGATTCTTCAAAAACGTTTAAATGCTGCTTGGGCTCTCACTACAGAGCTTAATGATTTACTTGAGCAATTTTCTGAGATCGATGATCCATATCTCAAGGAACGGGGTAACGATATTCGGCAGGTAGCTGAACGCGTTATTAAGGCAATCCATGCGCAAAATCGTCAAACAGTGATCGGGGGAGAGGGCTTAATTTCTGGTGATTTTGAAGATGGTTCTATTGTGGTGGCCCATGATATTGCCCCGCATGACATGTTGCGCTTTAAAGACAATGCCTTAAGTGGATTTGTAACCGATTTAGGTGGCAAGACCTCACACACAGCAATTGTTGCGCGTAGTTTAGAGATTCCGGCTTTAGTCGGAATTCGTCATGCAAGTGACATCATTGAGCATGGTGATTGGTTAATTATTGATGGCGATGCTGGCATTGTGATTGTGGCTCCCGATGAGGCGCTATTGAGCCAATATCGCACCTTGCAAGCCGAACAGGATCGCGATACGCAAAAGTTACAGGAGATTAAATATAGCCCAACCAAAACAAGAGATGGTGTTGAGATTGAACTCTTTGCCAATATTGAGCTACCCGAGGATGCTAGACATGCGATTGAATTGGGTGCAGTAGGAATTGGTTTATTTCGTTCTGAATTTCTATTTATGAACCAAGAACATAGTTTGCCCGATGAAGAAAATCAATATCAAGAATATACCCGTGCAGTCGAGGCTATGTTTGGCTTACCCGTGAATATTCGAACGATTGATATTGGCTCTGATAAATCAGTATCGGGGGCGGAGACTGGAAGTACTGGCACATCACCGCTCGGCTTACGAGCAATTCGGTGGTCTTTATCCGAGCCGGAGATTTTTTTAACCCAGTTGCGCGCTATTTTGCGAGCATCCGCACATGGGCAGGTACGACTTTTACTACCGATGGTTTCACATGCTCAGGAAATCTATGAAAGTTTGCGCTTAATTGATAAAGCAAAACAACAACTTCATGAGCGGGGCCAAGCATTTAATCCCAATATACAGGTAGGGGCCATGATTGAGGTTCCAGCAGCAGCCCTAATGATGCCTCTTTTTGTAAAACATTTTGATTATTTATCGATTGGTACCAATGATTTAATTCAGTACACCTTAGCAATCGATCGCGCTGATCACGCTGTTGCTCATCTGTATGATCCATTAAATCCAGCAGTCTTAAATTTGATTGCTTCCATTATTCGGCAGGCTCAAAAAGCTAAGGTGCCGATTGCAGTGTGCGGGGAGATGGCAGGAGACCCTGCATTGACAAAGCTATTATTAGCGATGGGCTTAACCGACTTCTCGATGCACTTTAGTCAATTATTATTGGTTAAACGTGAAATTTTGCAAGCCGACACACGCAAGCTTAAAACGCATATTGATGAACTCTTAGCTACTTTTGATCCTGTGGAGCAAAGTGTGTTGTTCAATCGTCTAAATTCAATACATTAAAGCTAAATTTAGTGCGCCCCACATACAGGGCAGTCTAGATTACGTTGTATCTTAATTTCATCGATTTGTGAATTACGGGCATTCCAAATCAACAATCGCCCCAGTAGGGGTTCTCCAAAGCCAATCAAGACCTGTAAGGCCTGTGCTGCTTGGAGAGACCCAATGATTCCAACGAGCGGTGAGAAAACACCCATACTTGCACAACTTGTTTCCACAAAATGCGGGTCTGGTGGAAAAACGCAGGCATAACAGGGTGAGCTTGCTTGCCTAAAATCAAATACGCTGATTTGTGCATCAAATCCGATTGCAGCACCCGAGACCAGCGTTTTTCCGTGCTTAAGGCTGACTCGATTGATGAGGTGACGAGTTATAAAGTTATCAGTGCAATCGATCACTACCGATACCTTCATTACAAGCTCTTCGAGTAATGCCTCATCCGCTTTTTGTTCGACCGCATGAATCGTGATTCCAGGATTTAGGCTATTTAAAAATCGTTTTCCAGACCCAACCTTACTCATTCCAACACTATTATTTTGATGCATAATCTGACGCTGTAAGTTGGTAAGCTCAACCCGATCATGATCCACGAGGGTAATTTGCCCCACTCCTGCCGCAGCTAGGTAGGGTGCACAAGCAGAGCCTAAGCCCCCCGAACCGATGACTAATGCATGACTATTGAGCAGCCGTTCCTGACCAGCAATATCAATCTCTTCGAGTAGAAGATGCCTGGAGTACCGCAGTAATTGCTCGTCATTCATGAGCAAAGAGAACTATTCAAGTTTAGATGCTGAGCGCTTCACAGTTTGACCGCTCAGAAAAGCAACAGCCTGTTGCAACATGAAATCCTCATTGCTACCAAATTCAGGGGGACGTTTACCCTTTTCTTTTTCGCGCTCTTCAGGCGTCTTCTTGGCATTACGCTCTTCAATTAACTGTAGCTCTTGCAAGCGGCGCTTCTCACGGTCTTTAATTAAGGCTTCTTCAGAGGATTGTTTATTCCGTAAATGTTTTTCACTATCGATTTCCCGCGTGATCAAAACATCGTCGGGATCACCATCTTTATTTTGATCGACGGGAATATCCGGTTTAATCCCGAAGGCTTGAATCGAGCGACCATTCGGTGTGTAGTAGTAGGCGGTTGTAATTTTGAGGGCAGAGTCACTGCTCAGCGGCCTGACGGTTTGTACGGAACCTTTGCCAAACGTAGTCTTACCGATGATGGTTGCGCGTTTGAAGTCTTGCAAAGCGCCGGCAACGATTTCAGAGGCCGATGCGGAGTACGCATTGACTAAAACAACCATTGGGATTTTCTTAAAGAGCGGGGGTACTTCATCCAAGGGATCACCTGATTCATTCAGTTTATACATGGCAGGTACTGCATTAAATACCTGCCGAGAGTCTGGGGCCTGACCCTTAGTAGAGACAATAACCGCCCCTGGAGGCAGAAAAGCCGCCGCTACGCCAACAGCGCCTTGAAGAAGACCACCGCCATTATTGCGGAGGTCAAGAACTAAGCCCTTGAGTTTTGGATCTTTATTCGCAAGCTCGGCTAACTTTTTAGCAAGATCGGGAATGGTGCGCTCTTGAAAACTGGTAATGCGAACCCATGCAATATTGTTATCTACAATTTTTGCTTTGATCGATTGCACTTTAATTTCTGCGCGTGTAATGGTTACTGGAAAAGTGCGCTCTTCACTTTTACGGAAAATGGTGAGAGTAATCTTGGTGCCAGGAGTACCGCGCATAGTGCGCACTGCTTTATCCAAGGACATACCACGCACAGGCTTATCATCTAGGCGGGTAATCAGATCGCCTGCTTGTAAACCAGCTTTTGCTGCCGGCGATCCTTCAATCGGATTGAGTACTTTAACTAAGCCGTCTTCTGAGGTAATTTCAATACCAAGGCCAGCAAATTTACCAGCAGTTTGCTCTTGCATCTCAGCAAAATCTTTTTTATCTAAATAGGCGGAGTGAGGGTCAAGGCTGCTAACCATGCCCTTGACGGCATCTGTTAGTAATTGCTTATCTTCGATGGGTTCAACATATTCACGTTTAATCTGCCCAAAAACATTAGAAAGTGTCCGCAGCTCATCCAGTGGAAGGGTATTGGCTCCCTGCTGAGCAGTTGCAGAAAGTTGAATAGTCGCAGCAATTCCGGCGACTAAGCCGATTCCAATCAGGGCAATATTTCGTAATAGTTGGCGCATTCCCCTATTTTGCCTCTAAATAGAAATGTTGTTGTGGTTTCAGTTCGTCGTCTAGCTCATAAATTAAGGGATTGCCATTAGGGACATTAACGCCCATGATGGCCTCATCCGAGATTTGGTCTAGGTGCTTGATAAGGGCACGAATGCTATTGCCGTGGGCCACTAGAATGACCCGTTTACCGAGTTTGAGGGCTGGGGCAATCGATTCATTCCACAGGGGTAGAACTCGTAGCACTGTATCTTTTAGACACTCCCCATGGGGAATATCCTGCTCGTGTAATTTGGCATAGCGGGGGTCTTTGGCAATTTCTGCACGCTGTTCTGGATGAAGGGGTGGCGGCGGAATTGAATATGAACGACGCCAGGTATAGACCTGCTCATCCCCGAATTGAGCTGCGGTCTCAGCCTTATTAAGACCTGTTAGACCACCATAATGGCGTTCATTCAATCGCCAGCTATGTACCACCGGCACCCACATCAGGTCCATTGCGTCCTGAATATGCCAAAGGGTCCGAATGGCTCTTTTGAGTACTGAGGTGTAGGCGATATCAAACTCATAACCCTTCTCCCTCAAAAGTCTGCCGGCTGTCAGGGACTGCTCAACACCGGTGGGGGTTAGATCAATATCGGCCCAACCTGTAAAGCGATTTTCAAGGTTCCACGCAGATTGGCCATGGCGGACAAGGATGAGTTGTTTCATAGATGCATTCTATAATCTAGCAATGGACTTCTTAGCTCAAACAGACAACTTAGTACTTGCCGCCTTAATGATTATTTCAGGGATGGCCTTATTCATGCCGACATTATCAACCCTAATTACTGGGAAAGGCCTAAGCCCTACCGATGCGACGATTTGGATAAACCGCCGCAAAGCAACGGTGATTGATTTACGTTCGGAAGAAGATTTTAAGGCAGGGCATCTACCCAATGCTAAAAATCTGGTGTTAGAGAGTCTTGAATCTGGCTTAAAAACCATGAAATTAGATCAAAAGCTTCCTGTGGTTCTCATTGGTCGAGGACCAACGCATTCCCAAAAGGCTGCTAAAGAATTGCGCAAATTAGGCTTTGCCGAAGTGGGTGTATTGGATGGCGGGATTGGCGCTTGGCAGACCTCTGGTTTGCCATTAATCAAATAACGAGGTTCTTATGCCAGATGTGTTGATGTATAGCACCCGTATTTGCCCATACTGTGTGATGGCAGAAAAGCTCTTACAAAAAAAGGGCGTACAAAATTTGCAGAAGGTCTTGATTGATCTTGATCCGAGTAAGCGTGAAGAAATGATGACTCGAACTGGTCGTAGAACAGTTCCACAAATCTATATTGGCGAGCGCCATATTGGTGGTTATGACGATCTAGCTGCCTTAGATCGTGCAGGTGGACTTGATCCCCTGCTCGGATAATTTTTTAGTTCTTACTCCCATCTTACCTAGAGAAAGAGATTTAATATGAGTGATGCTGCAACTAATTCTGCAACGGGTTCTAGTGATCCCTCTTTTGTAATTCAACGTGTTTACTTAAAAGATTTATCCCTCGAGCAGCCAAATGCCCCAGGCATTTTGTTAGTTGCAAGCGAACCGCAGATTCAGGTAGAACTCGATATTGCTGTCGATCGTTTAACTGAAGAACTTTTTGAGGTTGCCTTACTTAGTACGGTTACAGCAAGAGTCGATGGTAAGGTCATGTTTTTAGTAGAGGCAAAACAAGCGGGTATTTTTGAGTTCAAAAATATTCCACCAGAGCAGATTGATCCGATGCTTGGTATTACCTGCCCAACGATTATCTTCCCTTACTTACGATCAAATGTTGCTGATATTATTAGTCGTGCAGGCTTTCAGCCCATTCATCTATCGGACATTAATTTTCATGGCATGTATGAGCACCGCTTGGCACAAGCCCAGGAATCCCAGGGCCCGCAAGCAGGGTCTGGCGATGCAGAAAGTAAGATCATCCTGCCCAACTAATGAATATTACGGTTCTTGGTGGTGGAGCTTGGGGTACGGCAATCGCCATATCAGCAGCTCGCCATCATGCCCCTCAGTCAGTCTGTTTATGGGCACGTAACGCAAAACAGATAGAGGCATTAAATATCGATGCAGAGAATAAACAGTACCTTCCTGCGATCCCTCTCCCGGATGGCCTTTTACTAGAGACTGATTTCCAAAAGGTACTTGGTCGTCTAGGTTCGGATGATGTATTAGTAATTGCCACACCAATGTCAGGCTTGTCCCAAATATTAGAGGATGTACTTACGCAGGCAAAACACCCGCTCAATATTTTGTATTTATGTAAAGGGCTAGAACCTCTTACAGCTTTATTGCCTCACCAAGTGTTACAACGCGAGTTAGCAAAGCACCCAACTCATCGACATGCGTATGGTGTACTGGCTGGCCCCAGCTTTGCTCGAGAGGTGGGTGAAGGTCTGCCATGTGCCTTAACAGTTGCAAGCCATCAACATGAGTTCTGTGCGCTAGTCCAGAGAGCCTTTCATCATGGAAATATCCGTGTTTATGCCAGTGATGATTTGATTGGGGTTGAGCTAGGCGGCGCAGTGAAGAACGTTTTGGCGATCGCTGCTGGCATTGGTGATGGCCTGGGTTTGGGATTGAATGCGCGCGCTGCCTTGCTAACGCGCGGCTTGGCAGAAATGATGCGTTTAGTAAAGGCTGTAGGTGGTAAGAGTGAGACTTGTATGGGCTTGACGGGGCTAGGCGATTTAATTTTGACCGCAACGGGTGATTTATCCCGAAATCGACGGGTCGGATTATCCCTAGCAGCAGGCCAAGACTTGGATCAGGTGTTAAACGCCTTGGGCCACGTCGCAGAAGGCGTCCTGTGTGCTAATGCAGTGACTGATTTAGCAAGGCGCCATCATATTGAAATGCCAATTTGCACTACCGTGGTAGAAGTCTTAAATGGCAAATTAACAGTCGAACAAGGCCTGCAGACTTTAATGGGACGTGAACCGAAGACAGAGTCTTAGAGGCCGCCTGTAAATTGATTTTGCCGCCATGCTTCGTAAACCACTATTGCTACTGAGTTTGCAAGATTAAGGCTACGACTATTAGGTAGCATGGGAAGGCGCAAATGATTATCTTTCGGAATGGTAGCCCTTACTTCCGTACTAATACCCTTGGTTTCTGAGCCAAAGACAAAATAATCGTTCGCCACAAATTTACTTTTTAGGAATGTTGTTTGCCCTTTTGTTGTTAAAGCAAATACGCGCGATAATTTGGGTTTAGTTTGTTCTAAAAAATCAAGCCAACTTTGATAAACCCTAATATTGGCAAACTCATGATAGTCAAGTCCTGCCCTTTTTAGCTTGGCGTGCTCTAGTGGAAAGCCAAGGGGCTCAATCAAATGCAGGCGTGCGCCCGTATTGGCGCAGAGGCGAATAATATTCCCCGTATTTGGCGGAATCTCAGGCTCAAACAAGACAACGTTAAACATGGTGGGATCATATTGCAGATTCTTAAGGATTAGGTAGTGTTCGTAAAACAACCCAAGCACTAACATGCTTAGCACCTTCCCTTTTTAGCAACGCTGCTATGGCATTCATTGTCGCCCCCGAGGTCATCACATCGTCAAATACGATAACAGTGCGATCTTTAAAGCGCCCACACCAATTTGTATTTAGATAAAAAATGCCCTCCATTTTTTCTTTGCGCATCACTCGATTAAGAGTAGCTTGTGGCGCCTCATCACCCCTTCGACCTATGGCATCGGGGATCTTGCGAACCGTTTTGGGTACTTGAATGTTTCTTGCAATCTCCCAGCTTTGATTAAAACCGCGTCTAGACAATTTACTAACTCCAAGAGGAACGGGTAGAAGATAGTCGGCAAAAATTTGCGGTGAGAGCATATCGGCGCACTGGTTCCACAGATAAGAAAAGCCTGCTGCACAAGCAAGTCGACTTTGATACTTATAGGCGTGCAGGGCATGCTGTAACTTGCTGGTGTATGAGTCTATGTACAAGGTTGCATCATAGGCTGGCGGATTTTTTACACATTCAAGGCAGCGCGATTCCCTTACGGCAACGGGAATGCCGCAAATAGTGCAAGTCCAAGCCCGCTGAAGAATAGCCCTTTTACTATTGAGTAAGCAGTTAGAGCAAACTAAATGACTTTGCACCCGCTCGCAGACCATACATAAACTTGGTAATAAAAATTCGATTAGGGGAGTCAATAAACGCATGGGGCGCTGAGTATACTGATCCTATGTCCACGCCCCTCTCATGGCTACAGTCTGAAATTTATCAGCGCATGCTCGAAAAATTAGAGCCCATCAAGGTCCAGCCCAATAAAATTTTGTTGCAACCTGATTTTCCGGGTTTGAGACTTCAACAATTGGCAAAACGGTTTCCAAGGGCCCAAATAGATACCGTGGCAGATTCTTACTTAAGTCTTCATCAGCATATGCGCCTGCGAATACAGCGTATTTTCAGGGGCCTATTGAATCGCGGGACGCTTCTTCACCAAAATCCCAGTACTCGCGAAAATCACTATGGATTAATGATCAGCTGCTTAGAGCTTCAGTGCTACAAACGACCTCAGGATTGGATTGAGATAGCGCATCGGCAAATACGAGAAGACGGCTTATTGTGCTTTAGCTATTTGGGGCCAGATACTGGAAAAGAACTGCGCACGTCTGCCCAAGCTAGCCCCTATTTAAAGAATTTACCGGGTGCCTTGGATATGCACGATATTGGCGATGCTCTGGTGCAAAAAGGCTTCTCTGATCCGGTCATGGATATGGAGTATTTGTATTTGGAGTATGAATCTGTAGCTACTCATTTGAGGGATGCTCTTGCTATCGGACTTGTGGAATCGAACACCCCCGTTGACGCCCTAAGTAACGCACTTCAAGGAAAAAAGATGACCTTGGAAATTGTTTATGGGCACGCCTGGGTTCTGGGTAAAAATTTGAGTAAATCAGATGGGAGAACAGTATATATTCGTCCAGACGCAATTAAACGTAAATAGTTGCATATCTGCTTTATAAGTAAGCACTCACATTTAATTATCTATAGATAGGGTTTATCCTCAGCCCTTTTGCTAAAAGTGAGCCTGTCAAGCAAATCATCCTATAATTGAGTGTCTAAATTGTAATTAATGGCAATTCGGTGCCTTGCAGTTGTTCTAGGCGCTTGAGAAAATTTTGAGAAAAAAATGAACATTAGTAAATTCTTAGCAAAAGCGTGGCTATTTCTTGGATTCAGTATTTGGAGTTTTGGTGTTGCGGCGCAAGATATGCCAGGGGGCCCAAAGGTCAACCAATTAAACTTCACAGCGCCAGCGACCAAAATAATGGAAGAGATTCATTGGCTGCACTGGTTCATGATGATCATTTGCTTAGTCATTTTTGTTGGTGTTTTTGGGGTGATGTTCTACTCCATCTTCAAGCACCGAAAATCAAAGGGTGCTCAACCAGCCTCCTTTCATGAGAGCACATCGGTTGAAATTATTTGGACAGTCATTCCTTTGCTAATTGTTATTGGAATGGCCTTGCCAGCAACCAAAACAGTAGTAGCCATGAAAGATACAACGAATGCTGACATCACCATTAAAACAACTGGATATCAGTGGAAGTGGGGCTATGACTATTTAAAGGGTGAGGGCGAAGGAATCAGTTTTTTATCAACCTTGTCTACTTCCCGCGAATCCATTAATAACTTAGCACCAAAAAGCGTTACGTATTTGATGGAAGTTGACAATGAAATGGTGGTACCCGTAAACAAAAAGATTCGAATGATCACCACCGCAAATGATGTGATACATGCATGGGCGGTTCCGGCTTTTGGAGTAAAGCAAGATGCGATCCCAGGGTTTGTGAGAGACACATGGTTTAAGGCAGATAAGGTTGGCACCTACCGCGGTCAATGTTCTGAACTCTGTGGGGCGCAACATGCGTTCATGCCAATCGTTGTGAAGGTTGTTACGGATCAGGAATATACACAATGGGTTGCGCAGAAGAAAAAAGAAATGGCTGCCACAGCGGATGATCCGAGTAAGGTATATACCCTTGCTGAGCAGATGGATCGAGGTGCGAAGGTGTATGCCAGTAATTGCGCAGCTTGCCATCAGGCAAATGGTAAGGGCGCAGGTGCTTTCCCAGCATTGGACGGTAGCAAATTAGTAATGGGGCCAAAGGCAGCGAATTACAACATCTTGATCAATGGTAAGGGCGCCATGCCTAAATGGGGCGGAGTGATTTCAGATGGCGATTTAGCAGCAGTCATGACCTACACCCGTAATGCATGGAGCAATAAATCTGGCGACGTGATTCAGACCCAAGAATTTGCTAGCGCTCGCGCCGCGAAATAACGGAATGAAGAACCGAACAAATTAATCTAATACATCAATATTGAACTGGAGCAAAGTATGAGCACCATATCCACAACCCACGATCACGCTCACGATCATGCGCATGATCATCCTCACGGATGGAGGCGCTGGTTATTTGCAACGAATCACAAAGACATTGGAACGATGTATTTAATCTTTTCTTTTGTGAGTTTGTTAGCAGGCGGTGTAATGGCTCTGGGTATTCGCTTAGAGCTATTTCAGCCAGGTCTTCAGTACCTTCGTCCAGAGTTCTTTAATCAGCTAACCACGATGCATGGACTGGTCATGGTTTTTGGTGCCATCATGCCAGCATTCGTTGGCTTTGCAAACTGGATGGTTCCTTTGCAAATTGGTGCATCTGATATGGCTTTTGCCCGCATGAATAACTTTAGTTTCTGGATATTACCTGTGGCTGCCCTATTGCTTTTTGGATCTTTCCTCGCTCCAGGAGGAGCACCATCAGGCGGCTGGACGCTCTATGCGCCACTGACCTTACAAATGGGTCCGGGAATGGACATGGCAATTTTTGCACTTCATTTGTTAGGCGCTTCTTCCATCATGGGTTCGATTAACATCATCGTGACCATTTTGAACATGCGTGCACCTGGTATGACCCTTATGAAGATGCCAATGTTCTGCTGGACTTGGTTAATTACTGCTTATCTTTTAATTGCAGTAATGCCTGTTTTGGCGGGTGCGATTACGATGGTTCTAACGGATCGTCATTTTGGTACTAGCTTCTTTTCTGCTGCCGGCGGTGGCGATCCTGTGATGTACCAGCATATTTTTTGGTTCTTTGGCCACCCCGAGGTATACATCATGATCCTGCCAGCCTTTGGCATCATTAGTGAGGTAGTGCCTGTCTTTGCGCGTAAGAGATTATTTGGTTATGCCTCCATGGTGTACGCAACCTCTTCAATTGCAATTCTGTCCTTCATTGTTTGGGCACATCATATGTTTGCTACTGGTATGCCTGTCACCGGTCAACTGTTCTTTATGTATGCAACCATGCTGATCGCTGTGCCAACAGGGGTCAAGATATTTAATTGGGTCGCGACCATGTGGAAGGGCTCCATGACCTTTGAGACACCCATGTTGTGGGCAATTGGGTTTATTTTCGTGTTCACGATCGGCGGATTTACTGGCTTAGTGCTTGCGATGGCTCCGATTGATATTGGTTTGCAAGATACGTATTACGTGGTTGCTCACTTCCACTATGTCTTAGTAGCTGGATCCTTGTTTGCGATGTTTGCTGGTTTCTATTACTGGTGTCCAAAATGGACTGGTCGCATGGCCGATGAGTTTCGTGGCAAGGTGCATTTCTGGGGCTCCATGTTCTTCTTTAATTTGACATTCTTCCCCATGCACTTTTTGGGATTAGCGGGCATGCCGCGCCGTTATGCCGACTACCCAACTCAGTTTGCGGATTTCAATTTAATCGCATCGATTGGCGGCTTGGGCTTTGGTTTGATGCAGGTTTACTTCCTTTTGTTTGTAGTATTGCCCGCATATCGTGGTCACGGCAAGAAGGCTCCAGACAGTCCTTGGGAAACAGCAAATACCTTAGAGTGGTCGATCCCATCACCCGCGCCTTTCCATACCTTTGAACAGCCACCTAAAGTTGTTTAATTGGAGCTGTTCGTGACCCAGCGTTCCAATCCCTTGATGAGTAACCGCCGCCTCGCGGCGGTATTACTTTCAATTGCATTGGCATTTTTTATGGGAATTGTGATGAAGTACTGGATATTTGGTTAAGTTAAATGGCTAATAATCTTGGGACTCTCAATAAGCAAATTTTGCTCAAGCTCCTTTTGTTAGCTGTCCTCATGTTTGGGTTTGGATATGCCTTGGTACCTTTATATAAAGCACTATGTGAGGTCACTGGCATTAATGTGATCACGAGCAAGAATAATTATGGCGTACGCGCACATGGTGCAAGTAAACCAGGTAACACTCAAATTGATTACTCGCGTACCGTTACCATTGAGTTTGATTCGAACAGTCGCGGACCATTTGCATTTAAGCCAGTCAAGAATTTCCTTGAAGTACATCCCGGTGAGTTACACGAAATCGTGTATGAGGTTGTTAATACGAAAGACCGTGCTATTGCAGCACAAGCAATCCCTAGCTATGCCCCGAAAGCTGCAACAGAATTCTTTACAAAAATTGAGTGCTTCTGTTTTCAAGAGCAGGCATTGAATCCCCATCAAATCCGCCAAATGCCAGTAGTATTTATTGTCGATCCTAATTTACCGAAAGACGTGAAAACAATTACGCTTTCTTACACCTTTTTTGAAACTGGCATACCAAAACCAGTTGCCTTAATAAAGCCAGCGAAGGCGAACGGTTCATGAAAAAGAAACTAAATTTTTTTCAATCCATGCGCGCAGTATTGTGGGCATTCCTTGGAATTCGCAAAGACTCTGGATTACAAAGTGACGTTGCAAGCCTTAGTTTTATTCATATCATTATTGCGGGTTTATTTGGCGCCATTATTTTTATGGCAATTCTTTTGTTGATTGTTAAATTAGTTGTATTAAGTTAATTTCTAATTTAGAAAGAGCACGATGTCATCGAACTCCACTCCTTATTATTTTGTCCCAAGCCCCTCAAAGTACCCAGTTTTAGCGAGCATTGGCTTGCTGGGTTTTGGTGGTGGTATGACCGCATGGGTTAATAACGTATCATGGGGCGGACCCTTAGTCTTGGCCTCCGTCATTTATATTTTGGTTGTGTTGTATGGCTGGTTTGGAGACGCAATTTCAGAGGGTAATACTGGTAAGAACGGAGTTAACGTTGACATCTCTTACCGTTGGTCGATGAGTTGGTTCATATTCTCAGAGATTATGTTCTTTGCGGCATTCTTCTCAGCCCTGTTCTATGCGCGCAGTATTACAGTTCCTTGGTTAGGTGACATCGATAGCAAAATATTGTGGCCCGACTTTGTAGCGGCATGGCCCACCCTTGGACCAACAGGGTTAGTCGAGAAATTTAGTACGATCGGCCCTTGGCCCATCCCCACAATTAATACCTTGTTGCTACTGAGCTCTGGGGTGACTGTGACCTATGCACATCACGCATTGCGTGAAGGGCATCGTCAGAAGGCAATCTATGGCCTGTTTGCTACAGTGATATTGGGAGTCATCTTCTTGGGCTTTCAAGCTTATGAATATATTCATGCTTATTCCGATTTAAATCTGAAGCTAACTTCTGGTATCTATGGCTCAACCTTTTTCATGTTGACTGGTTTTCATGGATTCCATGTGTTTCTGGGCGGCCTGATGCTGGCTATTATTTTGCGTCGACTTATCCGCGGAGATTTTTCACCTGATAATCACTTTGGTTTTGAGGGTGCGGCCTGGTACTGGCACTTTGTTGACGTTGTTTGGCTTGGTCTTTACATCGTTATTTATTGGATGTAAGTAATGAACGGTAGCTTCGGCTACCGTTTTTATTGGCCAACCTTTAGCCCGGTTGATTGTATGAGGCCAAAGTAGTAGGCAATCCAAATGCCAATAAATAAGGCGATAGATAAGCCGATTCGTAGCATTAACGAGTGAACCATTCTGGAGCTATTGCCCTTATCTTTCATCATGAAGTACAACGCCGATCCTAAGCTGCCAATAATGATTAGCAGGATCAAAACAATCATCCATTTCATTGCGGTACCAAGTCCTTGAGTTTATTTTCTACCCTTATTGTAGAGCGCCGTGTAGCAAGCGTCGCCGCAATCGTCGTCATTGTGATTGGCCTCCTTGCTGGCCGTTGGCAATTGGCCCGGGCTGAGCAAAAAATAGGGCTAGCCAATCAAATAACAACCATGGCTGCTAAGGAACAGATTGATCTAAATGGTAAGGCGTGGACTTTGGCTGAAGTCGAGTTTCGGCCGGTCCGGGCGCGCGGTCAGTTTTTACCAAATGAGATCGTGTGGTTAGACAATCGACCCAAACCAAATCAAGGTAGCCAAAGTCAGACCCACTCAGGATTCTATGTATTAATGCCTTTTCTTTTAGACGGCACAGCTTCACAGGTCATTTGGGTAAATCGCGGTTGGGCCCCTAGAAACAGCCAGGATCGATTGGTATTACCAAGCATTTTAACTCCTGCCGGCAGTCTTACTATAGAAGGAGTGGCATTTTCTGGCCCTGGAAGGGTGCTAGAACTTGGCGATCAACCAAACTCCATGGATCGCCCACGCATACAGCAAAATCTTGATCTTGCATACGAAGCAAAACAGTTGAAGTACCCGCAACTTGGATTTGTCCTTCGACAGAATGACCCAGATCGTAATGATGGTTTATTACGAAAATGGCCGCCACCAACGGTTGGGGTTGATCGCCATTATGCTTATGCTTTTCAGTGGTTTGCTTTAGCAGCTGCGGCTCTAGCATTTTGGTTTACGACCGGAGTGATACGTTACCGAAATAAAGATAAATCGAATTAATGGGATAACACGTCAGTGAGTGATCAAGATTTACTTATACCTGCGAGCCAAGTGGATCAGCAGGCTGTGGATGCAAGAACACGGCGGGGCCGTGTGCAAATGATCTTGCTTTTGTTAGCATGCGCTACACCGGTGATTGCATCTTACCTGGCTTATTACGTGTTTAAGCCTGAGGGTGGAAAAACAAACTATGGGACTTTAATACAGCCTCCACAAGCAATTAATCCTAATTGGGTTGATGTCTCCTTTAAGGGCAAATGGACCCTTTTAATCGCCCGTCCAGCCAGTGAATGTCGAAAGGGAAATGATGCTTGTGTCGAGCTTTTATATTTGATGCGGCAAGTGCGGCTAGCGCTTGGAAAACAAAAGAACCGACTACAGCTAATTTGGGTGGTGAGCGATCGTTTGCCAGTAGATCCGGATATCAATAGGGCTTATGACGAAGAAACAGCCGGATTTTTAATAATCCCAGCCCCTGACTCTAAAAACAGTGATGCTTGGCTAGCTTGGTTAAACCAGCAAAATTTAGGCGCTGGTATTCAGTTGATAGACCCCAGTGGTGAAAAAATGATGGTGTTTCCGGATAAAGCAGAGTCAAATGATTTTGTCAGAATGCGTAAAGACTTAGAGCGTTTACTAAAGTTAAATCGCAAGGGTGAAAAAATATGATTTCAGAATCAGCTCTATTGATTTTGGAGCTTGCTGGGATTGCATTTATTTTTGCTGGCCTGCCGCTGGTTTACCTGCTTCGAAAAAAAGGCATGGATGTTTTTCAGAAACTGAATTGGGCGGTTGTCTTTTTAACCTTTGATCTGATTTTATTTGGCGCATTCACACGATTGAGTGACTCAGGCTTGGGATGCCCAGATTGGCCTGGCTGCTATGGCACCTCAAACCCATTGAGAGCGATGGAAGAGATTCGTGCTGCTGAGGCTGCGATGCCCACCGGACCAGTTACTGTTTTTAAAGCATGGGTTGAAATGATCCATCGTTATTTAGCGATGAGCGTAGGCGTGTTGATCATCATCCAAGTGGTTTTAGCGTTTAAGCAAATAGGGGCGCAACGTAAATTAGCCATCCAAGGCAGTCTATTTCTGCTGGGCTTGGTGTGCTTACAGGGGGCCTTCGGTGCTTGGACGGTAACCTTGAAGTTGCAACCCATTATTGTGAGTATGCATTTGATCTTGGCCCTGATTTTATTTTCTAGCATGGTGTGGTTTGCACAACGTAACGATAGCAAAACAATATCTTCAAAGACTCAAGATAAATCATTACCGATTACATGGATTGCATTCGCTACGATAGCTTTACTTATTCAAATATTTTTGGGGGCGTGGGTTAGTACAAACTACGCAGTATTGGCTTGCCCTGATTTTCCAACCTGTATGGGCGCATGGTACCCTGCCATGGATTGGCAAAATGCATTTTATTTATGGCGTGATCTAGGCATGGCAAAGTCAGGTGAAGCGATTCCGATGACAGCTTTGGTAACTATTCACTGGACACATCGTGTTGGCGCTATTTTTGCATCTACTATATTACTTATGCTTGCAATCAAAGCAGTACGACACAGTCAAGTAAGCATTTCATTTTGGGGCAAGGCTATTCTTGGTTTGTTGGTCTTACAAATAATTACGGGTATCTCCAACGTTGTATTCCAGTGGCCTTTACTAGCCGCTCTTCTCCATACCGGTGGAGCAGCGGCCATCCTATTTTGTTTAGTGCGATTGAGTGCATGGAGTGACTGTGCTTTCTTCTCGGGTCATGATGTTGCGAGGCAGAGGCTATCTTGAGTACTTCGTCGTTTGAACGACCGCCGATGGCACGTTGGCGTCAATATTGGGTTCTTACAAAGCCGCGGGTTACTCAACTAGCCGTCTTTTGTGCAATTATCGGTATGTTTTTAGCAACCCCAGGGATGGTGCCATGGCCCATTCTGATTGGTGGCTCTATCGGCATCTGGTTATTGGCAGGTGCCGCATTTGCTGTGAATTGCTTAATTGAGCAAGCTGTCGATGCCAAAATGCGACGCACGGCGTGGCGCCCTTCTGCAACCGGAGAAATTACGCCCATTCAAATTATTATTTTTTCTTGTGTGCTTGGTGCTGCTGGCATGGTGACTTTGTGGTTATATACAAATTCTCTTACTATGTGGCTTACCTTTGCTACGTTCGTAGGTTATGCCGTTATTTATACCTGGCTTCTAAAGCCCGCAACCCCACAAAACATTGTGATCGGAGGCTTATCAGGCGCCATGCCCCCCGCCTTAGGTTGGGTCGCTGTCACCAATCAGCTTTCCGCAGAAGCTTGGTTACTAGTTCTGATTATTTTTGTATGGACCCCCCCGCATTTTTGGGCGCTTGCTTTATATCGTCGCGAGGATTATGTACAAGCAGGGCTACCAATGTTACCAGTAACACACGGCGAGAAATTTACGCTCTTAAATATTTTACTTTACACCTTAATTTTGTTAGCCGCCTCTATCCTTCCGTATATCTATGGCATGAGCGGTATTTTTTATCTGATATCGGCAATAGTCTTGAGTAGTATTTTTGTGTACTATGCAATTCGTCTTTATAGAAGCTATAGTGATCAGCTAGCGCGCAAGACTTTTAAGTACTCCATTAGCTATTTAGCACTCTTGTTCGCTGCAATCTTGATTGACCACTACCTCTAATAATTATGAAAAATTTCCTGATATTGGCAATACTGACCTTATTGGTGGGGTGCTCACAGCCCACTTTTAAAAATGTGGACATTACTGGCAGTAAATCATTTGGTAATAATTTCGCATTGTTAGATCCTCAAGGTCAAGAAAAAACACTAAATGACTATAAGGGTAAAGCGGTTGTTTTGTTCTTTGGATATACGCACTGCCCTGATGTCTGTCCTTCAACCTTGATTGAGATGCAGGGAGTTATGAAGGATTTAGGACCATTAGCCGATCGCGTACAAGTTATTTTTATTACTGTCGATCCAGAACGGGATACCGCCGAGTTAATGGCACAGTATCCGCCTGCATTTGATCCCCGTTTTTTGGGTTTGCGCCCTGCGGATGAAGCTGCTCTAGTTAAGGTTACAAAAGACTTTAAGGCCTATTACAACAAAGTACCTGGTAGTAATGCAAAAAATTACACGATTGATCATACCGCAGGAAGTTATGTATTTGATCCTGCTGGGAACCTGCGACTTTATATTAAACATGGGCAGGGCGCAGAGCCCATTGCCCATGACTTGAAAATACTTCTCAAGTAATTAGTGCAATAAAGATTCTTCGTCTTTTAGTACTAGCCGTAATTTTTTAAATGCAGCCACTTCAATTTGACGAACACGTTCTGCAGAGATACCATATTCTTGCGCAAGGTCTTGCAAAGTTTTACAGCCTTGACCATCTGCATCCATATTGAGCCAACGCGATTCCACAATCTCCCGACTGCGATCATCTAAGGTATTTAAGGCTTGCAATAGCTTAGGCCCTTGTAAAGCAAATTGATCGTTTTGCACTAATTTAGCGCTCGGCTCATGGCGTTCATCAGAAAGCCAGTGGATGGGTGCAAATTGGTCATCATCTCGATCATCGCCATCAATAGAAACATCGCCACCTGCAAGTCGTATTTCCATTTCTTTGACATCAGCACCGCGAACATCAAGTGCTTTGGCAAGGGACTCAATTTCTTCATTGGTAAGGGCATTAGCAGAAAGCTTATTGCCTCTGAGATTAAAGAAGAGTTTACGTTGTGCTTTTGTAGTGGCAACCTTCACTAAGCGCCAGTTTTTTAGGATGTACTCATGAATCTCTGCTTTGATCCAATGAATCGCATAAGACACTAAGCGGACACCTTGATTTGGATCGTAACGCTTAACGGCTTTCATTAAACCAATATTACCCTCTTGAATGAGGTCGGCATGAGGAATTCCGTAGCCAAGGTATTGACGCGCAATGGAGGCTACAAGTCGTAAATGAGAGAGAACAAGTTGGCGGGCCGAATCTAAATTTTCAGTACGTCGATATTCCTGCGCCAGTGTAAATTCTTGGGCAGCACTAAGCATTGGTAGGCGGTTAATATGCGCTAAGTAGGCTTCGATAGTGCCAACACCCAGCGCAGGTAAAGGCATAGCTACAGAAAGACCTACCGAAGCGTTTTGGCTAGTAAGTTTTAAGGGCGTATTCAAAGTCATCGATTTAAGGATTAAATTGATTGCAATAGTTAATTCTAGCACTCTTATGATGAGAGTGCTAAGCACTTAATGAACTTATAACTCATTGATTAATATGGCTATTCTATAAGCTCTTTAGCATATGCATCGGCTTTAAATGGCTCAAGGTCTGCGATACCTTCCCCTTTACCTAGGGCATAGACAAAGGTTTTCGAGCGAATGGGTTCGGATTCTATTGGAGCCACTAAAGCCTTACTTAGCGCGCAAATGACACCACCTTTGGCGGTGCCATCTAACTTAGTAATAATAATTCCTTGAAGACCAATAGCGTTCCTAAATGCTAGAACTTGGGCAATACCATTCTGGCCAGTATTACCATCTAAAACGAGAACAATCTGATGAGGGGCATCTGGAATTACCCTGGAGATCACCCGCTTTACTTTTTTAAGCTCCGCCATCAAATTGCCTTGGGTAGCTAAGCGCCCAGCAGTATCAATAAATAGAACATCGACTTTGCGAGAAATTGCAGCATGTATTGCATCGTGCGCAACTGCTGCCGCATCGCCACTTTCTTGGCTTAAGACTTGAACTTGGTTGCGCTCACCCCATTCTTTCAGTTGATTACGCGCTGCCGCTCTGAAGGTATCTCCTGCAGCCAGTAAAACAGATTTACCTTGGGTTTGAAAATGGTGACAAAGCTTACCGATAGAGGTCGTTTTACCTGCCCCATTAACCCCAACGATTAACCAAACTTCAGGTTTATGACCAGATTGGGAAGTTAAAAGTGGATTTTGAGGACTTTCAAGAGGGCTTAAAAGATCCGTAATTTCTTGAACAAGGACACCTTTTAATTGCTCAGCATTATTGATGGATTGTGTTTTAGCTGTTTTACGAAGGCTAGAAATAAGCGTATCAGTGGTTGCAATCCCAACATCAGCTTTTAATAGGGTTTCTTCGAGGTGACCAAACCAGGCCTCATCAATTTGATGAAAACCAAACAAGGTGCCAAGTGTTTTACGTAAACCAAACATTATCGATACAATCCTTATGGTATATCTTAACAAGCCCAAGACCATGTCAACAATGAGATGATAGTCATTCTTAACATCCCTAAGCATATTTGCAACATTGCCCAGAAAATACTCATTCTGATTGGCATAGTTATCAGTGTATGCCTACCCCTGAAGGCGTGGGGAAACAAAATAGATACACATGAGTATCAATTTAAAAACGGGCTACGCTTAATTGTGAAAGAGGATCATCGGGCACCAACAGTAGCACATATGGTCTGGTATCGCGCCGGATCGATGGATGAGGTAAATGGCAAGACCGGAGTTGCTCATGTGCTAGAGCACATGATGTTTAAGGGAACAAAAAAGGTCAAGTCAGGAGATTTTTCCAGATTGGTCGCAGCGGTCGGGGGGCGAGAGAATGCATTTACAGCTCAAGATTTCACCGGTTATTTTCAGCAGATTGAAAAATCAAAACTTGCTGATGTTATGCGCCTTGAAGCCGATCGCATGGCTAACTTACAGTTTTCTGATGATGAGTTCCTTAAAGAAATCCAGGTCGTGATGGAAGAAAGACGACTACGGACTGACGATAATCCAAATAGTTTGCTTCGAGAACTCATGATGGCAACCGCCTTCATGAGTTCCCCCTATCGTCACCCTATTATTGGGTGGATGAATGATTTACAAAATATGAAACCCAATGATGCAAGGCAGTGGTATCTCGATTGGTATGCCCCTAATAATGCAATTGTTGTAGTCGTTGGGGATGTCAAGCCACTTGAGGTAAAGGCACTAGTTGAAAAATACTACGGCCCAATTGCTGCAAAAAAGTTACCAGAGCGAAAACCACAAATTGAGCCAGAGCAAAAGGGAGAGAAGCGTGCCAACTTGAAAGCTCCGGCCGATAGCCCACAAATCATGATGGCATGGAAAGTGCCAAAATTAGATCCTAAGAAAATGGATGAAACCGACCCTTATGCACTCGCAGTTTTATCTGCGGCCCTAAGTGGGCATGATAACTCGCGCTTAAATCGGGAGCTAGTACGAAACAAAAGACTAGCAAATAATGCGAGTGCTAGCTATGATCTGATTAGTCGCGGACCTGAACTTTTTGTGATTGGTGCAACTACTGCTAAAGGCCAATCAGTTTCTGATCTAGAAAAAGGCATCTGGCAAACCATTCAAGAGATTACAGTGAATGGAATTACTGAGGCTGAATTAAAACGGATTAAAACGCAACTTTTGGCCTCTCAAATTTATAAACGCGATTCTATTTTTGCTCAAGCAATGGAAATCGGAAGTGCTGAGATTGCTTATATCTCATGGAGAGATTTGGATCGAATCATTGAGCGCATACAGCAAATTCAGTCGGAGCAAATCAAAGCAGTTGCTAAGCAATATTTCATTGTGGATAACCTAACAGTTGTGACCTTAGATCCGCAAGCACGAACAGTATTAGCGAATCCAAAGCCCCCCCTTCCTTTTCCAAACAGTTTGAGGCATTAAGACAATATGATCAAATTTGTTCAGAGCGACATTAAATTTTACTTACTTATTTTTATTCTTATCATTTCTAGTTTATTGGGTAAGGCATATGCCGTATTGCCGATTCAAGAGATTGCATTGAGTAATGGCAGTAAGGCCTATTTAGTACAGGCTACTACTATTCCAATGATTGATATTGAAATTAGCATTGATGCTGGTAGTCGATACGACCCCAAGGAAAAAAGTGGCCTAGCCGGTTTGACAGCCGCTTTATTAACCCGAGGGATTCAATGGCAGGGGGGTATTCTCAATGAGGCCCAGCAGGCTGATGCAATTGCTGATTTGGGGGCAAGTATTAGTGCGTCCGCAAGCGGTGAGCGAACCACCATACGCGCCAGGTCACTGAGTAAGCCTGATATATTGAATTCGGTTCTTGATTTATTAAGTAGCACCATCGCCAGGCCAGTTTTTGATACACAGATTATTGCGCGTGAGAAACAACGGATTTCCTCAGCGATCACAGAGGGAGATACTAAGCCAGAGGTAGTTTTACAAAAACGCTTTCGTAAGGAGCTGTTCAGAAACTACCCACTCGCGGAGTCGCCAAGCTTGCAATCCATTGCGGCGATTGGTGCAGAAGATCTAAAAATATTTCATCGTGATTTTTATCGACAGGATCGCCTTATTATCAATATAGTAGGGGACCTAGATGCAAAAATGGCAAAGCAAATTGCGGAGAAATTATTGACTCAATTGCCAAAGCAGGGACCATTGATTCCAGCTTTGCCACCCTTTGTACGTTCACCGCTTCTGCCCGAAACTGATCGTTTGATTCGAATACCGTTTCAGACACAGCAAACTCATATTGCATTAGGCATGACTGCTATAACGCGGAGCAACCCTGACTATTTCCCATTGCTAGTGGGTAATTACATTTTAGGCGGCGGAGGTTTTGTTTCAAGATTGGTTGGTGAGGTTCGCGATAAACGAGGTTATGCCTACAGTGTCTTTAGTTACTTTCAGCCTGGTCGCGATACTGGAAGTTTTGAGGCAGGTTTGCAGACGCGCAATGATCAAGCTAACCAGGCTTTAGTCGTGTTACAAGAAACCATTGCTCGCTTTATTAAAGAGGGGCCCAGTGATTCAGAATTGATAGCAGCCAAAGCAAATTTAGTGAATGGATTTCCACTTCGATTGGATAGTAATCGTAAGTTATTGGATAACCTATCGGCTATTACTTGGAATCAATTACCCTTGAATACCCTCGATGTTTGGACTCAGCAAGTAGCTGCAGTGAAAAAAGAAGATATTCGTGCTGCATTTCAGCGCCACCTAGAGATGGGACGCATGATTAGTATTTTGGTTGGTGGAGCGCAATAATTGTCGGCTCAGGCCAATCGTGTTCGTATTATTGGTGGAGTATGGCGGAGTCGACAAATTTCTGTTTTATCTCACGAAGGTCTTCGTCCCAGCTCCGATCGTGTTCGCGAAACTCTTTTTAATTGGTTGGGTCAAGATCTAAGTGGCCTCAAAGTTCTTGATGTATTTGCCGGGTCAGGATCCTTAGGTTTTGAGGCAGCGTCACGTGGCGCTAAAGAAGTTGTTTTGCTGGAAAAAGATAAAAAGATTGCTGCTCAGTTACAGTCGCAATATCAAGGTTTGTCATCGTTCCCCTGCGTGGGTACCGTAAAGGTCATTCCGAATGATGGGATTGTTTATATGAGTCAGGCACAGGCTGCCTCTTTCCATCTGATCTTCGTAGACCCGCCTTTTAGTCAGCCTGAATTGCTAAAGAGGGCAGCTCAAGATGCAGTCCGCATTTGTGATGATCAGTTTGGGGGTGGAATCTATATAGAATGTCCAATTACGCAAGATCTTTCTGAATTAGAGTTATTAATGCCTAATTGGGCCTGTTCTAGGCAAATGCAGACATCTCAAACAAAAGCAGCATTATTTAGGCACACTTCGGGCTAAACTCCTGTTTATGATTCTGATTCTTTAGGGATGTCTTATGACCATTGCCGTTTATCCAGGAACCTTTGATCCATTTACTCGCGGACACGAAGATCTTGTGCGTCGCGCCTCAAGCATTTTTACAAAACTGATTGTTGGAGTGGCTGACAGTAGAAGTAAGAAGCCCATTTTTACGCTACAGGAGCGAATTGAGATTGCTAAAGAAGTTTTAGGGCACTATCCGAATGTCGAGATTGCAGGTTTCTCTGGGCTTCTCAAGGACTTTGCAAGAGAGCACAGCGCTAGAGTAATTGTTCGGGGTCTAAGGGCTGTATCAGATTTTGAGTACGAGTTTCAGATGGCAGGGATGAACCGATACTTGTTGCCCGATGTTGAAACCTTGTTCTTAACCCCATCAGACCAATATCAATTTATCTCAGGTACTTTTGTTCGCGAGATTGCATTAATGGGTGGAGACGTTAGTAAATTTGTGTTTCCCTCAGTCGAAAAATGGTTACAACAGAAGAACGCACAAACCAGGGCAAAGTAAGTCATACTCGTTTTATTCGAAATTAAGGATTTAAAACTATGGCTTTAATGATTACAGATGAGTGCATTAATTGCGATGTCTGTGAGCCTGAGTGTCCCAATGATGCCATTTATATGGGTCTTGAAATCTATGAGATTGATCCAAATAAATGTACGGAGTGCGTTGGGCATTTTGATGCGCCCCAATGCCGCCAGGTCTGTCCGGTAGACTGTATTCCGTTAAATCCAAATTACTCAGAGACCCAAGAACAGCTTATGAGTAAGTATCAAATGCTGACAAAGACTAAGAAAGCGGTAATTTAGTTACTCAGGACCATGAATCACTTGCATTGCATGTTGAATATCACCCCTTATCAATACAGGCAGTGTCTTTAAGGCTTTATCGATCGCTTGATCAATTTTGCTTTGCTCCGCACTCTTGGGTTTCATTAATACAAAGTCAGCCACATCTATTTTTGAGTGATCAGCTGGAAGGTCTCGCGGATGACCAATCCCGAAGCGTAAACGCCAAAATTGTGAACTTGATAGATGGGCCTGTATATCTTTAAGCCCATTATGACCACCATTGCCACCACCTTGTTTGAGGCGGGCTAAGCCTGGTTTTAGATCAAGCTCATCGTGAACGACCAATACCTCCTCAGGAGGAATTTTATGAAAACGACATAGAGGCCCTACCGACTCGCCGCTTAAATTCATATAAGTATCGGGTGTTAATAAGTAGATATCTTGACCCTCCATCCGTATCTTTGCTACTTTTCCAAGAAAGCGTTTTTCAGGCTGGAGAAATTGTTTGTACTGGCTCGCTAAGCGTTCAATAAACCAAAACCCAGCATTGTGACGATCCGATTCGTGCTTCGCACCAGGGTTACCAAGACCAACGATTAAGCGAATCATATGAACACATCATTATTTGTAGCAATCATCAAACTATAAACGAGTCGGATTAATCGATAAAAAAACCCGCACAAGGCGGGTTCTTTAAGACATTAGAATAAGAGAAATTAACTCTTTGCTTCTTTATCTTTTGCATCCTTATCGCCAGCAGAAGCGGCGGCATCAGCCACGGGTGCTGTTGGTGCTGCGCTTGGCTCTGGCTCAGCCTTAACGGTTGGAATACGGGCGTTGGCAATAACAGGATTTTCTTGTTCAACATGCAACACCAGGGAAACGCCTTTTGGCAATGAAACCTCTTTTGCATGGATGGATTGACCAACCGCGATCTTGCTTAGATCAACTTCTAAGAATTCAGGAAGATCCGCTGGTAAGCAAGTAATTTCTAATTCGTTGGCAATATGGCTAACCACAGCACCTCCAAACTTAACGGCTTCAGATTCCTCTGCGCCTTTAAAGTGCAATGGAACGCGCATATGAATTTTTTCTGTCGCCGAAACACGTTGGAAATCGACGTGTAATACGAGAGGTTTGAATGGGTGCATCTGGTAGTCACGCAATAAGGCTTTTTGTGCCTGACCGTTGAGTTCGATGTCTAAAATGGATGAATGGAAAGCCTCTTTCCGCAAAGCGTGAAATAGGGCGTTATGGTCCAACTCGATTGCGCAGGGAGATTCTTGTTTTCCGCCATAGATAATTCCGGGGGTTTTCCCAGAATTGCGCAGGCGGCGGCTCGCACCAGTGCCCTGTACGCTTCTTTCAAATGCAACTACTTTCATGATGACTCCTAAGAAGGTTAATCTCCGTTCGCGACCAAACGGAAAGCCTCAAATTATAGCCCGAAAGGGGTATAAAACCACGCAAAGGGGTTAAATGAAGGTGCTTTAGTCAGCAAAAAGGGACAAAACAGAGTCACCCTTAGTGATACGGGAAATGGTTTCTGCTAGCAGCGGGGCAATGCTTAACTGCCTGATTTTAGGCACATTCAATGTATCTGAATCGAGCGGAATAGTGTCAGTAACCACTAACTCATCAATCTGAGAATTCGCTATTCTGTTGGCAGCACCCCCTGATAAGACGGGATGGGTACAGTAGGCAGTTACGCTTTTAGCACCACGCTCTTTTAGAACCTCAGCCGCTTTACAGAGCGTGCCCCCAGTATCAATAATGTCATCCATGATGACGCAGTGACGGTTTTCAACCTCCCCGATGAGGTGCATGACCTCAGAGACATTGGGTTTGGGACGCCGCTTATCAATAATTGCCAAATCACAGCTTAGTTGCTTTGCAAAGGCTCGGGCTCGAACAACCCCGCCAATATCGGGCGATACAACGGTCAAATCAGCCTGATTCTTGGCTCGGAGATCTCCTAGGAGCACTGGCGAGGCATAAATATTGTCAACGGGAATGTCAAAAAACCCCTGAATTTGATCGGCATGAAGATCCATTGTGAGGACCCTTTCAACACCGGCAACCGATTGGAGCATATTAGCCACAATACGAGCAGATATGGCAACACGTGCAGAGCGTGGGCGACGATCTTGCCGAGCATAGCCAAAATAGGGGATAACGGCAGTTATACGGTTTGCTGAAGCCCGTTTTAGGGCATCAATCATGATCATCAGCTCCATCAGATTGTCGTTCGTAGGCACGCAAGTGGATTGAATCACCACAACGTTTTTACCCCGCACGTTTTCTTGAATTTCAACCTGAATCTCACCATCTGAAAAACGCCCCACAAAGGCTTTTCCAAGCTGCAATTTCATTTGTTTAGCTACGGCCTCGGCAAGGGCGGGATTAGCATTGCCTGTAAAAATAGTAAGCGCGTCAGAGGTCATGGTCTTGGCTATATGTTATTGATCAATCATAACGATGGCAGGGGAGGAAGGACTTGAACCCTCGCATGCCGGAATCAAAATCCGGTGCCTTAACCAACTTGGCGACTCCCCTGTGGCGTCATACTGATTAACCCGAATTGTAAGCGGGATTTTGTTTTAATCCCTGAACAAGCCGACCTACCCACCCCGAAGGAAGTTTTTGTAGCATCTGATCGATCTCGTGGGCGCTAAACGTTTTTGGGATTGCAGCAAACACACTGCTACCCGAGCCCGTCATTCGTTTTACAGAACTCGGAGCCTGTTGCGCGATCCAATCTAATGCTCGGTTTACTTCAGGGCAGATCTTGCTCGCTACCCATTGAAGATCGTTCCCGAATGAAGGATCTTTCCAGGAGCTGGCAAGAAAGTCTGAGATTGTAATCGGAGCATGATCGCGGGTCAACGTTTCTGCTTGGAACACCTCTTTGGTGGAGATTGATTGGCCTGGAAAAATGACTAAAAATTGCTCTTCGGGCAGATCAACGTAACATAGCTGTTCTCCAATCCCTTCAACGAAGGCATTTTCACCAAACAAAAAAAATGGCACATCAGCACCAAGCTCTAAGCCGAGGCTCATTAACTCGGATTGACTAAGATTTAAATCCCAGAGTCGATTTAAGCCAATTAAAACACTTGCCGCATCCGATGATCCGCCCCCTAACCCAGCGCCCATAGGAATATTTTTCTTTAGATGAATCTTTACCCCATGTGGGTAAGATGTAAATTTTTTTAGTAGGCGTGCAGCGCGAACAACCAAATCGTTTTCTAGGCTTACACCATGAGCTCCAAGGGGTCGGGTAATTTCATCTGCTTCTACAAACTCTAGCGAAACCATGTCATACCAGTCAATGAGCTGAAAGACCGATTGCAATTGATGGTAGCCATCGGTACGTTGGCCGGTGATATGAAGAAATAAATTAATTTTAGCGGGGGCGTACAGCTCGATTTTTTTATTCATTCACTTGATCAAATATTAACCGTACGTCAATCGTGCCAGTATTCGTATTGCGGGACATCGTAAGACGCTCAATTTTTTTTGTAGCACTCCAGGTGTAGGCTAGATCCCAGCCATCTTGGGCAATCGATTTGACTTGACCTTGGTCGTCTCGGACCAGTCGAGCTGCACTACCAGGACGAACTTGACCGTTGAGCCAATTGGATAAACCGCGCGCAGGTAATGGCAAGCCGAGTGTGTTTTGGATAAGGGTATCGGCATCAATCGCAACAACTTTTTTACCGTCGCGCTCCAAAACAGCCTCGCCAGGATTAATCACGATTTTTGCAATCGCTCCGCCAATGGGACTGCGGATTTCGAGAGTATCACTAAAACCAATTTTGCTTAAGGTAAAACTACCACTACCCCCTTGTGTGTTGTTCGCAGGGCGATCATTCATTTTGACAGCAAAACGACCGTCCCATTGATTTGCCAACTTATCCACCGATAAAATCCAATCAGGTTTAAGGCGCTTTAGGGTCTCTTTTAATGTTGGATTATTCGCATCAATCAGTTCTCCTTGGCGCCAAGCTGATTCGGCTTCAGCCGGTCGATTTAATACCCACAATACTTCGCCAAGATGAGCGGCAATGTCTGCCTCAGGTTTCATTCGTAAGGCATCTTGAAGTTGCGTTAAGGCAAGCGCTGTATTCCCCAAACGAAAGTTGACCCATCCTAAGCTATCCAGGATGAACGCATCATTAGGGGATAGTTTGTGAGCCTTTAATATGAGGTCATAGGCTTCAGGCAGTTTTATGTTTCGATCTGCTAAGGAGTAGCCAAGCGCATTTAAGGAATTCACATCATTAGGATCTTTTTTGAGAATGACCCGTAACGTTTTTTCCATCACTTCAAACTCACCAGCTTTCTCGGCGGCTAATGCGTAGCTATACAAAATATCCGAGTTGCTAGGGGGTGGTACCAATGCGGAAATTATTCGGTAATACGCTAGCATGGCAGAACTCTCATCCACGGCCCTACCAATCAAGCTTTGCCACTGCTTTAGTGTTTTCTCACGCTCGCTCAAAGATTGTTGATTGAGAAGCGCTACTGCAGGCTTAACAGATTCTGACCAACGTTGATTGAGCATCAATAGAGTAACCAAGATCTCTTTGGGTTTGGTTTGAGACGGTTTTGATAGCTCATCCCAAGTTTGAGCGGCTACGAGAGCCAAATCTGGCGAATTGGCCGCAATTGCAATTTCCATCGCCCGTTGCGCCAGATCCGCTTGCTTAGTTTGCCGAGCAAGGCCCAAATAGGTTTGGTAAGCCAACCCAGCTTCACCCCGTTGCAAGGCAATTTCAGAAGCGAGGATTTCAAATACTTGCTCGCTCGTTGCTCCTTTGGATATCCTTTGAGCGTATGCTTTTTGGGGGGCTAAGAAAGAAAATAGTAATAAACAAAGGCAGAGTAAACCAAGCCCATTTGCTCGCTTTTGCTTGAAATTCATGTTCATAAGCACATTCTAATCCTCGAAACTACAATTCATTTATGCCAGAACTGCCAGAGGTAGAAGTTACTCGTTTAGGAATTCAACCCCATATTGAGGGACGGTCGGTAACCGGGGTCAAGATTGTGGATGGTCGTTTGCGTTGGCCAGTCCCCAAATCACTGCCAAAGGTATTGATTGGACAGTTTTTAGAGAGAATTGAGCGAAGGGGTAAATATTTATTGCTCAAGATGGATACTGGCTATTTATTAATCCATCTGGGAATGACAGGGGTATTGCGAGTCTTACCAATGACCGACCCTCTTAAGCCGCACGACCGCGTATTAATCCACTTTGGTGATATTGGTCTGCGTTTACATGACCCCCGTAAGTTTGGCGCTGTCCTGTGGCATCCTTTTTCAAAGGGGGCCCTAGACAATCATCCTTTAATTAAAAAATTGGGACCAGAACCCCTTGCTTCAGAGTTTGCTGGTGAATTGGGGGGTGTGCGCCTGTATCAATTCTCGCGAAAACGGTCTATCGCAGTTAAATCTTTCTTATTAGCCGGTCAAGCGGTTGTGGGCGTTGGAAACATCTATTGCTCTGAATCATTATTTGAGGCAGGTATTCATCCGCGACTCCCGGCTGGGAAGTTAACGAAAATCCAATGTGCTCGCCTAGCTGATTCCGTTCGAAATGTTTTAAGTAAAGCGATTAAAGCGGGCGGCAGTAGCCTGCGTGATTTTGTGGATGCACACGGGGAACCGGGTTACTTTATGATGCAAACCAAAGTCTATGACCGAGCAGGTGAACCCTGTCGTGTGTGTAAAACACCGATACAGCAAATAGTGCAGGGGCAACGCTCTACATATTTTTGCCCAGTCTGTCAAAAGCGTTAATCAATGGCATTTAATTTTGCAAACCAACTGATTGCTTGGCATGCAGAGCACGGGCGAACTGGAATGCCTTGGCAGAACACACGGGATCCCTATGCAATCTGGGTTTCTGAGATTATGTTGCAGCAAACTCAAGTGAGCGCGGTCACGGAACGCTACCAACTTTTTCTGAAGCGCTTTCCAACCCTGAAATCATTAGCAAAGGCACCGATTGATGATGTCATGGCTTTATGGAGCGGCTTGGGTTACTACTCACGCGCTCGAAACCTACATCGTTGCGCTCAAATTATTATGGTGGAGTACGGAGGAGAGTTTCCGCGAACACACGAGGCGCTTGAAAGTTTGCCGGGTATTGGGCGATCAACTGCTGGTGCAATAGCAGCATTTGCCTATGAGGAGCGTTCACCAATATTAGATGCTAACGTCAAGCGTGTTCTTAGCCGCTTTCATGGTATTGAGGGCGACTTGCAGGATCAGAAAACGATCAAAGAGCTGTGGTTGAAAGCAGAAGCGCAATTACCAAGCGTGACAGCAAAAATGCCGACCTATACACAAGCATTGATGGACTTTGGTGCCACCTGGTGCACCCCAAAGCACGCCAAGTGCTTGGACGTGAAGGCACAGTGCCCAATGACAAGGCACTGCACTGCATATCAAACAAAGCGTGTGAATGAAATTCCGGCAAAGAAAAAGAGGTCTGCTTCCCCAAGCTTTCAGACTTCGATCTTTCTAATACAGTGTGGAGAATTTATTTTGCTGGAACGAAGGGCGCCAAAAGCGATTTGGGGTGGCTTGTATTCCTTAATCGAATTACCATGGGAGCCACAAAGCAAAGATATCACCTTAATGACTGTACGTAATGCTCAAACATTATTGAGTAAAACCCTACTGGGCGACAAAGCCCTTGATATTGACTACAAGCAAATTATGTCGGTACAGACTAGCTCAGTAATTCAGCATGTATTTAGCCATCGGCGTTTACAGATGTATCCATACCTTGTATCCTTAAATAAAAAATGGCACATTAACCATCCTAGTCTGATGTGGGTAACGCGCAAGGACTTAGCAGAAATTGGTTTGCCTCAGCCAATTCGAATATTTTTAGAATCAAGCTCACGATGACGCTCTAGATAATAAATATCTTGATAAGCTTGTTTTTCAGAAAAATACTTTTTGAGTTGCTGCACCAAATAAACGGATCGATGTTGGCCGCCGGTGCAGCCAATTGCAACCGTTAAATAACTACGCCCATCCTGTAAATAGCGAGGTAACCATTTTTCTAAATACGTCTTAATATCATCCATCATTTGAGCAACTTCTGGGAATTGACGGAGATACTCAATCACTGGAGAGTCCTTACCACTCAGATCACGCAGTTGAGGCTCGTAGTGGGGATTGGGTAGGCAGCGAAGATCAAATACGATATCCGCTTCACTTGGCACACCTTTTTTAAAGGCAAACGATTCAAAAATGACAGCAAGACCTATAGGCTTCTCTTTGAGATGATCAGAGATCCAGCTGCGTAAGGTGTGCGCTGGAATATGGCCCGTATCGATTTGCTGTGCCTGATCCGCTAATGGCGCAAGCAATTTTCGCTCTTGCTCAATCACATCAATTAAGGTGGTTGATTCGTTTGGATTGGAGAGCGGGTGCCGTCGTCGGGTTTCAGAAAAACGTTGTACCAAGGTATTGGTATCGGCATTTAAGAAAAGAATATTAACTTCATGCTGTGCGCGTAGTTTTTGTAAAAGAGCTGGTAATTGCGAAATAGATATGCCGCGTCGTGCATCAATCGCAATCGCAATTTGTTTACATTGCTCTAATTCCAATGTTGTAACTAATTGCTCGATCAGGGAAACGGGGAGATTATCGATACAGTCATAACCTGCATCCTCGTAAGCCCTCAAGGCAACTGATTTACCTGAACCCGAAATTCCGGTAATGAGTTGGATTCGCATCTTAGAGTAGACGCCCCTGAGTCTTATTATTTTCGCTATCTAAGTTCATTTGATTGCGCTGGCGCTCAATAAAATCCTTGAGGGTATCAATACCGCGTAATTGGAGGATGGTATTACGAACCGCCGCTTCAACCAGTACCGCAAGATTTCGTCCTGCTGCTACCTGGATTTTGACAGTACGAATAGGAATATCAAGTACCTCAATAAACTGAGACTCAATGGGCAGCCTTTCAAACTCGCCATCATTGCGGCGGACCAATTGAACAATGAGGCGTAATTTCAGTTTTCGTCGAACGGCAGTTTCTCCAAATATTGTCCGAATATCTAAAAGTCCTAAGCCACGAACCTCTAAAAGGTCACGCAGTATTTCGGGACAGCGACCCTCAATATAGTCCGGCCCAAGGCGAGTGAAATCAACCGCATCGTCAGCAACCAAACCATGGCCTCTAGAAATTAACTCAAGACCCAGTTCACTTTTACCCAAACCAGACTCACCTGTTATTAAAACGCCTAGGCCTAGGATGTCCATGAACACTCCGTGCATTGTGCTGAAAGGAGCGCCAATCTTGGTTAGATAAAACCGCAGGTGGTCAATAACTTCCGCTGCGGAAATGCTTGTTGAGAACAGCGGAGTTGATGACCGTTGGCAATAGAGCTGTAACTCTTGATCTGGTTTGCAGCCATCGGCAACAATGATGCATGGCGGATTACTGGTAATTAGTGAACTAATTTGCGCTTGTCGCTCGTCGCTTGAAAGATTAGCGTGGTACTCCACCTCCTGAAGCCCAAAGATTTGAATGCGGCTCGGGTGAATCATGTTTAAGTGACCCACTAGATCGGAGGAGGCCGCCGCCGCTTTTACAGCTTGCGTATCAAAGGTTCGGTCTGCACCTTCAAGCCCGCTAATCCAAGACAGCTTTAGGTCGGCTATATTATCGTCAAAGATTTGTTGTGCTGTTATCCCTTCCAGTAAAAGCTGTTGGCTCATTGTTATGCCTCCCAATGGCAAATCAGTTGCTGCACTTTTTGTGGATCTGATTCTGTAAGTAATTGTTCGCGCACATAAACATCTGAAAGTAGCTGCGCAATTGCCGAGAGGATTTCAAGATGTTCTTGAGTTGCTTTTTCCGGGACTAATAAAAAAATCATTAAAGACACCGCTTGCCCGTCGGGAGCATTGAACTCAATAGGCTTACTAAGGCGAAAGAATGCGGCAAGGGGTTGCTTTAGTCCTCTAATCCGACCATGTGGAATTGCCACACCTGCACCTAAACCGGTGCTTCCTAGGGCTTCACGAGCATCTAGAAACCCTAAAACAGTTTCAGCGGAAATATCAAGTTTTTTGGAAAAAAGCTGACTGGCGATCTCAAAGGCTTCGGCTTTGGACTTAGCCAAACCGTTGAGATCAATACCATCAATCGTAAAAAGGTCAGTGAGAACACTCATGACCTCCTATTATAGGTCTCTATTAGGAAAGACTTTGCACCTTATTTTTATCATGATGGTGGTCTTGAATAATTTCTTTGTGCTTGAGTAATTGCCTATCTAGTTTGTCAATCACGGCATCCATGGCATGGTAAAGGTCTTCGTGGTGGGCCTGGGCGAATAGTTCTTTGCCTTTTAGGTGAAGAGTAAGTTCGGCAGTCTGACGTAAGTCCTTCTCTTTAGCTTTATCCACCATCAGAAATGCCGATGCATCAATCACATGATCAAAGTGCTTACGAATGCGCTCGAGACGGATTTCTAAATGATTACGCATTGCTGGAGTGATCTCAAGGTGACGACTATTAATACGTAAATGCATGACAAACCTCCATGATTAAGGTCTACGCAAATGCATGGTGGGGATGCGTAGCAACTCCCGATACTTCGCTACAGTTATCTAGGTAAACACAGATCAATCAATTGGTAGGGGAAAGTCATGAAGCAGTATTTCATTGAAAATTAGACCGATTGACCCAAGAAATTAGACTGTTTACACAAAAACTGAGGTTACATGCAACCCTAGGTTATCAGCGATTTCTTCTAAATCCAATAGCCCAAAATCAATATCCCCATCACAAAAGAAGCTTTTTGTTCAGAAATAATCTTCTTAGCCAATCCAGATATGGATTCTAGCAATTCAAGTATTTTATTTTGTTGATGAATCTAGCTTCATTCTGACGCAATGCACCAATCTAGGTTGATTTTTTATCAATCTGTTTATGCCATGCTAAGCAGCTTACATGCGGAAGTTTTCGCCTAAATAAACCCGTCTAACCGCATCATTTTGAATAATTTCATCCGCTTTACCTTCCGCCAAGACGCTACCTTCGCTAATAATGTAGGCATGATCACAAATTCCCAGCGTTTCGCGAACGTTATGGTCGGTAATCAAAACACCAATCTGACGGTCTCGCAAGAATCTGACAATCCGCTGAATTTCTCCTACTGCGATTGGGTCGACGCCTGCAAATGGCTCATCAAGCAAAATAAATTTAGGATGCGAAGCTAAGGCGCGAGCAATTTCAACTCTGCGGCGTTCTCCGCCAGAGAGTGAAAGAGCGGGGTTGTTACGTAAATGTGTAATTTGGAGTTCGCCCAAAAGTTCATCTAAGCGCTCCCGTATTCTTTTTTTACTTAGCGGTCTTCCCTCAAACTCTTGTAACTCAAGAACAGCTTGTATATTCTCAGCAACATTTAGTTTTCGAAATACAGATGCTTCTTGGGGAAGATAGGAAAGACCCATTCGGGCGCGCTGATGAATTGGTAGGCCACTAATTTTTTGCCCATCTAAGAGAATGCTTCCCCCATCTAAGGGTACCAGCCCCACTATCATATAAAAGGATGTCGTTTTACCTGCCCCATTAGGACCCAGTAAGCCAACCACCTCTCCACTCTTGACCTCAATACTGACATCGCGCACCACAGTCCGAGAACCATAGCGTTTTTGCAGACCCTCCGCTAGCAATGTAGATGCTTGTGATGAAGCCATTAATTAAGTGTTGCCTTCTTACGTGGCGCTAGTATTGCCCGGGATTGCGGTTGTGCCTTGGCATCCACTTTCTGAGGCCTCACTTTGTAGCTTTCTTTAATGTCTTCATATTCAATTTGCCAGCCCTGTAATTGATCGAGCATTTGCATATTGAGTAAACGTTTAATGGTGGCATGACCGGTCAAAATAATCTGTTCTTTCTTGTCATCATAAAATACATCTCGACCAACCCCCTGCATAAACTCATCAGCAAGTCCTTCGCGCCGCTGCCGCATTGAAGCGGGTACCTCCGGCCTTCCTTTGAGATCAATATTTTGATAACCCTGAGGATCCACCAAAATTATCCCCTTGTCTCCTTTGGCAATCATAGATCCTTTGATGAGTAAAACATCGCCACTGAGTTGATAGCTTTGTTTGACATCATCGACATCGACTTTATCGGCGTTGACTATAAGGGGCTTATCCTGATCAGATTTATTTGCAAAGGCATTGCCAGCCCAAATTGGTAACAAGAGTATCAAAATACGAAGAATACGAATCAATTTCGACCTCGTTGTTCAGATGGTTCGATACGACCACGAACTTGACCAGTCAGGGTAATGCTCTGTTGGACGTTATTAAATATCCCACCACCAGTAGAGTTCATGATCGATATACCCTGTTGAAGTTCTAAGGGCTTATCGGTGCGTACAACATCATCATTGATGATTGCCTGAAAATAGCTCGAGCGAGCAAGGAGTCGTGGCGAAGCTTTAAGGTCGCCAATTGCTTCTTGGGCCGGACGATAAATTTCACCGTTTCCAAAAAGATCTAATATTGTGAGATCTCCATCAATATGACCGCGATCTGCCCTAACGGTAATTGGAGCAGAGCCTTGGGTTTGAAAAACGCGCATGCGGGGAAACTCTAAGTCCATCGATGCATCATCTTCATAATGCGTAAGTTTTTTACCAAGTACGCGATATTTGGTTTGCCCCAGTTCATTGAGGTTAGAGAGCGAGGCATTTTTAAGAATGTAGTCAGGAACATGCTGAGGAACTCTTGCTAACAGTAATGCTTCTGGTGGGGAACTCCGCTTGACCAACCAAAATGTTGCGAGGGTAAGTGAGCCCATCAGCAAAAAAGGTAAAACACGCAACACGCCTCGTAATGCAATTTGATAGATTTGTATGCTAATAAATTTCATGAGGATGTAGGCAATCCTTTTGCAGAAAGTAATAGTTCATCATACCGGCCCTGCGCTTTTAAAATTAGATCACACACCTCACGGACAGCGCCATAGCCACCTTTAGCATAGGTAATATAGTGTGCAATTTGACACACTTCTTGATGGGCCTGTGATGGAGCAAGTCGCAAACCAGCGCGCAGAAGAATAGCTAAATCAGGCCAGTCATCGCCCATAATGGCAAGCTCACTCGCTTTAAGATTGATCCGTTTTAAAAGCTCTTCTAATGCAGTGTTTTTATCTTTTACGCCCGTGAACACATGCTTAATATGAAGCTCATCACACCGTGCAAGTACCATTTTTGAATGGCGTCCGGTAATCACGGCACAGGGTATGCCAATGCTTTGAAGTAACTGAATTCCGTAACCGTCTTGGATATCAAAACCTTTTAACATTTCTTTGCCATCAGGCCCAAAGAAAACTTGACCATTCGTTAGCACGCCATCAACATCAAGAACTAACATCTTTATTGCACTTGCCCGCTCAAGAGCTTGAGGATGAGCTTTTAAGGGATTGGTGGTGTGAGGAGTGAAAGCAACTGGCATATTTAAATGACCTTCGCTGCAAACAAGTCATGCAGATTTAACGCACCCAAGAGAGTTTTATTGCCATCCGCAACGATAAGGTGATTAATACGGTGATGCTCCATCATCTCAATAGCCTCTTCGGCAATCAGATCCGGTGGGATGGTTCTTGGGTTTGCGGTGACGATCTGCGCGAGTTGAATGGTCTTTGTATCGATTCCTTTTTCAAGCAGACGGCGTAAATCACCATCCGTCAAAATACCAAGCACGTGCTTACTTGCATCAATGATGACGACTAAACCCATCTTATGACAACTCATTTCAGCTAAAGCCTCCTGAAATGAACTGTCTTCAGATACTTTGGGTGTGTTAGCAAAATCACGCATCACCTCGGAGACATGAATCAACAATTTGCGTCCTAGGCGACCGCCAGGGTGTGATCGTAAAAAGTCTTGGGCATTAAAACCCCGCGCGTCGAGAAGAGCCACAGCAAGAGCATCGCCCATCGCAAGAGCAGCGGTCGTACTGGTAGTGGGGGCCATATTTAAAGGGCATGCTTCCTTATCGACGCTGACATCTAGATGTGCATCTGCTAATTTTGCGAGCGATGAGCCTGGTTCGCCGGTAAGGGCAATGAGTTTGGCACCAGTTCGCTTAATGATGGGAACAATGGTGAGCAATTCCTCAGTTTCACCAGAATTTGAGATGGCAACAAATACATCATCCCGCGTCACCATACCTAAATCACCATGACTAGCTTCGGCGGGATGGACAAAGAAAGCGGGCGAACCAGTCGATGCAAAGGTCGCAGCAATTTTGCGGGCAATATGACCCGACTTGCCGATTCCCGAGACCACGATGCGCCCACGGCATTGTTCGAGAAGGGCGATCGATAAAACAAGGGCATCGCCACCTGTTTTTGCAAGGCGATCGCGCATTTTCCGTAAAGCATCCGCTTCAATGTCAAGGGTATCGCACGCTAGCTCAAGCGCACGTGGGTTCTTAGCTATCATGGAGTAAGTATATGCCGAGCGTCCTTCAATTAACCCTCTTTTTGTTAGCCTCTGGTGTGGCGGGAGTGCTTATTTTCCGCTATTTTGGCCTGCCCCCTATTTTGGGCTATTTGGCCGCCGGGGTTTTAATTGGGCCCCATGCCTTAGGGCTTGCCTCTGATTCTGAAACTGTCAAGTATCTCGCGGAGTTCGGAGTCGTTTTTTTGATGTTTTCCATTGGCCTCGAGTTCAATATTCATAAATTACGCTCGATGCGTAAGATTGTTTTTGGGCTTGGCGCAAGTCAAGTCATATTGACAATCGTTTTAACAATACCCATTGGCTTGATGATTGCTTGGATTTATCCCATGACGTGGCAAGCAGCTCTTGCTTTAGGAGGTGCCTTATCGATGTCATCGACTGCGATCGTGACAAAAATCTTGTCAGACAGGATGGAGTTGGAAACTGAACAAGGCCGAAATGTTATAGGTATTCTTTTATTTCAGGATCTTGCGGTTGTTTTTCTTCTTATCCTGATACCCTCCCTAGCACAAAGCGGTAAAGATCTTGTTGTTGATATTGCCTTTGCATTGGTCAAAATTTCCTTGGCGCTAGTACTAATTTTTTACATTGGCCAAAATATCATGAGTCGCTGGTTTAAGTTTGTGGCCGGGTATCGCTCGCAAGAGCTCTTCATGCTTAATTTGCTATTCATTGTGTTAGGCATGTCTGCATTAACCGAGCATTTTGGTTTATCCATGGCACTCGGAGCATTTTTAGCAGGAATGTTGATCTCGGAGACGCCGTATCGTCACGAGGTTGAGGATGATATCAAGCCATTTCGCGATGTCTTGCTAGGCTTATTTTTTATTACGATCGGCATGCTGCTTGACCCCATAGTCATTTATGAACAATGGTTCCTGGTTCTACTGTTATTTATTTTGCCCTTGGTGTTCAAGTTTGGATTAATTGCTATCCTGACGCGAGGATTTGGTGCGAGCCCCGGTATTTCGATCCGGACGGGTTTGTGCTTAGCGCAAGCGGGTGAGTTTGGCTTTGTCTTGCTAACTCAAATTGATGGCTTACATTTGGTTGATCCCGCCTTTAGTCAAGCTGTGCTCGCCGCCATGTTACTTTCCATGCTAGTCGCCCCATTTTTAATTCAATACAGTGATCAAATTGCACTTCGTTTTGCAAGCAACGAATGGCTTTTACAGTCACTTGCGTTAACAAAGGTGGCGACAAAGAGTGTACGCAATAAAGACCATGTCATTATTTGTGGCTTTGGACGCTCAGGACAGGCGCTTGCCAAAATGCTTGACCAAGAGAATATTTCATACTTAGCCCTTGACTTAGACCCGGACCGAATTGCCGATGCTGTGGCAGGTGGCAGTCATGTAGTCTATGGAGACGCAACACGTGAGAATGTTTTAGTTGCAGCCGGATTATCACGGGCAAAAGCATTGGTCATATCGTTTGCAGATACTCCCCATAGCTTAAAGATCTTGCGTCTGGTAGAGCATTTAAAGCCTGGTATGACTGTATTGGTACGTACACGCGATGATGCTGACTTAGAAAAACTGCAAAGTGCCGGGGCAACGGAAGTCATTCCAGAGTTGATCGAGGGCAGCTTGATGTTGGCCTCCCATGTTTTATTGATTATGGGCGTTTCTATGCGCAAGGTAGTGCGTCGAGTTACAGACGCTCGAGAGCAGCGTTATGGACTATTGCGTGGATATTTTAGGGGTGCCGAGGACGATGAGGTAAGCGCTAATCAATCTTGGCATCTTCATTCGATACCTGTGCAAGAGGGTGCAAAAGCAATTGGTAAGACACTTTTTGAGCTTGCGCTCGAAGAGGACGGAGTAAACATTCAAGCAGTTCGTAGAAAATCAACCGATGCCGAGTACGTTAAGTTAGAGCTTGATCAAAAACTAGTTTTACAGCAAGGCGATATCGTGGTTTTATCTGGCAGCCCAGAATCAATCGATTTAGCTGAGGCTCGCCTGCTCTAGGGCTTTCTTCTTCTTCGTGAGCAAGGAGGATTTTGTTTTCAAAAGAGGTTTCAAATACTTACCAGTAAAACTTGCAGGATTTTCAGCTACCTCCTCCGGCGTGCCTGCGGCAATAATTTGGCCACCGCCTGCACCTCCGTTTGGACCAAGGTCAATCAACCAATCCGCAGTTTTAATAACGTCTAAGTTGTGCTCAATGATCACCACCGTATTACCCTGTTTTTTGAGTGTATGAATAACGCCTAACAGTAATTTAATGTCATGAAAGTGAAGGCCAGTTGTCGGTTCATCCAAGATATAAAGAGTTCGTCCAGTATCACGCTTCGATAATTCAAGTGATAGCTTGACGCGTTGCGCTTCGCCACCCGATAGCGTAGTTGCGCTTTGTCCGAGACACACATATCCCAAGCCAACATCGAGTAAGGTTTTGAGTTTGCGTTTAACAACAGGCACCGCCTCGAAGAATTCGTGTGCCTGTTCGATGGTCATTGCTAAAACCTCATGAATATTTTTACCTTTGTAACGAATATCCAAAGTCTCACGGTTATAGCGCTTACCATGGCACACATCGCAGGGAACATAAACATCTGGTAAAAAATGCATTTCTACTTTAAGAACTCCATCACCCTCACAGGTTTCGCATCGACCACCTTTAACGTTAAAGGAGAAACGCCCTGCTTCATAACCACGTTCGCGGGCAGCGGGCACGCCTGCGAACAACTCGCGGATTGGTGTAAATACGCCGGTATAGGTTGCTGGATTTGAGCGTGGTGTACGTCCAATCGGGGATTGATCGACATTAATCACCTTATCAAAGAACTCGATTCCGTCAATTCGTTCATGAGACGCAGGTTCCGCACTGGATCCATACAAGTGTTGAGCAACCGCATGAAATAAGGTGTCATTAATGAGGGTCGATTTACCAGAGCCCGATACACCGGTTACACAGGTCAGTAAACCTACAGGAATGTGAGCATCGACTTTCTGTAAATTATTACCCGTTGCGCCAAGGATGCTTAAGTAACGACCATCGTTTTTAATGCGTTGCTCAGGAACAGAAATTTTTTCTAGTCCCGATAAATAGGCTCCTGTTAGGGAGTTTGGATTATTTTCAACCTCGGTTGGAGTGCCGGTAGCAACAATTTTTCCACCATGAACTCCAGCACCTGGACCAATATCAATTACATAGTCAGATGCTCGAATCATATCTTCATCATGCTCGACAACCAAAACACTATTACCCAAATCACGCAAGTGCTTGAGGGTTGCAATGAGACGATCATTGTCGCGTTGATGTAAACCAATCGACGGCTCATCCAAGACATACATCACGCCGGTAAGTCCAGAGCCAATTTGTGAGGCCAAACGAATGCGTTGGGCTTCACCGCCTGAAAGGGTATCAGCACTGCGCTCAAGCGATAAATAATCTAAGCCCACATCGTTTAGAAAACGCAGTCGAGAGCCAATTTCTTTAACAATTTTGTCGGCGATTTCACGCTTAGAGCCTTTGAGGTTAAGGTCAGCAAAATATTTTTGTGCTTCGCGCAATGGCATGGCGCTAATTTCATAGATAGCACGGGCTTGTTGATTGTCGCCAACTTTAACGAAGCGAGCTTCTTTACGTAGGCGCGTTCCCTTGCAATCGGGACAGGAGCGGATATTTTGGTAACGTGCTAGTTCTTCACGAACTGCTGCAGAATCAGTTTCCCGATAACGACGTTCAAAATTAGCCAAGATTCCCTCAAACGAGTGCTCACGAACCACCGAGCGACCTTTTTCATTGAGGTACTCAAAGGGAATGGTGTCTTCCCCTGAGCCATACAAAATAAGATCTTGGGCTTTTTTGGAAAGTTTCTCAAACGGTTTTTCAAGATCGAATCCACCATGCTTAGCTAAAGTTTGTAAAAGCTTGAAATAAAACTGATTCCGTCGATCCCAACCTTTAATGGCACCCGATGCGAGTGATAAATCAGGGTGAGCTACGACGCGCTTAGGATCAAAAAAGGAAATATGCCCAAGACCATCACAGCTTGGACAAGCACCCATTGGATTGTTAAACGAAAACAGGCGAGGTTCCAGCTCTTGCAGTGAGTAGGAGCAAATGGGACAGGCAAACTTACTCGAAAATATGGTGTCTTGGCCAGTATCCATGTTGACGATCATTGCTTTGCCATCCGCAAGGCGCAGTGCCGTTTCGAAGGATTCGGCAAGTCGTTGCCCAATGTCTGCTTTGACCCGAATTCGGTCAACCACGACCTCGATGGAGTGTTTATCGTTTTTCTTGAGCTGAGGTAGGCGATCAGACTCAAAAATTTCTGCTTTGGCTGCGTTGCTTGTGCCTCCGCCTGAACGAACCCGAAAACGCACAAAACCCTGGGCCTGTAGGGTTTCAAATAAATCGACAAATTCTCCTTTGCGTTCACTGACAACGGGAGCTAAGATCATTAACTTACTGTCTTCGGGCATCGCCAAGACGGTATCAACCATTTGAGAAACACTTTGGGCTTCCAAGGGAAGCTCATGATCAGGGCAGTAGGGTGTGCCTGCGCGGGCAAATAACAAGCGTAAGTAATCATGAATTTCAGTAACCGTACCAACAGTCGACCGCGGATTGTGACTAGTTGCTTTTTGCTCGATTGAGATTGCTGGGGATAATCCCTCAATCACATCAACGTCCGGTTTTTCCATTAACTGCAAAAACTGCCTTGCATAGGCAGAAAGAGACTCCACATAACGCCGTTGTCCTTCAGCATAAAGAGTATCAAAAGCAAGGGAGCTTTTGCCTGATCCTGATAAGCCAGTAAGCACCACCAGCTTCTCGCGCGGGATATCGAGATTAATGTTTTTTAGGTTATGGGTGCGGGCACCGCGGATCTTAATTTCGTTGTTCATGATTTTTAGCGTAACTTGTTAATATAGCCTTTTCTAATGAACTCTTCCGAACTTCGCTCAACCCTAGCTCTTGCTGGCATCTTTGGCTTGCGGATGCTGGGTCTATTTCTGCTCTTACCCGTTTTTTCCCTGCATGCTCGGGATTTACCCGGGGGGCAAAACGCCCTTTGGGTAGGCCTAGCGCTTGGTATTTTCAATATCGTGCAGGCTTTTTTTCATATTCCATTGGGGACCTTATCCGATCGAATTGGTCGCAAACCAGTCGTTTTATGGGGCCTTAGCTTATTTATTGCTGGAGCCTTAATAGCAGCTAGTCGGGATGATTTGCTGTGGATTGCAATCGGTCGAGGACTAATGGGGGCTGGGGCAATATCTGCCGCTGTATCAGCCTGGGTGGCTGATTTAACGCGCGATCAGGTGAGGACCGCTGCAATGGCCATCGTGGGTGGCAGTATTGGATTGTCATTCGCCTTGTCCTTGGTCATTGCCACGCCTATTTATCGAGCGATTGGGCTTGATGGTATGTTTTTATTACTAGCAGGACTGGGGCTCATTGGATTTTTGGTGGCATGGTTATTGGTACCCAGTCCACCCAAGCAAATTCGCGTAGCACAGCAACCTCTACGACAAATATTTTTTCGCCCCGAATTAATGCGTTTGAATGTTGGCGTTTTTGTGTTGAATGCTACACAAGTAGCGATGTTCCTCGTAGTTCCAAGATTACTAGTCGATGCAGGATTACCATTGGATGACCATTGGAAAGTTTATTTTCCGGTAGTCGTTACCTCCTTTTTCTTGATGCTTCCAGGAATTATTTATGGAGAGAAAAAGAAACAGTGGCGTCGTGTTTTACTGGTATCCGTAGCCATTCTTTTGGTGTCACAGATACTCTTTTTTCAAGCACATACTCTGATGATGATCGTACTTGCTTTGTTAATTTATTTTGTTGGTTTTAATTTACTCGAAGCCCTACAGCCATCCATGGTCTCGCGTTGGGCTAAGGATGAAAAGGGGGCGGCGCTCGGAATCTACAACACAACACAGTCTGTAGGCCTATTTACAGGCGCTGCAGTTGGTGGCCTGCTAATGCAATACTCCGGCGAGTTATCAGTATTTATTGGCGGCAGCATTCTGATTATTCTCTGGCTTATAATTGCATGGCCTATGCGCAATATTCCATCTGCGCAAACAGCAGCGTAGCTTTAGCCACACTTTTATTTACTTAACTTCGGGAGACAAAATGGCTTCAGTCAATAAAGTGATCATTGTTGGTAACGTTGGGCGCGACCCAGAAACACGTTATATGCCAAGCGGTGACGCCGTCACTAATATTTCTGTTGCTACCTCAGACCGCTATAAAGATAAGCAGACGGGTGAGATGAAAGAAAACACTGAATGGCATCGTATCGCCTTCTTTGGCAAACTAGCCGAAATTGCTGGCCAATATCTCAAAAAGGGCTCACAGGTATATGTCGAGGGACGATTGCGTACGCGCAAGTGGACGGATCAAAGTGGGCAAGAAAAATATTCAACTGAGATCATCGCTGATAGCATGCAAATGCTTGGAGCCAGGATGGCTGGCTCAGGAGATGCTGGTGAACCAAGCTCTCGTGCAAAGCCATCTGACAGCAGTTCTAACCAGGCCCCTGCAGGGCTTGGTGCTATGGACGACGATATTCCTTTCTAGGAATTTGGATTTACTGCCTGGCATGACGAATGTTGTTAGGCCAGGCAGCATTGAAATCAGTTCGAAATGGATTGATATCCAAGCCACCGCGGCGTGTGTAACGGGCATACACCGATAATTTTTCAGGCTGACACTGTATTTTGATGTCGCAGAAAATTTTTTCAACGCAGTGCTCATGAAATTCCCCAAGTTGGCGAAAGCCAATCAAATAACGCAGTAGGCCTTCTTCGTCAATCGGCCTTCCTTGATACTGAATTTGTACGCTGGCCCAGTCAGGCTGACCGGTCACTGGACAGTTTGATTTAAGTAGGTGAGATACTAGCGTTTGGGTAATGGGGGCAGATGTATGATCCGCTTTCAGTAACAGCGGATCTGCATTCTGATGAGTGTTTACTTCAATATCAAGCCGATCTAATAATTGCCCATCTAGCTCTTTAATAGAAACCATTTTTTTATTTGATGTGATTTCACAAGGCTGAACTAATCTCACTTTTAGACCGGTACCTAAGACCTGAGAAAGGTCATGCTGTAAGCACGTTTTTACGGCTGCAAAATCAGTGAAACAATGTTGGTTCAGACTATTCAGATAGAGCTTAAAAGATTTGGACTCAATCATATTGGGAGAATCGGCTGGGATAATAAATTCTGCTATTGCAATTTGTGGCTTACCTTTGTGATTCAGCCAAGCGAGTTCATACGCATTCCAAAGATCAACTCCAAAGAAAGGGGGGCTAGATTTATTATGAACTCCTAAGCTAGCCCGATTCTTTGCACGAGCAATCGGAAAGAGCAGGTGGGGGTCGTAATGGGTGGGGTAGGCACTTTGTTGCCCAAGAACGAATTCAGCCATATGTCGCTTACCTAAGGTTTAGGCTGTCCACGATTAGCAACCCCTGAGATCACATGACCCGTTGGGGCAACACTAGAGGCTGCATTGCAATGACCCGTTTGGTCATCAAAGAAAAAGTCGGGTTCAAACTCTTTTAAGAACTCACGTTTAGACAACCCACCTAAGAACATAGCCTCATCAACCCCAATTCCCCAGTCCATCAACGTGCGAATTGCCCGTTCATGTGCGGGTGCAGAACGCGCCGTTACCAATGCGGTACGAATTCGCATCTCACTAGATGCTGCTTCATTTTGTAATTGATGCAGTGCTGCTAATAATGGTTTAAACGGACCAGGCGGAAGCGGGATAGAAACATTTTTACTTTCATGCGCAACAAATGCCTGTAATCCTTGATCTTGGAAAACTTGTTCGGCCTCATCGGAGAACAAAACTGCATCACCGTCAAAGGCGATACGGATTTCATTGGGGTTGTGCTCCGCCGCTTTGCTTGATTCTGGATAGACACGCGCCGCAGGAAATCCGGCAGCCAAGGTAGCGCGCACATCTTCTTCGTTCGCAGAAAGAAATAAATTAGCCTGTAATGACTTGAGATAATGGTATGGAGGCCTACCGCGCGTGAATACGCCACGCTCAATATCAAGACCGTGATGTTTGGAAGAACGAAAGACCCGTAAGCCACTTACCGGATCATTGCGCGAGAGGATAACGACTTCAACCCGTTGTTTGTCTTGATTAAAGCGTAATAGTTTTTTGACTAAGGGAAAGGCAACCCCAGTCTGAGCGGGAGTTGCTATGCGCTCGAGCTGTAATTTCATGTACGCGCTATCATCACTATCCTCAAACAGTCGATTTTCTTCTTCAAAATCAAATAACGCTCTTGAGGAGATCGCAACTACTAATTTGCCATCGAGCGTATAGGACATATTATTTGAGAAACAATCGGTATGCTGGGTTATTGCTTTCATCCCAATGGGGGTAGCCCAAGGTTTTTAAGAAATGCTTGAAAGCCTGCTGGTCACTCTTTGGAACCTGAATGCCAACCAGAATTCGACCGTAATCAGCCCCATGGTTACGATAATGAAAAAGACTAATATTCCAGTTGGGTGCAAGACAATCTAAGAAACGCATTAACGCCCCGGGACGTTCTGGAAATTCAAAACGATAGAGAAGTTCATCTTGGGCGAGTGGCGAGCTACCGCCCACCATATGACGTAGATGTGCTTTTGCAAGTTCATCATGACTAAGATCAATGGTGGCAAAGCCCGCCTTACGAAAAGCTTGTGCAATCGATTTGTTATCACCCGCCTTTTGTGTAGAAATGCCTACAAAAATATGCGCCTTATCTTGATGCGCGATACGGTAATTGAATTCGGTAACATTGCGCTTACCCAGCATTTTGCAAAAGGCCTTAAAGGAGCCGCGTTCTTCAGGAATTGTGATTGCAAATACTGCCTCTCGAAACTCACCCACATCGGCACGTTCAGCCACAAAGCGCAGTCGACTAAAGTTCATGTTGGCACCACAAGCAATTGCTACAAATGTTTTATTTTTAAGACGATGTTGCTCAATATATTTTTTGGCACCTGCAATCGCGAGTGCACCAGCAGGCTCCAAAATACTCCGAGTGTCCGTAAATACATCATTGATAGCGGCACAGATTTCATCGGTATCAACTAACACAATGTCATCAACAACGCGCTGACAAATCTTAAAGGTTTCCTTACCAACAAGTTTGACTGCGGTACCATCTGAAAACAAACCAACTTCTTTTAGCTCAATTCGTTTACCGGCAGCAAGCGACTGTTTCATTGCATCGGAGTCTACAGTTTGAACGCCAATCACTTTAATATTAGGACGAACTGCTTTGATATATTCACCTACGCCTGCAATTAATCCGCCGCCACCAATGGCGACAAAAATTGCATCAATCGGTTCAGGGTGCTGCTGCAAAATTTCTTGGCCAATGGTGCCTTGGCCGGCAATTACGTCGGGATCATCAAAGGGATGAATAAATGTATACCCCTTTTTAGTTTGAAGTATTTGCGCATGCGCATAGGCATCGCTATACGAATCTCCAAATAGAATGAGTTCCACCCATTTTTTACCATGTGCCTTTACAGCATCAATTTTTACCAGTGGGGTAGTGATTGGCATGACGATGACTGCTTTGCACTTTAACTTTGCAGCAGCAAGGGCGACGCCTTGTGCATGGTTGCCTGCTGATGCGGCAATCACACCCCTTTTTAAAAGGGCTGGGCTCAGTTGCGCCATTTTGTTATAGGCACCACGTAACTTGAATGAGAAGACCGCTTGGTTATCTTCACGCTTTAAAAGAATAGTATTGTGGAAGCGGGCACTCAGATTGTGCGCCTTCTCAAGTTCCGTCTCTCGAGCTAGGTCATAGACCTTAGCACTTAAAATTCGCTTTAAATAGTTACTTTTCATGCTCAAAGCGTACCATGGATAGTACTCAAGTCCTTCAATTGATTCAGGATTGTGTATTAGACCAAACTCACGCAGATGACAAAGGTCTACTAAAATAGATTTTTAATAGCCAAGCCACCATGAACGCTCCTATTTCCTTAGACAGATTGTCTGAGACCGCCATGGAATCTCCTCGATTACGTGAGATCCCTTACAACTACACCTCGTTTTCAGATAAAGAGATTGTAATTCGCCTTTTGGGTAAAGAGGCTTGGCAAACTCTTGAGACCTTGCGTAGGGTTCGACGAACAGGACGCTCGGCACGGATGCTGTTTGAGGTTTTAGGAGATATGTGGGTCGTACAGCGTAATCCTTACTTACAAGATGATCTTCTCGATAACGCAGCCCGTAGACAAGCATTAATTGATGCCCTTTGGCATCGCTTAGGTGAAGTTGAAAAGCGGGTGTCGGATGACTCTGCAAAGCAAGTAACTTTGCTAATTACTGGCGCTAGAAAAGCAGTGCAATCATTTGAGCAAGAATTTCAGACAGTCGGGCAACTCCGCAAACATGCGAAACGTATTTTTGCTAAATACACACATGCTGATAATGTTGCGTTCGATGGCATGTCACGCGTGGCACATGTCACCGATGCAACCGATTGGCGAGTTGAGTATCCTTTTGTAGTTTTAAAGCCAGATGCAGAAGCAGAAATCCCAAGTTTAGTGAAAGCTTGTATTGAGCTTGGCTTGACGATTGTGCCAAGAGGCGGTGGCACCGGGTATACCGGTGGAGCTATTCCAATGGTGGCAATGTCTGCCGTAATAAACACTGAAAAATTAATGGACTTGGGCGTGGTTGAAATGAAACCACTACCAGGACTTACAAATTTAGTGCCCGTAATTTACTCTGGCGCAGGCGCGGTGACACGTCGGGTAGCTGATGCAGCAGAACTTGCTGGCCTTGTCTTTGCGGTTGATCCTACCTCCGCGGATGCGAGTTGCATTGGCGGAAATATTGCTATGAATGCTGGGGGTAAAAAGGCTGTCTTATGGGGGACCGCGCTCGATAACTTAGCGAGCTGGCGAATGGTAGACCCAAATGGTAACTGGTTAGATGTGGAGCGTTTAGACCATAACCTGGGAAAGATTCATGAGGTTGTAAGCGCACGCTTTCAATTGACATGGTCTGACGGCCTTCATTTGCCTAGGCAAAAAATCATGCGCTCTGAACTGCTTGAGATTGATGGTGCTAAGTTTAGAAAAGCAGGTCTAGGGAAAGACGTTACCGATAAGTTCTTATCAGGCTTACCTGGAATTCAGAAAGAGGGTTGCGATGGGCTCATTACTAGCGCCACCTGGATATTACATCGGATGCCAAAATATATGCGCACTGTTTGCCTAGAGTTTTTTGGACAAGCGCGCGAAGCGATTCCAAGCATCGTTGAGATCAAAGCGTATCTTGATGATCTGAGTAAAAAGGGTGGACCTATTTTGGCGGGCCTTGAGCACTTAGATGATCGATATCTCAAAGCAGTAGGCTACTCCACTAAGTCAAAGCGCAATGGTTTGCCCAAAATGGTTTTGCTTGGGGATATTGCTGGAGAAAATGAAGAGGAAGTTGCTGCCGCCACAAGTGAGGTGGTGCGTATGGCTAATCGTCGGGTCGGTGAGGGTTTTGTCGCTGTAAGTGCAGAAGCACGCAAAAAGTTTTGGCTGGATCGGGCGCGTACAGCAGCCATCGCAAAACATACGAATGCTTTTAAGATCAATGAGGATGTTGTGATTCCGCTCGAGCGTATGGGGGAGTACACCGATGGTATTGAGCAAATTAACATTGAACTATCCCTTAAAAACAAATTGCAATTGCTTGATGCATTAGATGCATATCTGAAGCAACCACTTTTACCTATTCGTGCTAATGAAGAAATTGAAGATATATCGCATACTGAGATGGTGGGCGATCGTGTGCAGCAAGCACAGGCTTTAATCAACGATGTGCGTAATCAATGGTCCGAATGGTTAGTAGGAATTGAGAATTACTTTCCGCAGATTCAGGATGGAAGCTTGCGCGCTTCTTGGAAAAACCAATTACTAATACCCTTACAAATTCTCTTTGGCGGCGCAGCGTTTGAGTTAGTTCTTAAAGAAATTATTGCGCTTCATCAAAAAATATTACGCAAACGTGTATTTATTGCTTTGCATATGCATGCAGGAGATGGCAATGTCCATACCAATATTCCGGTGAACTCGGATGATTATGAGATGCTGCAAGATGCTCATCGATCGGTTGATCGCATTATGGCTTTGGCCCGCTCCCTTGATGGTGTGATATCGGGCGAGCATGGAATCGGAATTACCAAATTGGAGTATTTAAGCGATGAGGAGCTAAAAGACTTTCGTTCATATAAGCAGCGTGTTGATCCCAATGGACACTTTAATAAAGGAAAGTTAATGCCCGATGCTAATTTGCAAAGGGCATACACACCAAGTTTTGGCTTAATGGGTCATGAATCATTGATCATGCAACAAAGTGATATCGGCGCAATTAGTGATAGTGTGAAGGATTGCCTGCGTTGTGGTAAATGTAAGCCAGTTTGTGCAACCCATGTGCCACGCGCAAATTTACTCTACAGCCCGCGCGATAAGATTTTAGCAACCTCTTTATTGATTGAGGCATTCTTATACGAAGAACAAACTCGTCGCGGCATATCTGTGCGCCATTGGGAAATGTTTGATGATGTAGCGGCACACTGCACTGTATGCCATAAGTGCTATACACCTTGCCCAGTAAAAATTGATTTTGGTGATGTCACCATGAACATGCGCAACTTATTACGTAAGATGGGACGCCGCCGCTTTAATCCCGGAACAGCAGCCTCCATGTTTTTTTTAAATGCAAGCAATCCTGAGACCATTCGTATGACTAGGAAGGTGATGATCGAGTGGGGTTATGGTATTCAGCGTTTTGCCCATCAAGTTCTGAAGAAGTGGGCTAAACAACAAACAAAAAAACCACCTGCCACGGTAGGCAAGCCACCGATTCAAGAGCAAATTATTTATTTCATTAATAAGAAGATGCCTGGTAACTTACCAAAAAAGACGGCAAGAGCATTGTTAGATATTGAGAATGCGGATTATGTACCGATTATTCGGGATCCTAAGAAAACAAGTGCTGATACCGAGGCAGTTTTTTATTTCCCTGGTTGTGGCTCGGAGCGACTATTTTCTCAAGTAGGTTTAGCGACCCAAGCCATGCTCTGGCATGCTGGTGTACAAACTATCTTGCCCCCTGGCTACTTATGTTGCGGTTATCCCCAAAAGGGAAACGGTGATTTTGATAAAGCAGAAAAAATGATCACTGATAACCGTGTTTTGTTCCATCGCGTCGCAAATACCTTGAACTATCTTGATATCAAGACGGTCGTGGTTTCTTGCGGTACATGCTATGACCAGTTAGCGGGCTATCAATTTGAGCAAATTTTTCCCGGGTGCCGAATTATTGATATTCATGAATACTTGTTAGAAAAAGGCATTAAATTAGAGGGCGTGAATGGCGTACGTTATATGTATCACGATCCCTGCCACACCCCGATGAAGTTACAAGACCCACTAAAAACAGTCAATGCTCTAATACAAACTCAGGATGGGACTGCGATTACGAAAAACGATCGTTGTTGCGGTGAATCTGGCACCTTGGCAGTCACGCGTCCAGATATATCAACTCAGGTGCGCTTTAGAAAGCAAATTGAAATGGAAAAGGGCGCAACGGCCTTACACCAAGATTTTATAGGCGAGGTTAAGGTGTTAACCAGCTGCCCTTCATGTTTACAAGGTTTAAGCCGTTTTGATGCGGATAGTAAAACTAGCGCAGACTATATTGTGGTCGAGATGGCTAAGCATCTTTTAGGTGACAATTGGATGCAAGAGTATGTTGTTAAGGCTAATGCAGGTGGTATTGAAAGGATATTGGTTTAAATGATTCCAACAAATGTAACCGTTCATGAAAACTCTAAGGTCTTGGAGCTCGCTTACGAGAACGGTAAGAACTACCGTCTTCCATTTGAGTTCTTGCGGGTTTATTCTCCATCAGCCGAGGTTCGAGGGCACGGACCAGGACAAGAGGTTTTGCAAACAGGTAAACGCGAAGTAGCTATTGTCAATTTAGAACCTGTCGGCCATTACGCACTCAAACCCACTTTTTCGGATGGTCATGATTCTGGTTTGTACTCTTGGGAGTATTTACACGATCTGTGTGAAAACCAAGAGGAGCTTTGGAATGATTATTTACAACGCCTTGAAAATGCCGGCGCTAATCGTGACATCCCGATGGTAAGCCCAGCCAAAGGTTGCGGCCATTAAAGGTTAGCAGAGTAAATACGTATGTCTAAAACTCATTTTGGCTATCAAAGCGTAGACGAGAAAGAAAAGGCCGAGAAGGTTGCCGAGGTTTTCCATTCGGTCGCCATGAAATACGATGTCATGAATGATTTGATGTCCATGGGCATGCATCGTCTATGGAAAAAATTTACCTTAGCCCAAGCTAATGTTCGTCCCGGACAAAAAGTACTTGATATTGCTGGAGGAACTGGCGATCTAGCCGCCGCTTTTGCCAAAGCCGTTCAATGGGGGTTACACCCAGATGCTGAGGTTTGGTTAAGTGATATCAACGCATCGATGTTAAGGGTAGGACGCGATCGCCTATTGGACCGAGGTTTGGCATTGCCAGCCATTCAATTAGATGCCGAGAAAATACCATTTTCCAATCATTATTTTGATGTAGTCAGCGTTGCTTTTGGACTACGTAATATGACCCATAAAGAAGCTGCCTTGGGCGAGATGGCCCGCGTCATAAAACCAGGCGGCAAGGTTCTTGTGTTGGAGTTTTCTAAGCCAGATGCCATGATTGCTCCAATCTATGATATTTACTCGTTTAAGGTTCTACCCTGGCTTGGCGAGAAGGTGGCTAACGATGCAGCCAGCTATCAATACCTTGCAGAATCAATTCGGATGCATCCAGATGCGCAGGCTCTGAAAACGATGATGTTGGGGGTTGGTTTTGATCAGGTAGATACCCATAGGATGACTGGGGGTATCGTTGCTTTACACATTGGTATTAAATATTAAAAAATATTCAGCAAATTTGGTAAATTAGCTATATATTGAGAGTCACTAGGAGACCGTAGCTTATGAAAAATATCTTTTTGAAAACCAGTGTATTTACGATTGCTCTGGCATTTTTGTCAGTTGCACATGTAAGTACTGTGGACGCTAAACGCTTAGGCGGTGGTGGTAATGCCGGACGTAGTTCGAACGCGCCAATGCAAAAGCAAGCCCAACCCACTGCTCAGCAAAAACCAGCGCAAGCCCAACAGCCCGCTGCCGCTGCACCTCAAGCTGCAGCCCCTGCAGTCGCCAAACGATCAGGTATCGGTGGCATGCTTGGTGGTTTAGCTGCCGGTCTGGGTATAGCCTACTTGCTTTCTCATTTAGGTCTTGGTGAGGCAGCAGCTTCTTTCTTTACCGGCCTTTTAATCGCCATGGCAGTTGGTTTTGCACTTCTCTTCATCCTCAGACGTTTTATGCCAGCAAGCACTAAGAGTGCCGCGGAGCCTGTTGCTGTTCCAACGGGGATGCAACGCACAGCCCAACAAGAACCAAGCTTTAATCCGCATACTAATAATCAATTTGGTGGCGCATTACCTCCAGTCATTGAAGAGCGTCCCGCTTACCAATTGCCTGAAGGATTTGATCAAATTGCTTTCTTGGCGAATGCTAAACATTACTTCACGCGCTTACAGAAAGCATGGGACTCTGGCGATTTAGAGGCTTTACGTGAATTTGCAACTCCGGAGATGTTCGCAAGCCTACAGCGTGATCTTCAAGGTCGTGCAGAAGGCGCCAATGAGACTGATGTAGTAACCCTTAATGCAGAATTAATTGGGGTTGAGACCGATGCATCAACGTATTTGTGCAGTGTTCAGTTCTCAGGAATGATTCGGGAGCAAGCGGATGCACCAGCTGAGCCGTTTACTGAAATCTGGAACCTCTCTAAGCCCGTTCATGGGCCTGGAGGTTGGGTTTTGGCTGGGATCCAGCAATTGGTTTAAGCTTTTACCTTTTCCCACCGGAAAACCCGCCTCGTGCGGGTTTTTTACACTATGAACCCGAACTTTGATTTGCCAAAAACGCTCTTAGTGCGTGGCATTAATTACGTCTTACGGCGCGAGGAGTGGGCATTGCATGAGTTAAAGCAGCACGAGGGGAAAGTGATCCGATTGGTATTACCAGTGAGCGAAACGTGGATACAAATTAGTTCAATTGGTGAAATTGATTTAGTGCTAACAGAGATTGGGAACGCGCATCTCACCTTGGAGATTTCAAATGAGTCTCTAATGCGGGCCGGTGAAAGTACTGGCAGCCTGCAAGAGAGAGTTGTGAAAGCGGTCAACATTGCCGGCGATGCTGAGCTAGCTCAATTGATTGCCAAGTTGGCAAGACAGCTTCGTTGGGAATATGAGGAAGATTTAGCTCAGATCATTGGGGATGCACCTGCACACTTTGTTGTTTCTCAGGCCAAACGTTTTCATGAATTGACGCAAAAAGCTATTTTAGATTTGCAGCAAAATATAATTGAATATCTAAGCGAAGAAAAAAAAGTTTTAGTTAATCAACGTGACTTTCAACGACATAAAAATGGCTTACAAGAGATCCGGGATGGAGTGGAGCGTTTAGAAAAACGGATTGCCCTTTTACAAAAAAGTCAGGATAGAGTGTGAGTCGTATAGCTCGCCTGTGGATTATTTTCTATACGGCTTGGCGCTTTAACTTATTCGGCTTAATCCGCGATAACCTAAAGCCTGGAATTCGGAAGACACTGCTGGGACTTTTATCAAGCACATCCCCAAGTCAACTAGCTCGCGGCGAACGTATTCGCTTGGCCTTGGAGGCCTTGGGGCCTATTTTTGTTAAGTTTGGTCAGGTTCTCTCTACTCGAAGAGATTTATTGCCTGACGATGTTTCTAATGAGTTAGCAAAATTACAGGATCAGGTTCCCCCATTCTCCAATGAACAATCAAAATCAATCATCGAAGTGGCGCTTGGTCGTCCCATTGACCATACATTTTCTTCATTTGATGCAACTCCAGTAGCAAGTGCGTCCGTAGCACAAGTCCATTTCGGGAAATTAAGAGGCTCGGACTCACACCCTGAATGGGCCAATCGAGAAGTAGCGATTAAAGTGTTACGTCCAGGTATCCTGCCAGTTATTGAGAGTGATTTGGCACTCATGCATGATCTGGCCCGTATCGTAGAAAAAATTTCAGAGGATGGTAGACGTCTAAAGCCGCGCGAAGTGGTCGCTGAATTTGATACCTACTTGCACGATGAGTTAGACCTGATGCGTGAGGCTGCAAATGCAAGTCAGTTACGCCGTAATTTTATTGACTCTGACACGCTAATGATTCCAGAAATGATTTGGGACCTATGCCATACCAATGTGATTGTGATGGAGCGTATGTATGGAATCTCGATTGGTAAGACCAATGAATTAAGAGCAGCGGGCGTAGATTTTAAGAAATTGGCAGTCGATGGCGTGGAAATATTTTTTACCCAAGTATTTGAGTACGGATTCTTTCATGCCGATATGCATCCGGGCAATATATTGGTGAGCTTAGACCCGAACACATTTGGGCGTTACATCTCCTTAGATTTTGGTATTGTCGGCAACCTCAGCGAGTTTGATAAAAATTATCTGGCACAAAATTTCTTAGCATTCTTTAATCGAGACTATCGACGGGTTGCAGAGCTTCATATTGAGTCGGGTTGGGTCCCTGAAAATACACGCCTAGAGGAACTTGAGGGTGCGGTTCGCACTGTCTGTGAACCCTATTTTGATCGTCCCCTTAAAGATATTTCGTTAGGTATTGTATTAATGCGTTTATTTCAAACCTCTAGGCGCTTTAAGGTTGAAATTCAGCCACAGCTTACGCTCTTGCAAAAAACCTTATTAAACGTTGAAGGTCTAGGGCGTCAACTCGATCCTGATCTTGATTTATGGAAGACCGCAAAACCTATTTTGGAGCGTTGGATTAGTCAGCAACTTGGTTGGCGGGGTTTGGTCGAGGGCCTAAAGGGGGAGGCCCCTAATTGGGCAAAAATCTTGCCTACGCTCCCACGCTTGCTTGCTGAGAGTCTAGATCGGTATGGACACAAAGACTCGAAACCAGAGTTTGAACTCTTAAAGCAAGTTTTATTTGAAGAGCGCCGGAAACGTCGTCAACTGTGGGGTGCATTATTGTTCCTAGGAGGTTTTCTCATCGGAGCATTATTTATTTTGGCCCGCATCCATTCAATTTAGGAATTTTCTGACTGATTTTGGACTAAGTCGCTAAAATAGTGGGTTAGGCAGAAAATCATGAAAAAATACTTTATCGCAGGCATTCTGGTTTGGGTGCCAATCGCAATTACCGTTTGGGTGATTACTTGGGGTCTGGGTTTAATTGACCAGATCTATGGATCCGTGATGGGCGCCTTAATCACGGTCCTGCCCGGTCAATTTTCAGGGGATCTGAAGCATTTTCGTGAGATTCCCGGTCTTGGGATTTTGATTGTTATTGCAGTCATTACTTTTACGGGCTTATTAGCTATCAGCTTTGCAGGGCAGTGGTGGCTGAAGGTGTGGGACCGTTTTGTTACCCGAATTCCCATTGTGAGATCAATTTATTCCAGTGTGAAGCAAGTCTCTTCCACTATTTTTTCTGGAAATGGTCAAGCCTTTCGCAAGGCTCTGTTGATTCGTTATCCCCATGTTGAGTCTTGGGTAATCGCATTTCAGACTGGAAATACAGCAGGGGAAATTGAGCAGAAATTGGGGGGTGAGTATGTCAATGTATTTTTACCAACCACCCCTAATCCAACATCTGGATTTTTCATGATCGTGCCACGTGCAAATGTCATTGAGCTTGACATGAGCGTTGAAGAGGCTCTTAAGCATATTGTCTCGATGGGTTCTGTGCCTCCCAAGTCTTCCACAATCCCTACCCACAATCACGTAAATCATCTTAATTAGGAATACTTATGTCGATGCGCAGCCATACCTGTGGACAGGTTACTGATTCATTAATTGGCCAAGAAATTACCTTGGCGGGTTGGGTTAATCGCCGTCGCGATCATGGCGGAGTGATATTTATTGATTTACGTGATCACCAAGGTTTTGTTCAAGTAGTTTGCGATCCAGACCGCCCAGATATGTTTAAGCAGGCTGAAGAGGTGCGGAATGAATTTTGCATTCAGATAAAAGGCTTAGTTCGTGCACGGCCAGCTGGAACAGAGAACCTCGATTTAATTAGTGGAAAGGTAGAAATACTTTGTCATGAGCTAAAAGTGCTCAATGCCTCTGTCACCCCACCCTTTCAATTGGACGATGATAATCTTTCAGAGACCACACGTTTAACCCATCGAGTCCTTGATCTTCGTCGTCCGCAAATGCAAAAGAATTTACGCTTGCGCTATCAAGTTGCTATGGAAACTCGGCGCTATTTAGATGCGGCAGGATTTATTGATATTGAAACCCCGATGCTTACCAAGAGTACTCCAGAGGGTGCGCGCGACTACTTGGTGCCATCTCGCGTTCATGATGGTCAATTCTTCGCGCTACCGCAATCACCGCAGCTTTTTAAACAACTACTCATGGTGGCGGGTTTTGATCGTTATTATCAGATTACAAAATGCTTTCGTGATGAAGATTTGCGAGCCGATCGACAGCCTGAGTTTACGCAGATCGATTGTGAGACTGCATTCCTCGACGAAATTGAAATCCGCAATCTCTTTGAGACCATGATGCATCATGTTTTTAAGACGGTCATGAAGGTTGATTTACCCAATCCTTTTTTGATGATGCCGTATTCTGAGGCGATGGCACGCTTTGGGTCCGATAAGCCTGATTTACGGATAGCCATGGAGTTCACAGAGTTAACAGATCTAATGCGCGATGTTGACTTCAAGGTTTTCTCGGGCCCGGCTAACCTAGAAGGCGGTCGGGTCGTTGCATTATGTGTACCGGGTGGCGCTGAAATAAGCCGCAGCGAAATCGATGACTATACGCAATTTGTTTCTATCTACGGCGCTAAGGGCTTAGCGTGGATTAAGGTTAATTCTGTAGCAGACGGTCGTAACGGACTTCAATCACCGATTGTTAAGAATTTGCACGATGCTGCAATTGAAGGAATCTTAAAATGCACGAAGGCAAAAGATGGCGACCTCATTTTCTTTGGTGCTGATAAAACAAAAGTAGTGAATGATGCAATCGGTAATTTGCGCTTGCGCATTGGTCACTCTGATTGGGGTAAAAAGCAAGGGTTGATGGTCGAGGGTTGGAAGCCTTTATGGGTGGTTGATTTCCCCATGTTTGAGTATGACGAGGATGATGCCCGTTGGGTTGCTTGCCATCATCCCTTTACGAGTCCGAAAGATGAGCATTTAAAGTTTTTGGAGACCGATCCCGGAAAGTGCTTAGCAAAAGCCTATGATATGGTTCTCAACGGAAGTGAAATAGGTGGCGGATCAGTGCGTATCCATCAAGAGTCTGTTCAAAGTCAAGTATTTAGGGCTCTAAAAATTGGACCTGAGGAAGCAAATGCGAAATTTGGCTTCTTGCTTGATGCCCTTCAGTATGGCGCCCCTCCTCATGGAGGTATTGCCTTCGGTTTAGACCGTATTGTGACCATGATGACCGGAGCAGAGTCGATCCGCGATGTGATTGCTTTCCCAAAAACACAACGAGCCCAATGTCTTCTAACTCAAGCACCGAGCCCTGTTGATGAAAGACAGTTACGCGAGCTGCATATTCGTTTACGCAATACCAATCCGGTCGGTTGATTTGAAAATACCGATTTCAGTTTTAGTACTTATCCACAATATAAATCGTGAGGTCTTGCTAATTGAGCGTGCTGATCGCCCGGATTTTTGGCAATCCGTAACAGGCAGTTTGGATAGTCCAAGTGAGTCTTTAGAGGGTGCGGCAGTGCGTGAGGTTGCAGAGGAAACTGGCATTGAGGTACAAACGCTTACAAAAGGCGCACTCAAGAATTTGCAGCATTGTGTTGAGTATGAAATTTATCCAAAATGGCGGCATCGCTATCCTCCTGGCGTAAATCGAAATACCGAGCATTGGTTTGCACTTGAAGTGCCTGTGGGCATCACAGTTCAATTGGCTCCACGAGAACATGTCAACTATATTTGGCTTCCATTTGAAGAGGCAGCCCAGAAGTGTTTTTCACAGAGTAATCGAGATGCTATTCTGAAATTTTTTTCACAGCCCCATGATTTTTTAGGGCTCAGTCAAGGCGATTCTCAGTCATGATGGGCTATCGACAGGGCGGCTCCAAACCGCTTCCAGGGGGTGGGGGCGCGCCACGTTCCGATTGGCGCGTTATTAAAGACCTCTTACCATATCTGTTAGAGCATCGTACTCGAGTTGCTCTTGCAATTGCATGTCTGATCGCAGCTAAGTTTGCCAATCTTGGCGTTCCAATTATTCTGAAAGATTTAATTGATGCCATGAATCTCAAACCGGGTTCATTACAAATCTTTTTAATTGTGCCAGCAGGTTTAATTGTTGCATACGGGGCATTACGTTTATCTGCCTCTCTATTCTCTGAATTACGTGAGCTTTTATTTGCTAAGGTTACCCAAGACGCAGTCCGAAAAATTGCTTTACAGGTATTTGAACACCTGCATGCACTTACCCTTCAGTTTCATCTAGGTCGCCAAACTGGGGGTGTAAGTCGTGATATTGAGCGTGGTACTCGAGGGATTCAAACCTTAGTCTCATTTTCTCTTTACAGCATCTTGCCAACCATCATTGAGTTTGCATTGGTGCTTGCTTACTTTGCTTATTACTACGATATCTGGTTTGCAATTATTACTTTTGTAGCACTTGTACTTTATATCGTATTCACCATCAAGGTAACTGAGTGGCGGACACACTATCGCCGCACTATGAATGAAATGGACTCTCGAGCTAATCAGCGTGCGATTGATTCTCTATTGAATTTTGAAACTGTCAAATATTTTGGGAACGAACAATTTGAATCAAAGCGTTACGATGAAAATCTTAAGCACTATCAGTCAGCTGCTATTTTGTCGCAAAAATCATTGGCAATCCTTAACCTAGGACAACAGGCCATTATTGCGGTTGGACTTGTTTTAATTTTATGGCGCGCTACTCAGGGTGTGGTTGATGGTTCAATGACATTAGGGGATTTGGTACTTGTAAATACCCTCATGATTCAGCTCTATATTCCACTTAACTTTCTCGGAGTTATTTATCGCGAGATGAAGCAGTCGATCACGGATATGGATCGTATGTTTGCATTATTGAATGCAGATCAAGAGATTAAAGATAAGCAAAATGCTCATACACTTGTTATCAATGATTTTGCTCGCGGGCCTGAGGTACGCTTTGAGAACGTTTATTTTTTATATAACGCTAAGCGCGAGATTCTGAAGGACGTGAGTTTTATTATTCCAGCGGGAACGATTACAGCTGTAGTGGGTCAGAGTGGTGCAGGGAAGAGCACTCTTGCGCGTTTGCTCTTTCGTTTTTATGATATTCAAGCAGGGGCAATTTTGCTGGATGGTCAAAATATTCAAGATGTTCAACAAGCGAGTTTACGGAAAGCAATTGGCATTGTTCCGCAAGACACCGTTTTATTTAATGACACTATTGCCTATAATATTGCCTATGGTAGCCCTGGTGCAAGCCCCGCAGAAATCCAAGAAGCTGCTCGAGCTGCACAAATGAATCAGTTTATCGAGCACTTACCAGAGGGGTATGAAACATCAGTAGGTGAGCGAGGCTTAAAACTATCAGGCGGTGAGAAACAGCGAGTTGCAATTGCCAGAACCCTTCTTAAAAAACCGGCTTTACTTATCTTTGATGAGGCTACATCCGCATTGGATTCCAGAACGGAGAGAGCGTTTCAGGAGGAGCTCTTTAATCTAGCGCGTAATCGTACTACCTTAATTATTGCCCACCGGCTTTCTACTATCGTGCATGCTGACCAAATTTTGGTGATGGATCACGGCAAAATCATTGAGCGGGGCACCCATCAGCAATTATTGCAAGCGAATGGCCGCTACACCTCCATGTGGCAGATGCAGGAAAGCAGCCCAATTAACCCAGATGAATCTGATGCCAATTAAGTTTAAAATTGGGGAATGTCGCTTATTTCCTCCCCTTCAAATCAGCGCGTGCTACTTGAAGGTGCGTTTGCAGCAGCACTGGCGGTCGCCGACCCTAAGAAGATCGTTCCGGAGTACTTAGCAAAAATCTTTTCCCCCGGAATGGAGCCAAAAGGGCGCTGCTTAGTTGTGGGCGCCGGCAAGGCCAGCGCATCCATGGCTACTGCACTGGAAGCCTATGCCAAACAATACTGGCCTACGATTCCGCTTGATGGTGTGGTCTTAACTCGCTATGGTCACGCATCCCTAACGAATCACATCAAGATTATTGAGGCTGGACACCCAGTTCCAGATCAGGCAGGGATGGATGGTGCCGCTGAAATTTTCAAATTAGTGAATCAGCTGGGTTCTGGCGATACTCTCATCGCACTGGTATCTGGTGGGGGGTCAAGTCTTTTAACTTTGCCACAGCCTGGTCTTACCATTGCCGATATGCGTAAGACCACTGAAGCTCTTTTGCATAGTGGGGCACCAATTGAAGAAATGAATGTGGTTCGTAAACATCTATCTGCTATCTTGGGGGGTAATTTAGCTCGAGCAGCTTTGACCCGTGGTGCACGTGTAGAGGCTCTCTTAATCTCGGATGTCACTGGCGATCATCCTGCCGATATTGCCAGCGGCCCCTGTGCACCGGATTATTCCAGTTACTCAGATGCCCTACAAATAGTAGCGAAGTATGGATTGGATGAGAGCAAGATACCTGTGTCGGTAATCCATCACTTACAAAAAGGTGATCGTGGAGAAATACCCGAAACCCTCAAGCAGTCTGATGTTGATAAATATCAGTCGCCAGTGCGTAATCATGTTATCGCTACAGCACATCGTAGCTTAGAGGCGGCCGCAGATTTCTGTAAACAGGCAGGCTATCAGCCTATTATTTTGGGCGATACCATTACGGGTGAAGCTCGTGATGTGGGTTTAGTACATGCAGCGATTACCCGTGAGCTCACACAATATAAAGAATGGGCAAAGCCCCCCCTTGCCTTAATTTCTGGTGGTGAATGTACCGTAACGCTGCCTTCGGGCTCAAAAGGCAGAGGTGGTCGTTGCTCTGAATTTTTACTCTCTTTGTTTGCTGCGAGTCCTGATCTTAAGATGATGAGTGCCCTAGCAGCTGATACCGATGGTATCGACGGTAGTGAAAAGAATGCTGGTGCATTGTTTACACCCGATATTCGAGAAAAGGCTAATGCCATGCAATTGCGTGCCAGCCAATTTCAAAACGAGCATGATTGCTATGGCTTTTTTGCTAAGCTAGACGCTTTGGTAGATACAGGCCCAACATTAACGAATGTAAATGATTTCCGTATTATTCTGATTGATCAATGAGTAAGACGCTAACCCTTATCCGTCCTGACGATTGGCACCTCCATGTGCGCGATGGTGCAGTACTCAAGGATGTATTAGCGCATACAAGTAATCAGTTTGCACGCGCAGTCATCATGCCCAACTTAAAGCCACCTGTCACTTCAGTTGATTTGGCCAAAGCGTATCGATCCCGCATTGACTCTGCATTAAAGCAGCTGGGCGTATCGCATTTCACGCCATTGATGACCCTGTACTTAACTGATATTACTAGTCCAGATGAGGTGCGTAAGGCGAGTGAAAATCAGATTATTGGATTTAAGCTATATCCAGCAGGTGCTACAACAAATAGTGATGCCGGTGTTACCAATATTAAACACGCCCACCCCGCTTTAGAGGCGATGCAAAAATATTCAGTACCTCTATTAATTCATGGTGAAGTGACTGAGTCTGCTATTGATATCTTTGATCGAGAGGCTGTATTCATTGATCGAATACTGGAGCCCTTGCGCAAAGATTTTCCTGAGCTACGAGTTGTCTTTGAGCACATCACGACCAAGCAAGCAGCTCATTATGTGCGTGACGCTGATACCAAAGGTAAAAATACCTTAGCCGCAACAATTACTGCACACCATCTTTTAATGAACCGAAATAGCTTGTTCACGGGTGGTATTCGTCCACATCATTATTGTTTACCAATTCTAAAACGTGAAGAACATCGGCTTGCGCTAATGGAAGTGGCAACCAGTGGTAACCCACGATTTTTCTTGGGGACCGATAGTGCCCCACATCCAAAAGGTGAAAAAGAAAGTAGCTGTGGTTGTGCTGGTTGCTATACAGCACATAACGCAATGGGTTTGTATGCAGAAGCGTTTGATAGCGTTGGTAAGCTCGATCGACTTGAAGAATTTGCCAGTTTCTTTGGGCCTGACTTTTATTGCTTACCCCGTAATCGGGATCAAATCACATTAGTTAACCAGCCTGAGGATGTTCCTTTTGAGTTCACTTTGGGCAATACCGTATTAGTGCCATTGCGTGCCGGAGAGACCATTGCCTGGTCGCTAGTATCGTAATTTTTTAACTCAAACACCATACTCGTTTAGACTGACTGCGCAGAGTTAACTAGGCAATCGCTGCTTTCGTAAGAAAGGAGAGGAAAGTCCGGACTCCATAGGGCAGGGTGTTGGCTAACAGCCATCCACGGTGACGTGCGGAATAGGGCCACAGAGACGAGCGTATTTAGTTACGGTGAAACGCGGTAACCTCCACCCGGAGCAATCCCAAGTAAGCAGGCGTTGACGCGGCCCGTCGAGCCTGCGGGTAGGGAGCTTGAGTCTTTGGGTAACCAAAGGCCTAGAGGAATGATTGCCCCTTGATGCAAATCAGGGCGACAGAATCCGGCTTATCGGTTAACTCTGCACTACTTCAAACGTATGTGTGATCTCAGCAGTATGTGCCAACATAGCAGTTGCGGAGCAGTACTTGTCATGCGACAAATTGATGGCACGCTCGACTTTACTGGGGTCCAAATCTTTTCCCTTGACCGTGAAATGAAGGTTAATTTTGGTGAATACTTTGGGGTCTGTTTCAGCGCGCTCTGCTTGCAAGGAAACTTCACAGGCGCTGATGTTTTGGCGGGAGCGTTGTAGGATTAAAACTACATCAAAGGCCGTACAACCCCCTGCACCTGCCAGCATTAATTCCATGGGGCGCGCGGCTAGATTTCGACCTCCAGCCTCTGGGGCACCATCCATATTCAGAATATGCCCTGTACCCGTTTCTGCCATAAAAGCCATACCGGAGGTGGCTAGCCAATTAATTTTACATTCCATGATCAACCTTTAAAAAATAATATTTATTTATAAATCAAGAACTTATGATTTTGTAGAGCTTATAGGTCTTATATAACATCTAGGGTAAACCCAAATTTTTTCTTGCATTGCACAATCAAGATGTTTAAGATAACCATATTGATACCAAGTTTGTTTGATTTGAGGCTTAAAAGGTCGTTTTACAAGCTTGCATTCTACTGATGTCTCCTCCACCCAAACATAGGTGGATTTCAACCCGGGATTGATTCCCGGGTTTTTTTTAGGTTACAATTCAAGGCTTTACTGAATTACCGATTAGTCAACGGTAATTGCTTTACCAAATTCGATGTTTGATCAGCGAGCCTGCAACTATAAGCGGCGCCAAAGTGCGATATCGATTTGGAGTGTGAGTGACTATAACAATTTGAAAGTAATCATGAAGACCTTTTCCGCAAAACCGCATGAGGTAAAGCGCGAGTGGTTCGTGATTGACGCTACGGACAAAGTCCTCGGTCGTGTCGCCAGTGAAGTGGCACTCCGTCTACGCGGCAAGCACAAACCCGAATTTACCCCACACGTCGATACTGGCGATTTCATTGTCGTCATCAATTCATCCAAGCTTCGGGTAACCGGTACTAAAGGATTGAATAAGATTTATTACCGTCATAGTGGCTATCCAGGCGGCATCAGCTCAACGAATTTTGACAAGATGCAAGCCCGATTCCCAACCCGCGCTTTAGAGAAAGCGGTGAAGGGGATGTTGCCAAAAGGCCCATTGGGCTATGCCATGATCAAAAAGCTAAAGGTTTATGGCGATGCTGATCATCCACATACGGCTCAACAGCCTAAACCGTTAGAGATCTAAGGAAGCGATATGTACGGAAATTGGAACTATGGAACAGGCCGTCGCAAGAGTTCAGTTGCACGCGTCTTTATTAAATCCGGCAAAGGTGAAATCACTGTTAACGGTAAGCCGATTGATGCTTACTTTGCTCGTGAAACTTCCCGCATGATTGCACGCCAGCCACTTGCTTTAACGAGCAATCTCACCACCTTTGATATTCAGGTAAATGTTAGCGGTGGCGGTGAGACGGGTCAAGCAGGGGCGGTACGTCATGGTGTAACTCGTGCATTGATTGATTATGATGCGGCCTTAAAACCCACCCTGTCAAAGGCCGGTTTGGTAACCCGCGATGCTCGTGAGGTTGAGCGTAAGAAGGTTGGATTGCACGGCGCCCGCCGTCGTAAACAGTTTAGTAAGCGTTAAGCAAACCAAATTGCATCCTGGGGCCGCTGACGCGGCCCTTGTTTTTTATACAATCAGTACATCGCCTTGGTAATGAATGGAGAAGAGCATGATTAAAGTCGGCATTGTGGGTGGCACAGGCTATACCGGTGTTGAGCTACTCCGTCTTTTAGCGCAGCATCCGCAGGTGCAATTACATTCAATTACTTCGCGTACAGAAGCTGGTATGGCTGTCGCTGAAATGTTTCCATCCTTGCGCGGCCGGGTTCATTTGCAATTTACAACACCCGACACAGCTAGGCTCAATGAATGCGATGCGGTCTTTTTTGCGACTCCACATGGGGTAGCAATGGCACAGGCGAGAGAATTATTGGCCGCTAATGTCAAGATACTCGATCTAGCTGCGGATTTTCGTTTGCAAGATATCGCAGTCTTTGAGAAGTGGTACAACATGCCGCACGCCTGTCCAGAGATTCTGAAAGAGGCTGTGTATGGTTTACCAGAAATAAATCGGGATGCCATTAAAAAGGCGCGTGTAGTGGGTTTAGCAGGTTGTTATCCGACTTCTGTGCAAATAGGTTTTGCCCCTTTGATTTCACCTAAAAATGGTTTGAGTCATCCTCTCATTGAAACCCACTCTTTGATTGCTGATTGCAAATCAGGAACATCGGGTGCGGGACGTAAGGCTGAGATCCCCACGTTATTTTCAGAGGCGAGTGATAATTTTAAAGCCTATGGGGTTCAGGGCCATCGTCACCTTCCAGAGATTACCCAAGGACTAAAGGTAATCGCAGGCCATGACAAGATTGCGTTGACCTTTGTGCCACATCTAACGCCGATGATTCGGGGGATCCATTCAACTCTATACGCTCGGATTTTGCCAGAGGGGCGTGTTATGGATTTCCAAGCCTTATATGAGCAATTCTTTGCGAATGAACCATTTATTGATGTTTTGCCTGCCGGCAGTCATCCAGAAACTCGGTCAGTACGGGGAAGTAATGGTATGAAAATAGCCATTCATCGCCCAGGGGGCGGGGATACCCTTGTTATCTTGGTCGTTGAAGACAATCTTGTCAAAGGGGCTTCAGGACAGGGTGTACAGTGCATGAACCTCATGTTTGACCTTCCTGAGACCATGGGGCTAGAGCAAATTGCCCTTTTACCCTAGATACTTCAAAACACCTTGTGCAAAAAGGGGAATTAAAGCCTAAAATGAACTCATATTAGTGATTTAGACAGGAGTAGTAAATGAGCCAAACAAATACCGCAGTCGAACCATCTTCCGCTCTGGCTGAGCCACCAATCCCTTTAATCTTTACCGATAGTGCTGCTGCTAAGGTAGCGGACCTAATTGCTGAAGAAGGTAATACAGATCTTAAGTTACGCGTTTTTGTGCAAGGCGGAGGTTGTTCTGGTTTCCAGTATGGCTTTACGTTCGATGAAGCGGTAAATGAGGACGATACAACCTTTGAAAAGAACGGTGTTACTTTGCTAGTTGACTCAATGAGCTTTCAGTATTTGGTCGGCGCTGAGATTGATTACAAAGAAGATATCAATGGCTCACAGTTTGTCATTAAAAATCCTAATGCCACAACTACCTGTGGTTGCGGCTCTTCATTTTCAGCTTAAGCGGCGGGGTAATACGCACCTAGTACGCGTAAGCCTTTAGCACCCGTTACGGCCGGCAGATTTGCGGGCCGTTTTTGTTGGTGCGCCCAAGCTAGCCAAGCAAAAGCGAGTGCCTCTACGAGCTGTGGATCAACCCCATGCTGTGCCGAAGATTCAGTCACTAAATTAGGTATTTGCTTCTGAGCATGAATTTTTAGAAGCTCAAGCAAGGCAATATTTTTGGTACCACCACCACACACAATTAAGCGCTGGGTTTCCTTGGCATGGGCTTGTAAACCATTGAGAATGCTTTGGATAGTGAGCTGAAGTAGGCTTGCCTGAACATTCTCTGGTTTGTATGAAGCTTGTTGTATATGACCTTCAATCCATTGCAGATTGAAGTGATCGCGACCGGTACTTTTAGGAGGCAATTGAGAGAAGTAGGGGTCACTCAACATTTTTTGTAAAAGTTCTTCATTAGGGCGGCCAGAGCTTGACCATTGCCCGTCTTGGTCAAAATCTTTGTTTTGCTCTTTCTGAATCCACGTATCTAACAAAATATTGCCAGGGCCACAATCAAAGCCACTAACCCCCCCCTGCTTTGGTAAGAGGGTGAGATTGGCGATACCACCGATATTAAGAACCGCCCGGTTTTCTTGGGAGGAATAGAACTGCTCACTATGAAAAACGGGAACTAGGGGCGCACCTTGACCGCCTGCCGCCATATCGCGCGCCCGAAAATTAGCAATCACATCAATGCCAGTTAATTCAGCCAATAGTGCTGGATTTAAACTTTGATGGGTATAGCTTTGTAAGATATTTTTTTGTGGTTGGTGCCGCAGGGTCTGTCCGTGAGCCCCAATTGCATGGATTTGTTGTGCATGAAGACCCTGAATGAGTAAGAGTTTTGCGCATGCTGTTGCATACGCTTCTGCAAGCGCGTTGGCAGCAAGATGCTCACGATGGATCTCATTAGTACCCGGACATTGAAGATGAAGTAGTTCTTGCTTGAGAGCGGGTTCAAATGCAAGGCTCACCGATTGTAAAACGCTTGCCTTTCCAGAGTTGCTGATATCGCTTAAGACTGCATCAATGCCATCCAAGCTTGTACCAGACATAAGCCCGATATAGAGAGAAGGGGTTGTGGGCGAATTAGTAGAATTCAAGGGTAGGAGCTCAGGTTCTCGACAATGCGACAATGACACTTTAACAATATTTAGACCCTTAATTTAACCGAATCTAGAACTTGGCATGACGGCTAAACAGTATCCGATTACCCCGCCTGTATTACACGCCATGGAAGTCACTAAACGTGGCTGCGAAGAGCTCTTGGTTGAGGCAGATTGGTTGCAAAAATTAGCCCGTAGCGCGGCGACGACTAAGCCCCTGCGCATCAAATTAGGGTTAGATCCCACAGCGCCAGATATTCATTTGGGGCACACGGTTGTTTTAAACAAAATGCGCCAACTTCAGGATCTTGGTCACACTGTGATCTTTTTGATCGGAGACTTTACCAGCATGATTGGTGATCCCTCGGGACGAAATAATACGAGACCTCCTTTAACGGCAGAAGAAATTGCCGTTAATGCTAAAACGTATTACCAGCAAGCGAGTGTGATCTTAGATCCAAGCAAGACCGAGATTCGGTATAACAGTGAGTGGTGTGATCCTTTGGGCGCTCGGGGTATGATCCAGCTTGCTGCTAAATATACGGTTGCGCGAATGCTCGAACGCGATGATTTCACGAAGCGCTATCGTGGTGGTATTCCAATTTCTGTGCATGAGTTTTTATATCCCTTAATGCAGGGTTATGATTCAGTTGCCTTAGAAAGCGATTTAGAGCTTGGTGGAACCGATCAAAAATTTAATTTACTGGTTGGTCGTGAGCTCCAAAAAGAATATGGTCAGGAGCCCCAATGTATTCTGACGATGCCACTCTTGGTCGGTTTGGATGGTGTCGAGAAGATGAGCAAGTCAAAGGGGAATTACATCGGCATTAACGAACCTGTAAACGAGATGTTCGGCAAGCTCATGAGCATCTCCGATGAACTGATGTGGGACTACTTTACCTTGCTCTCGTTTAGACCATTAGCTGAAATTGACTTAATGAAGCAAGAGGTAGCAGCGGGTCGCAACCCGAGGGACTGCAAAGTTCTCTTGGGACAAGAAATTGTGGCCCGCTTTCATACAGATGCCGCAGCAGAGAAAGCCCTAGAAGACTTTAATCATCGCGCTAAGGGCGGTATCCCCGATGATATCCCTGAGGTTCAGCTCAGTGGTGCTCCAATGGGCCTTGCGGCATTATTAAAGGCAGCTAATTTAGTTCCCTCAAGCTCGGAGGCAAATCGAAATATCGATCAAAATGGCGTACGGATTGACGGCACAGTAATTAGTGATAAGACCCTAAAGCTAAATGCTGGCACTTATGTCGTACAAGTCGGTAAGCGTCGTTTTGTAAAAGTCACTCTCACTATCTAAGTGAGAACATCAGTCGAGTAAATCAAGATTTGCGGAGTTGCTGGGTGGTTTAATACCAAAGTGTTCGTAGCTTTGGCGCGTTGCAATTCTGCCCCGAGATGTTCGCTGTAAATAACCTTGCTGAATTAAAAAAGGTTCAAGTACATCTTCGATCGTATCGCGTTCTTCACCAATAGCCGCGGCCAAATTATCAATCCCAACCGGACCGCCATTGAACTTATGAAGGATCGCCTCTAGTAATTTTCGGTCCATCACGTCAAAACCGATTGGATCCACATCAAGCATCATGAGGGCTGCGTCAGCCATTTCCTTGGTGATGATGCCACTACCCTTGACCTCTGCATAATCTCTGACTCGGCGGAGCAGACGGTTTGCGATTCGAGGGGTGCCACGAGCGCGTTTGGCAATCTCTACAGACCCCAGCGGATCAATTTGCGCATTGAGTAATTTGGCCGAACGTTCAATAATCTGGGTTAGCTCTGGAGTTGAGTAGAACTCTAGACGCGCCACGATCCCAAAACGATCGCGCAAAGGATTGGTCAGCATGCCAGCACGGGTTGTTGCACCAATTAAGGTAAATGGCTTGAGATCTAATTTCACACTGCGCGCAGCAGGACCTTCGCCAATCATAATATCCAGAGAGTAATCTTCTAAAGCGGGATATAAAATCTCTTCCACTACCGGTGATAGACGATGGATCTCATCAATAAAGAGAACGTCATTTTCTTCGAGATTTGTTAATAGTGCGGCAAGATCGCCTGGGCGATCTAAGACCGGGCCACTCGTTTGGCGTAAGTTAACACCAAGTTCTTTAGCAATAATATGAGCCAAGGTGGTTTTGCCTAGCCCTGGAGGCCCGAAGAGTAGAACATGATCAAGCGCCTCTTTACGATTACGCGTGGCATTAATAAAAATCTCGAGCTGAGCTCGTGCTTTACGTTGACCTACATATTCATCAAGCTGTTTTGGGCGTAGAGCTCGTTCAATAACTGCTTCGGCATGTCCTGCGCCGGGGCTGACAATACGCTCGTTACCATCATCAATATCAAGATCATCGGTGCGGATTGTCATCTGTTCTTAGCCCTTCGAAAGCGATTTTAGTGCTAGCTTAATACCATCGGAGACCGTGATGTCCGCTGGAACTTGACGAACCGCAAGGTGAGCTTCCTTATCAGAATATCCAAGTGCTAGTAGTGCTTGTGTTATTTCAGAGACGATATCAGGCTTGCTGGATTTATTCTGACCTAAGCCTAGGTCAGGGGCAAGCTTTCCTTTCAGCTCAAGCAGGAGACGCTCAGCAGTTTTTTTACCAATTCCGGGTACTCGAGTTAGTGTGCCGGGCTCTTGAATGGTAATTGCTTGAACAAGTTCATTGACGCTCATGCCGGATAAAACTGCTAAGGCGGTACGAGCGCCGACACCACTAATTTTGATGAGAGACCGAAAGGCATCTCGCTCAGCATTTGTAGCAAAACCGAATAATTGCTGTAGGTCTTCCCGCACATGAAAATGCGTTAGCAATGTTAGTTGTTGCCCAACAAGAGGAAGTTGATACAAAGTACTCATCGGTACATCGACCTCATAACCCACCCCATTGCAATCAATGAGTAATTTGGGTGCCGAGATACTAATTAGGGTGCCTTGAATGCGTCCAATCATGCCTCTATCTTACTGCTTCGTACGCCCGCCTTGCACTTGATGATGATGGGCTGCACAAATAGCAACCCCCAAGGCATCAGCGGCATCCGGAGAGGGACTCTTGTTAAGCTTGAGTAGGCGTTTAACCATCTCTTGCATTTGTAATTTACTTGCCCGACCAGTACCCACAATCGCTTGTTTCACACCACGTGCACTGTATTCCGTAACAGCTATTCCAGTGGAGACCATAGCAGCAATCACCGCACCCCGGGCTTGACCTAACATCAAGGTAGAACGTGGATTGACATTGAGGAAGATCTCTTCAATTGCTGCTGCATCGGGTTGATAGGTCACTAAAACCTCTTGAACCCCACTATATAAAGTACCAAGACGTTTTGGCAGGCCTAGGTCAATAGAGCCACTCTCAATAATCCCCGAACTGATATAGCGTAATCGTTGACCCTCAATTTCAATGACACCAAAGCCGGTTGTCCTTAAGCCTGGATCGATACCTAGCCAGCGCATCAACGATTAGTGCCTAAAGTGACGTGTGTTGGTAAAGAGCATGGTAATTCCATGTTCATTAGCCGCTTCAATGACCTCGTCATCACGCATACTCCCCCCCGGCTGAATCACACTGCTAGCACCTGCAGCGACTACTATATCTAAGCCGTCCCTAAATGGAAAGAAGGCGTCGCTAGCCACCGCTGAGCCTTTTAAACTCAAGTCTGCATTCTCAGCTTTAATACTGGCGATTCTGGCAGAATCAATCCGACTCATTTGCCCAGCGCCGACCCCCAAGGTCATACCGTTAGCACAGTAAACGATTGCATTCGATTTAACAAATTTAGCAACGCGCCATGCAAATATTAGGTCGGTGAGTTCTGTGGAAGTTGGCTGTCGTTTTGTAACTACCTTTAGTTCATTAGGATGAATATTTTTAGAGTCACTCGATTGCACCAATAAGCCGCCACCAACGCGCTTCAGATCATATTGATTCAGGCTCGAAGCACCCTTAGGAAAGGGTATTTGTAGTAAACGTACATTTTGTTTACTAGCAAAGATGATTTTGGCAGCCTCACTAAAGTGAGGAGCGATGAGGACCTCTACAAATTGTTTGGCAATAGCTTGGGCACAAGCTTCATCGCACTCTTGATTTAGGGCAATAATGCCCCCAAATGCAGAAGTGGGATCAGTTTGTAGGGCCTTTTGATACGCTTCATGCACAGTGTTAGCAATTGCAACGCCACAGGGATTAGCATGTTTAATAATGACGCAAGCAGCTTGCTGATCAGTCATACTTTTAACGCATTCCCAGGCGGCATCTGCATCGGCAATATTATTAAAAGACAGCTCTTTGCCCTGTAACTGAGTGTAATGCGCAAGACTGCCAGCCGGCGCTTTGACATCACGATAAAAAGCGGCTGATTGATGCGGGTTTTCACCGTAGCGCATTTCTTGTACTCGCTCAAATGCTAAGTGGAGTGTTTGTGGATATGGATTGCGCTTGGAGTGATCCTGCTGTTCATTGAGTGAGGATAGGTAATTTGCAATTGCACCATCGTATTGGGCAGTATGCGCAAATACTTTTTTAGCATAGGCAAGATTGTTAGCATATGAGACAGTATTCTGGTTGTTGCGCATCTCATCGAGAACTGCAGAGTAATCGGACGGAGATACAAGTACTGTGACATCCTGATGATTTTTAGCAGCAGCACGTAACATGGCTGGACCACCAATATCGATGTTCTCAACCGCGTCCTCAAAACTGCAATTTGACTTAGTAATAGTTTCCGTAAAGGGGTAAAGATTAATTACCAAGAGATCAATGGCCTCAATCCCATGCTCTTTAATGGCAGCCATATGTTCTTTAGAGTCACGGCGCGCTAATAATCCGCCATGGACCATGGGGTGAAGAGTTTTAACACGACCATCGAGCATCTCAGGAAATCCTGTAAGGGTTGAGACCTCGGTCACTGGAACGCCTTTCTCCGCAAGTAATTTTGCTGTTCCACCGGTAGAGATTAGCTTTACCCCAAGTTGATGAAGAGATTGGGCAAATTCCACAATGCCATTCTTATCGGAAACAGAAAGTAGGGCGGTACGAATCATTATTTAGATCAGTTGGTGTTCAAGAAGTTTTTTGCGCAAGGTGTTTCGATTAATTCCCAGATAGGCAGCAGCAAGGGATTGATTTTGTTTGGCATGTGCCATAACGAGCTCAAGCATCGGCTTTTCCACCACACTCAAAACCATTTGATAAATATCATTGGGAGGCGTACCCTTGAGATCATCAAGGTAGCGCTGCAGATTGAGCTCAATACACTCGGTTACAGGATGTTTATTACTTGGCATCGATAAAAATTTACGCTGCTTCTAAAAAAAGGAGTTGATCAGAATAAAGTTTCATTTCATCAAAATAGTCATTGACCATTTGTAATTGAGTTTTACAGTCATCCGCCGTATTCATGAGATGCCGAAAGGCATGAGAATTACGCAAACCTTTGCAGTACCAGCCAATATGTTTGCGCGCTGTTCGTAAGCCCGTATATTCCCCATAAAAAGCGTAATGATCGAGCAAATGTTCGTTCATGATGGCTTGGATCTCTGCAATTTGCGGATTGGGTAATTTGTTGCCGGTGACCAAGTAATGGTCCACTTCCCGAAAAATCCATGGTCTTCCTTGAGCAGCACGACCAATCATCAGGGCATCAACACCGGTATACGTAAGAACCCATTTTGCCTTTTCGGGGGTGTTAATGTCACCATTAGCAACGACAGGTATGCGGACTGATTCCTTTACAGCCGCAATGGTGTCGTACTCCGCTTCACCATGGTACAAATCAGCACGTGTTCGCCCATGAATCGTAAGCATGCTGATGCCGGCATCTTGGGCAATTTTCGCAATTGTGAGAGCATTTTTATGTTCTCGATCCCAACCTGTGCGTATTTTGAGAGTGACAGGAACTGCATCGGGGCCAACGCCAACGGCATTAACTACTGCCTCAACAATCTGTTGAACCAGGGGCTGATCCTTGAGTAAGGCTGAGCCGGCAGCGACATTGCAGACTTTTTTAGCTGGGCAGCCCATATTGATATCAATGATTTGAGCGCCTCGATCAACATTGAGTCTGGCAGCAGCAGCCATCATGTCGGGATCAGCCCCAGCAATTTGGACCGCAATTGGTCTGAACTCACCTGTATGGTTAGCACGCCGTTGGGTTTTTTCACTATTCCACAATAATGCATTAGAGGCGATCATTTCGGAGACCGCATAGCCAGCCCCTAATTTCTTACAGAGTTGTCGAAAAGGCCTATCTGTAACACCTGCCATCGGTGCGACAAAAAGCGCATTGGCTAATTTGTGAGTACCGATTTGCATACGCTTGGAAATATGATTGAAGTAGAGACGACACTGTATCACAAGCGGAATGGTGCTGCTTAATTTTTAAGCAAATAAGAGCGGACTTTTAGCGACGACCAAACATCATTTGCCTGGCAAGGGCTGTTTTGAGAGGCGGCGCCCATTGCAATGCGGTCAAGGCTAAACCTCGTGACAGTCTAACTGGTAGCAAGGGTGAGGTGAATACCCTTGCCAAGAAATCAGTAATTCCAATTGTTGCACGTCGGTCGATTTTTCGGCTCTTTGCATACTCTTGTAAGGATTTTTGTACTTGATGTTGGGATTGATCATTTACTTTAAATAGGCCAGCCAATTTTTCTGCCAAGAGATAGGCATCTCGTAAACCGAGATTAAGACCTTGGCCAGCAACTGGGTGAAGAGTTTGTGCCGCATTGCCAATCCAAACCTCATGACCTTCACAAACCTGTTTGCGATAGTTGAGACCCAAATCATAGAGGCGACGATTTGCAATAGCTGTAAAAGCACCTAAGCGATAACCAAACGCACTTTGTAGTTCTCTAAGGAATTCTGTTTCATTCAGATCTAAACGTTTTTGGCTGGAATGAGGGGATGCGCACCATACTAAATTGAGAGTATTAGGCCCTTGATGGCTGGGCAAAAGGGCTAATGGCCCTTCGTCTGTAAAGCGCTCCCAGGCCTGATGGGGAATTGTCTTTTCTACATTAACAGTACCAACTAGAGCAGATTGCTGATAGTCGCGACCCGATTCAATCCAATCTTGATCTTTAAATAAACCCCCTTCAGCATGGACTAAGCAATCTGTATCAAAAATCGGTACAGAATCACCATGAGTATGCTGCCACACAAAATGTGGCGCGTTCTTTTGTACGAAGCGCAAAGCCTTTCTAAGCGCAATATGAATATCGGTATAGCGGCTAATGTGGCCTAAGGCTTCTTGCTTAAGTTCTTCTCGGGTCATGAGGGCGCGTCCAAATTGCCCAGCTTGTGATACGTGAATTTGATGAATAGTGGGGCAGTGATTGGGCCATGCATGAATAGTATCTAGGAGTAATTTACTACCGTGAGATAAGGCGATACCCCGACCATCACCTGCTTGTATGTCTGCATCATCGGCTGGATTACGATCCAAAAGAAGAAGTGATAAGCCGGAGTTTTTTTGTAATAGCCAAGCTGCACAGGCTAGGCCGACAGGACCGCCTCCCTGAATCACAACGGCATATGATTTGCTCATCGCAACGATCGCGTTAGGAGCGAACGATCGCTTCAATCTCAAGAGGGTCTACTGGAACCCCACGAGAAATAAGCGCACAACCCTGATCAGTGACAATTGCATCATCTTCAATCCGAATTCCAATATTCCAAAATACTTTAGGAATATCGTCAGCCGGTCGAATATATAATCCGGGCTCAATCGTGAGCACCATATCTTTTTTGAGAACACGCCATGGCTTTTCTTGATCAGATTGCTGATTGATATGGGACTCGCGATAAGAGCCTACATCATGAACATCCATACCAAGCCAGTGACTTGTACGGTGCATATAGAAGCGTTTGTATGCGCCCAACTCAATCGCATTATCCAAAGAACCAACATCACTGAGTTTGATGAGTTTTTCATCAAGCAACCCTTGGGTGAGAACTCGAACTGCAGCGTTGTGAGGATCAATGAAAGTTTTACCAGGGCGGGTTTCAGCAACAGCAGATTCTTGCGCGGCTAAGGTAATGTCATATAGAGCACGTTGACTAGCACTGTAGCGGCCATTAATCGGAAAGGTCCTTGTGATATCCGATGCATAGCCATTAAGCTCGCAGCCCGCATCAATTAAACAAAGATCACCGTCGAGCAATTCAGCGGAGCTCGCGCGGTGATGTAAGACACAGGTATTTGCACCAGCGGCAACAATACTGTTATATGCAACACTTTGCGCACCACGATAGCGAAACTCATACAGTAGTTCTGCTTCCAGCTGATACTCCCGTTTGCCGGGTTTACAGGAGCGCATTGCCCGAATATGGGCTTCTGCAGAAATAGCAGCCGCTTGTCGCATGGTCTCGATCTCACTGGGATCTTTGAAGAGACGCATCTCATGAATCAAGGATTCGATATCATGAAAGACCTCAGGGGCATTAGTTCCTGCTCTTGCTTGTTGGCGCACCTGACTCATCCAGTCACGGATCTGATGATCAATCTGAGCGTTGCTAGCGAGACGCACATAAATGGCAGCTTGATTCGCTAGAAACTCGGGTAACTTTTTGCCGAGGTCAGTGTTGGAATGGGCGGCATCGAGATGCAGAATCTCTGGGGCAGCTTCTGGTCCTAAACGATAGCCATCCCAGATTTCACGCTCAAGGTCTTTGGGCCGACAAAATAAATGACATTCAAAGCTTGTTCTCTGAATCAGCATGACCAAAGTTGCACCGGGCTCATCAAAACCGGTGAGATAGAAAAAATCGCTATCGTGTCGATACGGAAAATCACTATCTCGATTACGCGCTTTTTCTTCTGCTGTCGAAAGAATGACTACACCGCTCCCGCTCTTAGCCTGAATGATCTGCGCCAGACGAACTCGCCGTTGCTGGCATGCAGTTATGTGAGGATTATGGGAAGAGAGATGGTTCATAAGGATTCAGATTTATTTAGCTCAGCCAAGCGTTCGGGGCTGCCTACATCGTGCCACGAACCACGATAATTTTCACCAGAAACTCGATTATCTGCCATCGCCTTACGTAATAAAGGGGTTAGTTTGGCACTTTGACCAGGAATAAGGCCTTTAAACAGGGCGCGGTGATAAATACCGATTCCGGAAAAGGTCAGTCTTGGAATACCTTTGGTCGTAGGCTCCTCATCCCTCACGATTTGTTCATCGAGATAAAAGTCACCATGGGGGTGCTGGGGTGGATTGGGCACCAAAATTAGGTGTGCTAAAAATTGCTGTTGGGAACGAAGCTCAAGGATTCGCTGTAGGAGATCATTAATCGGAAAATGAGGAGCAAAGACGTCTCCATTGATTACTAAAAAATAATCATTCGCTTTCAGAAGTGAGAGAGCCTTGCAAATTCCGCCAGCTGTTTCAAGTGCGGTTTCTTCTCTAGAGTAGTCAATGTGCAAACCAAATGACTCTCCCGTACCGAAGGCCGCCTCAATTTGCTCTCCCAGCCAAGCATGATTAATGACAACTTGTTGAATGCCGACCTTTGCTAAACCCTCAAGATGCCACGCTAGTAATGACTTACCATGAACCTCTAGCAGTGGCTTAGGAATGGTGTCGGTTAATGGACGCATACGCTCTCCACGGCCAGCGGCGAGTAATAAGCAGGGAACAGAATTTGATAGATTGAATGCAGATGTAGTGCTCATACTTTACTTACTTCTGTTCGATCCAAAATTCGAAGTAGGGGCTTTAAAACAATATACCGCGACGTAACTGCGCGAACATATTTCAATACTAGGGGGATATCTTTTAGGTAATTTTCTTTACCATCGCGGTGATAAAGGCGCGCAAAGATACCAAGAATTTTAAGGTGGCGTTGTAATCCCATCCACTCAAAATCACGATAGAAATCCGCAAAGTCACTCGGAACTCCTAGACCTACCTTGCGCGCCTTTTCCCAATAATCGATCAGAAAATCAATAACTTCTTCTTCTGACCATTCGATATACGCATCTCTCCAGAGAGAGACTGCATCGTAGGTAATAGGACCATATAGAGCATCCTGAAAATCTAAGACCCCCGGATTATTTTGATCGGTGTACATTAAATTACGCGAATGATAATCACGGTGCACATAAACCTGAGTTTGCGCCACATTATTTTCTTTGATGAGGGTAAAGATCGTCCCGAGATCTGCTTGCTCTTTTTGATCTAATGGAGTTTGATGATGACGCTTGAGATACCACTCTTCAAACAAATCCATTTCACGTTGTAGGGTGTCAGCATCATAGGGGGGGAGAACATTTGGCCGACTTGCTAATTGCATTTTAATGAGCGCATCACTCGCGTCTCCATAGAGCTGTTTGGCATTATTCTTATTAATGCTATCAAGATATGTTTTTGTACCTAAATCACTCAGAAGCAAAAATCCCTCAGCGTAGTTCTCTGCCAAGACAGTCGGTACATTAAGCCCAGCATTTTGTAGAAGTTTGGCAACCTGTACAAACGGCCCTAGAGCTTCTTTATCAGGAGGTGCGTCCATCACAATTAGGGCAGAATGCTCAGGATGATCAGATTCAAGACGGAAGTAGCGACGAAAGCTCGCATCAGCAGAAGCGGGTTTAAGGGTAGGGGTTTTAAGGCCCCACGGACCCTTTTGGCTTTCTAGCCAGGCATGAATTTGTAGAAGGCGGTTATCAGGCATGATCGATTCGTATAATAAGGCTGTCTGGATCCATGAGTCATTATCGCCGTCGCGCTGGCATTAGCGCCCATCTTCTATCCATAGAGACCCTGCGCGCGATCCTGGGCCTTACTCTAGTGCCCATTATTTTTTGGCACATACCAGCACATGGTCAAAATTTGGGTCCCATGATCAATAGTATTTCGCCATTATTACCGTCGCAGCAACAGAATCAAACGCAACAGCAATTACAAAATCAAGCACCCACGCCGATCGGTGATCCACCAAGACCTCTGGCGGTAGGTTCTGTACCAACCCCTACTTTAGTACCTAGTCGCGGTGAAGTGACAGTTCTGAAGCTAGATGATCAATTACGCCAAGGTAAAGCAATTCCAGATAACCAAGCTCTGACATTCACATTTAGTGATGAAATTGATGGTGTTGTAGATCGTGATATGAAACTAAAAGGTCGGGCACAAATACGCCGCAATGCCACCATTATTAAGGCCGATGAAATTATCTATAACCCAGATACTGATATTGCTGATTTGATTGGTAATGCACAGTTAATTAAAGACAATACTGAATTTTCTGGGCCGCGGGCACGATTTAAGGTAGATGCTCGTCAAGGAGAAATGGATCAACCCAATTATGAGTTACGGGATGTTCGCGGTCGAGGAAAGGCAAATAAATTAACGATTGAGTCTGCTGATGTGTTTGTATTTGATAAAGCAACCTATACAACGTGCAGCCCTGAGAACTTAGATTGGTATTTCACGGCAAGTCGTGTTGAGATTGATCAGGAACAAAAGGTAATGACCGGTAAGAACGGCGTCATGCGCTTTTTTGATGTGCCCATCATGTATGCCCCTTATTTCAGTTTGCCGACCTCCAATCAGCGGCGCTCCGGTTTACTCTCCCCGACCATCGGCTATAACTCTAATAATGGTTTAGATATTTCTCAGCCGTATTATGTGAACATTGCGCCGAATCGTGATCTAACGATTACTCCGCGCTATATGAATCATCGAGGTACTATGCTGGGAGCAGATCATAGATTTATCGATACAAAAATGTCAGGAATTATTAAAGGTCAGTATTTAAACTATGACAAAATAACTCAAACAAATCGTTGGTCTTTGGATTGGCAACAACGACAGTTATTTCTGCCGACTTGGAATGGCTATGCAAACATTACTAAAGTTTCTGATAGTTTATTTCCAATTGATTTTTCATACGGTTTAGGTGGCGCTTTGGTGTCTCAAAATAGACAAGAGTTGGGCACAAGTTACGGTGGTATTAAAGGCTGGAATATTAGCGCAAGAACCCTAACCTTTCAGACCTTGCAACCAGACCCAACATCAATTGCTACTGCGCCATACAACATCCTTCCACAAGTAATGGCCAATTATAGTAATAGGAGCAATCTTAATAAACCAGGCCCTTATCAGGGATCCTTTGGAAGAGGCCCTGACATCACATTTGGAGCAGACTTTTCTCGTTTTTCATATAACGCAAAAAATAACTATGGACCAGCTTCGGGCCTTGCTCAAGGTGGCACGTTTAGTCAGGCAGACCGAACAGTCTTTAAGGGAAGCATTGCATTGCCTCAAGTTACTCCCGGTTATTATTTAAAACCAAAGTTAAGTTTGCAGGCAAATTATTATTCTGGATCTTTGGTTAATGGAGCTTTAGGTTCAAATCAAATCTCACAACCAAATCAACCAGTGCAAGGGTTTGCATTACCAACCCTAAGCCTTGATTCTGGATTGGCGTTTGAGCGCGATGCGACTGAGATGAAATGGTTTTTTGGCCGAGACATGCTGGTCACCATGGAGCCACGCGCTTTCTATGTGTACACCCCCTTTCAGAGCCAAGCTCAGACACCACTTTTTGATACTGCCGATGCTGGTTTTGGGGTGACCCAAATCTTTAGTGAAAACACCTTTGTGGGCAATGACCGTGTTGCAGATAACAATAAATTAACAACAGGTTTAACCAGTCGCGTTTTAGAGGGAAATACAGGTGCTGAGCGTGCCACCGTGACCATTGCGCAGCGACAGGACTTTACAGGTCAGCGTGTTGGCTTAAATGGCACCATTGCAAATCCGACTCGCTACTCGGATACCTTAGGCGCTAGTACAGTCCGCTTAATGGGTAACTTTAATGTGGACTTATTTGGTCAATACAACACAAACCTAAATCGTTTTGTACAAAGTAGCGTAGGTGCTGGATGGCGACCGACACCTGGTCGTAGCCTTAATTTTGCTTATCGTAACGTCTGGAATCCGCCTGCTGCAGGTAGTAATTCCGGTGTTACAACCACGGATCAATACAATGCATTTGGTGAATGGCCTGTCTTTAAAAAATATCGCCTACTCGGCCGTTGGGGCTATGATGCATTAACTGCAAAAACCTTAAATACTCTAGTGGGATTGCAATATGACGAGGATTGTTGGACTGTACGACTTTCTTATTCAGAGGCGCGCAACACCTCACAAATCACCACCTATCAGACTCTTTTTCAATTAGAATTTAGAGGTTTTGGTAGTGTTGGAAACAATCCAATAGATTTGATGCGACTTAATGTGCCTGGTTACCAACCTGTAGTAAAACCCTTACCACCTTCACCATACGAAAACTATCAATGATGGCTTCGCGTAGTATGCAATTACTCTCTCAGGCCTATATTGGTATATACAGTTGTTTGGTATTGATAATTGCAATATATGCCAGTGACTCTTTTGCGCAGACTGGGTCAGCTAGCACGGATACAAAAATCAGAAATATCGATGGAGTTGTTGCGGTTGTCAATACGGGAGTAGTAACGCGTAAAGAAGTGGATGACCGTATTGCATCCCTTCAAAAACAAGGGCCGGTGGGCGGAAAAAAACTGCCTGAAGGTGAAGAGTTGCGCAAACAGGTTCTCGAAAACTTGATTCTAGAAAAAATACAAATTCAGGAAGCAGAGCAGACTGGCTTAGCGGTTGCCAACAAAGAGCTCAACAAAATTATTGAAGATATTGCTGCACGTAATAAGTTATCCATGACCGAGTTTAGAGACACTATTATTAAAACTGGCATGAGCTTTGAGCGCTATAGCGAACTACTTCGCGAGGACGTATTAAAAGCTCGCCTGCGAGAACGCGAAGTTGATTCACAAATTAAGATTTCAGATGCTGAGATCGATAACTTCATCGTTGAACAAATGCAGCGGCGGGATGCTGATACTGGCACTGCTCGGGCATCAGGCCCTGAAGAGATTGCTGTTGCCCAAATTTTTATTCCTGTAGAAGAAGGCGCAGGACCCAGTGCTCAGGCAGATGCCAGAAAAAAAGCAGAATCGATCTTAAAAGAGGCTCGTGGCGATGCTGATTTTATGCAATTAGGTGCTCAGGCTAATAAAGAGAATTCAAAGATCAAGTTTCAAGATTTAGGTTATCGGACGCAAGATCGTTTACCCCAAATTTTTATTGAGTCCGTTCGTAATCTTGGTCCAGGTCAAGTTGCCTCCTCTGTGGTTCGAAGCCCAGCAGGCTTTCATGTACTTAAAGTCATGGATCGACGCAGTGCTGGGACAGGAGCCCGCGGTGCTAGTAATGCAAACTCACTTGATGCTACTCCGCAAAATCTAATCGTTACCCAAACTCTAGCGCGGCATATATTGATTCGGCAACGCCAAGGACTGCAGGATGCTGATGTTGAGCGACGCCTTCAGGGATACCGTGATCAGATTCGCGCGAAGACCGCAGATTTTGAGTCGATGGCTAAGAAATTTTCAGAGGATGGTTCTGCACAAAATGGCGGTGTGTTAGGTTGGATGGGGCCTGGTGATCTCGTACCGCCCTTTGAGATCGCAATGAACCGTTTGCAAATCGGCGAGATCAGCGACCCTGTAAAAACTGAATTTGGCTGGCATTTAATTCAGGTACTGGAGCGACGTGATGCACAACTTACCATTGAGAAGCAACGGGAGTTTGCGCGCGCAGCTATTCGAGAGAGAAAATTTGAGCAAGCTTATCAAGACTGGTTAAGGCAATTACGCGATACAGCAACAGTCAAGATTTTGAACGTGGATGAACAGTTCCGTTAAATTAGCAATTAGTTCAGGAGAGCCGGCTGGTATTGGACCAGAGGTATCGATTGCAGCCGCTAACGCATTTATTGATGCTAATCCTGACGCCAAAATCACTCTCTATGGTGATCGTAGCTTACTCCAGTCTCAAGAACTAGCAAGTCAAATTCAGATTGATCATATCCCTCTTATCCAGCCAAATATCATCGGCAAACTGAATCCAGAAAATGCTCCGTATGTTCTTTCTGTGATTCAAGAAGCCAGCTCAGCCTGTCGCAAGGGAGCACATGATGCGTTAGTAACAGCCCCCGTTCAGAAAAGTATATTGAGCACACCCGCAATCAAATTTACTGGGCATACCGAGTTCTTAGCTCAATTAGATGGCAAAGATCAAGTAGTGATGATGCTCTGCGGGAATATTCGAGATCCAAAGAGTGTGAGCAATCAAGTGTTTCCATTGCGGGTTGCATTGGCAACAACACATTTAGCGATCAAAGATGTTCCTCAAGCCATTCAATATCAATCCTTATTACAAACCTTACGTATTATTCATGCAGATTTGCAATCCCGCTTTGGTATTTCTAGCCCTACCATTATGGTGACTGGTTTAAATCCCCACGCCGGAGAGGGCGGACATTTAGGGCGAGAAGAAATTGACACGATTATCCCAGCGATCAAGGCGGCGCAGGTTGAAGGGATCAAAGCATCCGGACCCTATCCAGCCGATACACTGTTCAACCCAGTTCGTTTGCAAACAACGGATGCCGTTCTGGCGATGTATCACGATCAAGGCCTAGCCCCCTTTAAGTTTGCAACGTTTACCGAGGGGGTCAACATAACCTTGGGCCTCTCATATATACGTTCATCAGTTGACCATGGCACCGCTCTGGATATTGCAGGACAGGGTAAGGCAGATTGGCAGAGCATGTTAGCTGCACTAAATATGGCCAAAGAGCTCAGCATCAGACAGAAGCGATTAAATGCATCAGGCACGTAAGCGATTTGGCCAAAACTTTCTGATTGATGGAGGGGTTATTTCAGGGATTGTACGAGCTCTAGCACCTGAACCCACTACACATCTTTTAGAAATTGGCCCTGGTTTGGGCGCATTAACATTACCCTTACTTAGTCAAGTAAACCATTTAGATGTCCTCGAAATCGATCGTGACCTAGTGCACTATTGGCAGGAGCAAAAGCAAAAACAATCTTTAATTGGATTAAATATTATTGAGGGTGATGCGCTTGAATTTGATTTTGTATCATGGGCTCAGCAGGGCAAAGCAGCTAAACAACGCAGTTGCATCATTGGTAATCTTCCATACAACATTTCTTCACCACTACTTTTTCATTTAATCGCAGCAGCACCCTGGATCAATGAGCAAGTTTTTATGTTGCAAGCCGAGGTAATTGAGCGCATTACAGCATCAGCTGGTAACTCTGAATACAGTCGCTTATCGGTCATGTTGCAAGCGCGCTACCACGTAGAACAAATCATGGATGTGCCACCGGAAGCTTTTGAACCTAAACCTAAAGTGAATTCAGCAGTAGTTCGCATGATCCCGCGCCGTGATTTCGATCTAACCGAGAAAGAGTGGAATTCGTTAAGCAGACTCGTAGCAATGGCCTTTGCACAACGACGCAAGATGTTACGTAGTAATTTATTTGAACTCCAAGCAGAACTTATGCTTTCTGAAGAGGAGTTAAAAGCAAGGGCGCAAGAGATTACGGTTGAGCGTTATATTGAATGGGCAAGAATCTTAGTTTAAAAAGTCATAAAAAGCTTGAAACCAGCTTATTAGTACGCTTTAGGATCAATACGACGCATCTCACCCTCAATCCAGGACTCAACTTCTGTGTGCAGTTGATCACCTGATTTTCCTGAAGAGGTGATTGCCGGACCAATCGACACGGTGATCAGCCCTGGGTATTTCAAGAAACTATTACGTGGCCAATAACGACCAGCATTATGAGCAACAGGTAGGACTGTTGCTTGGGTCAAGCCAGCAAGTCGGGCACCGCCCTTGCGATAGGGCTTATGGGAGCCAACAGGTGTACGTGTTCCTTCTGGAAACAAAATAATCCATTTTCCAGCCTTGAGGCGAGCCTTACCCTGATTAGTCACCGAGATTGCCGAACTTTCTTTGGCGGAACGATTGATGTGAATCATATTGAGTAAGCCCATGACCCAACCAAAAAAAGGGATCCATAACAACTCTCGCTTAAAGACATAGCAAAGATCTTTGGGGAACAGGTTGAGATAAGCAATCGTCTCCCAAGCAGATTGATGTTTGCTAAGAATGACAACCGGTTGATCCTGAACAGCATTAACATGCTCCATACCAAACACTTGATAGCGAATTCCGCAAAAGACCTCAAGAAAATGAATAATGCTTTTACCCCAAAACTGAATAAGTTGATAGCGTTTATGTTCGTTGATAAAGGGAAAGCTTAATAAGCAAAATACAGCATAAGGCGGCGTATATAGAATCAAACTTAGAAAAAATAAAAAGGAGCGTAGCCAAATCATGACTGAGACACGATATGTTTAGCAAATGCCATCAGATCTAGGTGTATCTGAGTTCCTTCTGGCAGGTCGGTATGATTCATTGTGGATCCTTTACCGGTTAAAACCAGATGTGGTGTTGCACCCAAGGCAGTACCTGCTAACAAGTCACGCAGAGAGTCTCCCACAATCGGAACATTGTTTAAAGGCAGATCCTGAGTGGCCTGATCTTTGAGATAGCGATTAGCAATTTCATGCATTAATCCTGGTTTTGGTTTGCGGCATGAGCATTGATCCTCATCAACATGGGGACAAAAGAAAATCCCATCAATCCTGCCGTCAAGGGGCTTTAGTAAATCTATCATTTTTTGATGCATTGCGTGTAACTCAGAAAGCGAGTAAAGGCCTCGAGCAATCCCTGATTGATTAGTAGCAATCGTTAAAACATATCCTGCCTGTGAGAGCAAAGCAATCGCCTCTAAGCTATTGGGGATCGGTATCCACTCATCTCTAGATTTAACGTAGTCATCGCGATCTTCATTGATTACCCCATCGCGATCCAAAATAATGAGCTTACTGACCACTAGACTCATGCAAGCTTACCGATATCGGCTACCAAATTCATTTTCTGATGAAGCTGATTTAAAAGCGCTATGCGGTTTTGTCTAAGTTGTAAATTCTCATCCATCACCATGACATCAGAAAAGAATTGATCAATGGGTTGGCTAAGGACTACAAGACTCTGCAGTAAAGCCATAAATTCTTGATTCTTAAACTGTTGATCTAGCTTTGGGCTTATAGTCTCTAGAGCCTTATAAAGATTTGCCTCTGCGGGAAGACGCAGTAGATGAACTTGCACATTTTGAGCTGGTTGACCCTCAATCTTTTTCAGAATATTACTAATACGCTTATTGGCCGCTGCTAATTGGGTGGCTTCACTTAGTTGTGTAAATCCACGAATAGCCTGTAAACGCTTGGGCAGATCATTTAGCTTGCCCGGGTTCATGCTCAAGATCGACTCAATTTCTGGGGCTGTAAAGTGAGCATCCCCGAGTAATTGATCCCTGAGGTAAGTTTTTAATCGCTCTAGAAAAAATTGATAGATGGCTTCGTCATCGATTTCATTCTTAAGTGAAAGACCGACAAATTGTTTCTTGGCCATTGCGATTAATACCTTGAGATCTAAGGCCAAATTCTTTTCGATAAGAAGCCGGCAGATTCCTAGAGCATGGCGACGAAGGGCAAAGGGGTCTTTATCACCCGTTGGTACTAAGCCTACTCCCCAAATCCCGATAATAGTCTCTAATTTATCGGCAATGGCAAGAGTGGTGCTAATCATGGTTTGTGGAAGAGCATCACCGGCAAAACGTGGCAAGTAATGTTCATAGCAAGCTGCAGCAACGTCCGGATGTTCTTGATCTGCCAAAGCGTAGTATTGCCCCATTACTCCCTGTAGCTCCGGAAATTCACCAACCATATCACTCAGTAAGTCAGTCTTAGCAAGTTCAGCAGCCCGACCAACCATTTTGGGATCGATAGCAATCCCCGTTTCGTCCACTTGTTTAGCAATCTCACCAGCCAGAGCTCGTACACGCTCCATCCGCTGTAATTGATTACCTAGTTGATTGTGATAAACCACCTTAGCCAAATCAGCGATACGAGACTCTAAGGAGCGTTTTTTATCCTGTTTAAAGAAAAAGCGCGCATCGGATAGTCGTGGACGAATGACACGCTCATTTCCGGAGATAATTCCTTCGGCTCGCTGGGTTTCTATATTTGAAACAATTAAAAAGCGATTTTTTAGTTTGCCTGCATCATCAGTCAATGCAAAATACTTTTGATTCGTTTGCATGGTCAGAATTAAACATTCTTGTGGAACGTCTAAAAATTCAGGGTCAAAATGACAGGTATAGATCGCAGGAAATTCAACTAAAGCAGTTACTTCATCCAGTAGGGAGTCTGGCATTAATACTCTATCGGACTGAGCTGTTTTTAGTAATTCGACCTCGATAAGTTGGCGCCGTTTTGAAAATGAGGCAATCACTTTTCCTTCGCGCTCAAGCACGTTTTCATAATCAATTGCAGACTGAATAGCAATTGGACCAGATGACATAAAGCGATGCCCCTCAGTAGTGTTGCTTGCTGTCATACCGAATGCCTGAATGGGAAGGATATGTGAGCCATGCATGGCAACAATACGATGAACAGGCCTTGCAAACTCAACATCTTGCAAATCACCATTGGAGGTATGCACTTGGTAATGCATCATTTTGGCAATTGGTAATTGCTTGATTGCCTCTTCGACCGCTACTTGAAGACTATTTTGAAGATCTGCTCCTTTGGCGTTTACGTTAAGGTAAAGCGCCTCATTTTTACCCTCACCACTTTTTTCTAATTGTCTAATCGGAGTGTTGGCATAACCAAGGGCCGCCAGTTTCTTTTGTAGGGGCGCACTTGCTTGACCATTTTCGTCAAATGCAATTGAGGTGGGTAAGAGTTTCTCACGCACAGGATAGTCCGGAGCTTGCTCTAGAACTGCGCTGATTAATACTGCGAGTCGTCGTGGGCTAGCAAAGGATTGGCTAGTGGCTGATTGATTGACTAAGTGATCCTGTCTTAGGCATTGAAAAATAGATTGTGCAAAGGAGTCCCCTAAGCGCTTGAGCGACTTGGGAGGTAACTCTTCAGTAAAGAGCTCGACTAATAAGGCATCATGTTTCATGGTGTGAGTGATGCCTTACGTAGATTTCTTTTGACGCATCGGAAAGCCCAGTTGTTCACGCGACTCAAAGTAGGCTTGGGCAACTAATCGTGACAAATTACGAATGCGTCCGATGTAAGCAGCGCGCTCGGTCACCGATATGGCACCACGTGCATCGAGCAAGTTAAAGGTATGTGCTGCTTTGAGCACCATCTCATAAGCAGGGAGCGCCAATGAAAGATCCATTAAGCGTTTTGCTTCACTTTCATAATTACTGAAGTTATTAAAGAGCATCTCAGTGTTGGAGTGTTCAAAGTTATAGCGTGATTGCTCGACTTCATTTTGATGATAGACATCGCCATAGGACACGCCATCGGTCCACACTAAATCAAAAACGTTGGAACAGTTTTGTAAATACATCGCCAAGCGCTCAATTCCATAGGTGATCTCGCCGAGAACAGGCTTGCAATCTAGACCACCTACTTGCTGAAAGTAGGTAAATTGGGTTACTTCCATACCATTTAGCCAAACTTCCCAGCCAAGACCCCAGGCGCCTAAAGTGGGATTTTCCCAATCGTCTTCGACAAAGCGGATATCGTTTTGGTTTAGATCCAAACCCAATGCTCTCAAAGACCCTAGGTATAAATCCAAAATATTTTCAGGTGCAGGTTTAAGAACTACTTGGTATTGATAATAGTGTTGCAGTCGATTGGGGTTCTCACCATAGCGTCCGTCTTTAGGACGGCGTGATGGTTGAACATAGGCAGCTTTCCATGGCTCAGGACCAATGGCGCGCAAGAAGGTGGCCGTATGGGAGGTACCAGCACCAACCTCTAGGTCAATCGGTTGCAAGAGAGCACAGCCCTGCTGATCCCAGTAGTCTTGAAGCTTAAGAATGATTTGCTGAAACGTTAGCATGCCAAGTCGACGAGTTTAGTAATTACGATATTAAGACCTTGATTTTACTCGGCAAAGAATGGTCGGGCTCAAAAGAACCCTTTCTTACTTTCGAAATCGTAGGTAAGCGCTTAGTAATAGAAAAAGAGAGGCTAATAAGATTGGCCAATTGCCCCAAATCACATAAGGGGTCTGCCCTGCATAGGGCTGCACCGAGCTAGAGAGCTCCCCTTGTACAAATTGATCTAAGGCGGCCTGTACCTCACCGCGATGATCAATGATGGCTGTAATCCCGGTATTTGTCGCACGTAAACTGGGTAAGCCTGTTTCGATGGAGCGTAATTGTGAAAGGCGTAATTGTTGCATCGGCGCCTGCGATTGCCCAAACCAGGCCAAGTTAGTGACATTGATTAAAAGATTGATCGAGTTTTGGCTCTGGCGTAGGCGACTGGCGATCTCATTGCCAAAAATATCCTCATAGCAAATAGAGATAGCAGCATAGCGCGCTTTACTGAGATCTTGATCGCGGCTTAGAACAGTAAATGGAGCCTGCGAGAATGAACCTCTTGCAAAATTACTCATAGGTACTTTGAAGGCATCGACAAACCATTGAAAGCCCGGCGGGATAAATTCTCCAAAGGGAACAAGGTGATATTTATCGTAATGGTAAGGTGCTTGATCTTTAGTAAATCCAGTGACCCGATTGGAGTATTGAAAGGTATTGCCATCCTTTGGAATTTTTCCAATGAGGCCTAAGAGAACTTGGCTTCCTGATTGGTCGACAAACCCCTGAATCATTTTGAGTGATTGATCTGGTAAATCAGGCTCGGGCCATGGAAAAGCAGTCTCAGGAACAATGATTAGATCAGCGGGCGATCGAATAATTGCATCTCGATAAAAATGAATTTGTTGCAAAATTTCTTTGGGATTGAACTTTAGACTCTGCTCAAAATTACCCTGAATTAAACGGACAGAGAGGGCCGCCCCATTTGGGCTTGTGAACTGCCACATTCCCAATATCTGGACGATAGCAATCGCAGCGACCACCACCAAGGTATTCTGAATCTTTAAAAGACTAAGTTGCCAAGATGCCCAAATGACTAAAAAGGTGCATGCAAGGCCGCCAAGGTATGGGGCAATATGTATAAAGGGCCCATGCACTTGAGATTCTGCAAGGCCCATCCAAGGAAATCCCGTGAACAACTGACCGCGTAAGTATTCCGCCATGACCCAAGCGGCTGGTAATACAAGGCCTCGCCAAAAGGAATTCTGTATGAGAAGCCCACAGCCAAAGGCCAAGCCAAAGTAGAGCGCCATTAAAACTGCTAAAGCAAAGACGGCAAATGATGATAGGACTGGAGACATACCACCAACATCATGGAGACTGATATAGATCCACCACAGAGCAATGGTGAAATACCCTAGACCAAAAATCAAGCCCTGATTAAAAAGGCGGACCAGTGTTTGCTCGGCCCCTTTGGCACAGACGCGCCACATAAAGGACAATAAAAGGATGTGGATGTATCCGCTTAAGGGTAATTCACTCGATATTGCTAGTAGTGCTCCAGCAGCGAACAGTAAAGTAAGATGAATCAGAGGAAGCGCTCTGACGGTGCTTACCGACAATTAGGCCTCAGTGGGGCTATTTGAATTTGGCACGATTCGACGCATGAGAAGAATGTGAACTTGTCGTGGGTCGGCTCGTTGAACCTCAAACTCAAAATCATTGACGCGAACCCGCTCACCAAATTTAGGAACTCGTCCAAGGTGTTGAATCACTAGACCGGCAACTGTTTCAACATCATCCGCTTCGAATTGAGTGTTTAAATCCTCATTTAATTGTTCTAGTTCTGTAATTCCTTTAATTCGGTAATCTCCATTTTTAAGCACGGTAATATTATCGGCATCTTCATCAATATCGTGCTCATCTTCGATATCACCCACAATTTGTTCGATCACATCCTCAATCGTGATCATACCGGCGACACCACTATATTCATCGACCACAATAGCCAAATGATTGCGATTATTACGAAAGTCCTTTAACAAAACACTCAAGCGTTTTGACTCGGGAATAAAGACGGCTGGCCGCAACCAGTCACGAATCTGAAAATCTTTCTCGGTAAAGTGTCGCAAAAGGTCTTTGGCTAAAAGTATGCCAATCACCTGATCACGACTTCCTTCAAAAACTGGAAAACGCGAATGCCCTGTTTTGACCACATCGGCAATGATCTGAGGCAATGGAGAGTTCACGTCAATCCAATCGATTTGAGCTCTTGGCAAAAGGATATCGCGCGCCGATAACTCACCAACTTGAAAGACCCCCTCGATCATGGAGAGGGCATCAACATCCATCAAACCATCCAGCTGCGCCTCACGCAGAGTTTCGATTAACTCTTTACGTTGAGTATTGGGATCAGAGGGTTTGGTAGAAAAAAATGCGCTTAGGCGGTCAATCAAATTATTAGACATAAATTAAGACATAGCATAAAACATTTTAATGACAGAGTACATTTCGGAAGAGACAACTCAATAGGGATTACTAATACCAATGGAAGCCAGTAGCTTAATTTCAAGGGCCTCCATTTTCTTGGCTTGGGCCTTATTCATGTGGTCATGACCCTGGGCGTGTAGACAGCCATGAATGAGTAAATGTGCCAGATGGTTCTTAACGGACTTAGCTTGTACCTTGGCTTCTTGGCACACAATTGGTATACACAAAACGATATCCGCATCAATGGCATTATCCTTGCTGTGATAGGGAAAGGTGAGGACATTGGTCGGTTTATCAAAACCCCGAAAGAATAAATTTAGATCATGTGCCTCGGCTTTATTAATAAACCGGACTGTAATACGGCCAAAGTTTGTAAAACACTTTTTAGCCCATTGAGCAATTTCTCTTTCGGAGGCAATAGTCATTACTTTAGTTTTTAGTGCAGCACTTGCATATTGCAGTTCGATAGATGGTAATTTATTCATGGATGGTTCTTTAGGCGGATGCCTAAGTCAGTTCGCCCCGAAGGGTATGTTTCAGAACTTCAGTAACCTTCGCATCACGCAATTCGCCAATCCAGCTATCTGCTTGGGGGTGGGCAGCATCAGTTTGGGGAATGAGGATATTCATTACACGATTATTTTCAGTACGGCCTAATAGATGTTTGCCATCCCGCGTGAATCCCTCAATCAAAACGGGCTCTGTTTTACCTAACATGGTTTGACTCACCATTAGAGCCTGAGTATCAATTTGAGCAATGAGGCGTTGCAAGCGTTTGAGTTTAATTGCATAGGGAGTGTCATCGACTAAATTTGCAGCAGGCGTTCCTGGACGAGGACTAAAAATAAAGGAGTAGCTATTATCAAAATTGAGATCAACCACCATTTCCATTAATTTTTCAAAGTCAGCCTCGGTTTCTCCTGGGAAGCCAACAATAAAGTCGCTTGATAAAGACAGATTAGGGCGCACAGCACGCATTTTTCGAATGATGCTTTTGAATTCGAGTGCGGTATAACCCCGTTTCATTGCAGCAAGAATGGTGTCAGAGGCATGTTGAACGGGCAGATGAAGATGGCTTACTAGTTGCGGTACCTTGTCATAGGCATCGATTAAGCGCTGTGTAAATTCTTTGGGATGGCTAGTCGTAAAACGAATACGCTCAAGTCCAGGGATTTCTGACATGTATTCAAGCAACAGGGCAAAGTCAGCTATTTCCTTGCTATTGCCCATCGTCCCGCGATACGCATTGACGTTTTGTCCAAGTAAGGTAATTTCCTTAACGCCTTGCTCGGTAAGACCAACAATTTCAGTGAGAACATCCTCAAAGGGCCGAGATACCTCCTCGCCACGGGTATAGGGAACTACGCAATAGCTACAGTACTTTGAGCAACCCTCCATGATGGATACAAAGGCAGAGCCGCGTGTTTGACGCGAGCGAGGGAGGTGATCAAATTTTTCAATTTCGGGAAACGAAATATCTACTTGCGATTGACCAGTTTTTAGTCTTTTAGAGATTAGATCGGGTAAACGATGCAAGGTTTGTGGGCCAAAAACAAAATCAACATGAGGAGCACGATTCACAATTTGCTTACCCTCTTGGCTGGCAACGCAACCACCTACACCAATTAGTAAACCAGGATTATTTTGCTTGAGCTCTCTTAGTCGACCTAAGTCAGAAAAGACCTTTTCTTGGGCTTTCTCACGAATCGAGCAGGTATTCAGCAAAATAACATCTGCTTCTTCGATAACATCGGTATGGCTCATACCTTGGGATGCATGGAGTACATCGGCCATTTTTGCCGAATCGTACTCGTTCATTTGACAACCAAATGTCTTGATATAAAGCTTTTTCATGTGCCGTTCTCAGATTTATAGCTGGGGGCTTGCTTCAATTGTAGTCGAACGCTAGGGAGGGGTGGTGGATTGGGGCCTTGAAATTAGGCAATTAGCCCCAACATAGTAAAAATCCATTAATGCAGAGGTAAACCATGACGATAGCAAAAGAAACCCTAGGTTTTCAGGCGGAAGTAAAGCAGCTTTTACAGCTGATGATTCATTCCTTATATTCCAATAAAGAAATTTTCTTACGGGAGTTGATTTCAAATGCGTCAGATGCGTCCGATAAGTTACGGTTTGAGGCGATTCATCATGCCGATTGGTACGAATCGGATCCTGAACTAAAAATTAAGATTTATTTCAATAAAGAGTCTCGAACCGTCACGATTACTGATAACGGGATTGGGATGAGCCGTGAGGAGGTGATTGCTAACTTAGGAACTATTGCGCGGTCAGGCACTAAAGAGTTTTTTTCAAAGCTATCCGGCGATCAACAACAGGATGCTGCGCTCATTGGGCAGTTTGGGGTTGGTTTTTACTCCGCTTTCATTGTGGCCGACAATATCATTGTCGAGACCAGACGGGCAGGACTTCCTGGAAACGAAGGCGTTCGTTGGGAATCTCAAGGCACGGGGGAGTTTACGATTGAGACCATTAATCGGCCTGAGCGAGGAACATCAATCACCCTGCATTTGCGGGAGGGTGAAGACGATCTCCTTTCGAGCTGGAAACTCAAATCGATTATTCGTAAGTACTCCGATCATATTTCTTTGCCCATTCAGATGCAAAAAGAAGAATGGGATGAGGCTAAAAAGGAGCAGGTCCTCAAAGAAGAGTTTGAGAACATTAATCAAGCCACTGCCTTGTGGGCGCGTCCCAAATCAGAGTTAACGGAAGAGCAGTATCAAGAGTTCTACAAACACATCTCCCATGATTTTCAGGAGCCCTTAACGTATTCACATAATCGTGTTGAGGGGCGCAGTGAGTTCACGCAGCTCCTCTTTATTCCTAAGAAGGCAGCTTTTGATCTTTGGGACCGTAATAAGCGCAATGGCATCAAGCTTTATGTAAAGCGTGTATTTATTATGGACGATGCAGAGCAATTAATGCCTACCTACCTGCGTTTTATATCAGGCGTGATTGACTCCGCCGACTTGCCCCTCAATGTATCCCGCGAGATTTTGCAAGAGTCACGCGACGTTAAAGCGATTCGCGAGAGTTCTACAAAGCGTGTATTAGGTATGCTAGAGGATTTGGCGAATAGTGAAGATGCTAGCAAGAAGCAACAATATGCCGAGTTCTGGAAAGAGTTTGGCCAAGTATTAAAAGAGGGAATTGGTGAGGACAGCGGTAATCAAGAGCGCATAGCTAAATTAGCACGTTTTGCTAGCACCCATTTAGACTCAGCTGAGCAAACAGTTTCTTTGGCTGACTATGTCAATCGTATGAAAGAGGGTCAAGACAAAATTTATTACGTCACTGGAGACTCGTACACGGCCGCCAAGAATAGTCCCCATCTTGAGATTTTCCGTAAGAAAGGTGTTGAGGTTTTATTGCTATCCGACCGAGTGGATGAATGGATGCTTTCATTCTTTGCAGAATTTGATGGTAAATCACTTGTATCTGTTGCAAAAGGAGGTTTAGATCTTGGTGCACTAGCTGATGAAGCCGAGAAGAAAGAACAAAAAGAAACGGAAGAGCAATACAAAGACTTGATCGAGCGTATGAAGAAGGCTTTAGATAGTAAGGTAAAAGATGTGCGTATTACGTTCCGCTTGACGGACTCTCCAGCATGTCTGGTGGCAGATGAACATGAGCTCTCTGGAAATCTATTACGAATGCTCAAAGCAGCAGGACAGCAGGCTCCAGATACCAAACCCATCCTAGAAATTAATCCTCAGCACCCATTAGTACTCAAACTAAAATACGAGGATAAGCAATTTGATGATTGGGCAACAATTTTGTTTGACCAAGCACTTCTCGCAGAGGGCGGGCAATTGCAAGACCCCGCCGCATTTGTAAAGCGAATTAATCAGATGCTATTGGCATAAAGGAAAAGGCATGAGAGTAGTTCGGTCACACTTTGGCAGTGGAGCATTTGAGCAGGTGGTAGAGGTTGGCTCTGATCAGTTTATTTCAGATGTTGATCCCAGCAAAGGCGGTGATGGGACGGGCCCGTCTCCACATGAATATTTGGCCGCCTCCTTAGCAACATGCACAGGAATGACCTTGGCTATGTACTCAAAGCGGAAAGCTTGGGATTTGCAAGATGCAGTCGTGACTGTTGATATCGAACGTACTGATGAGGTGGAAAAATTCAAGAGAACAATTGAGTTGTTCGGCAATCTTGATACGGAACAACGTGAGCGTTTATTGGAAATTGCCAACAAGTGTCCTGTTCATAAGGCACTTGCGGGCAAGATTGAAATTAATACAGCCTTACTTTGAGCCCGATGTATTGGTATTGCTGGTATTTGGCTTAGAGCCAGATTTACCAGCCTGATAGCCTTTGTTGTACTCGGCCTGCTTATCTTTTTCATACATGTCGTAGACATAACCAGAGGCCGCGCCTACTGCTGCGCCTCCTACTGCTCCCCAAATGGGATTGCTATGAAAGATTGCTGCGCCTACGGCGCCAGCTGTAGCGCCGATAGCTCCACCCGATAAGGTGCGTTGCTGAGTAGCGTCCATATTTGAGCAACCCACAATAAGTAGAGAAGCAGTTAAAGCGAAAAGTGACTTTTTCATGGTCATGAGTCCTTAGTAATTATTTCTTAGTGCAAGGAAAGCGACCTGCCAGGTAGCGCAGAGCACTATCAGCAGCGGGCGTGTTCATGAATTGCTGATTTTGTTTGGCCCAATTAACGTAGTCAGCAATGACAGTATCAACCGGCGGAGCTGGTTGGTTGAGGCAAATAAAAGGCTTGGCATTGGTTGGATGGCGAGTAACTAAATAGGTGTCATAAATCGCAGTAGAGTAACCCACACAGAAAGAGCGGTGCTCTGAACTTGCAGGAAGTTGACAAAATTTAACTAATTCTGCAGTACTCAAGGCTTTATCTTGTGCATAGATTGGAGCACTAAAACCAGCAAAGAATAGAGCGCTAAGAACAAGTAGTTTTTTCATGGAAGAGACCTAAAAGTATTTGAGACGAGTTTGCAATAAAAAGTAATATACCAAGAAGTTTATACCAAAATAACATGCTCAAACTAGTTATTGATTCGTCGATGAGGCTATAAAAAAGATCAGTAACAAGTGCAGTCTCATTGAGCTTACTAAGCAGAATGTCAACACTCAGGCTAGCCTCACTATAATCCGGATATGGCTATATATGAACTAGATGGTATTTCTCCTGAATTAGGTGACGGAGCTTGGGTTGCAGACTCGGCTGAGGTAATCGGTCGGGTTCATTTAGGAAAGAATGCCAATGTCTGGCCCCAAGTCGTGATTCGTGGTGACAATGAGCCGATTCGTATTGGAGCGGGAACTAATATTCAGGATGCAGCGGTCTTACACTCTGATTATGGTTGGCCGCTAACCTTAGGCGAGAACGTATCGATTGGTCATCAAGCCATGGTGCATGGTTGTACCATTGGCGATGGAAGCTTGATTGGAATTAATGCGATTGTTTTAAATGGCGCCAAGATTGGTAAAAACTGTTTAGTCGGTGCCGGTGCTCTAGTGACCGAAGGGAAGGAGTTTCCAGATGGCTCCCTCATTATTGGTTCGCCAGCTAAGGCTGTGAAAAATTTGAGCCCAGAGCAAATTGCTGAAATGGATCGGATCTCATCCCATTATGCTGATAATGCAAAGCGCTATCGCAATGGCTTAAAGAAAATCACTTAGGTTTTACTTGCTTCACGTTCTAAATGTCATCATCCCGATCTTCGCTTTAATACTGGCGGGATATATTGCTGGCAAGTCTGGCAAGTTAAGCATCAATGCTTCCACTGAAATCAATCGCTTTGTAGTGTGGCTTGCTTTGCCAGCGCAAATGTTTGATTTCACAGCGCATAGTAATTGGCAAGAGTTATGGCAGCCAGGCTTCATCATTGCCTTTAGTGCGGGAGCGCTGGCTGTTTATTTCGTACTCTTAATCTACTACCGTATACAAACTAAAGATTGGACGGTTGCCAGTTTTCAGAGTTTGAGTGGTTCGTATGCAAACACTGGTTATATGGGCATCCCCTTATTGATGCTCGCTTTTGGTGAAAGTGGTTTAGGTCCAGCCGTCATTGCGACTTTAATCGTAGTGTGTGCATTATTCGCCGTGGCGATAATTTTTATCGAGTTAGGGGTACATGCCAAGAAACCCTTTAGCGAGATCATTCAAACGGTTGCTAAATCTTTGGCTACGAACCCATTATTAGTGGCGCCATTTTGTGGAGCTCTTTGGGCAACAACTGGCCTAGAGCTTTATGCACCATTACGTCAGTTTGTGAGTTTCTTAGGGGCAGCAGCAAGCCCATGTGCTTTAGTTTCGATAGGGCTTTTCTTGGTTCAAAAAACGAGTGCGCCTGCTAAAACTACTTGGAGCCTAGTTTTCGTTAAGTTAATCCTACAGCCATTTGTAGTGTGGGTGGTGGCCGACCCGATCTTAAACTTACCCACTTTTTGGATATACGCCGCTGTCTTGGTAAGCGCTCTACCAACGGGAACGGGCCCCTTTATGTTGGCACAGTACTATCGCGCTGACGGATCTCTAATTTCTAGAGTGGTATTGATTACTACCTTGGGTTCAGTGATCACATTATCTGCCCTAGTTTGGTGGATGACCCCGCATTAAGGCTTTGGATTTTCTCCCTCAGCATCCACTTGTTTCTCCCAAGACGCATTGATAAATGTAGGGAGGGTCATGCAATGGGTGACGATGCGATGAACCGTTGGATAGACACTGAAATCGATCTTGGTGTCATAAGCATTAAATACTTGAGGGACTAAAAAGACATCGGCCATCGTTGGCAAATCGCCATAGCAAAATAGACCAACACGCGCATCGCTCGCAAGACGTTTCTCTAAACTAGTGAGACCTTTTTTAACCCAATGGGCATACCAAATCGTTTTGTTCTCATCATTAACTCCCAAAGTGCCAACCAGGTAGCGCAGGACTCGTAAATTATTGATGGGGTGGATATCAGCCGCAATATCCTGAGCGAGCGCTCGAACCCAAGCTCGATCCTGTAGATTTTTGGGGAGCAGAGGAGGGTTCGGATATTTCTCTTCAAGATACTCGATGATGGCTGTTGATTGATGTAAGGGGACATCATCCTCCATATAGAGAGGCACCAAGCCATTGGGGTTCAGGGCTTGATAGGACTCCTTGAGCTGCTCGCCACCCCCTTTGCGTAAATGCACCGGGATGATGTCGTAATCGATCCCCTTGAGGTTCAACGCAATCCGAACCCGAAATGCTGCAGAGCTGCGCCAGAAGCTATAAAGAGTTGGTTTCATTAGAAGGATGCTACCGCACCATCGCTACGCGGATCCCAACCGCCCCGTAAGATTCCGGAGGGCTCCCGAATAATGCAACCCGCATGACCAACTGATTCATCAAAGTCAGTGAGCATCTCTACATCATGACCCATTTCTTTGAGTTGCTTAACGAGAGCAGGGTCAAAGCGTGATTCGAGCTTCAGACTATCGCTCGTCTGTCCCCAAGTACGACCTAACAGCCAACGTGGACGACTGATTGCATCTTGCGGATCAAGACCATAGACTGCAGTGCGAGTAAAGACTGCGCATTGTGTTTGTGGTTGCCCATCTCCACCCATGGTGCCATACACCATGGAACGACCATCTTTCAATAAAGCCAGAGCAGGATTAAGCGTATGAAATGGTTTGCGATAGGGCTCTAAAGTATTAAGCGCTTTTGGATCTAAAGAGAAACTGCAGCCACGGTTTTGCCAATTAATACCGGTTTTAGGCAAAACAATACCGGCGCCAAACTCATGGTAAATACTTTGAATGAAAGAAACAGAGCGGCCCGCACCATCAACCACGCCCATCCAGATGGTATCGGCAGGACCGCGTCCGGCGCCCCATGGCAATGCTTTACTACTATTTACTTTTTCTGCCAGTGTTTTTAGAAATGCGGGTGATAAAAATTCTTGGGCATGCTGTTGCATATAAGCCGGATCAGTGATGTATTGATCGCGAACTTTAAACGCTTGCTTAGTCGCCTCAACACAATGATGAACATATTCTGGACTATCTACAACAAATTGTTTTAGCTTTAAATGATCCAGAATTCCTAGAATCATTAAAGAGACCACGCCTTGCGTTGGTGGGGTCATATTGTAGACGTCAGCAACACTATGAGCAAGATGCAAAGGATTAATGAGTTTTGCCCGATGACGCTGTAGGTCATCAAGACGTAATGGGCTACCAATTTGTTTAAGTTCTTTAGCAATCTGCTCTGCTAGTTCACCACGGTAGTAATCTTCTGTACCTTTTTTGGTAATTTGACGCAGGGTTGCCGCTAAGCGTTTTTGCAGAAAGACGCTACCGGTGGTGGGGACCTTGCCATTTACCAAGAAGGTGTCTGCAAAACCAGGCTGGGGCGTTAACTCTATCCGCTTCTTCTCGGTCAGCGCTGCTTGGCTGTGCGTCACCGGTACTCCGTGCTCTGCATAATGGATTGCATCTTCTAGTAAACGAGAGAGTGGTAGTCTGCCGCCCAAACTCTTTTTAGAGAGAGTAAAAGCTGCCCCCCAACCCGAGATGGTGCCAGCAACGGTATTAGCCGCAATTGGTCCACGAAAGGGAATCGAGCTGGTGATGCCTTGCTCGTGATACCAAGAGCGAGTGGCTAAGCCAGCAGCAGCCCCACAAGCATCAATGCCGCCCATGGCTTTACCAGGAGCATGAACCACCCAAAAGGAGTCTCCACCAATCGAGTTCATATGGGGATAGACCACCGCAATCGTGGCAGCCGCAGAGATCATCGCCTCCAGGGCATTACCCCCCTCGCGTAAGACAGCGAGGGCAGATTGTGAAGCGAGTGAGTGGGGCGCAACAGCCATCCCCTGAATACCCCATTTTGGTTGCATAGCAATATTTTCCTTTGTACTAGAATGAAGAACGTATTCCCTAAATTAAAGAATATTTGCACTAATAAGGGGAATATACCAACGAGACACCCGTGCTTTCCCTGTAAATTGAAACTTGAAATCGATCCATAGATTCTTGTTTTTATAGGATTGAGTGATTTATTTCTGCATAACTAATGAAGTTGGATTTCTTTAACCGTGGAGGATTCAAATGAGTTCAAGTCGTCGTAAATTTTTAAGTACCAGTTTAGGTGCCGGAGTTGCAGGTGCTGCACTTGCTGCACCTGCTATTGTAAAGGCGCAAACTGCCCAGACCTTTAACTGGAAAATGACCAGTGCCTACCCAAAGGGTGCGCCCTTTTACATGGATGGCCCAGGTAGCGCAACCGATCTAGCCAAGCGCATTCTGGAAATGTCGGGCGGACGTTTAAAGATTCAGGTCTTTGGTGCTGGTGAGTTGATACCAGCGTTTGAAGGTTTTGATGCGGTACGTGCTGGTACCGTTGAAATGAATCATGCTAATGCCTATTTTTGGACAGGCAAAACCGCCGCTGCTCAGTATTTCACTGCAGTTCCATTTGGACTTAACTTTCAGGGTGTGAATGGATGGTTTTATGATGGTGGCGGCATTGATCTTTGGAATGAGGTTTATGCACCATTCGGTATGGTTGCCATGCCTTGTGGCAATACGGGCGTGCAGATGACCGGCTGGTTTAAGAAAAAGATCAATTCAGTGGCAGATTTAAAAGGCTTAAAAATGCGCATCCCTGGCTTAGCTGGTAAGGTATATGCAAAGTTAGGTGTGGATGTAAAGGTTCTACCTGCTGGCGAAATTTTCCCCGCACTTGAGCGTGGCGTGATTGATGCAGCCGAGTTTGTTGGCCCATTCCAAGATCGTCGTCTTGGTTTACAAAAGGCAGCCAAGTTTTACTACACCACGGGCTGGCATGAGCCTGCAACAGTTTCTGAGTTACTGATTAATAAAGCAGCATGGATGAAGTTGCCTAAGGATTTACAAGAAATCGTTAGCAATGCATCAGCAGCTTGTAATGTGATCGGTGAGGCATGGTGTCAGAAAAACAATGCGGATGCGATGGAAGATCTAGTTAAGAAGCAGGGCGTACAAGCTTTGCCATTACCAGACTCCGTAGTAAAGGCTATGCGTGAGGAAACCATGAAGATTCTGAGTGAAGAAGCCGCTAAGGATCCGATGACGAAAAAAGTCTATGACTCGTATTTTGCCTACAAGAAAAAATACGATGCATGGGCAGTTTATAGTGAGGCAACTTATCACAATAAGGTTCGTGGTTAATCAATACGTAAAGGTTTTAAATGCAGAAAGCATCGTTAGTCATTGCTGAACGCATTGAAAGCGTCATAGACCTGTTTGGCAAGGTGGCCTCATGGCTTACCTTGTCAATCGTTCTTTTAATCGTTGTCAATGTGATCTTGCGCTACTCCATGAGTCTGGGTTCAGTTTGGTCCCAAGAACTCGAGTGGCATCTTTTAGCTGCCATGATCCTTTTTGGGATTAGTTTCTCATTGTTACGTGGTGATAACGTACGCGTTGATTTGTTCTACGCCAATTACACCCCCCAGAAAAAATACATCGTTGATTTAGTCTCAGCGATTTTGACCATCATCATTGCGGTATTTTTTGTAAAACTCTCCATCAATTATGTTGGGCAATCCTTCTCCATTGGAGAAAAGTCCCCCGATCCTGGTGGCATTCCCATGAGATGGCTAGTGAAGTCATTAATACCAATTGGATTCTCACTTCTCGCCTTGCAAGGTTTTGCCGAGATGTTGCGGGTCATCATGAATCGCCCAAGCAAAGAGGGCAAAGAACATGTTTAATCCAGAAATCATTGCTTTTTTGATGTTAGGTGGCTTTTTTGCCATGCTGATGATTGGTGTGCCTGTTGCCATCTCTTTAGCAACGGTAGGCTTTGTGTTTGGCTTTATTGGGTTTGGTGACAATTTATTTAACTTGTTACCCGCCCGAATATTTGGCGTTGCCGCAGGCTATCAGTGGCTTGCCATTCCGCTATTCATCTTTATGGGGATCATGCTAGAAAAGTCGGGGTTGGCGAATGACCTCCTTGACGTGATTGGACATATAGCTGGTGGCGTCAAAGGCGGTATGGCAGTAGGCATTATTTTATTTGGTGCGCTGATGGGCGCTACTACCGGTATCGTAGGAGCCACCATCATTACCTTAGGCTTACTCACCTTACCAACTCTTCTAAGAAGAGGATATGACAAGGGGATTGCGTGCGGTACCATCATGGCATCGGGAACGCTCGGACAAATTATTCCGCCGAGCCTCATTCTGATTTTGCTCTCTGATATTTTGCAATTATCGGTTGGTACTCTGTTTGCTGCCGCAGTGATGCCTGGTTTACTGCTCACACTCGTCTACATCATCTACTTACTGATTCAAGGTTGGTTAAAGCCAGAGATGATGCCGCCCATTCCTCTTGAGGAGCGTAGCAGAGTATCGGGTAAGGAGTTGTGGATCCGCTTCTGGAAAGTGGTCGTCCCCCCAATCCTCTTAGTTGTGGCAGTTTTAGGATCTATTGTTGGTGGTGTTGCTGCGCCTACCGAGGCAGCCGCAATGGGATCATTCGGCTCGATTTTGGTCACTGTATTTTCTGGGCGCTTTACTTGGGCAAGATTAAGAGCAGTGATGATTGATACCACTAAGATCAGTGCGCTCATGATGTTTATCTTAATTTGTGCCCAAGTGTTTTCCTTGGCGTTTCGAGGACTGAATGGCGAAGAGTTGATTGCCAAGTTATTTAATGTCGTTCCAGGGGGATTAAATAGCGATATCTGGCTCATGCTTTTCCTGATTTTTGTTCTAGGTTTCTTCTTAGAGTGGATTGAGATTAGTTACATTGCGGTCCCTCTCTTTATGCCAATTCTCTTGTCGCAAGGTGCGGATCCGGTTTGGGTGGCGATGATGATCACGGTTTGCTTGCAATCTTCCTTTTTAACCCCACCGTTTGGTTGGGCGCTTTTCTATCTCAAGGGGGTTGCTCCACCGGAAGTTCTGATTAAGCATCTTTATAAAGGAGCCATTCCATTCATTGCGATGCAGGGCGTAACGCTATACTTAGTGTTTCAGTTCCCGCAAATCTCGCAATGGTTACCTAAATTAATTGGATGGTAAAAAAGTAGCACCCATCTATTCGCTTACGTTCTCGGGCTCTGCGCCCGAGCGTGAGCTCTGTACCGATTGCGGCATCTCCCGCTCATCGGATCCCAGGCGCTGTGGCCGTGCCTGCCAATTTATTGACCCCCAATATGGGCCTCTTGAGAAAGAGATCCATGGCCAGGCACGCACACTCGAAAGTAGCGATCAACTCTTTTTTGGCGTTTACCGCAAAATGCACCGAGCGAGTATGCGAGCCCCGAAGGAGGGGGCGCAATGGACAGGTATTACCACCACGATTGCAGAAAGGCTCCTCGAGAACCAACTAGTAGATGCGGTCTTAACCATGGCACCAGACCCAGCGGATTCATGGCGGCCCATGCCCGTATTAATCACAAACCCAAAAGACATGGAGCAAGCACGTGGAATGCGCATGGGCTATGCCCCGCTTCTAGCCTTACTGGATGCCGCTAAAGAGAAAAGTTATAAACGATTGGCAGTGATTGGTATTCCTTGTCAGGTCTATGCTCTGCGAGCTTTAGAGAAAGAGTTACAGTTAGAGAAGCTCTATGTGATTGGTACACCCTGTTCAGATAACACCACCACTGAGAACTTTCATGAGTTTCTGCAACTGATTGATACCAAGCCCCATACGGTTACCTATTTAGAGTTTAGGGCCGACTATCACGTAGAGATCCGATATACCAATGGAGAGAAGCGAACAATTCCATTTCTAATGTTGCCGCTTTCAAAGCTCAGACCTGATTTTTTCCCTCTCACGTGCAGAACCTGTGTGGATTACACCAACGCACTGTCTGATATTACGATTGGTTATATGGGGGGGACGGGGGAGCAGTGGTTAATCGTACGCAATCAACAGGGAGAGGATCTTTTATCTCTTCTGGGTGATGAAGTAAAACTAAGTAATCCAGAGAGTGGTGGTAATCGTATTGGACCCGTCAAAGGATTTATGAAGAACGTTGAGTTGGCTGCTGGCGGTTTGCCTCTTCGACAAATGCCGAATTGGTTAAGACCAATTGTGGGTTGGTTAATGCCCAAGATTGGGCCAAAGGGATTAGAGTTTGCAAGAGCACGCGTTGAGATGAAGGCGATTGAAACAGTTCTTCACCTCAGACGAGAATTACCCAAGAAGATGAAGAACATGGTGCCAGAGCATGTTTGGAAGATAGCCAAGCCCTATCAGCTCACTCCAAATGATGAAGAACAAAAAGATTCTGCTAGAGAGACATTACAAAAAGGGCAATGATTAGAACATTAAGGATGCCAAAAATAATGAAGACCGGCTTATAAATATATTTACGTTTCACTATCTCATCACGTTCTTTTTGTGTCTTGGGATCCATACAGAAAATTAGTTCTTTTGTTTTGTTGAGAATGCGCCTAGCAATATTAAGACAGCAATCACAATACCTATCAAATCACGATCACGTATATACATATAAAACCCTAAGGCAAGGGCAATAAAGCCAAAGATCATCCACCATTTTCTAGTAATCATCACATTACCTTACCAACAATTGACTCAAAAACAAAGCCCCAAGGCTGGGCTGAGGGCAGAAAATTTGGTGGCGAATCAGGGATTTGAACCCCGGACCTGCGGATTATGATTCCGTCGCTCTAACCAGCTGAGCTAATTCGCCGAAATGAGAATTGTAGCAAATTAGGGGTGGTGCTGTGCGAATGTGTCTGTCTGTGCTAACTCTGTCTGATAGCTCAAACCGTTATGGCTACGGGCTTAAATCCTGTTTGAGGGTAGTTAAATCTGCTTAATCGTAGTGGGTGTAGTAGCACGTGCTAATGACTGCTGAGCACGAGCAACACGCTGACGCTTACGTTCCGCTTGCAGCGCACGACTGGCTGTATCTTTCTGTCGTTGCAGTGATGCAATTCGCGCTTGTGCAGGCGTCTGCGGTTTAGTTGGAGCGACGGAACGATTATTGGCAAATTCAAAAAAGCGCATTGTGTCATTGCAGACGCTTGGTGTCTGCATACACTTACTTAGTTGCCTTAATTCGTTTTACGAAAGCCACTACGCAAATGATTGCCGGCATTCTCAATCTGCGTATCCAATTCACCCGCTTCGACCGCTTGCTTTACTGTTTCTAATGCCTTAATCAGTGCCTGCGCATTCTCCACTTCAATACTGTGTTTGCCCTTCGCTAACTCAATCACTTGTGTGCCGTAGCGGATACTGACGCACACCTTACCCGCTTCATTTCGAAACCACCACTCTCGAATGCGTTTAGGCACTTCCACGCTTTTGCGTAGTCCCGTTTCTTTATCGGTAATGCTGCGAAACTTCTTTACCGTAAAAGCGGTACCCTCAATTTCGCTTTTAGCGAGTTGGATTTGTTCCCACAGCTTTGCGCTTAATTTATTGCGTCGTATCACTACAGCACTTAAATGAGTGGGTTTTTTAGCAGCGGATAGTTTTAATGCGGTTAGTGCGCTCATTTGCGTATGTCCTCCTTAACGTAATACGCACACTGTAGTTTCGATAAAGCGCAATTCCTACCAATTTTTAGGTGGTTTTTAGCTGTTTTTTAGCGCATTGCCACACGCGTAGCCTAAATAAGCTAATAAAAGCCTAAAAACAGCCTATTTTTAATAGATTTAACCCTATTGCACAGCAACAAAATAAGTGGGTATTAGGCGACAAATAGGGCAAAAACAGTGAAAAATGTCGTTTAAAACGACACTATCTAAGTAGCTGATTTATATAAGAAAAATAGAAAATTTTTAGGTTTTATTAGGTATTGCTAAATAACTGTATGAATACAGCAGACTTTAAAACCCTAAAAAATGAGCAAAAAACTGCAGAGTGGCTATTAGCAAACGGCATTAGCACTGCGCAGTTTGAAAAAACGGACATTTGGCTATTGCAAGCGCAAAAGACAGCGTTTTACTTACTAAAGCACAAAACGGAGCTTTTAAGTGAAGCACAAAAAGACGCACTAATGGAGTTTTACTATTGCGCGAACCATAGTCAGAAGCGGAGCAGTATTACAAAACACCAAACATACGAAATTATGAATTTAGGCAAAAAGCTAAAACGCACTGAATTTAAGGCAAATCGACACACAAAACAGGCACGTAGAAAAATTAAAGCAAAACGACAGGCGCCTAAATAAACACGAATAGTAAAACACCTTAAACACAGGCAAACATAGGCAAATATCAACACAGGGATTATGCGCAAATAAGTCATTGCGCCGCACACGCGAAAACACAGGACAAAAACGCAGATTGGAATATGACGGCTAATGCGTCTGCACTCGGTAGTTTGCTGCTGTAATAGCAAACGACACAAACGAGTAAGTGCCGCACAGTTTCTTACCTCGCAAATCAATGCAAAAGTAAGTTGTAAGTTTTAATACGATTGTCTTACATCAAACTGTATTACAGGGCTATGCGACGAAACCAGATTGGTTAGTTAAGTAGTAAGGACGACTAAACGAATACTTTAAAGAGTATGCGTATAGCCGTTCTTTGCTCAAAAACCAGTGTAATCAATACAAAATCATATTGTTCTATATGTCTTAATCACGTAATGCATTAAAACACAAAGAAATAAGAAAACGTGCTGAACAAAAGCGAAGCTTTTGTGAAAGCACAAGCAAACGCAGTTTGCTTCATTGCTATCAAACACTTCAGCTACAAAGCCACTGCGTAAATACATCAAAAACGTCAAATAAGCACGTTTTAGGTGCTATCACGTGTATTTGCACTAATGACACAGAACACTATGCAGTGAAGCTAAAAAATACGTGGAAATGAATGTGGCTTTTTGACTACAGAACAGCAATGCCACATAAAGCATTGCACTAAATATACCAATATAAGGAAATATGAATTTTGTTATATCTGCAGCATTACTGCTGCTATCTCATTGTTTTGTGGAAAGAAATTTACATATAAAACAAACTACAAAAAGAGGTAGGAATTACAAAACAAAGAATACATAGTATTACTTAAGTAATGCTTAGGTCATACAGCAATTGAGAGGAAAAACAATGAGCAAACAAGCAAAGACACTAACTCAAACAGAGCTACGTCGAGTATTGGATTACATCGCCACACGCAAACACGCAGTCCGCAATCGCGCAGTGCTAATGACTACATTTTTAAGTGGAATGCGTGTAGGGGAAGTAGCGAGTCTCAAATACAGCGACGTGGTCGATAGCAGTGGTGCGATTAAGGCTGAAATACGACTATCTGCCAAACAAACAAAGACTAAAGAAGCACGTGTAGTGTTTGTGAGCGATAGGCTACGTAAAGAATTAGAGGCGTATTGCCGCTGCTATAAACCCAATAATCCCAATCGTAAGCTGTTTTATAGCCAAAAAGAAAAAAGCGACGGCTTTAGTGCCAATACCCTAACGCAGTTCTTCCATTACCTATATAAGCGTGTGGGCATTGAAGGTGCCAGCAGCCACAGCGGACGCAGAACATTTATTACGAACTTAGCTAATAAGGGCATTGGTGTGCGAGTGCTAATGAGCTTAGCAGGGCACAGAAGCATTACGACCACACAGGCTTATATTGATGTAAATGACGATATGAAGCGGAGAGCAGTGGAGTTGGTGTAGATTACTTTTTATCTAAGTAAGTGAGAATTTTTTCAGATAGATGAATAAAGATATTGCCAAATAATAAGAAAAAAGAACCTACAGCATAGAATAGGGTTAAGAATAAGTGAAGAAATACTTTTTTAAGCATAATAATTCAACTCTATTACTTAGCGCAGTATTGCGAAACCCATTTCACAATCACACGTTTTACTCCATCATAACTTAATGGGTCAGGTTGCTTCTGATGATTTGTTGGCTGAGGAATAATAGGCTCAATCAATGCATTTGCAGAGTTCGAAACAATATTTTTAGTAGGAGCGCAGATATTTTGAAAAATAAGTGTTAGCACTACAAAGCAAATGGCTAAGATTGAAATCATTACGATTAAAGAATTACGTTGCATCGCTATAAATTTGGCAGTTTCTTTAAATCAACTTGAATTGTTGAGCCATACTGCTCGCTAAGTCCGATAACAGAGCGTATTGGAAAATTTTTTCCTTCCGAAAACCAAATTTCGAACGTATTTGTATCGTCTTTAGACGTCGTTTTATAAAAGCGTGTTGCTTTAATTTTTTTTCCGTCGATTGGAAATTCCCAAACTTCAGCGGGTATTAGGGTATAGCGTTTTACTGAGCGTGCATCACTTACTTGATAAGTGATTGGTTTGGTGGGAAGAGGGCGACCGATAAATTGATAGCCCACATTCACTAAATCAATAAGTTGACCTTCTAACGGAGTGGAGCTAATGGGATTGCGAAATGAAGCCTTAAAAAAAGTAATTGATTTTTTAGGAGGCTCATAACGGCTAATTAATAAATCCGTATTGCCACGCTTTTCTTGATACACAGAGGAGAGCAGCCCACTTGCGTTAATACTTCCAATTGATTCTCTCACTAAACGCTGTCCTCCAAGTGCAGTTGATAGTCCAGCAATGAGATTTCCAATCGATGTGATTTGATAAGAGTTTTGGGTAAATTTAACGTCATCTACAATATTTGCAACCTGAACTGTTCCTGTAAGCACAGTAAAGACTTTTTCATAAGCACTTGGTTGCTCGTTGTTTTTCTTTAAGTAAGCTGCGCGCTTATTCGCATCTACGCTTAGTTTCAAATCGTATTCAAATTTAGCCGCAAAATTAGCTGGTAATGTGGTCTGCGAAAAAGTAAAAGATGAGTGTAAAAGTAAAATGAAGAGAAACCATCTCATATCAAATAGATACCCTATTACTCGTAAAGTAAATTCGAATCAGTGTTATAAAAAAACTGATTAATAAAAATAAAATTAAGCTGGATAGGGCATAGATTTTAATTTTTTCAGAATTGAGATTTATTGGTTTTGGTTTGGAAATGATTGTGTAAAGGGTGCCGTTATCGCCAACAAAATCTTTTTGCGCAATGGATTGAATTCTTTGAATTACATCAATAGTAGCTGCAAGATTATTCCAAGTTTTGTCAACCAAATCTATATACTCCTTTTTAGAAGATTCAGAAAATTTTGAAGTTTTGCTTGCGGTAGATATGCGTCTTTCGATCTTTTGAATATGAACATTTAAGTCGTTTGCCTGGTTCTCAAGATTAATCCGCTGTGTCGTAATTTCTTGCCTGTAGTTTGAATCTTTAGATTCGGTAGCTAAAGAAAAAATCTTAGAAATAGCATCACTACCAATTTGAACACCCAAAACATCATTACTATTCGATAATTTATTACGCATTTCACCGCTATTGCTGAGATTAGTTTGACTTGTAGTAGAAGAGTAATCAAGCAATGCTTTTCTATACACCTCTGCTTTTTTCTCTAATGCTGTTTTATTTGAGTAAAGCTCTTTAAGCCGATACTGTGTTTGAAGCATTTCCCAATCGCTTGGTTTTGTGTTGATAGAAACAAAAGCATCCAATTCATCTACCTGATACTTTGATATATCTTCAATTCTTGCTGCAATACCAGAAAGATTTAAATTGGATTTGGGATCTCTATATACATTAATATTTGGCTCCTGCCGCATAAAGTTAAGCGTTGTATCAATTTTAAAAATAAGATCATTTAAGTAATTAACTAATATGTATGGCGGTGCTTTTTTCATATCATCATTAAATTCAATCCCATCTAATTTTGGGGAGCGTGAAACGCCTAACTTTTCTATAGCAATTTTGTTCCAAGTATTGACAACATCATCTAAAAGTTTAGTTGCAGTTAATGTATCAATTCCACTATTGCGTTCATCTAATGTTAATTTGATACTTCTACTTGCAGCAGCTTGAATTTCATTCCTGTAATCCGATTCAATTTTCTCAATATCTGTGCGAGATAAATTTTTTTGAGAGAGCATACTTTTAAATTTAGAGTCTATAAAATTTACTTCTCCCAAGTATGGAACTGCTGAAAACATTTTTTGAAAATTTTCAAAACTTATCCCTTTTTTATCTAAGTTATTTTGCTTCCAAACATTTTCAAGAACTGTATTTGATATGAGATCACTTGCAGATAATTGGCTACCATTTGGATACTTTCCCTGCGATGCTTGGGGAAAATTTAACCCTAATATTAGAGAATAAATTACAGTTGATTTATTAAAAACAAATATATATGAGATGAAAAAAATAAACCAAATGAATATAGCTATAGCCAAGTTTCTAAAAATTGCATTTTTATTTTTTGCTAAAAATTGAAATATCTTACGAAAATCTATTTCAATTGTTTCATTTTCTTTTGTATCGGAATTACTGCTACTCATAGGACATAACCTTTTT